>NZ_CANLTQ010000003.1 GCF_947494025.1 uncultured Jannaschia sp.
AAAGCCGCACTCGTCGCAACCGCCAGAAAGCTGCTCTGCACCCTCAACGCCATGCTCGCAGCAGGAACAGACTACACGCAGCAGACACCTGGCTAAGTACAGTTGCCGGTAAAACCGGCGATTCAACGCGAGCCTTTCGGCGATGCGCCAGACACCGATCAGGCTATGAATGACGCCGCCTCCGAGCCCCTCGAAGACAGACGTCCCGACCTGTCACCGAGAACTATCTGACTGTATCGAAAACAGAAATGGTGGAGCCTAGGGGAGTCGAACCCCTGACCTCTTGCATGCCATGCAAGCGCTCTACCAACTGAGCTAAGGCCCCTGACCGGACTGCGGTCTAGGGCAGGGTCGGAGGCGGCGCAAGCGGAAAATCCGCGCGATGCCCCGACAAAACCCGATCAATCCTCGTCGTCGTCTCCGCCAACATCCGCGATCTCGTCGAGGGATACGGTGTCGTCGTCCTCGTCATCGTCGAGCACGGTGTCGGACGTCTCGTCCCCTTCCGCGTTGTCGTCGTCGAGGTCGACGTCGTCATCGTCGAGCAGCAGGTCGTCGTCCGCCTTTTCGTCCTTCTTGGCGTCAACGTCGTCCTTGTCCGCCGCTAGGATGCGGGTCTTGTTGCCGGTATCGACGGTGACCGTCTCGCCGGTATAGGGGCTGACGATGGGCGAGCGGTTCATATCGTAGAAGCGCTTGCCGGTCGTCGGGCAGACCCGCTTGACGCCCCATTCTTCCTTCGGCATGTCGGTTCCTTCATTGCGTCCGGGCGCCCGGAACGGCGCCACTGGTCAAGGGAATTGGGCTCGGATGCCACAGGGAACAAGGGGTGGCAAGCCCCGGCAACCGGAGACAGCGCGGACCTTGCCGGTGCCCGGTTCGGAGGGGATCGCGGTCCATCTTAGACACTCCGCGCGGGCGCGGCGGATGTCGCTGCGGGTCGGCCGCGCGGATGGACGCGTCACGCTGACCCTGCCCGCCGGCATGTCCGAACGGCAGGCGAGCGCGTTCGTGCGGGATCAGGCGGGCTGGGTCCGGCGAGCCGTCGCGGCGGTGCCCGCGCGGCGGATCGTGCGCGTGGGCGGGACGGTGCCGCTCCTCGGGCGCGACGTGCCGATCGTCGCGGGGGGCGGGCGGGCGGCGCGGTATCTCGGCGAGACGATCGCGGTCGTCGACGACGCGCAGGCCGGCCCGCGCGTACGGGCGCTCCTGCAAACGCTCGCGCGCACCCATCTCGCCGCTGCGGTGGACCGCTACGCGGAGACGGCCGGCCGATCCCCTGCAAAGCTGACGCTGCGGGATACGCGCTCCCGCTGGGGATCCTGCTCCTCCCGCGGGGATCTGATGTTCAGTTGGCGGCTGGTGATGGCGCCGCCCGAAGTGCTCGACTACGTGGCCGCACACGAGGTCGCGCATCTGCTGCACATGGACCATTCGCCCCGGTTCTGGGCGGCCGTCGAGCGGCTGGTGCCGGACTATGCCACGCATCGTGCCTGGCTCAGGACCGACGGCGCGACGCTGCACGCGGTCGATTTCAGCAAGGAATGAAAGGGCGGCGCCCGAAGCGCGCCTCGAAGGGTCCGGGACGGCGCCGGATCCGTCCCGGCGTCCGGCCGGGCCCCGCGCCGTGCGGGGCCCGGCCGGGTCAGGCGTGAATGGGGCCGTCACCGCAGGCCAGCGCGGCCTCCCGCATCGCTTCCGAATAGGTCGGGTGCGCATGGCACGTGCGGGCAAGATCCTCTGAGGCGGCGCCGAACTCCATCGCGACGCAGACCTCGTGGATCAGGTCGCCCGCCATCGGCCCGATCACGTGGCAGCCGAGGATGCGGTCCGTCTCCTTGTCGGCGAGCAGCTTCACGAAGCCGTCGGCGTTGAAGTTCGCCTTGGCGCGGCCGTTGCCCATGAAGGAGAACTTGCCGACCTTGTAGGCGCGACCCTGCTCCTTCAGCTGCTCCTCCGTCAGGCCGACATTCGCGACCTCGGGATGGGTGTAGATCACGCCGGGAATGACGCCGTAATTCACATGTCCGGCCTGTCCCGCGAGGATCTCGGCAAGGGCCATGCCCTCGTCCTCGGCCTTGTGGGCGAGCATCGGCCCCTCGATCACATCGCCGATGGCGTAGATGCCCTCGACGCTCGTCTTGTAGCCGTCGTCCACCGCGATCTGCCCGCGGTTCGTCATCGACATGCCGAGCGCGTCGAGCCCCAGCCCCGCCGTGTGCGGCTTGCGGCCCGTGGCGACCAGGACCACGTCGACCTTGATGTCGTGCGCGCTGTCGTCCTTGCGGAGCTTGTAGGCGATCTCGGCTTTCCCGTTCTTCGTCTCGACCTCCGAGACCGCGGCGCCGGTGATGAACTTAAGTCCCTGTCGCGACAGGATTCTCTGGAAGGTCTTGGCGACTTCCGCGTCCTGACCGGGGGTGATGCCGTCGAGGAACTCGATCACCGTCACCTCGGTGCCGAGACGGGAATACACGCTGCCGAGCTCGAGCCCGATGACGCCGCCGCCGACGACCACCATGCTCCTGGGGATCTTCGGCAGGCTCAGGGCGCCTTCGCTGTCGACGACGATCTTGCCGTCCACCTCGATCGCGGCGCCGGGGACGGGGGCCACGTCGGAGCCCGAGGCGATGACGATGTGCTTCACGTCATGCGTCTCCTCTCCGACCTTCACGCGGCCGGCCTCGGGGATGGAGCCCCAACCCTTGAGCCAGTCGATCTTGTTCTTCTTGAACAGGAATTCGATGCCCTTGGTGTTCTGGTCGATGGTGTCCTGCTTGTAGGCCTGCATCTGCGGCCAGTCGACGGAAGGCGTCTTGCCCTTCAGGCCCATCTTCGGGAACGTCGTCTCCGCCTCGCGCAGGGCCTCGGTCGCGTGGAGCAGCGCCTTGGACGGGATGCAGCCGATGTTGAGGCAGGTCCCGCCGAGCGTCTCGCGCCCCTCCACCACCGCCGTCTTCAGCCCGAGCTGGGCGCAGCGGATGGCGCAGACATAGCCGCCGGGGCCGGATCCGATGATGATGACGTCGTATTGGGCCATGGGGTCTCCGGGGTCGATTGGGTCGGTCTCGCGGCGTGTTATGGGCGTGTTACCGCTGTGTTACGCGTGTGGCACAGATGTAGTGCATCGCCGCGCCGTGCAACACCCTCAGATCAGCGCGGCTGCGACCATCAGAAGCGTCGCGGCGAAGCCCAGGGCCCAGATGATCGATCGTCCCGGCCGCCAGCCGAACGCGTAGGCCGGCACGTAGAGGATGCGGGCGGCGAGGTAGGCCCAGGCGCAGAGGGCGGTGAACCCGCTCGCCTGCCCGGACAGCGTCACCACCACGACGGCGGCGGTGAAGAGGATCAGCCCCTCGAAATGGTTGGCGAGCGCGCGGCCGAGGCGGGCGGTCCGGTCGGACATCCGCCGCGACGGTTCCCGGTCGCGGGCCGACATGGTGTAGCCGGGGCCGAGCTCGCGGTTGGCGGGGATGGCGTAGGCGACGAACTGCGCCGCCTGCAGAAGGACGGCGAGGGCGAGCGCGGTGAGCTCGGGCGTCACGGGTCGGGCCGCGTGTCCCGCCGCCCGATCTGCCGGCGGCGGGCGCGCTCGATCATGATCGCCGACAGCAGCGAGACCGCGGCGTATAGCGCCAGAGCCACCCAGAGCCACGGCGTCGGGCCCTGCCATTGCACGAGGACGACGGCGAGGACGCAGACGATGGCGAGCCGCAGGGTCCAGGCGGCCAGCACGCGGCGGACGGAATCTCGGGTCTCGGGGGTCATGCGGTCCGCAGGAACCGCGCGTCGAGCGACCCGCCGGTGCGGCGCTCGTTCTCGAGCCAGTCACTGGCCTTCTTGCGGTTATTGGCCTCGAACAGCGCGGTCACGCCGGTCCCGTCCATGTCGCGCCAGAGCTGCATGAGCGTGAGGCCGGCATTCATGCGCGCTTCCATGTCGCGGTCGAAGTCGGCCTTCCACGTGTCGTAGTCGGCGGGGGTGAGGTGGACGAGGAGGTGCATGGGGGGGCTCCGGTTCGGGGACGGCCCGTTCGACCATCTCGGGATCGGGTGTTCCATAGCGGAAGAGCGGGGGCGGGGAAACTCGAAGCGGCATCGGAATGTGGCGAGACGCTGGCAGGATGCGTCGCAAGCCGCTTGCGCTTCAATGGACGACAATACTGCAAAGGACGCGGTCCCTGATGTCGGTTGCGCGCCGTTGACGCGGTAGGTCTCACCGAACTGCACCTCGCTTCGATTGCGATAGGGAATGGCTAGCGATAGCGGCAAGCAGCTTCGCGCAGGCCGAGGTTGCTGGAACCCTGCTTGCGAAGCCATGCCTCTTTCAGATCACTCTACCCTTCTTTTCGGGTGGGGTCGCAGGAAAAAGCTTTGCCTTGAATGCCTCCGTAGCAGGGAACTTGTCCTTCCCGATGATGGAGCGAACCTTTTCGAGCTTGTGTTGCCCGTCACGTTCATCAACCAAATCCCGAAACTGATTTTCCATCGCCCGCTCATCGGCAATGCCGTAAAGCCACGGTGACAGGCATATCTCGTAATGATTGAGAACTTGCAGCATTACATATCTCAACTGCATCGTTTCAGCGTGGCTGAATCTCTTCTCCCGATCGTCGGCGCAATAACGATCATAGATATCTGGAAAATTAGATCGAAGAGCGCTACACGCGAACTCTTTTTCTTTGCCGCCTAGAGTTATTGGCTCGCCGTCGCGAAGTTTTTTTATCGTGTTATTATCTATTGCGTCCAAGAGCTGGACAATCTTGTTATGCTCAGGTTGCGTATTCGTCACATAGAACTGGAGAATATCGCTGACCGTCTGACGCCGGGATCGATCGTGGTCTGCATCCAGCGATCTACGCGATAGATAGAACTGGAACGCGGTGAAAATTAAACCAAGCGCGGCAAACACCAAGCCGATCGCAGTCAGAGTTTCCGTCCAACTCGGTTCTGCCGCGCTGTCGATGGCTTGTACCAAGGCGTCTAGGATTTCTTCATCCGACATCGACAATACCAGTAAACAAAGAACACAAGATGCCTGCCGTCACCTTGGTATATGCTGCCCATTATGACAACGTAGTCAAGCCTACAGATCCATCAGCAGCCGCCGCGGATCCTCCAGCGCTTCCTTGACGCGGACGAGGAACGTCACCGCGCCCTTGCCGTCGACGATGCGGTGGTCGTAGCTCAGGGCGAGGTACATCATCGGGCGGATCACGATCTGGCCGCCGACGACCATCGGACGCTCCTGGATCTTGTGCATGCCGAGGATGCCCGATTGCGGCGGGTTAAGGATCGGCGAGGACATGAGCGAGCCGTAGACGCCGCCGTTCGAGATGGTGAATGTCCCGCCCTGCATGTCAGCCATGGAGAGCTTGCCGTCGCGGGCGGCGGCGCCCTTCTCGGCGATGGCCTTCTCGATCTCGGCGAAGGACATCGCGTCGGCGTCGCGGATCACGGGCACCACGAGGCCCTGCGGCGTGCCGGCGGCGATGCCCATGTGGACGAAGTTCTTGTAGACGACGTCGGTGCCGTCGATCTCCGCGTTGACCTCCGGAACCTCGCGCAGCGCGTGGCAGCAGGCCTTGGTGAAGAACGACATGAAGCCGAGCTTCACGCCGTGCTTCTTGGCGAACAGGTCCTTGTACTCGTTCCGGAGCGCCATGACCTCGGTCATGTCCACCTCGTTGTAGGTGGTCAGCATCGCGGCCGTGTTCTGCGCGTCCTTCAGGCGGCGGGCGATGGTCTGGCGCAGGCGGGTCATCTTGACCCGCTCCTCCCGGTTCTCGTCCCCCGCGGCGACGGGGGCGCGGGGGGCCGGCTTCGGCTCGGGCGCGGGTGCTTTGGCGGGCTCGGAGGAGGCGGGCCTGGCGGAGGCGGCCTTGAGCACGTCCTCCTTCATCACGCGGCCGTCGCGGCCGGTGCCCTGCACCTGATCGGCGGAGAGGTTCCGCTCGGCCATCAGCTTCTTGGCCGAGGGCGCGTCCTCCACGTCGCCGCGCCGGCCCGCGGCCTCGACATTGGCGACGGCCTCCTCGGTCTCGGCCTCGCCCGCGCCCTCCGACGGCTTCGGATCGACCGCGTGGGGCGCGGACACCTCGGCTCCGGCGCCGGCGGACATCTGCGCGAGCTTGCCGCCCGCGGCGACGGTCTCGCCCTCGCCCGCGAGGATCTTCGTGAGCGTGCCAGCGGCGGGGGCGGGCACCTCGACCGAAACCTTGTCGGTCTCGAGCTCGCACAGCATCTCGTCCTGCGCGATGGTGTCGCCCTCGGCCTTGTACCACGTGGCCACGGTCGCCTCGGACACGGATTCGCCCAGGGCGGGGACCATCACGTCGACGGAGCCGCCGCCCGCCGCGCCGTCATCGCCGGAGGGCGCCTTCGCCGCGGGCTTGTCTTCCTTCGAGCCGGGCTCGGGCACCGCGGCGGGCGCCTCGTCGGAGGCCGGCGCGCCGGCCCCCTCGCTGATCGTCGCCAGGAGCGCGTCGACGCCGACCGTCTCCCCCTCCGGCGCGACGATCTCGCCCAGCGTGCCGGTGGCGGGCGAGGGGACCTCGACCGTGACCTTGTCGGTCTCGAGCTCGCAGAGCATCTCGTCGGTCGCCACCTCGTCCCCCGGTTTCTTGAACCAGGTGGCCACGGTGGCCTCGGTGACGGATTCGCCGAGGGTGGGAACTTTGACGTCGACGGTCATGGCTTACTCCGTGCTCAGCGCTTCTTGAACGAGCGCGGCTTGTTGTGACTTGTGCTGGCTCGCCAGCCCGGTCGCGGGCGAGGCGGAGGATGTCCGCCCGGCATAGCGCGGGCGGATGTTGGCGGCTCCGATGCGGGTGAGGACCCATTCCAGGTTGGGCTCCACGAAGGTCCAGCCGCCCTGGTTCTTCGGCTCCTCCTGGCACCAGACGATCCGGGCCTGCTTGAAGCGCTGCAGCTCGTTCACCATGGACAGAGCGGGGAACGGGTAGAATTGCTCCAGCCGCAGGAGGTAGACGTCGCGCAACCCCTCCGCGTCCCGCGCCTCCAGCAGGTCGTAGTAGACCTTGCCGGAGCAGACGACGACGCGCTTGATCCGGTCGTCGGGCAGGAGGTCGAGTTCGGAATTGCCCTGCTGCGCATCGTCCCAGAGGACGCGATGGAAGCTGGAGCCGCTGGTGAACTCGGCCTTGCGGCTCACGGCGAGCTTGTGGCGCAGCAGCGATTTCGGCGTCATCAGGATGAGCGGCTTGCGGAAGTCGCGGTGCAGCTGCCGCCGCAGGATGTGGAAGTAGTTCGCCGGCGTGGTGCAGTTGGCGACGATCCAGTTGTCGGAGCCGCACATCTGCAGGAACCGCTCCAGCCGCGCGGAGGAATGTTCCGGCCCCTGTCCCTCGTAGCCATGCGGCAGGAGGCAGACGAGCCCGCTCATGCGGAGCCATTTCGACTCGCCGGAGGAGATGAACTGATCGAACATGATCTGCCCGCCATTGGCGAAGTCGCCGAACTGCGCCTCCCACATGGTGAGCGCGTTCGGCTCCGCGAGGCTGTAGCCGTATTCGAAGCCGAGCACGGCGTATTCCGACAGCGCCGAGTCGATGACCTCGTAATGCGACTGCCCTTCGCGGATGTGGTTCAGCGGGTAGTACCGCTCCTCGGATTCCTGATCGACGAAGGCGGAGTGTCGCTGGGAAAAGGTGCCGCGGGTCGAATCCTGCCCCGACAGGCGGACGCGATAGCCCTCCGTCAGGAGCGACCCGAAGGCCAGGCTTTCGGCGGTCGCCCAGTCGAACCCTTCGCCGGACTCGAACATCCGCGCCTTGGCGTCGAGCAGGCGCCCGATGGTCTTGTGCAGCGCGAAGCCCTCCGGCGCCCTGGTCAATGCGCGGCCGGCCTCCTCGAACGTCTCGGGCGAGATCGCCGTCTCGCCGCGGACGTAGTCGTCCTCCTTGCGGCGGTCGAGATGCGACCACCGGCCGTCGAGCCAGTCGGCCTTGTTCGGGCGGTAGTCCTTGCCGGCCTCGAACTCGGCGGCCATCTTCTCCTGGAACGCGGCCTTCAGCCCCTCGATCTCGCCCTCGGGGACCAGCCCCTCCTTCGTGAGCCGCTCGGTGTAGAGCGACAGGGTCGTCTTCTGTTTCTTGATCGTCTTGTACATGAGGGGGTTCGTGAACATCGGCTCGTCCCCCTCGTTGTGGCCGAACCGGCGGTAGCAGAAGATGTCGATGACGACATCCTTGCCGAACTTCTGACGGAACTCGATCGCGACCTTGGCGGCATGGACGACCGCCTCCGGATCGTCGCCGTTGACGTGGAAGATCGGTGCCTCGACAACCAAGGCGTTGTCGGTCGGGTAGGGCGAGGAGCGCGAGAAGTGCGGGGCCGTCGTGAAGCCGATCTGGTTGTTCACGACGATGTGGATCGTGCCGCCGGTCCGGTGCCCGCGCAGGCCGGACAGCGCGAAGCATTCCGCCACCACGCCCTGGCCCGCGAAAGCGGCGTCGCCATGCAGGAGCAGTCCCGCCGCCTTCTTGCGCTCCGTGTCGCCGAGTTGATCCTGCTTGGCGCGGACCTTGCCGAGAATGACCGGGTTCACCGCCTCGAGATGGGAGGGGTTGGCGGTCAGCGACAGGTGGACGACGTTGCCGTCGAAGGTACGGTCGGAGCTGGCGCCGAGATGGTATTTCACGTCGCCCGAGCCGTCGACGTCCTCGGGCTTGAAGCTGCCGCCCTGGAACTCGTTGAAGATCGCCCGGTAAGGCTTCTCCATGACGTTGGCGAGCACCGAAAGGCGACCGCGATGCGGCATGCCGATCACGATGTCCTGCAATCCGAGCTGCCCGCCGCGCTTGATGATCTGTTCCATCGCCGGGATCAGGCTTTCGCCGCCGTCGAGGCCGAACCGCTTGGTGCCCATGTACTTGACGTGGAGGAACTTCTCGAAGCCCTCGGCCTCGACCAGCTTGTTGAGGATCGCGCGCCGGCCCTCGCGAGTGAAGGCGATCTCCTTGCCCAAGCCCTCGATCCGCTCCTTGAGCCAGGCTGATTGCTCCGGGTCGGAGATGTGCATGTACTGCAGCGCGAACGTTCCGCAATAGGTCCGTCGCAGGATCGAGACGATCTGTGTCAGCGTCGCGACCTCGAGCCCGAGGACGTTGTCGATGAAGATCGGCCGCTCGAGATCGGCTTCCGTGAAGCCGTAGGATTTCGGGTCGAGCTCGGGATGCGGGTCGCGCGTCCGCACGCCCAGCGGATCGAGATCGGCGGCGAGGTGGCCGCGGATGCGGTAGGCCCGGATCAGCATCAGCGCGCGGATCGAATCCAGCACCGCGCGCCGCACCTGCGCGTCGGTGATCGTCGCCCCGGAGGACTCGGCCTTGGCCTTGATCTTGTCGCCCGCCGCGCGCGCCTCCTTCGGGTCGACGGGCGGCGCCGGCCATTCGCCGGTCAGCGCGGCGGTCAGCTCGTCGGAGGGCTGCGGCGGCCAGTCGGTCCGCGCCCAGGACGGTGCCGCCGCCTCGGCCTCCGCCGCGCCCGCGTCATCCTGCATCGTGTCGAAGAACTGACGCCACGCCGCGTCCACCGCGTCCGGGTCGGAGGCGTAGCGCGCGTACATCTGCTCCAGATACGCGGCGTTGTGCCCCTGCATGAAGGAGGTGGAGCGGAAGACGTCGTTGGGGGACTGGTCGGTCATGGCGGGACCTTCATGTTGGGCTGGGGGAGGCGGGCCTGCGGCGGGTCGGTCCTTCTGCGGGTACGACGCCTAGTCCGTCCGCAAGGTCTCCGGCAATGCGCGTCGCCACCGCCGCACGGGAATAATAGCGTCTCTGCAGCTTTTGCAGCATGGTACCCTTCGAAGTCGCGGCCGCGGCATCTTCCAGGTACATAACGCATCTGTCGGCGAATGCATCAGCATCGTCGATCGGTTCGATCTGGTTCGCGATCTCCTGGCCGAAACCGGATCCCGAGAGAAGGGTCGCGACGACCGGACGTGCGAACGCGCATGCCTCGATCAACTTGATCTGCGATCCTGCTCCCTCACGAATAGGGCAGACGACCACGCGCGCGTTCGCATAGACATCGGACGGATTTTCGACCGTGCCGACAATCTCGACCCCGGGCGTGTTGCCGTGGCGCAACGCCAGACCGGACCAGTCGCCGAACCCTACGATCTGGAACACCGCCTCCGGAACAGCGGCACGTACCTTCGACCAGCAATTGTTCAGAAACCAGAGCACCCCTTGGCGATTGGGCATGTGACCCGGCCCGCCAAAAAACAGGACGGTCCGCCCCTCGCCGGCCGGCCCGATATCCTCCAGGCCCTCCGAGGCAAAGGGCACATTCGGGACGACGGATTGTCTCAGGTTCGAAGCAGCGAACAGATCCTCCGCTTTCGCGACCCAGACGTGTCCCGCCCCGCGGAGGCGCTCCGTCATCAGGGACAGAACGCGCGGCGTCAGGAAACGAACGGCGACAGGGCCCGCGATACGACCGAGCCGCGAGCGAAGCTGGACGGCCATCTTCCGGTCATCGCGATCGTCGACATCGACGACGATCCGCCGACCGGCATCGCCTTCGTCGATCAGGCCGGAACGCGCGAATGTCAGAAAGTACCTGAACACAACGAGCGATTGGCCGCGGTCGCATGTCAACTCGTTCAAACGTGTCGTGAGCGCCGGGTCGGCTGCCATGTCGGCACGCGGCAGGACGACCCGCCTGATGATCTTCCACACCTTTCCGATCCGTCCACTCGCATGGATGTCAAAAGTCCTGACGGGGATGCCCACGACGCGTTCCGCACCAGGAAAGAACACCCCCGCCTTGGTGTCTTCCGGAACCCCGAGCAGGATGACCGTGACGGGATGGATGGACCGCAATGCATCGAAGAAGATCCGTGTGCGCTGCCCGCCCCCGGTCATCGGATGCACGGCACCGTTCGGGACGACTAGAAATATGCCGGTCGTTCCCGCCGCCGTGCCGGTGGCTTCCGATGCTTCTGCTCGTCCCGTCCCCTCCAACGATCTAGCCCTTGTCGATCGCTTCCTTCACCGCTTCACCAAGCGTCGCCGGGCTGTCCGCGACGACGATGCCGGCGGAGCGCATGGCCTCGATCTTGGATTCGGCATCGCCCTTGCCGCCGGCCACGATCGCGCCGGCATGACCCATGCGGCGGCCCGGAGGGGCGGTGCGGCCGGCGATGAAGCCGGCAGTCGGCTTCCAGCGGCCGGCCTTCCTTTCGGAGGCGAGGAACGCGGCGGCGTCCTCCTCGGCGGTGCCGCCGATCTCGCCGATCATGATGATCGAGGTCGTCTCCGGGTCGGCGAGGAACATCTCGAGCACGTCGATATGCTCCGTGCCCTTGATCGGATCCCCGCCGATGCCCACGGCGGTCGACTGGCCCAGCCCCATATCCGTGGTCTGCTTCACCGCCTCGTAGGTCAGCGTCCCGGAGCGGGACACGACGCCGACGGAGCCGCGCCGGTGGATGTGGCCGGGCATGATGCCGATCTTGCAGGCCCCGGGCGTGATGACGCCGGGGCAGTTCGGCCCGATCAGACGGGTCCTGGAGCCGTCGAGCGCGCGCTTCACCTTCATCATGTCGAGGACCGGGATGCCTTCGGTGATGCACACGACGAGGGGGATCTCCGCGTCGATCGCCTCGAGGATCGAGTCCGCGGCGAAGGGGGGCGGAACGTAGATGACGGACGCGTTCGCCCCTGTTTCGGCCACGGCCTCGTGGCAGCTGTCGAAGACCGGCAGGTCGAGATGCGTTTGCCCGCCCTTGCCGGGCGTGACGCCGCCGACCATCCGCGTGCCGTAGGCGATCGCCTGTTCCGTGTGGAAGGTTCCCTGCGAGCCGGTCAGACCCTGGCAGATGACCTTGGTGTTCTCGTCGATAAGTATGGCCATCCGGGCCTCCTGGGATGTGTCTTTCGGTTACTGCACCGGGCGCGCGCGCTCACGCCCCGGGGTGATGTCTTTCGGACAGGACGCGCCCGCGATCCCCCGCCGGGCGAGGGACTGCAACGGCGAAGCCGTGGGAGCCGTCCGTCGCATGAGGGACCGGACATCGCCTCGACCCCGGGAGGTGCCCCGATCCGTTTGCCGGCAGGTCGGGGCGCGTGGCCCCGGAACGTCCGCCTGTCTGATCGGCCATTGCGGCCTCCTGCCATCCATCGTTCCGGTTTCGTGGCCGTTCGGTCCCGTGTCTCGACCCTCCGCGCGGCAGACTCAAGCGTTTTGGGCTTCCGGGAGGGATTCCTCGCTTTGAAGCGACAGCATCACGTCGAGCGCGACGGTGGCGACGTCTTCCGCCCGCAGGGACGGGCCGTTCGCGTCCGGGGCAGGTTTCGGGGGAAACAGCTCGGCGCGCTCCGGAAAGAACCGCTCCCGCAGCTTCTCGTTGCTCGCCGCGTTCACCTCGCGGACATGCGCGACCTGTTCCGCATCGAGCCTGATCTTGGGCAGCTTCAGCGTTTGCTGCAGCAGCACGCGCCGGATCGCGACCTTCTGCGGATTGACCTTCCGGCCGTCGTCCACCGTGTGTTCGATCCGGGTGTTCACCACGCGCAGGAATTCCGCTCCGGCCGCCGTGAGGGATTCGTTCTGGCGTGGCGGAACCGCGAGGCCCTCGGCGGTGGTTCCGATGCGGTCCGAGAAATCCTCCAGAAGATCGCCGCCGATCAGGAAGTCCGGCTCCATCAGGCGGGCGTCCACGCGATCGTCCCCGACGACGTTGCCCCAGATGGCGGCCTTCCGGAACCAGTTCTGCTTGGCGTTGGCCTCGATCATCTCCGGCAGGGTCTGCTTGATGCCGCGCTTGATGCGCTCCGAATAGGAGCTCGCCAGCCAGTCCTCCTGCCTGCGGAAATAGACGACGTACCGGATGTCGTCGAAATAACGGCCGAGCCAGCTTTCCAGCGCGCGGACGCCGTCCGGCGTCCGCGTGTTGGCCCCGAGATATTCGGACGAGACGACGAAGGTCTCCTCCTGACGCCGGCCGACCAGATTGCCGAAATAGTCCGAGAACTTTCGTGCGAAGCGGCGCTGATCCTCCAGGGAGAAGATTTTGTGCGTCCGGCGGATCGTCGGGTTCTCGACCAGCTTTCCGAGCAGGTCGCTCTGGCTTATCCGGATCCCCTGATGCGCGATCGTGGTCGGATAGCCCGGCATGCTCGCGTTGTCGTACGCGATCCCCCGCTCCGCCAGCGCGCCGGCATTCTCGTTCAGCCAATTCTGAATGGTCGTGGAGCCGCATTTCGGCATTCCGATATGGACGATGGCTTTCATTGTGGGATTTCCGCTTTCTGGCTTTGGCCATGCACGATCAGGATCACCGGATGATCGAACGCGGCGCCTTCGCCTGTTTCCGGGTTCAGGAACGTCGTGCGCGCCTGTGGAAGGGTCACCGACAGCCTGTCGAAGAAGAATCCGACCCCGCCGGACCGGTTGCGCCCCGCGCCCCGCGGCGCCGCGAGGATGTCGCTGCCGTCGACCAGACGCGGGGCGAGGATCTCCCCGGCCAGCCGGTTGGCGCGCTCGATCCCCACCGCGGGCGAGCCGACGGAGCAGCCGCTGCCGCGGACGACCTGCGGCGTGCCGGTCTCGTCGGTATAGGTCTGGTCCGGCGCGGGTCCGATCCGCACGTAGGTCAGGGTGCCCGGATTGGCGTAGATCGTGGAGGCGCCGTCGCGCTCCCGGATGGGGAAGTTCAGGCGCTGCGCCGCGCGGTCCTGCGCGGATTGCGAGCTGTTGTTGAGGCAGACCGCCTCCGTCGCGAACCGCATCCGCTGCGCCGCGATGTCGCTGACGCCCCGTTCGAACCCGTTGGTGGTCGAGACGCAGCCCGCGA
Organism: uncultured Jannaschia sp.; assembly: GCF_947494025.1. Classification (GTDB taxonomy): domain Bacteria; phylum Pseudomonadota; class Alphaproteobacteria; order Rhodobacterales; family Rhodobacteraceae; genus Jannaschia. The sequence continues at coordinate 13,825 of NZ_CANLTQ010000003.1, forward strand.
GAGCGAGGAGGAGGAGGAGCGCGAAGGGGAGGGAGACGCGCCTCATGAGCCGACTCCCCGGATCATCGTCGCCAGGGTGAGCGGCGACGGAGGACAGCGGCGCAGCCTCACTGGCCCTGCGCTCCGATCGCACGGCCGCGCAGGCCCGGCAGACGGATGTCGTCGCCGACGAGCAGGGTCACGGGGCCCCCGCGGAAGCGCCCGCGCCAGACCTCGCGTCCGTTCCCCGACAGGTCGGACGCCGGTTCGGCTTCGGCGACCTCGAGCCAGGGGCCGATCAGGCCGCGCGCCTCCGCCTCGGTCATGTTCCGCACGGCGACGAAGCAGGTCAGTGACCGCGTCCCCGTGTTGACGGCGACCAACAGGTCGAAGCGGTCCGGGGTGTGGAAATGAAATCGCCCGTCATTGCCGATCGACGGAAGCCCGGCCGCCTCGAGGGCGTCGCGCGTCGCCTGCGTGTCGGGCATGTGCCGCGCGCAGGCATCACGCGCCTCCGCCGCGAGGGACAGCGCGACGCTCCGATCGAAGCCGGGCGCGCCTGGGGGCGCGCCGCCGGCCGGCCCGGAAACGGATTGGCGCCCCGCGAGCAGGCCGGCCCCGGCCGCACCGAGCAGCAATGTCCGAAAACGACGAAACGGGCGGCGGGGCGCGCGGCCCGTCGGCTCCCGGGACACGAGGGCCGACCGGGATCGGCCTTCGGTCGCCCGCGCCGTCCGCGTTCGCGCCTCCGACCGGTCCACCGGACCGACGGGCCCGCGACGATGTCGCGGACCGGCGCTCACCCCTTAACCGCCTTCACGATCTTCTGGGCGCCGTCCTTCAGATCGTCCGCGGCGATCACGTCGAGCCCGGACTGGTTGATGATCTCCTTGCCCTTCTCGACATTCGTGCCCTCGAGCCGGACCACGAGCGGAACCTTCAGGCCGACCTCCTTCACCGCGGCGATCACGCCCTCGGCGATGACGTCGCAGCGCATGATGCCGCCGAAGATGTTGACGAGGATCCCCTTCACGTTCGGGTCCGAGGTGATGATCTTGAACGCCTCGGTCACCTTTTCCTTCGTGGCGCCGCCGCCCACGTCGAGGAAGTTCGCGGGCTCCGCGCCGTAGAGCTTGATGATGTCCATCGTCGCCATGGCGAGGCCGGCGCCGTTGACCATGCAGCCGATCTCGCCGTCGAGCGCGATGTAGTTCAGGTCGTACTTGGAGGCGGCGAGTTCCTTGGAATCCTCTTCCGTCTCGTCGCGCAGCTCGGCGATGTCCTTGTGGCGGTAGATCGCGTTGCCGTCGAAGCCGACCTTCGCGTCGAGCACCTTCAGGTCGCCGGTATCGGTCACGATGAGCGGGTTGATCTCCAGCATCTCCATGTCCTTCTCGACGAAGGCCTTGTAGAGGATGCCCATCAGGCTGACGCATTGCTTGACCTGCGCGCCCTCGAGTCCGAGCGCGAAGGCCACGCGGCGGCCGTGCCAGGGCTGGTAGCCCGTGGCCGGATCGACGCCGAAGCTCACGATGCGCTCGGGGGTGGAGGCGGCGACCTCCTCGATGTCCATCCCGCCCTCGGTCGAGCAGACGAAGCCGATGCGGCTGGTCTGGCGATCGACCAGCAGCGCGAGGTAGAGCTCGCGCGCGATGTCGGAGCCGTCCTCGATATAGATGCGGTTGACCTGCTTGCCGGCCGGTCCGGTCTGATGCGTCACGAGCGTCCGGCCGAGCATGCGCCGTGCTTCCTCGGCCGCGTCCTCGACCGATTTCGTGAGCCGGACGCCGCCCTTCTCACCGGCATCGGCCTCCTTGAAGGAGCCCTTGCCGCGTCCGCCCGCGTGGATCTGCGCCTTCACGACCCAGAGCGGGCCGTCGAGCCGGTTCGCCGCGTCCTTCGCATCTGCGGCACGCGTCACCGCCACGCCATCGCTGACCGGAGCGCCGTAATCCCGCAGGAGGGCCTTGGCCTGATATTCGTGGATGTTCATAAAAGTCTCCGTCGAGGATCGCACGCTGCAGCCCAGCCGGCCGGGCTCGATGACGTGCCTATCGGGAACGCGCCGGAAACGGAAGCAGCGACGCTCGTGTTGCGATCGTCGGGGCCCAATCGACGGCATGCCACGCGCATTTGATGCGTCCTACGAACGCGCCGGCCCGAGTTCCTTCTTGAGCCTCGTGATTTCCGACATGATCTGTGCCTGACGTTTCCGGAGGACCGACGTATCGCTCAGGTGAAACGCGTTTGCGGCAGAGGCTGCCCGAACCTTCGCGATCGCCTGCCCGGTCGTCGGTGAAGGCCCGATCCGCATCCGGATGGGATATGGAAGAAGGTTCAGCGGACGACTCGGCGGCACGACAGATGCCGGGAGCTCCAGGCTGAAGGCCCAGTCCCGCCATTTGAAACCGGCAGTCCTTCCCTCATGACGGTCCGAGTTGAGGCGAATGCCCACCCAGGGAATACGAAACGCATCGGCCAGGATCGCGCCGTGCATGGCTTCGCTCACGACCCTGCGGCATCGACTTAGACGAGACAGGAACTCATCCGGCGAAAATGTGGGATCGAGCTCGACCATGCCCAGCTCCTCGCAGATGGCCTTCGCCTGGCTCCGGGGCGATTTGAAGTACCGAACGAACCCCGTCTCGGTTCCTCCGGTAAATCCGTTCCTGTGGCGCCCTTCCTCGAACCGCAGGGGCGCAAGAATAGCCGGGTCGCTTATGTAGGGAACGCCTCCGCAGGCTTTCGCGGAGAGCGGGCCGCGAACAAACCGGAAATCCCACGAACCCTTGGCAAGGTCGGGAACGCGTCCGGGCCGGCGCACTCCGGCGCCGAACACGATCCGTTTGGCATACCGGGCGACATAGACATCCGAAAGAATGGAACCGATCCCGACAAACCCCGTGTCGCTGGACGACTCGAACTCGTAATCGAGCATCGAAGGCCAGATCCAGGGATTCAGATCGTCCCCTATATTCCCCTCCTTGTCCCGGTACCAAACAAGCTGCACCTGATAGCCTCCGTCAGAAAACCGCGAACCGCGACCAGCATACGCGTCGAGCGGTACCGGCCCAGCGCGCCGTCGACCTCGCGCCGAGCTTCGCCAAGGTCGTTCAGAACAGATTTACCATCTCGGGGACAGGCGGTCGATCAGGGCTCCGGGGCTCTGCAGCCCAGGAACGCAATGGCGATGTGTATTCGGCAGACGAACGCCACGTCTACGAGACCGGTGATCTTCGCGGCGTTCCAAACTTGAATGTCGTCTGAAGCGTGGTGGACGCAATTCGGTATACGCTCACGCGGGACCTTGGTCGCCGCGTCGCAATTCCTGACGCCCCCCCGCTTTACCCGTCATGTGCCATGTGCCGGATCGAGGGCGGTGACGTTCCCGTTTCTCGCGATCCCCGGTCAGAGACATGCAGGCAGAATGTTTCCAGCAAACCCCGCTGCGCCCTGGCAAATACGAGATTGCTTGCATTCAGCCCCAGAGCCTTGCGACTTCTAGCGTCCGAGCCACTCCACAGCCTCGCGCGACCTCCGTGCTCGCCTTGGGTTTTGGCAGGACGGCCGTATCGGCGACGGGCTCGATCTCGTGACGGAGGATGGGTTTTGACCAGCGATCGCCCCGGACGTGACCCATCGTCCGAGTCTCCACGGGGCGATCTCCGCGTTTCGTTCAGCCGAGCGCGTTGTCGATGCCGCGGCAGGCTTCGACGAGGCCAGTGACCGCCTCGACGGACTTGTCGAACATGCCCTGCTCCTCGCGGTTCAGTTTGATGTTCACGATCCGCTCGACGCCACCGGCGCCGATGATGGTCGGAACGCCGACATACATGCCATTCAGGCCGAACGCGTTGTCGACCCAAGCCGCACAGGGAAGCAGGCGCTTCTGGTCCTTGAGGTAGGCTTCGGCCATCTCGATCGCCGAGGAGGCGGGGGCATAGAAGGCGGAGCCGGTCTTCAGAAGGCCGACGATCTCGGCCCCGCCGTCGCGGGTGCGCTGTACGATCGCGTCGAGATTGTCCTGCGTGGTCCAGCCCATGTCCACGAGGTCGGGCAGGGGAATGCCGCCAACGGTGGAGTAGCGCGCGAGCGGCACCATCGTGTCGCCATGGCCGCCGAGGACGAAGGCGCTGACGTCGCGCATCGACACGTCGAACGCCTCCGCGAGGAAATGGCGGAAGCGGGCGGAGTCGAGCACGCCGGCCATGCCGACGACCTTCTCGTGCGGCAGACCGGAATATTCGCGCAAGGCCCAGACCATCGCGTCGAGCGGGTTGGTGATGCAGATCACGAAGGCGTCGGGCGCGTTTTCCCGGATGCCGTCCCCGACCGCCTTCATCACCTTCAGGTTGATGCCCAGCAGATCGTCCCGGCTCATGCCGGGCTTGCGCGGCACGCCGGCGGTGACGATGCAGACGTCGGCGTCGGCGATGTCGGCGTAGTCGTTGGTCCCCTTGAGCTTCGCGTCGAACTTTTCGACCGGGCCGCTCTCGGCGATGTCCAGCGACTTGCCCTGCGGAATACCCTCGCTGATGTCGAAGAGGACGACATCGCCGAGCTCCTTGATGGCGGCGAGGTGGGCAAGCGTGCCGCCGATCTGTCCGGCGCCGATGAGGGCGATCTTGGGTCGGGCCATGTCCGTCTCCGATAAGTCCGTTACGTCCGTGCTCTCGTGCGGGTTCAGCTATCGCGGCCGCATGGCCCGGCGCAAGGCCCCCCGCCGCACGTGCGAACGCCAAAAGGCGCCCGTCGGGGCGCCCTTCGGCGATCTCGCGATGTCCGTCGGTCAGGCGTCGGCGTCGGCCATGTGGGCGAGGTCGTCGACGCGGTCCTCCCAGGATTGCCCGCTCGCCACGAGGCAGGTGCGACCGTCGGGAAGGGTGACGGTGATCGTCCAGGATCCGGTTTCGTCGGAGGCGAAGATCTCCACGACGCGGTCCTTCGCGCCGAGCCCGAGGCCGCGGCGGGTCTCGCCGTATTTCACGCCGAGGCGCTCGATCACCTCGTCGCGGGCGCCGCAGGACTGACCCGCCTGGGCCGGAAGCGTCAGGAGCGTCAGCGCGATCCCGGTCAGCGTCGCGAAGAAGGCATTCAGATACTGGGTCTTCGTCATGGCACATTCCTTTCACGAGTAGCGACGGGACGCCGACACGGACACGAACGGCGAAAGTCCCGTCTCGTCCGTTGCGCGGGTCCGGTCGGTGCCGGAACCGAAGTGGTGCGGCCGACATTCGCCGAGGAACAAGAAAATCAGGTTAACGGACCGGGCGGCCGCGCCATGACGCGGGGAACGGTCGCAACGAGCGGTCGCTCGGTTGCGGACGTCTTGCGAAAGGTTGCCCCCCGTGGTTCCAAGAAGGACCGCTCAGGATCCCGTCGATGCCCGAACTCCGCCCCCTGCGATCCGTCCTCTACGTTCCGGCCTCGAACAGGCGGGCGCTCGAGAAGGCGGCCGGGCTGCCCGTGGACGCGATCGTCTTCGACCTGGAGGATGCGGTGGCGCCCGGGGCCAAGGACGATGCCCGCAGGACTTTGACGGACATGCTGCGCGAGGCGGATTTCGGCCGTCGGATGCGGATCGTCCGGATCAACGGGGCGGCGACGGAATTGGGCGCCGCGGATCTCGCGGCCGTCGCCGACCTGCCCATCGACGCCCTTCTGCTGCCGAAGGTGGACGTTCCCGACGATGTGGCCCGCGTCGCGGACGCGCTCGCGGGGCGGGCGCGGGTCTGGGCGATGATGGAGACGGCTCTGGGCATCTCGAACGCGGCCGCGATCGCCCGCGTGGAAGGCATCGGGGGCTTCGTGCTCGGGACGAACGACCTTGCGCAGGAGCTGGGGTGCCGACCGGGGCCGGACCGGATGCCGCTGATGACGGCGTTGCAGACATGCCTCCTCGCGGCCCGGCTCGGCGGCGTTCCCTGCATCGACGGCGTCTTCAACGCGTTCCGGGACGCGGACGGGCTGCGAGCCGAATGCGAGCAAGGGCGGGACCTCGGCATGGACGGAAAGTCGCTCATCCACCCCGCGCAGATCGCCGTCGCCAACGAGATCTTCGCGCCGGACGGAACGGACGTCGATCTCGCCCGCCGGCAGATCGCCGCGTTCGAGGACGCGACGGCGCGCGGGCAGGGGGTCGCCGTGCTCGATGGCCGCATCGTCGAGAACCTTCATATCGACATGGCTCGCCGGACATTGGCCCGGGCAGCCGCGATCGCACGACAGGAGAGTGGGACATGATCCTTCTAGTCGCCGGATTGGTGCTCTGGATCGGGGCGCATCTCTTCAAGCGCGTCGCTCCCGGGCCGCGGGCGCGTCTCGGCGATCCCGGCAAGGGACTCGTCGCGCTGGCGCTGGTTCTGTCCGTCGTCCTGATGGTCCTCGGCTATCGGGCCGCGCCTTATGTCGACGTCTGGTACCCGCCGCTCTGGCTCAAGCACGTCAACAACCTTCTCATGCTCGCGGCCTTCGCGCTGTTCGGAAACGGTGCCGCGAAGGGCACGCTCAGCGCCCGCATCCGCCATCCGCAGCTTACGGCATTCAAGATCTGGGCGGTCGCGCATCTTCTGGTGAACGGCGATCTCGCCTCGATCCTTCTTTTCGGAGGCTTGCTGGCCTGGGCGGTGGCGGAGGTGATCGTGATCAATCGCAGCCAGCCTTGGGACAGGCCCACGGACGTTTCGGTCAAGGGGGACCTGAAGGCGCTGGCCATCGGTCTCGTCCTTTATGTCGTGGCTGTCGCCATCCACCTCTGGGCCGGCGTGAACCCGTTCGGAGGAGGAGGATGACGACGCTCTATCGGCTGCTGACCGGGGAAGACAGTTCGGCCTTCTGCCACAAGGTCAGCGAGGCCCTTTCGAAGGGTTGGGTTCTCCACGGCGCGCCCAGCTATGCTTGGGACCACGGGGCCGGCGTGATGCGCTGCGCGCAGGCAGTGACCAAAGACGTCGATGGACCCTACGAGCCGGGCATGAAGCTCGGCGCGCAGTGACGGGTTAGGGGGCCGCTGCGCACGGCGGCATTACGGACAGGCCCAACCGGCCGAGTGTGTCCTTCCTGACCCGGACAACCAGGCCCCGGAGCCGGTCTGACGTGTCGATCGGTCATTGTCACGATGGGCGAACGCAAGACCATCCGCGGCGACGGACCGCTCATTCCTTCATCGGGTCGTGGCCCCAGTTCATCAGCGAGTAGCGCCAGTTCGAGTGTTCCATGTCGTCGTCCGGGCCGCCCTGCGCCTTGTGGCGTTTGATGTAGCCTACGACCTTCGCCATGTGGTCCCAGTCATCGTCCGACAGGTCGGTCTTCGTGGTATGCTTGATCTCGACGATCCGCTTGCCCGACTTGTGGCCCGTGGCCTCGCCGTCCCCGGAATCCCGTCCGACGGACTTGCTTTCCCCCGTGTCGAGGAACTCCTCGAGCTCCTTGGGCGCCATGTTCACCAGGTCGCTCCATTCGTCCCAGATCTCGTCGTGCGACTTCGCCATCGTAATCCTCCGCGCGGTTCCGGGGGAACGGACGGCTTTCGCGACGGTTCCCGCCTGCGCCTCTACGCCGCAAAGCGGCGGTTTGCCTCGGTCGGCCCGTGACACCGCCGCGAAAACCGTTAGAACCACCGCAGATCGACGACAGGGGAATGACGCATGGCAGACGTGAACCGAGGCAATCGCCCGCTCAGCCCACATCTGCAGGTCTACCGGCCGCAGCTCACCTCGATCACGTCGATCCTGACCCGGATCACCGGCAATGCCCTGATCGTCGCCGCGCTTCTGATCACCTGGTGGTTCGTCGCGGCCGCGGCCGGGCCGGACGCGTTCGAGACGGCCAACGCGGTGCTCACGTCGTGGTTCGGCAAGCTCGTCTTCCTCGGCTCGATCTGGGCGCTCTGGTATCACACGCTCGCGGGCATCCGGCATCTTATCTGGGACACCGGGCGCGGGCTCGACATCGTCAGCGCCGAGCGGCTCGGCTGGGCCTGCATCATCGGCTCGGTCGTGCTGACGCTTCTCACGATCATCGTGCTCTGAGGAAGGACGCCATGGAAACCCCCGCCCAGACCTTTCTGACGGACCGCAAGCGCGCGAATCTCTATGGCTCCGCCCATACCGGGACGGAGCAGCACTGGCGCGTCACGATCTCCTCGCTCGCGCTCGTGATCGTCGTGCCGCTGTTCCTGTTCACGTTCGGCGCCATTCTCGGCGCCCCTTACACGGAGGTCGTGGCCTACTACTCCCGGCCGTTCCCCGCTTTGGTCGCGGCGCTGACCTTCGCGATCGGCTGGTGGCACTACGCCAAGGGCACGCAGGTTCTCCTGACCGACTACGCCCGCGGGATGACGCTGAAGCTTCTGCTCGCCCTGTCCCATATCGTCAGCTTCGCCGCCGGGCTCGCGTGTCTCTACGCGCTGGCCCGGCTGGCCCTGTAATCCGGAGAAAGAGATGGCCGCCTACGAATACGAGACACACGAATACGACGTCGTCGTCGTGGGCGCCGGCGGTGCGGGGCTGCGGGCGACGCTCGGCATGGCGGAGCAGGGGCTCCGCACCGCCTGCATCTCCAAGGTCTTCCCGACCCGTTCCCACACGGTCGCCGCGCAGGGGGGGATCGCCGCCTCGCTCGGGAACATGGGGCCGGACAACTGGCAATGGCACATGTACGACACCGTGAAGGGGTCGGACTGGCTCGGCGACACGGACGCGATGGAGTACCTCGCCCGCGAGGCGCCGAAGGCCGTCTACGAGCTCGAGCATTACGGCGTGCCGTTCTCGCGTACCGAGGACGGCAGGATCTACCAGCGGCCCTTCGGCGGCCACACGACCGAGTACGGCGAGGGCCCGCCGGTGCAGCGGACCTGCGCCGCCGCCGACCGCACCGGGCACGCGATCCTGCATACGCTTTACGGCCAGTCGCTGAAGGAGAAGGCGCAGTTCTTCATCGAGTACTTCGCCATCGACCTCATCATGTCCGAGGACGGCGTCTGCCAGGGGGTGCTCTGCTGGAGCCTCGACGACGGCAAGCTGCACCTGTTCTCCGCGAAGATGACGGTGCTGGCCACCGGCGGCTACGGCCGCGCCTACTTCTCGGCCACCTCCGCCCATACCTGCACCGGCGACGGCGGCGGCATGATCGCGCGGGCGGGGCTGCCGCTGCAGGACATGGAGTTCGTGCAGTTTCACCCGACCGGCATCTACGGCGCCGGCTGCCTCATCACCGAAGGGGCGCGGGGCGAGGGGGGATATCTCACCAACTCCGAGGGCGAGCGCTTCATGGAGCGTTACGCGCCGACCTACAAGGATCTCGCCTCGCGCGACGTCGTCTCGCGCTGCATGACGATGGAGATCCGCGAAGGGCGGGGCGTTGGCAAGGACGGCGACCACATCCACCTGAACCTCAGCCACCTGCCGCCCGAGACGCTGCATCTGCGCCTGCCCGGCATCTCCGAGAGTGCGCGGATCTTCGCGGGCGCCGACGTCACCAAGGAGCCGATCCCGGTCCTGCCGACGGTGCATTACAACATGGGCGGCATCCCCACGAATTATTGGGGCGAGGTGCTCGCGCCGTCCGGCGGTGACGACGACCGCGTTGCGCCGGGCCTGATGGCCGTGGGCGAGGCCGGCTGCGCCTCGGTCCACGGGGCGAACCGTCTGGGCTCGAATTCGCTCATCGACCTCGTGGTCTTCGGCCGCGCCGCCGCGATCCGGGCGGGGCAGGTGATCGACCGCGACGCCGCCGTGCCCACGCCGAACATCCGCTCCGTCGAGATGGCGCTCGCCCGCTTCGACGGTCTGCGACATGCGCGCGGACAGGTCGCCACCGCCGAGCTGCGCCTCGAAATGCAAAAGACGATGCAGGACGACGCGGCCGTGTTCCGCACGTCCGAGACGTTGGCGCAGGGCAAGGAGAAGATGACCGACATCGCCGGCAAGTTGGACGACGTGCAGGTGACCGACACGTCGCTTATCTGGAATTCCGACCTCATGGAGACGCTGGAGCTCGCGAACCTCATGCCGAACGCGGTGGCCACCGTGGTCGCGGCCGAGGCGCGCAAGGAAAGCCGCGGCGCCCATGCCCACGAGGACTTCCCCGACCGGGACGACGAGAACTGGCGCAAGCACTCGCTGACCTGGTTCAAGGGCGACAAGATGAAGTACGACCTCGGCTATCGCGGCGTGCACATGAACCCGCTGACGAGCCACAACGACGGCGGCATCGACCTGAAGAAGATCGCCCCGAAGGCGAGGGTCTACTGATGCGCTACCCGGTCCTGTCCCTGTCGGCGCCCGGCCTTGCCGCCTGCCTCGAGCGGCGGCACTGACCGATGGGGCGCGTCGTCCTGCTTGCCCTGGCGCCCGTTCTTGCGCTCACGGCCTGCATGCCGACCGGGCCCGAGGCGCGGCGGGCGGCCTATCTGCGCTGCGCACGGGACGAGGGCGTGCCGGTTCGGGACGGCACCATCCTGTCCCGCGGGCCCGAGGATCTGGCCCGCCTCGACGCCTGTCGGGCGATCCCGCGATGAGTCGGGCGCGGGCCGGCCTCGTCGTCCTTTCCGGGACGGTTCTTTGCGGCTGCGTCGACGCGCGGCCCTTGCCGACCGACCCGGCGATCATCGATGCGGGGGCGAGCCGGGCACTGTCGAACTGCCTGTCCGACATCGGCCGGCCGGACGTTGCTGCCGACCCCGACGCCCCGATGAACGGCGCCGAGATCACGGCGCTGCTGAACTGCGCCTCGGTGCGGGCGCAACGCTGACATGGACCTCGTCGCGCCCCGTATTCTCGGCATCGGCACCCATCACAAGACGGGAACGATGTGGATGCGCGCCGTCTTCCGGCAGCTCGCCGAAGCGATCGGCGTCGTTCTGCGGCAGGTGCATCCCGCGACGCCGCCTGGACTGGTGCCCGAACGGGACCGTGCGATGCTCGTCCAATGGTCGTCGGCCTTTCCGGACTGGCTCCGCACGCGGCCGGACGCGCGGATACTCCACCTCGTCCGCGATCCGCGCGACGTGCTCCTTTCGGGAATGCGCTACCACCGCGACACGGAGGCGGCGGAGGAAGGGTTCCTCCATGCGGCGCGGGCGGATCTCGGGGGCTTCAGCTATCAGGCGCACCTGCGTGCGCTTCCCGACGACGCCGCGCGGCTGCGCTTCGAGATGGGCGAGCGGCACGCGGAAACGGTCGCGGAGATGCTGGCCTGGACCCCACGTGTGAACACGATCGAGGCGCGCTACGAGGATCTGGTTGCCCCGGACGGTGCCGGGATCTTTCGCGAGCACCTGCGGAATCTCGGCCTGCCGGAGATTGAAGTGGCGCAAGGCGTGCGCGCGTTCCGGGACCATTCGCTGCGGGACGGTCTCGCCCGGCCGGAGGATCGTCGCGCGCGTGTTCGGTCGCATGTGGCCGACGGCGCGGCCCGACAATGGGAAACGCGGTTCCCGCCCGACATCGCCCGGGACTACGCGGCACGCCACGGCGCGGCCCTCGTCGCGCTCGGCTACGAGACGCATCCGACGCGGTGGGTGGAGAGGCTCGACCATGCGGCCTAGCGTTTCCGCGATCCTGCTCCTTCCGCTTCTCGCCGCCTGCGCCACGCCCGTCGCCGACGAGGTCGCGCGCAGCGCCGCGCGGCGCGCCGTCAATCCGGTGATCGCGGAGCGTTTTCCAGGCATTCCGCTCGAGCCTGCGACGAACTGCATTATCGACAGCGCCACCGCATCCGAGATCATCACGCTCGCGACTTCGGCGCGGTCCGCGCCCGACCGCGCCGCGCGGATCGTCCTTGACGTCGCGCAGCGGCCCGCCACCATCCAGTGCCTCGCGACAGACGGTCTGCCGGTGCTACTGAACACCCTTTAGGAGGCTTTCCATGGTTCAATTCACCCTGCCTAAGAACTCGAAGATCGTTGTGGGCAAGACCTGGCCGAAGCCCGAGGGCGCGAACAACCTCCGCAAGTTCCAGATCTATCGCTGGAGCCCGGAAGACGGGAAGAACCCGCGGCTCGACACCTACTGGGTCGATCTCGACACCTGCGGGCCGATGATCCTGGACGCCCTGATCAAGATCAAGAACGAGATCGACCCGACCCTGACCTTCCGGCGGTCCTGTCGCGAGGGGATCTGCGGCTCCTGCGCGATGAACATCGACGGGGTGAACACGCTGGCCTGCACGTGGGGCATCGACGAGGTGAAGGGCGACGTGAAGATCTATCCGCTGCCGCACATGCCGGTGATCAAGGATCTGATCCCCGATCTCACGCATTTCTACGCGCAGCATGCGAGCGTCATGCCGTGGCTGGAAACGAAGTCGAACACACCGGCGAAGGAATGGCGCCAGTCCATCGCCGATCGCGAGAAGCTCGATGGGCTCTATGAATGCATCATGTGCGCGTCTTGCTCCACGGCCTGCCCGTCCTACTGGTGGAACGGCGACCGCTATCTCGGGCCGGCGGCCCTCCTGCACGCCTATCGATGGATCGTGGATTCGCGGGACGAAGCGACGGGGGAGCGGCTCGACGACCTCGAGGATCCGTTCAAGCTCTATCGGTGCCACACGATCATGAACTGCGCCAAGACCTGTCCCAAGGGCCTGAACCCGGCGCGGGCGATCCAGAACATCAAGAAGATGATGGTGGAACGTCAGCTCTGACGGCCGAAAGCTCCTCGGGGCTATCGTCGGAGCACAAAAAAGCCCCCGTCCACGAGACGGGGGCGATCGTGCAAGCGTGATGCCGGATCAGTCTCCCTCGGCCGCCACCTCGACCCCGCTCTGCGGAACGGTGCCGTCGCCGTCGATATCGCTGTCGGTCGTCGCCTCGATCTCGGAGACCGTGTTCACCGGGTCGTTCGCGCCGACGCAACCGGCCATGAGCGCAACGAACGGCAGGGCGATCAGCAGTTTGAGGGGTGTGGTCATCAGATTCTCCATGGGTTTGGTTCAATCGTTAACGATCCTGTGACCGCCGATGTTCCGACGTCAACTCCGGACAGAAGCGATCGTGCGAATTTGCCGAAAGATGTGTCTTGACCCGAATCGTATTTCGCCCCAAATCCCCGCGCATAGACGCCAACGCACGCGCCTCTGGCACGGCATCACGCACGGTTACGTAGCGACGGTAACGTCTCCCTTGGAACTGAGCGGTCTTCGCCGGAACCCCCCTCGCGGGTATTCCGGAATGGCCGGGTCTAAACGGAGATGACCCATGAACGCAGTAACCGGCTTCGGCCGTCCCGTCGTCGTCGCGCCGTCGCGCGTGGAATCCTACATCCGGTCCCATGACTTTGCGCATCCGACGCTGGTCATCGACGTGGACGCGGTCGAGCGTCAGTTCCACGCCCTTCGGGCCGGGCTGGGCCGCGCGCAGATCCACTACGCCGTGAAGGCGAACCCGCATGTCGCGATCATCGAGCGGCTCGTCCAACTCGGCTCGGGCTTCGACGCGGCGTCCCGCGGGGAGATCGAGCTCGTGCTCGGGCAAGGCGCCGATCCGGCGCATGTCTCGTTCGGGAACACGATCAAGAAGGTCGCGGATATCCGCTTTGCCCACCATGCCGGCATCACGCTCTTTGCGGCTGACGCGGAGGCGGAGCTGGAGAAGATCGCGGAGAACGCCCCCGGCGCCGGCGTCTATATCCGCGTGATCGTGGACAATCCCGAGGCCGACTGGCCGCTGAGCCGGAAGTTCGGCTGTTGCGCGGACAAGACGCTCTCGTTGCTTGCCTACGCGCGGGCGCTCGGTCTCGTTCCGCACGGCCTATCGTTTCATGTCGGCTCGCAGACGCGCGAGGCGCGGATGTGGACGAGCACGCTCGATCAGGTTGCCGCGATCTGGCACCGCGCCGTGGCTTCGGGCTTCGATCTCCAGCTCCTCAACATCGGCGGCGGCTTCCCGGCCTTCTATGGCGAGGACATCCAGCATCCGACGGATTACGCGGCTGCCGTCATGAACCTGATCGCCGTGCGCTTTGGTGACGTTCCGCAGATCATGGCCGAACCTGGCCGCGGACTCGTCGGAGAATGCGGCGCGATTGCCGCCGAAGTCCTGCTTGTGTCGCGCAAGTCCGACGACGACCTGCATCGTTGGGTCTATCTCGACATCGGCCGGTTCTCCGGTCTGGCCGAGACCGAAGGCGAGGCGATCCGTTATCAGATCGCGACGCCGCGCGACGGGCAGGCGACCGGCCCCTGCGTTCTGGCCGGGCCTTCGTGCGACAGCGCCGACGTACTCTACGAGAAGCGCCCGCTGCAGTTGCCGTTGTCTTTGGCCGCCGGCGACAAGGTGGTGATCCGGAATTGCGGAGCCTACACCTCGACCTACTCCTCCGTCGGCTTCAACGGCTTCCCACCGCTCGATTGCGTGGTCATCTGATCGAACGATGATGTGGCGCCCGCCGGTTCGCCCGGCGGGCGAACTCAGGCGAAGGCCGCTTCCAGCGCGATCTCGACCATGTCGCCGAAAGAGGACTGACGGTCCGATGCCGGCAGCGCTTCGTGCGTCAGGAGATGGTCGCTGACGGTCAGCACGGCCAGCGCGCGGCACCGATGGCGCGCGGCGAGGATGTAGAGCTCCGCCGCCTCCATCTCGACGGCCAGGATACCGTGACGTGTCATCTGCTCGTTCAGATCGGGTCGCTCATCGTAGAAGACGTCGGAGGAATAGATGCCCCCGACATGCGTGGTTGAGCCCTTCGATCGCGCCGCCGCATGCGCCGCGGACAGCAGGCCGAAATCGGCGCAGGGCGCGAAATTCATTTCCCGCAGGATGCCACGCGATGGCGTCGAGAGAGAGGTGGCCGACATGGCGAGGATGACGTCCCGCACCGCGATATGCTTCTGCATCGCTCCGCAGGACCCGATCCGTATGAGCGTCCTGGCGCTGTAGGTCGTAATGAGTTCGTTGGCATAGATTGACAGGCTCGGCATGCCCATGCCCGTGCCGTGGATCGTGACTCGATGCCCCCGCCATGTACCTGTGAAGCCCAGCATGCCACGGACGTCGTTCACGAGCTGCGGAGCGTCGAGAAACGTCTCCGCGGCCCATCTGGCGCGAAGGGGATCGCCCGGCAACAGGACGGTTTCGGCGATTTCGCCGGGTTCGGCGCGGATATGGGGAGTCATCTGGACCTCCAAAAAGAAAGGGACGCGAATGCCGCGTCCCTTTTCAACCCGATTTCAGCCGGGATCTAGATAGCCAGATCGGATTCCATCTTGCCGCTCGCCAGAGCGTCCTTGAACCACTGGGGCTGTCGTCCCCGGCCGGACCATGTCTTCCCCGGATTTTCCGGATGCACGTATTTTGGCGCGGCGCCAGAAGCTTTGGTCTTCTTCGACCCGGTGAAATCGGAAAGGTTGTAGCCCATCTCCTTTGCAAGGCTTTCGAGCTTCGCATGCGCTTCTTTCCGCTGCCGCTCGTCGTAGCCCTTGACGGCGGCGTTCACCTTCTTCTGCAGGTCCAGCAGCTCGTTTTTGTTCATCTTGTCGAGATCCATCGAGATCCTCTTTGTTTTGCCTTGGCACGCCTTAATTCTCACCGTGATCTAATTCAAGCGAGATACATTCCAAGACTATTAACGGCAGATTCAAGTTCGGCCTCGGACAGGATTCGACAAAAACCTTTCCTTCGGACGGCGCTTCCGGCCGAGCACGGGGTTGAGAGTATGTTCGAATCGAGTTGAGTGAGAGCACTGCTGTCCGGGCTGCGCCGCGCTTCTCGCTTGTTCATGCCGAAGGCCAGTTCGATTCTATGGCCATTCGTGAAACGCTGCATCTCCCGGTTGTCTGAAGGGTCGATTCCGACGGTCGGCAAATTAGGCAGCGGTATCGCCGTTAACGTTTTCGGTATTTCGAAGGCGTGGTCATCAATGCGATCGCAAGGTGAAGCGATGCAGCGTTATCGCCGATGCCGAAGCTTCTCGTCTCACGGGCGATACGCTGGCAGGAGTGCCGTTATACAATTCACAGGATTTCGGTGCCGCAGAAGGCGTGCGAGGGCCGAAAGCGGATGGACGCCCCCTTCGGTAAGCTGCACAATCCCGGCATGTTCCGGACCATCGAGGTTCCTCTCTGGGCGCTTCTGCTGCTTGTCGGGTTCGCCGCGGTGACGTTCGCGTCCCACTTCCTGTTTCCTTCCGTCCGCTGGTTCTTCCGTCGCTGGGCCGAGCGCCTTGTCGCTCGGCTCAACGCGCGACTGGTTCGGCCGATCGAGCCGTTCAAGCTGGCGCGTCGGATGGATACCGTGAATCGGGTGATCCACGACCCCGACGTGGCGCGCGCGATCGTCGACCATGCGAGAGAAGAAGGCGTGCCGGAGCAGGTCGCTTTCGAGACCGCCCGACGCTACGCGCGGGAGATCGTGCCGGGCTTCTCCGCGCTTCTTTATTTCGGCGTCGCGACGCGGCTGGCGCAATGGTTGTCGCGAAGCCTGTACCGCGTTCGGGTCTCGGGAGAGGCCGATGCGATGGCGGGGGTCGATCCGAAGGCGACGGTGGTCTTCGTCCTGAATCATCGCTCGAACATGGATTATGTGCTCGTCACCTGGCTCGTGGCGCGGCGCGCCGCGCTGGCCTATGCGGTCGGCGAATGGGCGCGACGCTGGCCGCTTGGTCCTCTGATCCGCGCGATGGGCGGTTATTTCGTCCGCCGGCGCGACCTGAATCCGCTCTACCGCAAGGTCCTCGCACGCTACGTGCAGATTGCCACGGAGAACGGCGTCACTCAGGCGATCTTCCCGGAAGGGCGGCTCAGCCGGGACGGTGCGCTGCATGCCCCGAAACTCGGCATCTTGAGCTACATCATCGCCGACCACGACCATGAGAGGACGCATGACGTCGTTTTCGTCCCCGTGGCGGTGAATTACGAACGCGTCCTCGAGGATCGAGCGCTGATCGCGGCGCAGGCCGGCGCGGCGAACCCGTTCCGCCTGCGCTGGTGGATGGTGATCCGGTATCTCTGGCGCCATATGCAGCTTCGTCTCACCGGGCGGTTCACGCGTTTCGGCTATGCCGCCGTCGCATTCGGGCGTCCCGTGTCGCTTCGGCGCTTCCTCTGGTCCGGGCACGAGGATCCGGCCGCGGCTCTCGGGGCCGTCCTGATGGCACGGGTAGAGGAGGTGTTGCCCGTCCTTCCCATGGCTCTGGTCTGCGAGGCCCTCATCGACGGTGCGCGCGACATCGAGACGGTCGCCCGGCATCTGTCGTCAAGGGCGGCGACGCTTCAGGCGGCCGGTCATGTCGTCCATGCGGACATCCGCGATGCGAAGCAGGCCGTATCCGTCGCCCTTCGCATGCTGGAAGTCCGAAATGTTGTCGCGCTCGATGACGAGCGCATTTCATTGACGGCGAAATTCGGGCCGATCCTCCAATTCTATGCGCGGACGTTGCCCCGAAACCCGTCCGTCGCCGCGGATCGTCATCCGGCAGCCCTGCAAGACGCGCCGTCGAAAGATAGGCCTACGGACAATGCAGACGCCCTGGGCGAACCCTGACTGGCTCAGATTGCCGCTTAGGGTGATCCGAAAAAGGTCAAGACCGAACCACGCATCGCTGGCGTGATTCGCGGTTATCCCCTCCCCGAATCCGGCGAGGGGTCGTTCCATCTTTGTTCCAAGTCCTTAAACGACAGCGGCTTGCCGAGGCATTCCTCGCAATTTCGGGGGATGGTCAAACCGCGAATATCGGGCCTCCTATCGCGCGATCTACCCTCGCCTTAACGCTCCGTTAACCCTCCCGAAAGGAAAGTCCCATGTCAAAGGAATGGATCATCGACGTGTTGGGCGATCTTCGTAGTTTCGCACAGGCGAATGCCATGCCGTGTCTGGCAGATCAGCTGGACGAAGCGATCATGGTTGCTGCAATCGAAATGGCGCAGACGCCCGCAATGTATGCGGGGACGAATGGCACGCAAACTCGAAAGTTTGCTGGAGCGACTGGATGAGGCCACACGGCTCGCCGACCTTCGCGAGGCGATCGTCGACCTTCGAAATGTGTACGAAGTCGAGCATCTCGTCTATCATTCCGTAAAGTCGGGTGGTGAGCAATGGGCGGCGCTCACCTACGACGATGTTTGGGTCAAGACCTATGTCGAGCGGAACTTCCAGACCGTGGATCCTGTTGTCCTCGCCTGTTTCCGCGGGTTCACGCCCATCGACTGGAAGCGACTCGACTGGACCGGCCGGGCCGCGCGGCAGGTCCTGTCCGAAGGCCTCGCACACGGTCTCGGAAATCAGGGCTTCAGCCTTCCGGTTCGCGGACCGGCGGGACAGTTCGCCTTGTTCACCGTCAATCACCGGGTAAACGACGATAGCTGGAACCGGTTTACCCGCCAGAACCTGCACGATCTCCTGCTGGCCGCGCATTACTTCAACGAGCGTGCGTTGCTCCTCGACGGGGACGGAAGCTATTCGAACGCTTCGCTTTCGCCGCGGGAAACGGATGCGCTCACGCTTCTCGCGGCGGGAATGTCGCGAGCGAAGGCGGCGGAGAAGCTGAAGATCTCCGAACATACGCTGCGCGTCTACATCGAAAGCGCGCGCTTCAAGCTCGGCGCCGTCAACACCACGCATGCCGTCGCGAACGCCTTGTCCCGGGGCCTGATCTGCCTCTGAGCGAAGGTGACACACGTTCGGGCATCCTGACGTACCAAGCGTCACATTCCGCGATTCGTTTACAATTCGTAAATGCGCTCTCCCAGAGTCTTCCGGTTATCGGCAAACCGGAGGCTTTGAAATGTTCCACTTCTTCTATCGTTCGCAAATGGATTCCCATGCCAAACTGGCCGCAGAGATGTTTCGCGACCGCGCGACGCAGTTCCGGGACCGCATGGGCTGGGACGTCACGGTGGACACGATGGGTTGGGAAACCGACCAATACGACGTCCTGAACCCGCTCTACGTCGTTGTGACCGACAAGGACGGCCATCATGCCGGCTCCATGCGGTTCCTGCCGACGACGGGGCGAACGATGCTGGCCGAGATCTTTCCGCATCTCGTCGGCGGGGTTCCGATCCGCAGCTCGGCGGTTTGGGAATGCACGCGCTTCTGCCTTTCGCCAAACGCGTCCGGCAGCGTCGCGCAGATGCTTCTCCTCGCGGCCTCGGAGGTCGGGCTCGCGATCGGGGTCCGTCAGTCGATCGGCGTCTTCGACCGGCCGATGATGCGGGTCTACCGCCGCCTCGGCTGGAGCCCGGAACTACTTGGCCATGCCGACGGGATCGCGGCGGGACTCTGGACGTTTTCGGAGGAGGTGCACGAGAAGCTCTGCGCCGATACCGGGATCGAGGCGCGCGCGTTGCGGGCGCTGTTCGAGGAAGCCCTGGTCGACCTGCCTCTTCCCGTCGCCGCCTGACCCTATAGAAGGGGGCGGTGGATACCATCGCCCCATCGCTCTCTCCCGATCAGGCCCATGCCTGGGATCGCATCGCCGGCATTCTGTCCGACAGCGGCATCGCGCTCGCGGACGGCACCGCCGGCAAACGGCCGGACGAGGAGAGCCGGGTGATCGCCGTGACCGGCAAGGCCGGATCCGGCAAGACCCTGCTCCTCGCCGAGCTTGTCCGGAAGCTGCGCGACACGGGTCTCGACCTCGTCACCGGCGATTACGAGCGCAAACGGAAGGACCGGCGCAGCCTCGCCGTGCTCGCCCCGACCAACAAGGCGGCGAGCGTCCTGCGGAACCGCGGCGTGCCGGCCACCACCATCCACCGCATCCTCTACACCCCCGTCTACGATCCCGAATACGAGCGTCTCGCCGAATGGCTCGCGGGCGACGCGGATCGCCCGACCGTGGAGGGTCTGAGCGAGGAGGCGATGGACCGCGCCCGGCGCGTCTACGAGGAAACGTCCTCCGTGCCCGGAGCGCTCGCCGCGGCGGGTCTGCGGGGATCGGACTTCATTACCGGCTGGAAGCGCCGCGACTCACCCCTCGACATCGGCTTCGTTGACGAATCCTCCATGCTCGACGACAAGCAATACGAGGATCTGCGCGAGATCTTTCCCACCCTCGTCTTGTTCGGCGACCCCGCGCAGCTCGCCCCTGTGAACCAGTCGGGCCGCATGGTGTTCGACCGCTTCGAAGGGGAATCCCTTCTTCACCTCGAGCGCGTCCACCGGCAGGCCGCCGACAGCCCGATCCTCGATCTGGCCCACGCGCTCGGCGACCCGGACCTCGACTTCGACACCTTCGAGCGGATGATCGAGGACGCGGCCGCGCGCGACGAGCGCGTGCAGGTGGCGGCTCGCGTGGACAGCGACCTGATGGCTCGCTCCCCGGTGCTTGTCTGGCGCAACGCCACCCGCATCCGCATGATCCGCGCCTTCCGCAGCGCCTTCGGCGCCGACGACACGCAGCTTCTGCCGGGGGAGCCGCTCATCTGCGACGGGCTCGAGCTTCCGCTGAAGCACCGCAAGCGCCGGATCGACCTCGAAGCGCGGGGCCTCATCAAGGGAGCGCAGGTCGTCTATCTCGGACCCGGCCGCAAGCCCGGTTTCTCCAAACTCCACGTCGTCGGCGCCCCCGATCCGGAGATCAGCGTCAGTTCCATCGTGAAGATCGAGCACCCGGACGAGGACGAACCGTTCCTTCCCTTCGCCGCACGGATGGGCGCCGCGTTCCTTCACGGCGCGGCGGTCACGACCCACAAGGCGCAGGGCTCGCAATGGGACGCGGTGCAGGTCTTCGCCCCCGACCTTTTCGCCGCCAGCCGCGCGGGCCGGGTCGAGGCGGGGCAGCATCTCTGGAAGCGTCTCGCCTATGTCGCGATCACGCGCGCGGTGAACCGGGTGATCTGGGTGCGGCGCTACGCGCTGGCCAAGCCCCGCGCCGCGCTCGACACGTCGGATCTGAAGCCCGAGCGCGTGCCGCTCGCTCTGAAGGAGGAGCAGCCCGAATGACCCGAACCATCCTCGTGACCGGCGCGTCCTCCGGCATCGGCGCCGCGACCGCGCGGCTCTTCCTTGAGGCCGGCTGGACCGTCGGCCTCATGGCCCGGCGCGAGGACGCGCTGCGCGAGGTGGCGGGCGATCACGCCGCCGCGCATGTCCTGCCGGGCGACGTCGCCGTGCCCGCCGAGGTCGAGGACGTCGTCGCCCGCTTCGTCGCGGCGTCCGGGCGGCTCGACGTGCTCTTCAACAATGCCGGTATCTTTGTCCCCGCCGCCCACATCGACGAGACCTCGGTCGAGAACTGGTCCCGCGCGGTCTCGGTCAACCTGACGGGCATGTTTCTGATGGCCCGCGCGGCCTATCGCGTCATGCGGGGGCAGGGCGGGGGGCGGATCGTCAACAACGGCTCGATCAGCGCGCATGTCCCGCGCGAGGGCGCCGTCACCTATACCGTCACGAAGCACGCGATCACCGGGCTCACGCGACAGCTCGCGCTCGACGGCCGGTCGCTCGGCATCGCCTGCGGCCAGATCGACATCGGCAACGCGCGCACGCCCCTTCTCGAGGGGATTGACGCGGCGCAGCGGACGGCCGGGCGGGACGGCGTGCCGATGATGGCGGTCGAGGATGCCGCGCGGGCCGTGCTGCACATGGCGGAACTGCCGGCGGACACGAACGTGCTGACCATGACGATCATGGCGAACGCGATGCCTTACGTCGGGCGGGGGTAGCGTCGGGGTGGACCTCGGACGCTTCTGGAGCGGGGGGACGAGATGGCGGGAGGGCAACGTCTGGCCCCGGATGGGGTCAAGGCCCCCGTCAAGCCGTCTCAGAGCCGCGTGTAGCGGAAGATCGCGGATGCGCCCCAGCCGGCCGCGATGGCGATGAGAAGCGACAGGCAGCCGTAGATCAGCGGCTGCTCGTGCGCGAGGACGTAGAGAAACCGCTCCAGCCCGACCTTCTGGACGTAGAGCGCCGTCGCGTGGCTGTCCGTCACCCGACCGTCCCGGGTCAGATAGATGCGGGTGGTGTAGTTGCCCTCGGTCAGCGAGGCCGGCAGGGCGATGCTGGTCGAGAACAGCGTTCCCTCGCGGAGGTCGACCCCATCCTCCGACGTCGTGTAGGCGCCGGCCGCCGTGTTGACCCGGACGAGCGCGTTCAGGAATTGCGGCTCCCACCGCGCCAGCCGCATCCGTTCGGGCGCGGTCAGCGCGCGCCGCGTCGTGATCCGCCAGCGCAGATCCTCCTCGGCGCTCAGCGCCTCGGCGAGCGGCCGGCTGGATGCGACGGCGTAGAAGCTGGGCACGTTCTCCATCTCGACGCTGTCCGCATTGACCCAGATGCCCAGAACGCGGTTCTTGCGTCGGACGGTAACGTCCTCGCGCGGCCCTTCCACGGTGATGACGATCGACATCTTGCTGTCGAAGCTGCGGGGGGCGTCGCGCCGGATCGCCCCGAAGATCAGGATTTCCGAGCCGTCGAAATTGGTGGAGATCGAAACGCGGTCCTGGCTCAGATCGGCGACGATCTCTTCCGCGCGCCCCGGAACCGCGATCGCGAGGAAGAGCAGGAGCGCCCGGATCATCCGTCCACCCCGATGGAGTAGAGCTCCGACGGCTCCAGCAGGAGGTCGAGCGCCAGCTTGCCGCACATGACGAGGACCATCGTGGCGAGCAGGATGCGAAGCTGCTCGGCCTTGAGCCGCGTCCCGATCCGGGTGCCGAACTGCGCCCCGATCACGCCGCCGACGAGCAGCAGGACGGCGAGCACCATGTCGACCGTGTAGTTCGTCATCGCGTGCAGGAGCGTGGTGAAGGCGGTGACGAAGATGATCTGGAACAGCGACGTGCCGATCACGACCTTGGTCGGCATGCCGAGCAGGTAGATCATCGCCGGTACCATGATGAAGCCGCCGCCCACGCCCATGATCGCCGCGAGCACGCCGACCAGCAGGCCGACGACCAGGGGCGGGATGACGCTGATATAGAGGCCGCTCGCCCGGAACTTCATCTTGAAGGGCAGGACGTGGATCCACTTGCGCTGCCGGCGCACGGTCCGGGCGGCCGGACCCGTCGAGCGCGCGCGGCGGATGGCGTTCAGGCTCTCGACGAACATCAGCGCGCCGATCACCGCGAGGAACAGCACGTAGCAGAGGCTGACCAGCAGATCGACCTGACCGAGGTCGCGCAGGACCGAGAAGATCTGGACCCCGAGCGCCGCGCCGATCAGGCCGCCGATCAGCAGCACCGTCCCCATCCTGAGATCGACGGTCCGTCGCCGGAAATGCGCCAGAACGCCGGAGATGCTGGACGCGACGATCTGGTTCGTCCCGGTGGCCACCGCGACGGCGGGCGGGATGCCGATCATGAACAGCAGCGGCGTCAGGAGGAACCCGCCGCCCACCCCGAACATCCCCGAAAGGATGCCGACCAGTCCGCCCAACCCCAAAAGGAGAAAGGCGTTGACCGAGACTTCGGCGATCGGGAGGTAGATTTGCACCGGGGCACCTCGCGGGGCGGTGTCTTCTCTAAACGGCCTTGCGCGAAGTCTGTCAAACCCCGCCCGGAACCCGGATGCCGCAAAGCTCGGCCCGGCCGGCCGCTGGCGCTATCGGCGCCCTGTCTTTGGCCTTATCGTTCCTTGACGTAAGGCTCGCCGCCGGCGCGCGGCGGGATGGCACGCCCGACGAACCCCGCGAGGATCACCACGGTCAGGATGTAGGGCAGGGCCTGCATGAACTGCGTCGGCACAGTCACGTCGAAGACCTGGATCGTCTGGAACCGGTTGCCGAGCGCCTCCAGCAGGCCGAAGAGCAGCGTCGCGCCGAGCGCGTACCACGGTCGCCACTTCGCGAAGATCAGCGCGGCCAGCGCGATGAAGCCGCGCCCCGCCGACATCTCCTTGACGAACCCGGCCGAAAGCGCGGTCGCGAGATAGGCGCCGGCGAGGCCGGTCAGAACGCCGCAGATCATCACTGCCGCGTAGCGCAGCCCCGCCACCGACACGCCGGCTGTGTCCACCGCCGCCGGGTTCTCGCCCACGGCGCGCAAGCGCAGGCCGAACCGCGTCCGGTAGAGAATCCACCAAGTGAGCGGCACGCAAAGGAGCCCGATATAGACGAGCGCCGAATGCCCCGACAGGAGGTCCGCGTAGATCGGCCCGAGCAGCGGGACGTCCCGGATTTCCTGCGCGAAAGGCAGGTCGATCTCCTGGAACCGGCCCGCGCCCATCAGTTGCGGCGTGCGCCCGCCAAGCCCGAACCACGCCTCGCCCACCACCACGGTCAGGCCGGAGGCGAGGAAGTTGATCGCCACTCCGGAAATGAGCTGATTGCCGCGGAAGGTGATCGACGCGACCCCGTGGATCGCCGCCAGCAGAAGCGACGCGCCGATCCCCGCGAGGCAGCCGAGCCAGACATTGCCGGTGTAGCTCGCCGCCGCGGCCGACAGAAAGGCGGAGGCCAGCATCTTGCCCTCGAGCCCGATATCGACGATCCCCGCCCGCTCGCTGAAGAGCCCGGCAAGACAGGCGAAGAGCAGCGGCGTCGCGAGCCGGAGCGTCGAATCGAGGATCTGAATGACGTCCAAGAGATCCATGTCAGCCCGCCTCCGTCACGGTTCCACCTGCCGGTCCTTGGGGTCGCCGTCGGACCGCGTCGCGGTCAAAGGCAGGGCCGGCTCCGGGCGGCGGCGGGTCAGGAACAGCGCCTCCATCGGCACGCGCACCATGTTGTCGAGCGCCCCGGTGAAGAGGATCACCAGCGCCTGGATCACCAAGATCATCTCGCGCGAGATGGCGGGGATGTCGAACTCGACATAGCCCCCGCCCTGATAGAGCATTCCGAAGAGCAGCGCGGCGAGGCAGATCCCGATCGGATGCGACCGCCCCATCAACGCCACGGCGATGCCGACGAAGCCCGCCCCCTGCACCGGGTCGATGACCAGCCGCTCGGCCTCGCCCATCACCGCGTTGATCGCCATCAGCCCGCAGAGCCCGCCCGAGATCAGCATCGCCATCATGATGATCCTGGTAGGCGAGATGCCGGCATAGAGGGCGGCCGGCTCGGAATGGCCGAAGGCGCGGATCTCGTAGCCGAGCCGCGTTCGCCAGAGCAGTGCCCAGACCCCGACGCTCGCCAGCAGGGCCAGCAGGAAGGCGATGTTGAGCGGTGCGCGGCAGACCGAGGCGATCGGCCGCTCGACGCAGCCCCAGCCCAGGAGCGCGTAAAGGTCGCCTATGCCCGGCAGGTTCGCCTCGGCCGCGAACCGCGCCGTTTCGGGCGAACCGCCGGCGCCGGGCACCAGCAGGACGCGGGAAAGCAGATAGACCATCAGCGCCGAGGCGATGAAGTTGAACATGATGGTCGTGATGACGATGTGGCTGCCCCGCCGGGCCTGCAACCAGGCCGGGATCGCCGCCCAGGCCGCCCCGAACAGCGCCGCCCCCGCCACCGCCGCCAGCAACGCCAGCGACCAGTGCGGCCACGGCACGTAGAGAAGCGCCAGCGCCACGCCGAGGCCGCCCAGCATGGCCTGCCCCTCGCCACCGATGTTGAAGAGCCGCGCGTGGAACGCCACCGCGACGCCGAGGCCCGTGAAGATGAAGTTCGTCGCGTAGTAGAGCGTGTAGCTCCACCCGTCCGCCGACCCCACGGCCCCCTCGACCAGCAGCGATAGGACCTCGAACGGATCCTCGCCGATGAACAGCACGACCAGTCCGGAAACGATCAGCGCGAGCGTCAGGTTCAGGAGCGGGATCAGTGCGATGTCGGCCCATTTCGGCAGCGCGTCGTTCATGCTGCTTCTCCCGCCATTCCCGCCATCAGGAGGCCGAGCTCCCGCTGGTCGGTCTCGTCCGGCAGGCGCTCGCCCATGATGCGGCCGTCGAACATCACCGCGATCCGGTCCGAGAGCGCCATGATCTCGTCGAGCTCCACCGAGACGAGGAGGATCGCCTTGCCCTGATCGCGCAGGGCGACGATCTGTTCGTGGATGAACTCGATGGCGCCGATATCCACGCCCCGCGTCGGCTGCCCGATCATCAGCAGGTCGGGGTTCCGCTCGATCTCGCGCGCCAGCACGATCTTCTGCTGGTTGCCGCCGGAGAAGTTCTTGGCGGCGAGCGTCGGGTCGGGGGGACGCACGTCGAAGCGGTGCATCTTGTCGTCGCAATCGGCGCGCATCGCCGCGTGATCCATGAACAGGCCGGAGCTGAAGCGCGGATCGGAATGGTAGCCGAAGGCCACGTTCTCCCAGGCACTGTAATCCATCACCAGCCCCTCGCGCTGCCGGTCCTCCGGGACGTGGGCGATGCCGCGCGCGCGCCGGGTCCGCGCGTTGCTCGCGCTGCCCGTCAGATCGATCTCCCGGCCATTCATGCGGATCGTCCCGGTGCCGTTCGCGTAGCCGCCCAGCACCTCCAGAAGCTCGGATTGGCCGTTGCCCGACACGCCCGCGATCCCGAGGATCTCGCCCCTGCGGATCGTCAGGTCAATGCCGCGCAGCCGCTCCACCTTCTGCTCGTCCACGACGCGCAGGTTCCGCACCTCCAGCACCACGTCGCGCGGCGTCGCCGGCGCCTTGTCGACGCGGAGCAGCACCTTGCGCCCGACCATCAGCTCGGCCAGTTCCTCGGGCGAGGTCTCGGCGGTCCGCACGGTGGCCGTCATCTCGCCCCGCCGCATGACCGAGACGGTGTCGGTAATCTCCATGATCTCGCGCAGCTTGTGGGTGATGAGGATGATCGTCTTCCCCTCGTCGCGAAGCCCGCGCAGAATGCGGAACAGATGGTCCGCCTCCGCCGGCGTCAGCACGCCCGTCGGTTCGTCGAGGATGAGGATGTCGGCCTCACGGTAGAGCGCCTTCAGGATCTCCACCCGCTGTTGCTGGCCGACACCCAGATCCTCGATCACCGCCTCGGGGTCCACGTCCATCTCGTAATCGTCGGCGAGCTGTTTCAGGAGCCGCCGCGCCTTGGCCAGCGACGGCTTCAGAAGCCGCCCGTCCTCCGCGCCGAGGACGACGTTCTCCAGCACGGTGAAGTTCTCCACCAGCTTGAAGTGCTGGAACACCATCCCGATCCCCGCCCGGATCGCGGCCTGACTGTCGGGGATCTCGACCCGCCGCCCGCCGATCAGGATCTCGCCGGCATCGGCCCGGTAGAAGCCGTAGAGAATCGACATCAGCGTCGACTTGCCCGCGCCGTTCTCGCCGATGATGCCGTGGATCGTGCCGCGGCGCACCTGGATGGAAATGTCGCGGTTGGCCTGGACCGGCCCGAACGCCTTGGAGATGCCGCGCAGCTCGATGGCCAGCGCGGCATCGCCCCCGTTCCCGGCCGGGCTCATTCGCTTTCCACGAAGCCCGCGACGTGGACGAGGCCGTCCTCGTCCAGCGTGCCGACATAGACCAGCCGTGCGAAGGGCTCGCCCGCCCGGTCGATCCGCGCCCGCACCAGCGCGGTGCGGTGCGTCACCTGCGGCGTGCCGACCGGTAGCAGGACGGCGTCGGGCAGGTTGTCGCGGAAGACCTTCAGATACCCCGCCATCCCCTCGGCCTCGGTGATCGGGGCCGGGGCATGCGGGTCCTCGTAGGTGAACGAGGCCGCGAAGGCCTCGTTCAGGATCGCCGCGCGGGCCTCCGCATCCGCCTCGTTCCAGGCCGACAGGAGCCTCAGGAGCGCTTCGCCGGGATGACCCGCCTCCGCCATCAGAATGCCGGGCAGCTGTTGTCGGACAGGTAGTCGTGCACCTCGATCTCGCCCGCCGCGATCTGCGCGCGCGCCTCGTCGATGGCCGCCATCATGTCCTCGGTCACCAGTTCCTCGTTGTTCTCGTCGACCGCCACGCTGACCCCGTCGTTCTCGAGGCCCATCACTTCCACGCCGGGCTCGAGCTCTCCGGCCTCGCCCGCCACAAAGGCGTCGTAGACCGCGTTGTCGACCCGCTTCACCATGGAGGTCAGCACCTCGCCCGGATGCAGGTGGTTCTGGTTGCTGTCGACGCCGATCGACAGGATGTCGGCATCCGCCGCCGCCTGCAGTACGCCGATCCCGGTGCCGCCCGCGGCCGCGTAGACCACGTCGGAGCCCTGGCTGATCTGCGAGCGGGTGAGCTCGGCGCCCTTGACCGGGTCGTTCCACGCGGTCGGCGTGGTGCCCGTCATGTTGACGATCACGTCGATCTCCGGGTTTGCCGCCTTGGCGCCCTGCGCGTAGCCGCAGGCGAACTTGGAGATGAGCGGCACGTCCATGCCGCCGATGAAGCTCACGGTGCCCGTCTCGGAGGCCATCGCGGCCATCATGCCGACGAGGTAGCTGCCCTCGTGCTCGGAAAAGACGATGGATTTCACGTTCGGCTGCTCGACGACGCTGTCGACGATGACGAAATCGGTGTCCGGATAGTCGGGGGCCACCGCCTCCAGCGTGGAGGCGTTGGCGAAGCCCAGCACGACGACCGGGTTCGCGCCGCGCTCGGCCATGCGGCGCATCGTCTGCTCGCGCTGCGCCTCGTTGGCGAGCTCGGTCTCGACGTAGTCGCCGCCCATCTCCTCGACCCAGCGCTGCGCGCCGTTATAGGCGGATTCGTTGAAGCTCTTGTCGAACTTGCCGCCGAGGTCGATGATCAGGCCCGGCTCGGCCAGAACCGCCCCGGCGCTCAGGGCGAGCGCCGCCGAGGCCCCCGTCAGGGTCTTGAGGATGGTCATGTGTCACTCCCGTCGAAGGGCGCGCGTCGGCCCGTCCGAACCCCTCGCGCCGCGATTGATGCATCGGATAAGGCCGCAGGGGGCCGGGAAGGTCAACCGCCCTGTCGGGGATCTGACCCCTCGTCAGAATGATGTGACGAGGATCAGGGCGTCCGTGCCGCCGTAATAGCCGCGCCGCCGCCCGACTTCGCGCCAGCCCGATGCGTCGTAGAGCGCGCGCGCCGCCCCGTTGTCGGCCGCCACCTCCAGAAAGGCCGTCCGTGCGCCCCGCTCCCGCGCCGCCGCCGCGAAATCCCCCAGAAGGGTGCGGGCCCGGCCCCGCCGCCTTTGCGCCGGCGCCACCACGAGCGTCAGGAGCTCCGCCTCGTCGAGCGTGACACG
This sequence comes from uncultured Jannaschia sp., assembly GCF_947494025.1. Lineage (GTDB taxonomy): Bacteria > Pseudomonadota > Alphaproteobacteria > Rhodobacterales > Rhodobacteraceae > Jannaschia. The sequence goes on from NZ_CANLTQ010000003.1 coordinate 42,763, forward strand.
CCCCACGGCGAACCCGCCGGGGGCGGCGACGGCGAAGGCGCCTGGCTCGGCCAGCGTCGCGGCGAAGGCCACCGCCGACCAGCGGGTCGCACCGTCGAAGGCCCCGGCGTGCAGCGCCGCCATCTCCGCGGGCGTCACGGCAGGATCGCGGGCGGCGCGTCGGCGGGCGGGGCCGCGTCGGCCGGGCGAAGATAATAGGGCGCGGGTCGGGGCCGCCCCGGGGCCGCCCGCCGGGCGGCGATCCGCGCGATGGCGGTGGCGAGATCCGGAGCCGCCACCACGACACGTCCCGTCGTCGCGCCCAGCGCCTCCGCCGCCGGCCCGGTCAGCGGCGCGGACCAGCCGGGCGGGATCGTGCCCTCCGTCGTCACGATCTCGCCGGCATGACTGAGATGCACCATGTCGCGTGGGCCGGGCAGGCAGACGATCACGTCGCGGTCCTCCGCATAGGCCTCCGGCACGGTCACGCCCTCCGCCGGGATGCCGAGCCCCAGCGCGAGGCCCCGCCCGGCGGCCACGGCGATCCGCGTGCCGGTGAAGTTGCCGGGCCCCGTGCCGATGCCGAGCGCCGCGAGGTCGTGCCAGCCCGCGCCGGCCTCCGCCAGCACCTCCTCCAGAAGCGGCATCAATCGCTCCGCCTGGCCCGTCCGCATCGCCTCGACGCGGGTGGCGAGAACGCGGTCGCCCGAGACGAGAGCGGCCGCGCAATGCGCGGCCGACGTGTCGAACCCGAGGACGAGGCGATCAGATGCCGACAGGGCGGACCTCGGTCACTTCGGGGATGTAGTGCCGCAGCAGGTTCTCGATCCCCATCTTCAGCGTCATCGTGGACGACGGGCAGCCGGCGCAGGCACCCTGCATCCGGAGATAGACGACGCCGCGCTCGAAGCCGTGGAACGTGATGTCGCCGCCGTCCTGCGCGACCGCCGGGCGGACGCGGGTATCGAGAAGCTCGGTGATCTGGCCGACGATGGCGCTGTCGGCCTCGTCATGGGCGGTGCCGTGCGCGGCCTCCGTCGCACCCTCCATGACCGGCTCGCCGGACTGGTAATGTTCCATGATGGCCCCGAGGATCGCGGGCTTCGCATGGTCCCAGGCGGTGCCCTCGCCCTTGGTGACGGTCACGAAGTCATTGCCGAGGAACACCCCGGTCACACCGTCCACCGCGAAGATGCGGCGGGCGAGCGGCGAGGGCGCGCCGGCCTTCGCATCGGGAAAGTCCGCCGTGCCCTGCTCCAGCACGGATTGTCCGGGCAGGAACTTGAGCGTCGCGGGGTTCGGCGTGGTCTCGGTCTGGATGAACATGTCTCGCCTCCGGGTCAGGCTCCCTATCTGCGCCCGGGTCGGGCCTGTGTCAAGAAGTTGGAACGGTTCTAAAGTGCATATCCGGACAAAGGACGTGCGATCGCGCCACGGCCCTTTGCGGGAATTCGTAAGCCAGCTTGATTTATTCGCCCGCACCGATCCGTGGCGGAGTACCCCGACCTGTGCGGCCGTGCCGGGTTCACGCCGAAGGTAAACGAAATCCTTTCGTAACCCTCGCAAGGGTTCGCAAACGATTGCGACGAAAGCGTCGATCGCGGACGGGGCACGCCGGTCAGGCGATGTCCTCGAGCTGTTCCCGCGTCAGGTTGCCCGGAACGATGGTGACCGGCACCGGCAGGTCGCCCGCGCTCCGGGTAAGCTGCGTCACCAGCGGGCCCGGATCCTTGCCCTCCGCGCTCGCGCCCAGGACGAGCACGCCGATCTGCGGGTCGTCGACCACCTGCGCGAGGATCTCCGTCACCGGTTCCCCCTCCCGGATCACCAAGTGCGGCTCGAGCCCGTGCCGGTCGCGCATCCATTTCGCGAAGACCTCGAAATGCGCCACGATCCGCTCGCGCGCCTCCTCCCGCATGATGTCGCCCACGCCGATCCAGTGATTGAAGTCCTCCGGCGGGATCACGGCGAGGACCTCGATGCCGCCGCCGGTATGCTCCGCCCGCAGCGCGGCGAAGCGCATGGCGTTGAGGCATTCGCGGGTGTCGTCGAGCACGACCAGGAATTTGCGCATCGTCTCCTCGCGGGTCTTTGATCGGGCCACAGCTTTGCCCGTCCCGCCGCCGCCTGTCCACACACTCCGCCCTACCTCGGCGGTCGCGGCCCCGCGGGGCCGAGGCGCGGGGTCCGGCGCCGGGGCGGCGCGCGGGACGCGGCCGGCGCGGGCAGGAGGGTGCGCCAGACCGTCCGTCCGGTCCAGCTCGCCAGCACGAGCCCCGCTTGCAGCAGCGTGAGCCAAAGGAGCACGAGCGTCCCCGCCGCGAGCCGGCCGAGCCGCACCGTCGCGCGGAACACCCGGCCCTTGCCCAGAACGGCGAAGCTGCGCGTCGTGCGGGGCCCGGCCGCCTCCGCCACGCGGGCAAGGCGGGACGCGTCTTCGGGCGTGTCGACGAGCCGCGCGAGACGCAGCGCCTCCGCGGTGGAGGTCGCGTCGCGCACCCGGCCCATATCGGCCGCCACGCCCGAGACCCGCGCGAGCGCCGCCGCGTCGGTCACGTCGGCAAGCCGGGCCGAGCCGCGCAGGTAGTCCGGCACGGCGTCCCAGCGGATCGGCACGCGAAGCGCGCGCGCAAGGCCGGGCGAAAGGCTGCCGATGCGGCGCGCGAGCCGGAGAAGCCCCGCACCGGCCTTCACCGGGGCCGAGGCGCCGCCGGAGAGCACGATCGCCCCCGTCGCGCCGAGGCCGAGCAGCGCCAGCCCCGCATCGAGCTCGTCCACGTCATTCCCCGTCATCCAGGCTTGCGCGGCGCGGCGCAGCGCGTTGGCGTCGCCGAGCGGGGAAAGTTCGAAGGGCACCGCGCAGGCGCCGAGCTGCGCCAGCGTGGGGCAGGTGGCGGCGTCGGCCATGCAGGCGGCGCAGTCGCCCGCGCTGGCGAGCCAGCCGGAGCGCGATGCGATCATCGACTCCGCCGCCGCGACATCCACCGGCCGGTCGAGGTCGCGCGCCAGGTCGATCAGCATGGCCGCGCGGTCCACGTCGCCGGCCGCGACCGCGGCGTCCAGCGCGGCCGCGACCCACGCCGTCGTCGCCGTGCGCCGCACCTCCCGTTCCAGCGCGAGCGCGAGCTCGGTGCGGCCCCGTTCCACGAACGGCGCGGCGAAGGGGTTGGCGGAGAGCGCCCAGAGCGTCGCCGCGAGCGACAGGCCGAGCGGCAGCGCCCGCAGGACGCGCAGGGTCAGGCGGCCGAGCGCGCCCAATCCCAGTACATCTCCCGCACCCGCCGCGTCACCGGGCCGATTTGGTAGGAGCGGTCGTCGAAGGCCGTGACCGGCGTGACCTTGGTGAGGTTGCCCGACAGGAACACCTCGTCGGCGTCGCGGAAATCGTCGAAGGTCAGCACCGTCTCGTGCACGCGGCTCCCGTCGGCGGCGAGGTTCGCGATGTGCCGTGCGCGGGTGATGCCCGACAGGAAGGTGCCGTTGGGGATCGGGGTGAAGACCTCGCCATCCTTGACCATGAAGACGTTGGAGGTGGCGCTTTCGGCCACGTTGCCCATCGCATCGGCGACCAGCGCGTTGCCGAAGCCCTTCCGGTGCGCCTCGGCCAGCATGCGCGCGTTGTTCGGGTAGAGGCAGCCGGCCTTGGCGTCGCAGACCGCATCCTCCAGCACCGGGCGGCGGAATCGCGTCGTCGTCAGCGTCGTGGTCTTTTCGGGGCCGTACATCGGCACGTGTTCGAGGCAGATCGCGAAGCCCGTCTCTTCCCGCGAGGGGACGAGGCCCAGCTCGCTGCCGTGGATGCCCCAGTACATCGGCCGGATGTAGATCGCGTCGTCGGGGGCGAAGGCTTCGAGTCCCTCGGCGATCAGTTCGAGCATCCGCTCCACGCTCATCGTGGGCTTCAGCATCAGCGCCTCCGCCGAGCGGTTGATCCGCGCGCAGTGGCGGTCGAGGTCCGGCATCAGCCCCTCGAACCGGCGGGCCCCGTCGAAGACGGAAGATCCCTGCCAGCTGCCGTGGTCGGCCGCCCGCATGATCGGAACGTCGCCGTCGTGCCACGTCCCGTCGAACCAGGTGCGGACCCGCTTGCCGAATGCCATGCCATGCCTCCCTCGCTGCTCCGCGCTTTGATAGGGGCGGGGCGGGGCGGCGTCCAGCGGGCCGTGGGGGGCGGCGCCCTTGTTCCCGTCAGGGGAACGGGCGCAGAAGGCGGCATGAACGAAGGCGACGTCGAAACCTGTGCCGTCGTCCTCGGGGCGGCGGTCGCCCCGGATGGCTCCGCGTCGCCGACGCTGGCGTTGCGCACGGCGCATGCGTTCGCGCTCTGGCGGTCGGGCCGGGTGGATCGGATCGTGCTGACCGGCGGTGTGGGGCGGCACGGCGCGGCGGAGGCGGTGGTGGCCGCCCGGCTCGCCCGGGCGGCGGGCGTGCCCGGGGCCGCGCTGGTGATCGAGGACCGGTCGGCCACGACGTTCGACAACCTCCGCCGCGCGCTCGCCCTCGTCCCGCCGGGGGCGGTGATCGTGCTGGTGTCGAACCGCTGGCACCTGCCGCGGGCCTGGCTCACGCTGCGGCTGATGGGCAGGCGGGCGCGGGTCTCGGGCGCGGTCGGCCGGGCCCCGTGGCGGGCCACGCTCCTGGCGATCCTGCGGGAGGCGCTCGCGACCCCGCTATCGGCGGCGCGGGCCCTGCGATGGCGCGTTCGGCGGTAGCGGAAGAACCAGGGGCCGCCGCGGATTTCACCGGGGCGGCCCTCTTGTGGGTGACGGTCGCGACTTCGCCGCGCCGTGGTCCTCAATCTGCCGTGATTCGCTTGAAGATTCGTTAACACGCCGGGTCGCGTCGTCGGCCTGAGGAAGCGCAGGCAGGCGGCCCGGGCGTGTGGAGCGGAGAGGGCGGCCCCGTCCACGGGGGCGGACGGGGGCCGCCCGATCCCTGCGGCCGAGCGGGGCTTGGCGCGTCGGACCCGACGGACGATGTGGTCAGCGGGATCGGGCCGCGTCACGGACAAGTGGTGACGGCGCCTCCGGTCGGCCAATCAGGTTCCGTGGCGGCGGGGCCTAGACGCCGACGCCGGGGTCGCGCAGGATCTCGACGCCCGCGATCTTCCAGCCGTCGGGCGTCTCCACCATGGTGTAGGCGAGGGTGTGAAGGCGTCCGGCCGCGTCGGTGATGAGAACTTCCTGCCGCCAGCCGGACCCGTCCCCGGTGGCTTCGAGATACTGGATCCGGCCGTTCCGCCACACCATCGGATAGCCCTCGCGCACCATGCGGCCGAAGACCTGCGGGTTGCGGAAAATATCCCTGATGCCGGGCGCGGCGAAGGTGAAGGCGGTCGCGACGTCGTCGGACCTGAATGCCTCGAGCTGGCCGTCGATCACGCCCCGGATTGCCGCCTCGTCGGCCTGCGCCGCGCCGGCAAGGAGCATCAGCCCCGTCAGTAAGCCCTTCATGCCGTATCCTCCGCTGTCCGTGACGATCCTAGATCGCCAAAAACACGGATCAAACGGTCGCGGAGTTTCCCACAAGCTCGCCGGCCAGCGCGCGGTCGATGAGATCGGCCGTCTCCGTCACGCCGTAGAGCGCGATGAAGCCGCCGAAGCGCGGCCCCTGATCAGCGCCGAGGAGCACCTGATAGAGCGCGCGGAACCAGTCGCGCATCGGGTCGAACCGCTCGCGGCCGACCTCGTAGACCACGCCCTGCAGCGCCTCGTCGTCCACGGGGCCGTCCCAGTCGCGCAGCCGGTCGCGAAGCTCGGTGAGCGCCGCGCGTTCGGGGTCGCTGGGCAGGCGGAACACCTTCGCGGGGGCCACGAAATCGTTGTAGTAGCGCACCGCCCCCGCGGCCGCCCGGTCGAGCTGCGGGTTCGCCTCGGGCGAGGCGGAGGGCGCGTAGCGGCGGATGAAGCCCCAAAGCGCGTCCTTGCTTTCGGCCCCCGCGACGGAGGCGAGGTTGAGGAGCATGGAAAAGGGCACGACCATGTCGCTTTGCGGCACGTCGCCGGAATGGATGTGGAAGACCGGATTCGCGGCCCGCTTTGCCTCGTCCTGCCCGGGATAGGCGCGGAGCTGCTGGTGGTACTCGTCCACCGCCTTGGGGATGACGTCGAAATGCATCCGCTTCGCCGTCTTGGGCTTCTGGTACATGAAATAGGACAGCGACTCGGTGGCCGCGTAGGTCAGCCATTCGTCGATGGAAAGGCCGTTGCCCGAGGACTTGGAGATCTTGTGGCCGCCCTCGTCGAGGAAAAGCTCGTAGGTGAAGTGCTCCGGCGGCCGGCCACCCAGCGTGCGGCAGATGCCGTCGTAGATCGGGGTGTTGGCGGCGTGGTCCTTGCCGTACATCTCGAAATCCACGCCGAGCGCGGCCCAGCGGGCGCCGAAATCCGGCTTCCATTGCAGCTTCACGTTGCCGCCGGTGACGGGCAGCGTCCATTCGCGGCCGTCCTCGTCGTCGAAGGTCACGGTGCCGTCGCGTCCGTCCACATGCGTCATCGGCACGTAAAGGACGCGCCCCGTCTCCGGGTGGATCGGCAGGAAGATCGAGTAGGTCTGGCGCCGCTCGTCGCGCAGGGACTTCAGCATGATCGCCATCAGGTCGTCGTAGCGCTCCGCGGCGCGGCGGAGCACGTCGTCGAACCGGCCCGAGCGGTAGAACTCGGTGGCGGAGATGAACTCGTACTCGAAGCCGAACGTGTCGAGAAAACGGCGCAGGCGGGCGTTGTTGTGCGCGCCGAAGCTCTCGTGCGTGCCGAACGGGTCGGGCACGTCGGTGAGCGGCTTCTGCAGATGCTCGCGCAGGGCGGGCGGGCTCGGCACGTTCTCGGGAACCTTGCGCATCCCGTCGAGGTCGTCGGAAAAGCAGACGAGCCGGGTGGGCACGTCGCTGATGACGTTGAGCGCCCGGCGGATCATCGTGGTGCGCGCGACCTCGCCGAAGGTGCCGATATGCGGCAGGCCGGAGGGGCCGTAGCCGGTCTCGAAGAGGACGTGGTCCTTCGACTGCGCCTCGGCGCGTTTCAGCAGGCGACGCGCCTCCTCGAACGGCCAGGCCTTCGATGTCATCGCCGCGTCGCGCAAGCTGGTCATGGGATCGTCCTCGGGATCGGAAGCGGTCCGCAACTATTGCCCCACCGCCGCGCCGTCAATAAACGAGGAAGGCGAAGGAGCTCAGGATGGCCGAACCGGATTTCACCCCGCAGGACGCGCTGGTCGCGATGATGATCACCGTTTCGGCTTCCGACGCGACCATCCGCACGTCGGAGCTCCTGACGATCCAGTCCATCGTGAACCACCTTCCGATCTTCGCGGATTTCGACGAGGACCGGCTGGAAAGCATCGCGCAGACCGTGTTCGACCTTCTGGAGGAAGAGGACGGGCTCGACGCGATCCTCGGCCTGATCCGCGACGCGCTGCCGGTGTCGCACCGGGAAACGGCCTATGCGCTGGCCTGCGACGTGGCCGCGGCGGACGGTCAGGTCTACCAGACCGAGCTCGAGCTCCTGCGCGAGATCCGCTACGAGTTCGAGATCGACCCGCTCCACGCCGCGGCGATCGAGCGGGGGGCGCGGGCGCGGCACCTGAAGCTCTGAGCGTGTCGCCCGCCGGGCGGGCGGAGCCTCCGGCGGGGATATTTCCAAAGCAAAGAAGCGGGCCGCGTCAGCGCACCATGCCGACGATCTCGTAGGTCTTCTCGAGGATCGGAACGGTGATCGCGCGGGCGCGTTCGGCGCCGCGGGCGAGGATGCGGTCGATCTCGGCGGGGTCGTCCATCAGGCGGGCCATCTCGGTCGAGATCGGCGCCAGCTTCGCCACAGCGAGATCGGCCAGATCCTGCTTGAAATGGCCGAGCTGCCCGCCCGCCTTCTCGCGGAGGACCGCGTCGACGTCCCTGCCCGACAGGGCCGCGTAGATGTTCACGAGGTTGCGGACGTCGGGCCGCGTCTCGAGCGCCCCGGCCTCGCCGGGCAGCGGGTCGGGATCGGTCTTGGCCTTCCTGAACTTCTTCGCGATCGTGTCGGCATCGTCGGTCAGGTTGATCCGGCTGCCATCGACGGGATCGGATTTCGACATCTTCCGCGTGCCGTCCCGCAGGGACATGACCCGGGTGGCCGCGCCCTCGATCACCGGTTCGGTCATCGGAAAGAAGTCCACGCCGTAATCGTGGTTGAACTTCGCCGCGATGTCGCGCGTGAGCTCGATATGCTGTTTCTGGTCCTCGCCCACGGGGACGTGGGTGGCGTGGTAGACGAGGATGTCGGCGGCCATCAGCGCGGGGTACGCGAACAGCCCGAGCGAGGCCGCCTCGGCGTTCTTGCCGGACTTGTCCTTCCACTGCGTCATCCGGCCCATCCAGCCCATCCGCGCGACGCAGTTGAAGATCCAGGCGAGCTGCGCATGCTCGGGCACCTGGCTCTGGTTGATGAGGATCGAGCGTTCCGGGTCGATGCCCGAGGCGAGGAAGCCCGCGCAGAGCTCGCGCGTGTTGCGGCGCAGCGCGGCCGGATCCTGCGGCACGGTGATCGCATGGAGATCGACCATGCAGAATATCGTCGCGTGCGTGCCCTTCGCCTGCCAGTCCACGAACTTGGTGATCGCGCCGAGGTAGTTCCCGAGCGTCAGGCCGCCCGAGGGCTGGATGCCGGAGAAGACGCGGGGCGTGAAGAGGGGCATCGGAACCTCCGGAGGGCTGGTCTCGGGACGGGGCATCGCTTAGTCGGCGGGGGTCATGCCGTCAATCGAGGCCCGGATGCAGCCCAGACCGCCGAACCCGTTCAACGACCTGCCGCCCCTCGTCGTCGCGCTTGCGCTGGTGATCGCGGGGGTGGAGCTGATCTTTCAGGCGGGCGCCTCCGGCCTCGTCGGGGGACAGGGCGCCGTGGGCTGGCGGCTTTCCGCGCTCGAGACGTGGTCGGTGCGCGCGGATGTATGGGACTGGATGCTGCGGACGCGGCAGGCGCCCCTCGACGAGCTGGCGCGGGTCTTCGCCTATCCGTTCGTCCACGGGAGCTTCACCCATGCCGCAATGGTCTGCGTCTTCGTGCTGGCGCTGGGCAACGTCGTGGCGCCGGTCTATCCGGGCTGGCGGATCCTGGTGATCTTCTTCGGGGCGGCGCTGGGCGGGGCGGCGGTCTACCTCGTGCTCTTCGACGCGCGGTCGCCGCTTTTCGGGGGCTATCCGCCGGCCTACGGGCTCATCGGGGCGTTCACCTACCTGACGCAGCGGGGGCTGACGCGGGCCGATCCGTCGCGGGCCTTCCTTCTGATCGGGTTCCTGCTGGCGATACAGCCGGTCTTCGGCCTGCTGCTGGCGCGCAACCTCGCCTGGGTGCCGGACTGGAGCGCCGATCTCGGTGGGGCGGCGAGCGGGTATCTCGCCGCGCAGCTCCTGTTTCCCGGCGCGCTGCACCGCATCCGGGACCGCCTGCGTCAGCGCTGACGGCGGATTGCGCCGCGCAGCTCGGCCATGCGGAACGCGCCGAGAAGCTGCGCGAAGGCGAAAAAGGACACCATCCCGACGCCCACGAGGATGGCCAGAGCCACGCTACGCCACGCGCCCCCGAAGAGCGGCCCGAGCGCGAGGTTGAGCGCCCAGAGAACGACGCCCATCAGGACCGCGGCCGCCACGATCCCCCAGGCGCGGCGACGCGCGCGGCGGTCGAGCGCGGCCACGGCACCGAGTCCGCGCACCCCGCGCGCGAGCAGCCAGACCATCGCCCAGGCGGCGAGCGTCGTGCCGAGCGCGGCGGCGGGCCAGCCGATCAGGGGCGCGAGTCCGATCGCCACGCAGGCGTTCACCACGAGGGAGACGATCGCGTAGCGCAGCGGGCTGCGCGTGTCCTCCCGCGCGAAGTAGAGCGGCTGCAGCACCTTCTGGAGGACGAAGGCGGGCAGGCCCAGGGCGTAGATCATCAGCGCGAGCGCGGTGGCGGCGGTGTCGTCCACGTCGAAGGCCCCGCGCTCGAACAGGACGGCGACGAGCGGGAGGGGCACGACCAGAAGCGCCACCGCGGAGGGCAGGGTCAGGAGCCAGGAGAACTCGAAGGCGCGGGAATAGGCGTGCTGCTGCCCCTCCGTGTCGCCGGCGCGGACCCGGCGTGACAGGTCGGGCAGCAGGACGACGCCGATGGCGATGCCGACCACGCCGAGCGGCAGCTGGTAGAGGCGGTCGGCGTAGTTCAGCCACGCCACCGCGCCGTCGAAGTAGCTGGCCACCTGACGGCCGACGAGGAGGTTCACCTGCACCACGCCGCCGGCGAGCGCGGCGGGGGCGGCGATGACGAGGAGGCGCTTGAGGTCCGGCGTCATCCGCGGGCGGTGGCGCGGCAGCAGGCGGTGCCCGGCCCGCGCGGCGGCCCACCAGACGAGGCCGAGCTGCACCAGCCCGCCGAGCGGGACCGACCAGACCAGGCCGCGCGCGATCAGCCGCGAACGGGTCGGCGCCTCGAGCCAGCCCCAGAGTTCCGGGCGGGCCCAGAGCGCGAGCATCGCGACGATGAAGACGACGTTGAGGAGCGCGGGCGCCGCGGCGGCGGCGAGAAAGCGGTTGTTGGAGTTGAGCACGCCCGAAACGAGGGCGGCGAGCGAGATGAGCAGGATGTAGGGAAACGCGATCCGGCCGTACATCACGGCGAGGGGGAAGCGCTCGTCTTCCGCGAACCCGCTCGCCATCGCGAAGACGAGGAGCGGCATGAGCACGATGCCGAGCGCGGTAAAGGCGGTGAGGATCACGACCATGCCCGCCACGGCGTCGCGCGCGAAGGCGTCGGCCTCGGTCGCGTCGCCCTCGAGCTTCTTGGCGTAGAGGGGCACGAAGGCCATGTTGAACGCGCCTTCGGCGAAGAAGCGGCGGAACATGTTCGGGAGCGAGAAGGCGACAAAGAACGCCTCCGCCGCGGCACCGGTGCCGAGGAAGCGCGCGATCAGGATGTCGCGCGCGAAGCCGAGGATGCGCGACAGGAGCGTCCAGCCTCCCACGGTGAGGAAGCCCTTGACGAGGCGTGGGGCCATGATTGCGGTCCGGGTTGGGGCGGCGTTGCGGCGCGGGATAGCGCGGGCGGGACGCGGGCGGTAGGGGCCAAGTCGCCCTCCGGTGGCGGGTCCGGCCCCTCACGGGGCGGAAGGCCCTCTCGCCGTTCCGGCGGCGATCTGTTTCCCGCAGGCACGCCCGCCGGCGCCAGTCCCCGATGGCGGCGGCGCGGGCGCGATGCGGGCGGTCGGCCGCCTCAGGCGCCCGCGCGTTCGGCCGCGCGGTCGATGGCGGCGTGGATCTTGCGGGTCAGCGCGTCCTGCTTGGACTTCGACACGATCTTCAGGCCGAACAGGTCCTTCACGTAGAAGCTGTCGACGACCTGCACGCCGTAGGTCGCGATCACGGCCTGCGCGATGGAGATGTTGGCGTTCGCGAGCGCCTGCGTCAGGTCGTAGAGCAGGCCGGGCCGGTCGCGGGTATCGACCTCGATGATCGTGTAGATGTCCGATCCCTCGTTGTCGAAGCTGATGTTGGTGGCGACGCGGAAGCGGCGTTCGCGCTTCTTGATCTCGCGGCCTTCGAGCTCGCGCCGCGTGGCGACCTCGCCATGGAGGATGCGCTGGATCATCGAGCGCAGGCGCGGCAGGCGGAAAGATTCGTAGGGGTGCCCGTCGGCATCCTGAAGCCAGAACACGCTCGTCGCGTAGCCGTCCCGCGAGGTGTAGGTCCGCGCGTCGACGATGTCGGCGCCCACGAGGCTGAGCGCGCCGGCCAGCCGCGAGAAGATGCCGGGATGGTCCTGGCAGGCCATGAGCACGCGGGTCGCGTCGCGCTCCTCGTCGGCCTCGAGGTCGAAGCGGATCTCGCCCGCGCCCAGCCCGTCGAGGAGCGAGGCGAACTTGACCTGCGCGGCGGTCGGGATGCCCTGCCAGTAGGGGCCGTAATGGCGGGCGATCTCCGCGCGCTTCTGGCCCTCGGTCCAGTTCGCCATCGCCTCCCGGAAAAGTTGCTTGGCGCGCTTCTCGCGGGTCTCTCGGTTGACGTCCTCCAGCCCGTTCTCCAGCGCGGCCGCGGTGGCGCGGTGCAGCGCGCGCAGCATCTGCGCCTTCCAGTTGTTCCACACGTTCGGACCGACCCCGCGGATGTCGCAGACGGTGAGGACGGTCAGCAGGTCGAGCCGCTCGCGCGTCTTCACGGCCTTGGCGAAGTCGCGGATCGTCCGCGGGTCGGAGATGTCGCGTTTCTGCGACATGTCGGACATCAGCAGGTGGTGGCGCACCAGCCATTCCACCGTCTCCGCCTCGCGCGGGCGCAGGCCGAGGCGCGGCCCGACGCTGCGCGCGATGCGGGCACCGAGGATGGAATGATCCTCGGGCCGGCCCTTGCCGATGTCGTGCAGCAGCAGCGCGGTATAAAGGATGCGGCGGCTGATCCCCGCATCGAGGATCGAGGTGACCAGCGGCAGGGATTCGGAAAGCTCGCCCCGCTCGATCTGCGCGAGGTTGGAGATCACCTGGATCGTGTGCTCGTCCACCGTGTAGGCGTGATACATGTTGAACTGCATCATCGCGACGATGGGCGCGAATTCGGGAATAAAGGCGGACAGCACCTCAAGCTCGTTCATGCGGCGCAGGGCGCGCTCGGGATTGCCGTGCTTCAGCAGCAGGTTCATGAACATCCGCGCCGCCGCCGGCGACTCCCGGAGGTTGCGGTCGATCAGGTGCAGGTTCGCCGCCACCAGCCGCATCGCGTGCGGATGCAGGAACATGCCGATGCGCAGCGCCTCGTCGAAGATGCCCAGCATGTTGAGCGGCTGCGCGAGGAACGCCGCCTCGTCGGCCGCGTCGAGCCGGCCCTGACGCTCCACGAAGGGCTCGCGGATCCGGCGGCGGCGCTTGAGCAGGCCGAGCAGCGCCGGCTCCCGCTTCACGTTGTCGGCCTCCAGCGCGACCAGAAGGATCCGCGTCAGCTCGCCGACGCGGGTGGCGTGGCGGAAGTAATCCTGCATGAAATGCTCGACGGCGCGGCGGCCGGCATGGTCGCGGTAGCCCATCGCGCCGGCCACATCGACCTGCATGTCGAAGGTCAGCACGTCGGCGGCGCGGTTGGCGATCAGGTGCATGTGACAGCGCACGCACCACAGGAACCGTTCCGCCCGCTCGAAGGCGTCGAACTCCTCGGCGGTGAACACGTCGAGCCGCACGAGTTCCGAGGTTTGCCGCACGTTGTAGCGGTACTTCGCGATCCAGTAGAGCGTCTGCAGATCGCGCAGCCCGCCCTTCGCCTCCTTCACGTTCGGCTCGAGGATGTAGCGCTGGCCACCGTGTCTTTGCAGGCGCTGCTCGCGCTCGGCGAGCTTGGCCTCGATGAAGTCGGCGGTGGTCCCGCGGAACAGATCCCGCCAAAGGCGCACCGTGAGCGTGCCGGGCAACGCCGCGTCGCCGCAGATCTGCCGCCGTTCGAGGAGCGCGGTGCGGATCGTGTAATCCTCGGTGGCGAGGCGGACGCAATCCTTCACCGTCCGGGTGGAATGGCCGACCTTCAGCTTCAGGTCCCACAGGATGTAGAGCATCGACTCGACGACGCTCTCCACCCAGGGGGTCCGCTTCCAGGGTGTCAGGAACAGGAGGTCCACGTCCGAATGGGGCGCCATTTCGCCCCGGCCGTAGCCGCCGACGGCGAGCACCGCGAAGCGCTCGCCTTCCGTCGGGTTCGGGCAGGGATGCAGGATGCGGGTCGCCACGAGCCAGGCGCATTGCACCAGACGGTCGGTGAGGTGGGCGTAGGACCGGGTGACGCGGCGGGCGCGAACGGGATCGGCCCGGAAGGCCGTCGCGATCCGTTCCCGGCCCCGGGCCTGCGCGTCGGCCAGGACGGCGACAACGGCGCGGCGCCGCGCGGTGCTATCGCCGCAGCCCGCGGCCGCGTCGACGGCGGCGAGAACGGCGGCGTCGTCGAACAGGGCGTCCGACGCGACGATCAGCGCCGCGTCGGGGGCCGGATCGGGAAGCCCGGTCGGGTGAAGGGCCGGGGCCGGGTCGTTACGACCCGGCGCCGCCGAAGGTGTTCGGGGCAGGACTGACCACCTGTATCTGTTGGTTCACGATCTGCGCGACGGCCAGGGCCCGGTCGTTGGTGCCGTCGCCGCGCAGGCGGAATACCCCGCCCGTGCCCGCGAAGCCAGCGCCGGAAGTCAGGGTGCCGCGTCCGACCGTCCGGCCCTGTCCCGCGATCGCGCCGATCGCCGCCACGCCGTCATAGGCGAGGCTCGCGAGCGAGTGCGGCTGCGTGCCGTAGGCGGCGGCGTAGCGGGCGTTGAACTGCGCCATCGGCCCCGGATCGGGCAGCGCGAAGTAGCCGCCCTGCAGCCCCGGCAGCGACAGGGCGTCGGTCGGGATGTCCCAGCGTGTGAGACCGAGGAAGCGCGTCTCCTCGTCGCCCAGCCCCTGCTCGCTCAGGAGCGCGGAGATCACGGGCAGGTCGCCGGAGGTGTTGCCGGTGAGGAACACCGCGTTGGTGCCCGTCGCCTCCGCGCGCTCCACGATCTGCGGCGCGACGGCCGCGATCCCCTGCTGGCTGAGCTGATAGGGGACCGCGCCGGTGATCTGCGCGCCGCTGCCGCGGGCGGCGGTCTGAACGGCGGCGTTGGCGATCCGCCCGTTCTCGTCGTCGGCATGGGTGACGAGCACGCGGTTGCGCCCCTGCGCGGCGGCGAAGCCGAGCACCCGGCGGGCCGTGTTCTCGAAGGTGTTGCCGAGAACCCAGACGTTGCCGCCGGCGACCGAGGTGTTGTTCGAGAAGCTCAGCACCGGTACGCCGGATCCCGCCGCCGCCACGCCCGCGGCGGCGGCGTTGTCGGCGTAGAGCGGGCCGAGGATGACCTGCGCGCCCGCCGCGAGCGCCGCGTTCGCGGCCGAGGTCGCACCGGCGGGCGTGCCCTGCGTCGCATAGACATCCAGCGTCACCGACCCGCCGCCGAGATCCGCCACCGCGAGGCGCGCGGCGTTCTCGAGACTCCGCGCCACCACCGCGTCGGTCGACCGGGACGAGCCCTGCGGCACGAGGAGCGCCACCCGGACCGGTCCGTCGCCCCGCACCCCGTCCGCGCCGGAGCCGGAGACGATCGGCCCGGCGACGTTGCACGCGGCGAGCGTGGCGGAGGCCGCGACGAGGGTCGCGCCCTTGCGCGTCCGGCGCATGAATGAGACGAGTCTGGCGCGAAGGCCGCGGATTGACATGGCGTGATCTCCCGGAAACCGCCCCCTTCCGGGTGCGTAACGTCGCCGCGACGCTAGTGCGACGGACGAGGCGAGTAAACGGCGGATGCGGGAGGGCGAGCGAATGGCGGAGATCGGCGGGATCGAGGCGGGACTGCACCTCGTCGCGGTGCCCATCGGCGCGGCGCGCGACATCACGCTGCGGGCGCTCGACCTTCTCGCCGGCGCGGACGTGCTCGCGGCCGAGGACACGCGCTCGCTTCGGCGGCTGATGGAGATCCACGGCGTCCCGCTCGGCGACCGGCCGCTTCTGGCTTATCACGATCACAACGGCGCGGCGGTGCGCCCGCGCCTGCTCGCGCTGCTCCGCGAGGGCAAGTCGGTGGCCTACGCGTCCGAGGCCGGCACGCCGCTCGTCGCCGATCCGGGGTTCCAGCTCGGCGTCGCCGCGCGGGCTGAGGGGTTGACCGTTCGCGCCGCGCCGGGGGCGAGCGCGGTGCTGGCCGCGCTCTGCGTCGCCGGGTTGCCCACCGACCGGTTCCTCTTCGCCGGGTTCCTGCCGCCGAAATCGGGGGCGCGGAAGGGGGCGCTGCGCGAGCTTGCCGCCGTGCCCGCGACGCTGGTCATTTACGAATCCCCGAAGCGACTCGCAGCGTTCCTGCGGGACGCGGCGGAGGTGCTGGGTTCACGGGAGGCGGCCGTGTGCCGGGAGCTTACCAAGCGGTTCGAGGAGGTGCGCCGCGGTCCGCTCGATACGCTGGCCGACGCCTATGCCGACGAGGCCCCGCGCGGCGAGATCGTCGTGGTCGTCGACCGCGCGGCGGCACGGGAGGCGGACCCCGAGGCGATGCGCGACGCGCTCCGGGCCGCGCTGGCGCAGGGCTCGGTCAAGACGGCCGCGAAGGAGGTCTCCGACGCATTCGGCGTGCCCCGGCGCGAGATCTACGAGATGGCGCTGGCGATCAGGGACGAGACGTGAGCGGCGCCGTTTCCTACCATGCCGGCCTCGCCGCCGAGGAGATCGTCGCCCGGCAGTACGAGGGCGAAGGCTACCGCATCCTTGCCCGGCGCTGGCGCGGACAGGGCGGCGAGATCGACGTGATCGCGGCGCGGGATGCGGAGACGGTCTTCGTCGAGGTCAAGGCCAGCGTGACCCACGCCGCCGCCGCGTGGCATTTGCGCCCGCGGCAGGCGCGGCGCCTTCTCGACGCCGCCGCCGAATACATGGGCACGCTGCCCGCCGGACAGAACAGCGCCGTGCGCTTCGACGTGGCGCTGGTCGACGGGCAGGGGCGGGTGGAGATCCTCGCCAACGCGATTTCGGCGTGATTGCCCCGGACCGCCCGTTGCGCCATCTAGCGCGGGACCGGACGAACGAAGGACTTCACCCATGACCAAATCGCTCAAGGTCGGCTTCCAGATGGACCCGGTCGAGCGCGTCGACAGCGACGCCGACAGCACCTTCCGCATCGCCGTCGAGGCCGAGGCGCGCGGCCATTCGCTCGTCTACTGGACGCCGGATCAGCTCATCTACGACGAGGGGCGCATCCGCGCGCATGGGCGGCCGATGGAGCTGCGCCGGGAGCGGGGCAACCACGTCACGCTGGGCGCGCCGGTGGATCTCGACCTGGCTGAGCTCGACGTCGTCTGGCTGCGGCAGGATCCGCCCTTCGATATGGCTTACATCACCAACACGCACCTGCTCGACCGCATCCATCCGGAAACGCTGGTTGTGAACGACCCGACCTGGGTGCGCGGCTGGCCCGAGAAGCTGATGGTGCTGGACTTTCCCGACCTCACGCCGCCCACGGCCATCGCCCGCGACCTGACCCGGCTCAAGGCCTTCCGCGAGCGCCACGGCGAGGTCATCCTGAAGCCGCTCTACGGCAACGGCGGCGCGGGCGTGTTCCACCTGAGCGAGCTCGACCGGAACCTCAACTCGTTGCACGAGCTCTTCAGCCAGATGACACGCGAGCCGCTGGTGATGCAGAAGTACCTGCCCGCCGTGACGAAGGGCGACAAGCGCATCATCCTCGTCGACGGGGAGCCTATCGGTGCCATCAACCGCGTGCCGGCGAAGGGCGAGACGCGCTCGAACATGCATGTCGGCGGCCGTGCCGAGAAGGTCGCGATGACCGACCGCGACCGCGAGATCTGCGCGGCCATCGGCCCGCGTCTGCGTGACGCCGGGCAGATCTTCGTCGGCATCGACGTGATCGGCGATTACCTGACCGAGATCAACGTCACCTCCCCTACCGGCCTGCAGGAACTCGAGCGTTTCGACGGCACGAACGGCGCGGCGCTGATCTGGGAGGCGATCGAGCGGCGGCGGTCCTAGCGACAAAGGATTCAGCCGGCGACGTTGCCCATCTCCGTCGACGATGATGACGAAGAAATCGTTTTCCGGAACGTAGTCATAGGACTGAAACGGTACTCGGTCGGATTGAAACGGAATGTCGTGTTCGGCCACGAACGAAGGAATGTAGTCGTATTCGGAGACGATGCAGAATCGTTCCGCGTGGGGGAACGTCGCGGCAAGCGGGGTCGTCTCCGCATCGAACAGGCCATCGATGATCGCCGATCGATCTGGTACGGTGAACGGGGCCAGAAAAACAAGGATGCCCACGGCGATCAGGAAGATCGAGAAATCCGAGGGACCTTTCTTCTCTGTCTGGTTTCTACTCGTTTGAACAGCGATCCGTGTTGTCCTTTGGTTCCTTGAGTCTCGCTGCTGCGGCAGGGATCAAGCGGCCACCAGCCGGTAGGACAGCGCCTCCGCCACATGCGGGCGGCGCACTGTCCCGGCCCCGCCCAGGTCGGCGATGGTGCGGGCGACCTTCAGGACGCGGTGGTAGCCGCGGGCCGAGAGGTTGAAGCGCTCGACCGCCTGCAGGAGCATCGCGCGGCCCTCCGCGTCCGGGGCGGCGACCTCCATCAGCGCGTCGCCGGCGATGTCGGCGTTGACGGTGACGCCCGCGATCCCGTCGTAGCGCGCCGCCTGGGTCTCGCGCGCGGCGGCGACCCGGGCAGCGACCGTGGCGGAGGTCTCGCCCGACGCCGGGAGAGACAGATCCGAAACCTCGACGGCGGGCACTTCGAGGCGGAGGTCGAAGCGGTCCATCAGAGGGCCGGAGATCTTGCCGATGTAATCCTCGCCACAGGCGGGTGCCCGGGTGCAGGCGCGTTCGGGGTCGAAGAGCAGGCCGCAGCGGCACGGGTTCGCGGCGGCGACGAGCAGGAAGCGGCACGGATAGCGCACATGCGCGTTGGCCCGCGCGATGACGACCTCGCCGGTTTCGATGGGTTGTCGCAAGGTTTCCAGAACCGCGCGCGGGAACTCGGGAAACTCGTCCATGAACAGCACGCCGTGATGCGCGAGGCTGATCTGCCCCGGCCCGGCGCGCTTGCCGCCACCGGCGATGGCCGCGACGGAGGCGGTGTGATGCGGCTCCTGAAACGGGCGGCGGTGCAGGATGCCGCCCTCGTCGAGCGTGCCGGCCAGCGAATGGATCATCGAGGTCTCGAGGGACTCCATTGCCGAAAGCGGCGGCAGGAGGCCGGGCAGCCGGGCGGCGAGCATCGACTTCCCCGCACCGGGCGGGCCGACCATGAAAAGGTGGTGCCGCCCGGCCGCCGCGATCTCGAGCGCCCGCTTGGCGCGATCCTGTCCGCGCACGTCGCGCAGGCACGGCCCGTCCGGCGCGGCGGCGACATGGCCCCGGCGTGCCTGCGGCAGCGGGTTGTTCCCGGTCAGGTGGTCGATCAGCACCTTGAGCGACGGCGCCGCGTAGACCGAGGCCGCCCCGACCCAGGCCGCCTCCGGGCCGCAGCCCTCGGGGCAGAGGAGGTCCGCGTCGAGCGCGGCCGCCGACATCGCCGCGGGCAGGGCGCCCGCCACCGCCACGAGCCCGCCGTCGAGCGACATCTCGCCCAGACTCACAGCGCGGGCGACCGGGCCGGCGGGCACGATCTCCAGCGCGGCCAGGAGCGACAGCGCGATGGGCAGGTCGAAATGCGCCCCCTCCTTCGGCAGGTCGGCGGGCGACAGGTTCACCGTCACCTTTCTCGAAGGCAGCGCGATGCCGAGTTCGGAAAGCGCGGTGCGGATGCGGTCCTTGGCCTCCGACACCGCCTTGTCGGGCAAGCCCACGATCGAGAAGCCCGGCAGGCCCGGCGTCACCGCGCATTGCACGTCGACGGGCCGCGCCTCCAGCCCCTCGAAGGCCACCGTGGTGGTGCGTGCGAGCATGTCCGTCTCCGCCTTTGCCCGGCCGGGCTAGTGGATCGGGCCTTGCGGTCCGGTTAACGGCTCAGGCGACGGGGAAGGGCGTAGTCGGCAGGCCCATGCCGTAATCGTCGTGTGTCAGGTCCGTTGAACGGTCGCGGAGACGGCGAAGGCGGCAAAGATCGGCCAGCCGCGAAGGCTCCGAAATGGCCCGGACCGGTCGCCGATCGGGAGGTCGTAGGTAACGGCCGCGGATTGCGTTCGCCGCCGCCCGGGGAAAACGCGATCACGGGACGCGGTTGGCGAAGACCGCGCGGGGGACGCCGGATGCGAGGTCGATCCGCGTCAGGCTCAGGTTGTCGATCCGCTGCGACAGCGCGTCGTAGGGGCGTTGCCCGGTCGCGCGGGCCCATTGCGTCAGGATCACACCCATATGCGCCACTACGATCAGGTCCGGCCCGGTCGTCAGCCGGTCCAGTGTCGCGGCGACCCGGGCGGAGACGTCGTTCCAGGATTCCCCGTTCGGCGCCCGGCGGTGACCCGGGTCGTCGAAATAGGCGCGAAGCTCCGGGCCGTCGATCTCGTCGAAGGGACGGTGGTCCCAGTCGCCGTAGTCGAACTCGCGCAGGTCGCGCTCGTGCGGCAGGCGGGGGCGGCCGCCCTCGATCGCGTCGGCGGTCGCTGCGGCGCGGATCAGGTCGCTGCTGACGACCGGCGCATGCGGAAGACAGGCGGCGAGACGGGCAAGCGCGGCCGCGTCCGACAGGTCGGCGGGCAGGTCGATATGGCCGACCATGCGTCGCGAATGGGTCGGTCCGTGACGGATGAGCCAGAGCCGCGTCACTTCAGGCGCTGCGGCAGTCCGGCGGTGACGAGCACGGCCGCGTCCATCGCCGCCGCCAGCCGCTGGTTCAACGCGCCCTGCGCCCGCTGGAACGCGCGGGCCAGCGCGTTGTCGGGCGTGACGCCGCCGCCCACATCGTTGCTGACCACAACGAAGCGGGCCGGGGCTTCGGCCATCGCCCCGATCCAGGCCTCGGCCGGCCCGTGCCAGTCGGCACCCTCCATCATCAGGTTCGCAAGCCACATCGTCGCGCAATCGACGAGCACAACCTGCTTCGGTCCGGCCCGGGCGCAGGTCGCGGCAAGATCGACCGGCGCTTCGACAAGCGTCCAGTCCGCCCCGCGCCGCGCGGCATGAAGATCGATCTTCGCCTTCATCTCGGCGTCGCCCGCGCGCGCCGTAGCCACGTAGACGTGATCCCCCGCCTGGCACCGCGTTTCACCCTCCGCCCAAAGGGATTTTCCGGATGCCGCGTGGCCGAGCACGAGGAGACCGCGCCAATCTGACACAGCGGAGGAACTTTTGCTCATTTCGAGGCGTAGTCCAGACAAGTTCGCTTTCAAGAGCCGCGCCGAACGGCCGCCGCTAAGATCCGATGGGAAGGACTTCGAATATGCCATTCGATTTCAACAGCGACACGTCCATGTCAAGGCGCGCCATGAAGGCCGAATTGCTTGATGCGGAGACGGAGTTACGGCTCGCCTATGCCTGGCGCGACCATCGCGATGAAGCGGCGCTGCATCGTCTGATCACGGCCTACATGCGGCTGGCGATCTCGATGGCGGCGAAGTTCCGGCGCTACGGCGCGCCGATGAACGACCTCATCCAGGAAGCCGGGCTGGGGCTGATGAAGGCGGCGGAGAAGTTCGATCCCGACCGCGGCGTGCGCTTCTCGACCTACGCGGTCTGGTGGATCAAGGCCTCGATCCAGGATCACGTCATGCGGAACTGGTCGATGGTCCGCACCGGCTCCACCTCCAGCCAGAAGTCGCTGTTCTTCAACCTGCGCCGGGTGCAGGCGCGGCTCGAGCGCGAGGCGCAGGCCGAGGGCGTGACGCTCGACCGGCATACGATGCGCGAACGGATCGCGACCGAGGTGGGCGTGCCCATCCACGACGTCGAGATGATGGAGGGACGGCTTTCCGGGTCCGACTTCAGCCTGAACGCCACGCAGAGCTCGGACGAGGACGGTCGCGAATGGATCGACGCGCTCGAAGATGACAGCGCGCAGGCCGACGAGACGGTGGCGCTGCGCCACGACAACGCGATGTTGCGGCAATGGCTCCTGAACGCGCTGGGGGCGCTCAACGAGCGCGAGCGGTTCATCATCCGCGAGCGCAAGCTGCGCGAGGATCCGCGAACGCTGGAATCGCTGGGCAACGAGTTGTCGCTGTCCAAGGAGCGCGTCCGCCAGCTCGAGGCCGCGGCGTTCGCCAAGATGCGGAAGACGCTCGAAAGGGAAAGCCGCGAGGTGATGGATTTCCTCGGGTGAAGGCGCTCGGCGCCGCGCTCGCATGGATCGCCGGCACGGCCGGGGCGCAGGATCTGCCCCCGGCCGACATCTATGTTCTGGGCGAGATCCACGACAATCCGGCGCATCACGCGGTGCAGGCCGATCTCGTGGCGCAGCTGGGCCCGGCGGCCATCCTCTTCGAGATGCTGAGCGACGAACAGGCCGTGCGGATCGGGCCGGACACGCCGCGCGATGCCGCGACGTTGGGCCCGCTCCTTGACTGGGCGGAAAGCGGCTGGCCCGACATCGCCTTCTACGCGCCGATCATGGCGGCGAGCGACGCGCCGATCCTCGGCGCCGCGGGCGAGGCGGGGGATCTGTCGGTCTACGGGCTCGCCGCAGCGTTGCCCCCGGAGGAACAGGAGGCGCGGGAACGCCTGCAGGCGGAGGCGCATTGCGGCGCGCTGCCCGAGGAGATGCTGCCCGACTTCGTCGCCCGTCAGCGCGCGATCGACGCGCAGTTTGCCGCACGCACGCTCGCGGCGCTCGACGCCCACGGCGCGCCGGTCGTGCTGATCGCCGGGAACGGTCACGCGCGGACCGATTGGGGCGTGCCGGCCGCCATCGCGCGGGTCCGCCCGGATCTCGCCGTCGTGGCCGTGGTGCAGGGGGAGGGCGATCCGACCGTGCCGGGCGACGTCGTCCTGCAGGCCGAGCCGCAGGTGCGGGGCGATCCCTGCGACGCCTTTCGCTGACCGGGCGGAGGGCCTAGACAGGCCCGGACGATCCGAGACGCGGGACCCCCCATGCTGTCCGACAAGACGATCCTTCTCATCATCGGCGGCGGCATCGCGGCGTTCCGTGCGCTCGAGCTGATCCGCCGGCTGCGCGAGCGCGGGGCGAAGGTAACGCCGGTCCTGACGTCCGGGGCGGAGGAATTCGTCACCCCGCTCTCGGTCTCGGCGCTGGCCGCATCCAAGGTCTATCGCAACCTCTTCGACCTGACCGACGAGGCGGAAATGGGTCATATCGAGCTCAGCCGGTCCGCCGATCTGATCCTCGTCGCGCCCGCGACGGCCAACCTCATGGCCAAGATGGCGGGCGGGATGGCCGACGACCTCGCCTCCACGTTGCTGCTCGCGACCGACACGCCGGTGATG
This sequence comes from uncultured Jannaschia sp., assembly GCF_947494025.1. Taxonomy (GTDB): domain Bacteria; phylum Pseudomonadota; class Alphaproteobacteria; order Rhodobacterales; family Rhodobacteraceae; genus Jannaschia. The sequence goes on from NZ_CANLTQ010000003.1 coordinate 65,613, forward strand.
ATCGCGCCCGCGATGAACGTGCGGATGTGGGAACACCCTGCGACGCGGCGCAACCTCGCCACGCTCGAGGGCGACGGCATCCGCCGCGTGGGGCCCGACGAGGGGCCGATGGCCTGCGGCGAATACGGGGCCGGACGGCTGACGGAGGTGCCGGGGATCGTTGCGGCAGTGGAGGCGTTCTTCGCGGACGGGCCGCTGACCGGGCGGCATGTCGTCGTCACCTCCGGGCCGACGCACGAGGCGATCGACCCGGTCCGCTACATCGCCAACCGCTCCTCCGGCGCGCAGGGCACGGCGCTCGCGGCGGCGCTCCGCGACCTTGGCGCGCGGGTGACGTTCGTGACCGGCCCGGCGCGGGTCGCCCCGCCCGGGGGCGTCGACGTGGTGCGGGTGGAGAGTGCGGCGGAAATGGCGACGGCGGTCGCGGCGGCGATGCCGGCGGACGCGGCGGTGATGGCGGCGGCGGTGGCCGACTGGCGCGTCGCGAACGCAGGGGACCGGAAGCTGAAGAAGGGCGACGGCGGCGCGCCGGAGCTCGTCTTCGCGGAGAACCCGGACATCCTCGCCACCGTGTCGCGCGCCGCGGACCGGCCCGCCCTGGTCGTGGGCTTCGCGGCGGAGACGCACGACGTCGTGGCCCACGCGACGGCCAAGCGCGCGCGGAAGGGCTGCGACTGGATCGTCGCGAACGACGTCTCGCCGGGAACCGGCATCATGGGCGGGGCGGAGAACGCGGTGACGCTGATCACCGAGACCGGCGCGGAGGAATGGCCGCGAATGAGCAAGGCCGAGACCGCCCGGCGGCTGGCCACGCGGATCGCGGAGCGGCTCGCATGAGGCTCGCGGTGATGCGCGTCGCGGGGGCCGATCCGGACCTGCCGCTGCCGGACTACGCGACGGCGGGGGCGGCGGGGGCCGATCTGCGCGCCGATACCGGCGGGGCGCCGGTGATGCTTGCCCCCGGAACGCGCGCCCTGATCCAGACGGGCCTGCGCGTGGCGGTGCCGGAGGGCTACGAAATGCAGGTCCGCCCGCGTTCCGGCCTCGCGCTGACGCACGGGGTCACGGTCGCGAACGCGCCGGGCACGGTGGACAGCGACTATCGCGGGCCTCTCGGGGTCATCCTGATCAATCTTGGACGGACGGCCTTCGAGGTGAAGCACGGGATGCGGATCGCGCAGGCGGTCGTCGCCCCGGTCGTGCAGGTGACGTGGGAACCGGTGGAGACGTTGCCCGGAACGGCGCGGGGCGCGGGCGGGTTCGGCTCCACCGGGACGGGGGGCGCATGATCCTCGTCCTGATCCTCGCGGCGGCGATATGGGCGATCGGAAGCTGGCTCGGCATGCCGTTGCAGGCGCGGGCGATCATGCTCGCGCTGCTCTACGTCGCCGTCCTCTTTGTCCAGTTCGCGCTGCCCGATGGCCATGCGCTGCGCGAGTCCCTCGGCGGGGGGGCGGGCGAGTGGCTTGTGCTTGGCGGGCTCGTCGCGCTCGTGCTCGCCTACCGCACCGGGCTCGTCCGTGTGCGGGCCCGCGCCCGCGCGGTCGAATCCGAGCGGGATTCGGCGGCGGACGGGGAAGCGGGACCGCGCGACGCCTTCTCCGCCGTGGAGCTTGACCGCTACGCCCGCCACATCGTCCTGCGGGAGATCGGCGGGCCGGGGCAGCGCAGGCTGAAGGACGCCCGCGTGCTGGTTGTGGGCGCGGGGGGGCTCGGCTCGCCGGTGCTGCTCTACCTCGCAGCGGCCGGATTGGGGCGGATCGGAGTGATCGACGACGACACCGTGTCGCTGTCGAACCTGCAGCGGCAGGTCGTCCACGACGACGCGTCGGGCGGCCTGCCCAAGGTCTTCTCGGCCGAGCGGCGCCTTGCGGGGCTGAACCCCCATGTCGAGATCCGACCCTACAACCGCCGGCTGGATGCGAAGATCGCCGCCGATCTTCTGGGCGAATACGATCTGGTGATCGACGGCTCCGACAGCTTCGCCACCCGGCGGCTCGTCAACGATGCGGCGGTGGCGACCGGCACGCCGCTCCTCGCCGGGGCGATCACGCAATGGGAGGGGCAGGTGACGATCTACGACCCCGCCGCCGGCGCGCCGTGCCTCGCCTGCCTGTTCCCCGACGACCCCGCTCCGGGCCTTGTGCCCTCCTGCGCGGAAGCAGGCGTTGTCGGCGCGCTGCCCGGGATCGTCGGCTCGATCATGGCGCTCGAGGCCATCAAGGAGATCACGGGCGCGGGCACGACGCTGCGCGGCACCATGCTGCTCTGGGACGGGCTCGAGGCGGATGCGCGGCGGATCGCGGTGTCGCGCCGCCCCGACTGCCCGGTCTGCGGCGATGTGTGAGCCCGGCGCCCGGGGCGCGGCGATCCTCCTCGAGGCGGCGCGCTTCGCGGCGCGCGCGCATCACGGGCAGCGGCGCAAGGGCGGCGCGGATATTCCCTATGTCGATCACGTCCTCGACGTCGCGGCACGGCTGGCGGCGCATGCCGGGGACGAGGTTCTGATCCTCGCGGGGATCCTCCACGACACGATCGAGGATTGCGACGTGACCGAGGCCGACCTCGCGGCGCGGTTCGGGCCCGATGTCGCCGCGCTCGTCCTGGAGGTCACGGACGACACCTCGCTGCCCAAGGCCGAGCAGCGGCGGCGTCAGGAGGAGCACATCCGCCACGCCTCCGACCGGGCGAAGCGTCTCAAGATGGCGGACAAGACGAGCAACCTCGCCGCCATCGCCCGCACGCCGCCGGACTGGAGCGCGGAGCGGATGCAGGGCTACATCGACTGGGCACTGCGCGTGATCGACCCGGTGCGGGGCCTCGACCCCGAACTCGAGGCGCGCTTCGACGTCGCGGTGGCGGCGGCCCGGGCGGTGGCCGCGCGACGGTGAGCTTGCGCCCCGCGCGGGCGGTGCATCATCGTCCCGGATCGCAGGAGGCACGCCATGAAGCCTGCCATCGCCGCGCTTCTCGCGCCGGCCCTGCCTGCCGCGGCGCAGGACCTGCCCGATCTTGGCGGCCGGACGGTCACGATCGCCACGGAGGACGCCTATCCGCCGCCTCGGTTTCGCGACCCGGCCTCGGGTGAAGCCGTCGGCCGGGGAACACGACGCGATGGCCGAGATCGCGGCGCGCCGCCGGGCAACGACGTCGTGGCGATGGTGAAGGACAGCTCGCCGGTCTCGGTCGTGGGCGTGCTCGACATGGCGCAGCTGGGCAAGCTCACCGCGGCGTCGAACTTCCGCTACTTCGAGACCTACGACGTGGCCGCGCTTCTTTATCCCGCGATGACGCTCCTGCTGTCGTTCGAGCGGCTGGAGCGGGGGGCCCGGGCGAAGGAAGGGGTCATGCGACGCGGCGGTCGTCCGAAGCCTCCACGGGCACGAGGGCGCGAACGAGGTCGCGCATGTGCAGGAGGCCCACCTGCCGTCCGTCCTCCATCACGCGGTAATGGAGCGCGGTGTCGCCGCCGGACAGGGCGATCACGCGCTCGAGATTGGAGCCGGCGTCGATCTCGCCGGCCACGCCCTCGTTCCTGCGGTCGGTCCGCTCCATCACCGAGCGCACGCGAAGGACGCGGGCGCGATTGATGTCGGAGATGAAGTCCACGATGTAGGGGTCGTTCGGATGCAGGAGAATCTCCTGCGGCTCCCCCTGCTGCACGATGGCGCCGTCCTTCAGGATCACAAGATGGTCGGCGAGCTTCAGCGCCTCGTCGAGATCGTGGGTGATGAAGACGATGGTCTTGTGCAGCTCCCGCTGAAGCTCCAGCAGCAGCGCCTGCATGTCGGTGCGGATCAACGGGTCGAGCGCGCTGAACGCTTCGTCCATCAGCATGATCTCGGAATCCGAGGCCAGCGCGCGGGCGATCCCGACCCTTTGCTGCATGCCGCCCGAGAGCTGTCCGGGATAGTGGTCCTCGTATCCGTCGAGCCCGACGCGGCCCAGCCATTTGCGCCCCTCGCTATCGACGATCCCGGCGCCCTCGCCCCGGACGCGGCGCGACATGCCGGCATTGGCCAGCACCGTCTGGTGCGGGAACAGGGCGAACTTCTGGAACACCATCGACATGGTGGTCTGGCGGAGCTTCGCGAGGCGGGCGTCGCCGTAGTCGAGCACGTTCTCCCCGTCGACGAGCACTTCCCCCGTGGTCGGGTCGATCAGGCGGTTGAGGTGCCGGATCAGGGTCGACTTGCCGGAGCCCGACAGCCCCATGATCACCGTGATCTCGCCCGCGCGGATGTCGACGTTGATGTCCTGCAGGCCCAGCACGTGGTTGTGCCGCTCCAGCAGATCGGTCTTGGTCATGCCCGCCTCGACATGGCGCATCATGGCCTTCGGGGTCGGCCCGAAGATCTTGTAGAGCCGCCGGATCGCGACCTTGACGTCCCCCGCGCCGCTCACGACCGCACGCTCGCGTCGATGCGGCTCAGCGCGGCCTTGGTGGAGCGGTCGAGCAGGATCGCGAGCAGCACGATGCAGAAGCCCGCGACGAAGCCGACGCCAAGCTCGAGGTTGCGGATGCCGGCCAGCACCTTCACCCCGAGCCCGGGCGCGGAGATGAGCGAGGCGATCACCACCATCGCGAGCGACATCATGATCGTCTGGTTCACGCCGGCCATGATGTTCGGCAGCGCCAGCGGGATCTGCACGCGCCAGAGCTTCTGGCGCTGCGACATGCCGAACGCGTCCGCCGCCTCGATCACGTCGCGGTCGACGAGGCGGATGCCGAGATCGGTCAGGCGGATCACCGGAACGATGGCGTAGAGGATGATGGCGATCCCGTAGATCTTCGATTCCGTGACCGAGAAGAGGTAGATCAGCGGGATCAGGTAGACGAAGGTCGGCAGCGTTTGAAGGATGTCGAGGATCGGGATCACCGTCCGTTGCAGCGCGTTCGAGCGCGACATCGCGATGCCGACGGGAATGCCGAGCACGATCGAGACGATGGTGCAGACGAAGATGATCGAAAGCGTGCGGATGGCATCGTCGTAGAAGTCGATGAACGCCATGAACAGGAACGAGACGAGCACGAAGAGCGTCACGCCGATCCGGCGCGCGGCGAACCACGTCGCGGCAACGAGAATCGGGATCATGATGAACCACGGAATGTCCTGGAACATCTCGAGCGAGAGGTCGAGCATCCAGCTCAGCGGCTGCGTGACCGGGTCGAGAACGGTCTTGAGCGCATCCTTGACCGAGAGGAAGCCGCTTTCGACCGCCTCCGTCATGTCGCGGGAACGGGGGATCGCGGCGCAGGAGCGGTTGAGCGTGTCGAGAGAGGGGAACGGCGTCTGCAGGAGCGGCACGGACGCCTCGGCGCCCTCCGCCGCGCCGGTGCCGTTCGCGCGGGCGAGCAGTTCGGCCATCGTCATCGGGCCGTCGGTCGCGCCGCCGCCGCACCACGTCTCGAGCCCCAGCGTTTCGAAGAGCCCGTCATAGGTCGCCATTCACGTTCCCCGTCCGAATATGCTCGCGGCTCGGGTCTCGCGCCCTTCGCCGGATGCGGATGCGGGCCCCGCTCCGGGTTCTACTGGATCAGCGCCGAAAGGTTCTCGCGCGCCGCGTCGTTCACCCATTGCGACCAGATGTCCGAGTTATTGCTCAGGAAGTACACGGCGGTCTCATCGGCGGACGCGCTGTTCTCCTCCTGCCAGGCGAGCAGGCCGTTCATCTGCTCGTTGGTGAAGGCGAGGTTCGACAGCATCTCCGTGACCTCGGGGTGGCTTTCCACGAAGTCGGGGGTCACGACCGTCTTCACCGGGGCGGGCGGGAAGGAGGACATGCCGACCTCCTCGCAATCCGGGTCGGCGTTGCAGGCATGCGCTTCGGCATCGTAGGGACCGAGGTCGACCTGCACCATCTCGTACTGGCCGAGGATCGAGGTCGGCGCCCAGTAGTAGCCGAGCCAGGGCTCCTCGTTCTCGTAGGCCGAGGCGATCGAGGTCGCCATGGTCTCGCCGGACCCGTGCTGGAAGATCTCGAAGCCCGAATCGTCGAAGCCGGTCGCGCGGAAGATGCCGTTGTTGATGTTCTTGCAGCCCCAGCCCTCGGGGCATTGGTGGAAACGAGCCCCGGCCAGCTCGGGATTGGCCATCAGCCCCTCGATCGTGGTCAGTTCGGGATGCGCGTCGGCGAGGTATTTCGGGATCCACCAGCCGTCGACGCCCCCGTCGGAGAGCACGTCGGTCAGGGTCGCGATCGACCCTTCCTCGTGCATCTCGTCATAGATCGGCGTGCCGTTGGTCCAGAGCTCGGTCACGATGTCGGGCTCTCCGGTCTCGGCCACGGAGACCAGGGCGGGGACGTTTGAGGAGGGGACGACGCGCACGTCGCAGCCATAGCCCTGCGCCATGAGGAAGTCGGCGACGCTGGTAACGACCGCGGCGGAGGCCCAGTTCATCTCGGTGATCGTGACCTCGCCGCAATCCTGCTGCGCGAAGGCGGCCCCGCCGAGGGCCGCACCGGCCGCGACGACGGCGGTGGTGAGCAATGTCTTCATTTGTCACTTACTCCCTGTCGAGGATGACCTCCGCGCACCGGCGGCGACCGAAGGCGGCACCATGTCCTAGCGGCCTGTTACAAACCCGTGTTTGTTCGAGGGTTCGCACGAAACGTTGCAAGGGTCCGCCAAGAGGTCAACCGGCTTCGGGCCAGGCTTTCGTCAGAACGCGACGTCCACGCCGGGCAGGTTCAGCGCCCGGAGAAGGTCGCGGACCTCCTGGCGGGCGGCGATGTTCGACAGGTTGAGGTTGGAGATGCCGATGTCGCGCAGGTCGAGCAGCGTCATGCCCCGCGGGAACAGCTCCCGGAAGATGACCCGCTCCGAGAAGCCGGGTGCGACGCGGAAGCCGATCCGGCTCGACAATTCCTCGAGCGCCTGGCCCATCTTGCGCTTGTTGTGCATTTCCTGCGCGCCGAGGCGGTTGCGCAGCACGATCCAGTCGATGGCGCGCAGCCCGGCCTTCGCGCGCAGCTGCCGGGCGTGCCACACCATCTCGGAATAGACGGAGGGACCGAGGATCCGGCCCGTCTCCGGCTCGATCCGGGCGAGCAGGTCGAAATCGACGAAGCTGTCGTTCAGGGGCGTGACCAGCGTATCGGCGAGGCTGTGGGCGACTTGGCTCAGTCGCGTATGGCTGCCGGGGCAGTCGATGACGATGAAGTCGCAATCCGCCTCGAGCTCCGCGACGGCGAGACCGAGGGACTTGTCGAACGGACTCTCGCCCTCGTCGATCTCCGCCCGGTCCACTTTCGGCAGACCCGTCGCGCGTGGCGTCGGCAGCGCGATGTCGTTCTTCGCGGCGTAGTCCGTTCGGTTCTCGAGGTAGCGCGTGAAGGTGCGCTGCCGCAGGTCGAGGTCCAGCGCGCCGACCCGCTGCCCGGAGCGGGAGAGCGCGGTCGCGGTGTGCATGCAGGAAGTGGACTTGCCGGAGCCGCCCTTTTCGTTGCCGAACACGATGATGTGCGCCATGCCGCGATCCCCGGTCGTCGTCCGCGCGCCCGTCTTATGCGGCAGGCGTGGCGATGCCCAGAAACCGACCGTGTGACGGGTTCGGAAAAGCCCGGCCGATGACAAATACGTCGCGGTCCGAACGAAAGACGCCGCCCCGGGGGGGACGGCGTCGGTCGGTCGCGCGGGTGGCTGGCTCAGAAGCCGAGGCCGGCGTACTTGTTCTTGAACTTCGACACGCGGCCGCCGGTATCCATCAGGCGGGAGGTGCCGCCGGTCCAGGCCGGGTGCACGCTGGGGTCGATGTCGAGCGAGAGCTGGTCGCCCTCCTTGCCCCAGGTCGAGCGCATCTGGATGACCGTGCCGTCGACCAGCTTCACGTCGATCGTGTGGTATTCGGGATGCAGATCCTTCTTCACGACGCCTCTCCTTCGGTCTTCGGGGCACGGTAATTCGTTTGCTCCACGATCCGGGCCGATTTGCCGCGGCGGGTGCGGAGGTAGTAGAGCTTGGAGCGGCGGACGCGGCCGCGGCGCACCACGGTGATCTCGTCGATGTTGGTCGAGTGCAGCGGGAAAACGCGCTCCACGCCCTCCCCGAAAGAGATCTTGCGCACGGTGAACGAGCCGGCGATGCCGCCGCCATGCTTGCGGCTGATGCAGACACCTTCGTAGTTCTGCACCCGGGTCCGCGTCCCTTCGGTGACCTTGAAGCCGACACGGATGGTGTCGCCCGCCTTGAAGTCGGGGATCTTGTTGTCGAGCGCGGCGACTTGCTCCGCCTCGAGCTGTGCGATCAGGTCCATCGGACCCTCCTATGGCTACGACGCGGTTTGCCCGCGGATGATGTCCTGTGCCACGGCGGCACGGCTTTTCTTTGTTGCGACGCAGTGCGCCCCGGCGGACCGGGGCGTTGCATGCGAGCCCCTACTGCGAGTCCGCTCCCCGATCAAGGGGGGAGCGGCGGGCTTCGTAGGCCGCCCACAGGTCGGGCCGTCGTTCGCGGGTCAGCCGCTCCGCCTCGGCGCGGCGCCACGCCGCGACGTGGCCGTGATGACCGGAGGTCAGGACCTCAGGAATGCCGCGCCCGGCCCATTCGGCCGGTTTGGTGTATTGCGGATGTTCCAGAAGCCCGTGCGAGAAACTTTCCTCCTCGGTCGAGGCGGCGTTGCCCAGCACGCCCGGCAGAAGGCGTATGGTGGCATCGAGCATCGCCTGCGCCGCGAGTTCACCCCCGGTCAGGACGAAATCGCCGAGCGAGACCTCGAGGAGGCCGAAATGCTCGATCACGCGCTCGTCGAGCCCCTCGAACCGGCCGCAAAGGAACGTGGCCCCCGGACCGCGGGCGAGGTCGCGGGCCATGGTCTGGTCGAAGCGACGCCCGCGCGGGCTGGGATAGAGCATCGGACCGGCGCCGCGCGCCGCTTCCAGCGCGGGGCCCACCACGTCCGGCCGCAGCACGAGGCCGGCGCCGCCACCGGCGGGCGTGTCGTCGACGTTGCGGTGCCGGGTCAGACCGAAGCTCCGCAGGTCGGTCACCTCGAGCGACCAGATCCCGTTCCGCAGCGCGGTGCCCGAAAGGCTTTGTCCGAGGATGCCCGGAAACGCATCGGGCAGGAGCGTGACGATCCGGGCCTGCCACGCAGCTGCCAGCACCTCGTCCGCCATCAGGTCGCGCGGACGCAGGGAGGGGCGGATGGACTTGCGGCCATGGGATCGCGGAACGTCGCTCATGCGCCGGCCCTATAACGGCCCGGCGCCGAGCGGAAGCGTCACGCGATGGCGATGATGCCGAGCACGACGAGCAGGAAGATCACGAGCGCGATGACGATGAGGATTTTCGCGCCGGTCAGGGCCATGCCGGAGACACGTCCCATCCCGAGAAAGGCCGCGATGGCGGCGACGGCGAGCAGGATGAGGATGAGTTCGAGCATGTTGGTCTCCGTTCCTTGCGTGTCCGGCCAACGTCCCGCCCGATCCGCGGGTTCCGAGGTCGGCTAGATGATCGCGAGTTCGGGAAACGGCTGCTGCCTGAGGATCCGGTCCGGCGCGAAGGGCGCAAGGTCCAGCGTTTGGTAGCCGCCGGTCGTGATCCATTCGGCGACGCCGCGGCCCATGGCGGGCGATTGCTGCAGCCCGTGGCCCGAGAAGCCGTTGAGGATGACGAAGCCCGGAAGTTCGGGATGCGGCCCCACGATGGCGTTGGCATCGAGCACGTTCAGGTCGTAATGCCCGACCCAGGACCGCTTGACCCGGATGCGTTCGAAGGCCGGGACGCGGGTGGCGACGATAGGCCAGACATGCTCTTCCCAGAGGTCCCATTCGCCGGCGAAGTCGTCGGGATCGACCGCCGGGTCGGTCGCGGGCGTGCAGCCGGCCATGTAGAGGGCCCCGTCGGTGCGGACATGGACGCCACTCGGGTCGATGGTGAGCGGCAGGTCCTGTTCCAGCGGCCGTTCCGCCTCGAACACCCAGGTGTAGCGCTTCCTCGGCTCCACCGGCAGGTCGAGTCCGGCCATCCGCGCCACCTCCGCCCCGCGCGTGCCGGCGGCGTCGACCACGATGTCGGCGGGCAGGGTGCGGCCGCTTGCGAGAGTGACGCCTCGCACCCGGCCGCCCCGCGTATCGATGCCCGTGACGGTGCCGTCGAGATAGGTAACGCCCCGCTCGCGCGCGAGGCGGCGCCACCACTCGAACATGGTGGTGCCGTCGAAATAGCCCTCGTCCCGCGTGCCGTGCGAGCCGAGAAGGATGCCGTTCATGTCGTAGAACGGCCAGCGCGCCGCCATCTCCTCCGGCGCCATCAGCCGCGTGCCCGCCCCGGCGGCGACCTGCACCGCATGCGCTTGCCGCAGCCGTTCGGCCTTCGCCTCGTCGGCCGCGAGATAAAGGTAGCCGAAGGCGTGGAGGTGGATCGGCGGCACGCGGTCGTCGCCCATCCGCTCCCGGAAGGTCTTGAGGAACTCGACGCCGAACTGGCTGATCGCGACGTTGAGGGGGTTGCCGAACTGCTGGCGGATGCAGCTGTTGGTGAAGGCGGTGGCGCTGGCCTCATAGGACGGATCGCGTTCGACCACGGTCACCGAACCGGGCGGATGGCCCAGCTCGGTCAGCCACCAGGCGAGCGAGGAGCCCATGATGGCCCCCCCGACGATCACGACGCGTTCGGACATGGCAACGACTCCTTCCGGCACGACGCTACCTGTCACGCGCGCGCGTGCAAGCTTCCCCGATGCGCTAGTCGCGATGCGTGAGCGAGACGAAGACGTCTTCCAGGTCGGCCTCCTCGGTCCGCATGTCGCGGATCGAGATGCCGGCGGTGCGGATCGCCGCGAGCAGGCGCTCGGCCGACACGGTCTCGCGACCGTAGGAAAGCGCGAGCGCGCCGCCCGGGCGCCGTTCGAGCTCCACCCCCTCGGGCAGGTCGAACGCCTCCGGCTCCTCCTCGGGGACGATGACCATGGTCTTGCGGTCGAGGCGGTTGAGGAGGTTCTCCGTCCGGTCGCGCGCCACCAGCCCGCCCTCGGCGATGATGGCGATCTCGTCGCACATGTCCTGCGCCTCCTCGAGGTAGTGCGTGGTAAGGATGATCGTCATGCCGCGCTCGCGGTTGAGCATGCGGACGTTGCGCCACAGCATCTGCCTGAGTTCGATGTCCACGCCCGCCGTCGGCTCGTCGAGGACGAGGATCTGCGGATGGTGGACGAGGGCCTTGGCGAGCAGCAGCCGCCGTCGCATGCCGCCGGACAGCGTGCGGGCATAGGCATCGGCCTTGTCGGCAAGTCCGACGAGGTCGAGGATCTCCGCCGTCGTCCGGTCGCGCTTCGGCACGCCGTAGAGCCCGGCCTGCACTTCCAGCGCGGCTTCCGGCGTGAAGAACGGGTCGAGGTTCAGCTCCTGCGGCATGACGCCGATGGCGGCGCGGGACTGGCGCGGGTTCCGGTCCTGGTCGAAGCCCCAGATGCGGACCTTGCCGGAGGTCTTGCGCACGAGCCCGGCCATGATGTTGATGGTCGTCGACTTGCCCGCCCCGTTCGGCCCGAGCAATCCGAAGATGCTGCCCGTCGGGATCGTGAGGTCGAGGCCCTTCAGCGCCTCCTTGGCGGGGGACTTCTTGTCGCCGCCATAAACCTTCCGCAGCGCTTCGATCTCGATGGCGTTCGTCATGTCGGGCTCCGGGTGTTGCGCGTGCCCCGGCCGCTCAGGCATAAGCCGGTGACGGCCCACCTATTGCGGCCTCCACCCAGCGACAACCCAGCGACCCCCGAGGCCCGGACATGACCCACGGAACCCCGCGCTATCCGCACCGACAGCATGACCTGCCGCCGCCCGAGGTGGAGAAGGTCACCTCGTTGCGCGTGGCCTGCGACGGGGGCGAACCGGGGCTGGGCCATCCCCGCGTCTGGCTGACGATCGACCCGCAGATCGGCTTCGTCGATTGCGGCTATTGCGACAAGCGCTTCGAGCTCGAGGGTGGCGGCGGACACTAAGGCGGAAACAATCCGCGCGACACGCGTTAATCGTTTCTTAATCGTGAGGATCACGACGCGTCGCCTTCGGCATGACGCAGCGTTGATTCCTCGATGCGTTATGAAACGGTGAACGGATCCGCGCTATGATCGCCTGCATGACCGACTGCCCCGAACGCCAGCTGGACGACGTCGCCCGCGTTTACGATCCGCTGGAGTTGCGGAGCGATGCCGTGGTTCACCTTGCCGGGCTCGTGCTCGCGGTGGCGGCCGTGCCGACGCTGATCACGCTGACCGCCACGCTGCGCGGCGACGCGCTCGGCATCGCCGCGGTCTCGGTCTACGGCGCGACGCTGATCGCGATGCTTTCCGCATCGCTGGCCTACAACCATGTCGGCAATCCCGCCTGGAAGGACCGGCTGCGCCGCCTCGATCTGGCGGCCATCTACCTCAAGATCGCAGGGACGGTGACGCCCTTCGCGCTCCTGTCGGGCACAGGAACGACGTTCCTCGCCGTGATGTGGACGGTCGCGGTCGTGGCGACGGCCACGGCCTTTCTGCGGCGACGGCGCTCCACCGCGCTTTCCATCGGGATCGGGCTCGGCATGGGCTGGGCCGTGCTGATCGGCGGCGGGGAGGTCATTGCCACGACCTCGTGGCCGGTCTTCGCACTGATGCTCGCGGGTGGCATCCTCTATTCGCTGGGCACGCCGTTCCTCGTCCTCGATCGACTCAGGTTCCACAACGCGATCTGGCACGGCTTCGTGGTCGCGGCCTCGGTGATCTTCTTCGTGGCGATCCTGCTGCACGTCCTGGCGACGCGAGCCGCCTGACGCGGCCACCCGCGCGGTGGCACCCCCCCGGCGTTCGTGGCATGACGTGCCCGATCAACTCCCGGAGGAACGCGCGATGACATTCGGCAAGGGCCACCACCTGCACCTGATCGACGGCTCGGCCTTCATCTTCCGCGCCTTCCACGCCCTGCCGCCGCTCACGCGGAAGTCCGACAATCTGCCGATCGGGGCCGTTGCGGGGTTCTGCAACATGCTCGACCGCTACGTGGAGGGCAATTCCGGCGCGGACGCGGCGACCCATGTGGCGGTGATCTTCGACAAGGGCAGCCACACCTTCCGCAACGATATGTACGACCTCTACAAGGCCAACCGCTCGGAGATGCCCGAGGATCTGCGCCCGCAGATCCCGCTCACCCGCGAAGCGACGGCCGCCTTCAACATCGCCTGCGAGGAGATGGAGGGGTGGGAGGCCGACGACATCATCGCCACGCTTGCCTGCCGCGCGCGGGAGGCCGGGGGGCGGGTCACGATCCTGTCCTCGGACAAGGACCTGATGCAGCTCGTCGGCGACGGGGTGGAGATGCTCGACCCGATGAAGAACCGCCGCATCGACGCGGACGGCGTGTTCGAGAAGTTCGGCGTCGGTCCCGACCGGGTCGTGGACGTGCAGGCGCTCGCCGGCGACAGCGTGGACAACGTGCCCGGCGCACCGGGCATCGGCATCAAGACCGCCGCGCAGCTGATACAGGAGTTCGGCTCGCTCGAGGCGCTTCTCGACCGCGCCGGGGAGATCAAGCAGCCCAAGCGCCGGCAGACGTTGCTCGAATACCGCGCGCAGATCGAGACGTCCAAGCGGCTGGTCGCGCTCGATTGCGACACGCCGCTCGCGTTCGGGCTCGACGATCTAGAGATCCGCGACGCGGATCCGGAGCGGCTCCTCGACTTCCTGAACCGGATGGAGTTCCGCACGCTCACCCGGCGCATCGCGGAGCGTCTGAACCGGACGCCCCCCGCCGCGCCGGAGAGCGCGCCGGACGCGACCGCGCCGGAGCTGACCGAAGACCCGATCATCGACCACGAGACCTACGAGACGGTGCGCGACGAGGCGGGGCTGCAGGCCTGGCTCGACCGGATCGCGCGAAAGGGTCACGTCGCTGTCGACACCGAGACGACCTCGCTCGACGAGATGCGGGCGGACCTCGTGGGCATCTCGCTCGCCACCGAGCCGGGCGTGGCCTGCTACATCCCGCTCGCGCACCGCACCGGCGACAGCGACCTTTTCGCGGGCGACGCGCTGGCGGAGGGGCAGATGCCGAAGGCCCGCGCGCTCGAGATGCTGAAGCCGATGCTGGAGGATCCGGGCGTCCTCAAGATCGGCCAGAACCTGAAATACGACTGGAAGATCCTCGCGCGGGAGGGCATCGCCCTCGACCCGATCGACGACACGATGCTGCTCTCCTACGCGCAGCATGGCGGGCTCCATGCGCACGGGATGGACCTGCTCGCCGACCGCTACCTCAACCACCAGACGATCGCGATCAAGACGCTGATCGGGACGGGCAAGTCCGCCGTCACCTTTGACCGCGTCGCCATCGAGAAGGCCGCCCCCTACGCCGCCGAGGACGCGGACGTGACGCTGCGGCTCTGGCGGATGCTGAAGCCGCGGCTCCACACCGCCCGCGTGACGCAGGTCTACGAGACGCTGGAGCGGCCGCTGGTCCCCGTGCTCGCGCGGATGGAGATGGCGGGCGTGCTGGTCGACCGGGACGTGCTGAGCCGGATGTCGGGCGCCTTCGCGCAGAAGATGGCCGCGCTGGAGGAGGAGATCACCGAGAAGGCGGGGCGGGCGTTCAAGATCGGCTCCCCGAAGCAGCTGGGCGAGGTGCTGTTCGACGAGCTCGGCCTCACCCTGCCCGACGGCAAGCCCGCGAAGAAGACCAAGACCGGCGCCTACGCGACCGGGGCCGACGTGCTGGAGGATCTGGCCACGGTGCACGACCTGCCGCGGCTCATCCTCGACTGGCGGCAGATCGACAAGCTGAAGTCGACCTATACCGACAAGCTGCAGACCCACATCCACCCCGAGACGGGGCGGGTCCACACCTCCTATTCCATCGCCGGCGCGAATACGGGACGGCTCGCCTCGACCGATCCGAACCTGCAGAACATCCCGATCCGGTCCGAGGAGGGGCGCCGCATCCGCGAGGCCTTCGTCGCGCCCGAGGGGCGGGTCCTGGTGAGCCTCGACTACAGCCAGATCGAGCTGCGCATCCTCGCCCACGTGGCCGGGATCGACGCATTGAAGGCGGCCTTCCGCGAGGGGCAGGACATCCACGCGACAACCGCGAGCCAGATGTTCGGCGTGCCCCTCGCGGAGATGACGCCCGAGGTGCGCCGCCAGGCCAAGGCGATCAATTTCGGCGTGATCTATGGCATCTCCGGCTTCGGCCTCGCGCGGAACCTGCGGATTCCGCGCGACGAGGCGCAGGCCTTCATCGACACCTATTTCAAGCGTTTTCCGGGCATCCGCGCCTATATGGACGATACGATCCGCTTCGCGAAGGAGCATGGCCGGGTCGAGACGTTGTTCGGCCGCCGCATCCACACGCCCGAGATCAACGCCAAGGGTCCGGGCGCCGGCTTCGCCCGCCGCGCCGCCATCAACGCGCCGATCCAGGGCACCGCCGCCGACGTGATCCGCCGGGCGATGGTGCGGATGGACGCGGCGATCGCGGATCTCGATGCGAGGATGCTGTTGCAGGTTCACGACGAACTGCTGTTCGAGGTGGCCGAGAGCGACGTCGAGGCGCTGATCGAGCGGGCGCGCGAGGTGATGGAGGGCGCGAACATGCCCGTCGTCGACCTTTCGGTGCCGCTCACGGTCGATGCCGGCCGCGGGCCGACCTGGGCGGCGGCGCATTAATCTAGTTTAATGGAACTGCCGGTCCGGGAGGGGGGTCTGTATGCTGCATACGACATGACCAAACGGAGCAGATCATGTTTCATCATTCCAGCAAGCTGCAATACGAGGTCCGGGTCGACAATCCCGATCCGGTCTTCGCCAAGTATCTTCAGCAGGCCATCGGCGGGGTCGAGGGCGAGATCCGCGTCGCGATGCAGTACTTCTTTCAGGCGATGGGCGCCCGCGGCGACGCCCGCTTCCGCGACATGCTCATGATGACCGCGACGGAGGAGCTCAGCCATATCGAGTTTCTGGGCCACGCCGTCGCGCTCAACCTCGAGAAGGCACCGCTCTCGCAGCAGGAGGCCGCCGCGCAGGACAGCGTCGTCGGCGCGATCATGGGCGGCATGAACCCCCGCCACGTCCTGTCGTCCGGCCTTTCGGCCATGCCGGTGAACGCGAACGGCGTGCCCTTCGACATGAGCCACGTCTACGCGAGCGGCAACATCGCAGCCGACATGCTGGCCAACGCAATGGCGGAATCCTCGGGCCGGGTGCTGGCCTCGCGGCTCTATAACATGACCGACGATGCCGGGATGAAGGACATGCTGTCCTTCCTGATCGCGCGGGACACGATGCATCAGCAGCAATGGCTGGCCGTGATCGAGGAGCTGGGCGGCATCGAGGCGGCGCTTCCCATCCCGAACTCCACCCCGGAGGCGCACGAGGCGACGGAGCACAGCTACTATTTCCTCAACACCTCGCTGGACGAGCCGACGCCGCAGGGCGTGTGGACGAATGGCGGTCCGACGATGGACGGCCGCAGCACCTACACCGCGCGAGAGAAGGTGGAGCCGCTGGGCCAGAAGCCCGACCTCGGCAAGGCGCGCCCCGGCTCCGGCGCGCAGAAGGAACAGATCTGAGACGATCCGGGCGGCGGGACGGCCGCCGCCCGGCACCCGCGTTGCCGGCGTCCGGTGCCCGTGGCAGGACTCGGTCATGCCCCGCGATCATTCCCAGCACGGCCATTCCCGCGCCCATATCGACCCGGAGGCGGGCGACCGGCGAGTCATTGCGGCCATCGCGATCAATCCGGGGCTGACGGTCGCACAGATCGCTGCCGGGAACGCGTCGGGCCCCCTCGCGTCGATCGCCGCCGCCGTCCACGACCTGTCGGATACGCTCTCCATCGCCTTCGCCGCCCGACGCATCGCGCGCAAGCCGTCCGACGCGCGGATGGCCTTCGTCTCCGGCCGCGAGCGGATCGAAGCCGTTCCGCGCGAACGGTTCGACGTCGCCGATGCGACGCCCGCGACCGAACAGCCGGGCGATCGCCGCCCGGCGTCGCGGTGATCGGCCGTTGACCCTGATCGCCTTCAACAAGCCGATGAACGTGTTGAGCCAGTTCACCGACGAGGGGCGCTGGCCCGGGCTCGCGCGCTGGATCGACATGCCGGGCGTCTATGCCGCCGGCCGGCTCGACCGCGACAGCGAGGGGCTGTTGCTGCTGACGGACGACGGCCGGTTGCAGGCGCGGATCACGGCGCCCGCGCGGCGGACGCCCAAGACCTACTACGCGCTGGTCGAGGGCCGGCCCGACGCGGCGGCGCTCGACAGGCTCGGGCGCGGCATCACGCTGCGGGAAGGGCCGACCCGCCCGGCAGAGGTGGCGGAGGTCGCCGCGCCCGACTGGCTCTGGCCGCGGAACCCGCCGGTGCGCCTCCGCCAGACCGTCCCCGACGCCTGGCTCCGGCTCACGATCACCGAGGGGCGAAACCGGCAGGTGCGGCGGATGTGCGCGCATGTCGGCCTCCCGGTCCTGCGCCTCGTCCGCTGGTCGGTCGGCGACTGGACGCTGGAGGGCCTGCCTGCGGGGGAATGGCGCAGGCTCTGAACGGAACCGGGTCCGCGCGCCCTTGTTGTCCCGCAACGCAAAAGGAGTCCGACATGACCACCGAACGACCCGTCCCCGGCCAACCCGCCCCCGCGCTGAAGCTCGACCTCATCATCGGCGCGGAATGGGAGCTGTCCGAGCAAAACCCGGACGCCTTCACGATGATCGTGTTCTACCGGGGCCTGCATTGCCCGATCTGCAAGAGTTTCCTGAGCGATCTGCGCGGCCGCTACGACGCGTTCCTTTCGAAGGGCGTCGAGATCATCAACGTCTCGATGGACACGCACGAAAAGGCCACGGAGGCGCACGAGGATTGGGGTCTGGACCCGATCCCGATGGGCTACGCGCTGACCGAGTCGCAGGCCCGCGACTGGGGGCTCTACCTGTCGAAGGCCCGGACCGACGCGGAGCCCGAGACGTTCAGCGAGCCGGGACTGGCCCTCGTGAAGCCCGACGGCACGCTCTACATGGCCGAGGTGTCGAGCGCGCCGTTCCTGCGCCCGGACCTCGAGCTGCTCCTGTCGATGATCGACATGATCCGCGAGAAGGACTACCCGCCGCGCGGCACGCTCGCCGCCTAGGCGTCCGGACAGGGTCGGCGGGCCGCCGGAGCGCGGTCCGCGCCCGGCGGGAGATCAGGGCAGGGCGTCCGCGTCGATGATGGGAAAGAACGCCCCGTCGGAGCGCAGGCCGAAGCGGCCGTCCTGCTCCTCGCCCAGCTCGACGAGACGGTAGAAGGACTTCCGGTCGATCAGCGCCTCGAGACCGCCGCGGATCTCGACATAGGGCGCAGGTTCCCCGTCCTCGCCCAGCGCGACCCGGATCGGGTGCTCCGGTCCGGCGGTGACGCGGTCGCCCAGATTGGTCTCGAAGGTTATCGCGCCGTCCCCGGCCTCGAAATCGACGGCGACGAAGGGCGCGTCCTCGACCGCGATCCCGACCTTCTCGACCGGCGTGACGAGGAAGTGTCGATCCCCCTCGCGTTTCAGGATCGAAGCGAAAAGCCGCACCATCGCGATCCGGCCGATCGACCTCCCTTCGTGGATCCAGGTTCCGTCGCGCCGGATCGTGATGTCCATCTCGCCGCAATAGGGCGGGTTCCAGAGATGGACGGGCGCGGGTCCCCGCTTGCTTTTCGCAGCGGCCTTCGCGGCCTCCATCACCGACGCCGCCGACGGGTTCACGTGTTCTTGTCCGCCCATTGCCCTTTGACCTCGCATCCGTCAGCCATACCCTCACCCCTAACAGATGAGCCGCGCGGGAGTAATGCAATGGCAGACGACCTTCTGGGCGAGATCGAGGCGCTCGGGACCCGCCTGGGCGAGGTGCGCGGCGCGGTCGCCACCCGCATCATCGGGCAGGACCGGGTGGTCGAGCTGTCGCTCGCCGCGCTGCTCGCGGGCGGTCACGCGCTGTTGATGGGTCTGCCGGGCCTCGGCAAGACGCGGCTGGTGGAGACGCTCGCCACGGTGATGGGCCTCGACGGGAGCCGCATCCAGTTCACCCCCGACCTGATGCCCGCCGACATCCTCGGCTCCGAGGTGCTGGAGACGGCCGCCGACGGCACCCGCGCGTTCCGCTACATCGAGGGGCCGATCTTCGCGCAGCTCCTGATGGCCGACGAGATCAACCGCGCCTCGCCCCGCACGCAATCGGCGCTGCTGCAGGCGATGCAGGAGCGGGAGGTGACCGTGGCGGGTCAGACCCGCGTCTTGCCGAAACCGTTCCACGTGCTGGCCACGCAGAACCCGATCGAGCAGGAGGGGACCTATCCGCTCCCCGAGGCGCAGCTCGACCGCTTTCTCGTGAAGATCGATGTCGAATATCCCGACCGCGCGACGGAGCGCGACATCGTGCTCGCCACGACGGGCGCCACCGACACGCCGGCCTTTCAGGTGTTCGACCCGGCCGCGCTGATCGCGGCGCAGGGCGTGGTGCGGCGCATGCCGGTGGGCGACTCGGTGGTGGACCTGATCCTGGACCTCGTCCGCGCCTGCCGGCCCGACGGCGGCGACGCGACCGACGCCGTGCGCCGCCACGTTGCCTGGGGCCCGGGTCCGCGCGCGGCGCAGGCGCTGATGCTGCTGACGCGGGCGCAGGCGCTGCTCGAGGGACGGCTCGCGCCCGATTCGACCGACGTGGCCCGGCTCGCGCGGCCGGTGCTCGGCCATCGCATGGCGCTGTCCTTCGCCGCGCGGGCCGAGGGCGTGGTGCTCGACGAGGTCATCGACGAGGTCGCGGCCCGCGTCACCCGTGTCGAGCGGGCCGCTTGAGCGCGACGCTTCATACGCCGGAGACGCTGCGCGCGCGCTCGGAGCGGATCGCGGCGGGACTGCCGGGTCTTCTGATGGCGGCGGAACGGCTGGCCGCGACGATCCTTCTGGGCGAGCACGGCCGCAAGCGCGCCGGGCCGGGCGAGACGTTCTGGCAATACCGCGCCGCGCAGCCGGGCGACGCCCGCCGCAGCATCGACTGGCGGCAATCGGCGCGCAGCGACGGCCATTTCGTGCGCGAGACCGAATGGCAGGCGGCGCAGACGCTGATGCTCTGGGTCGACGACGCGGCCTCCATGCGCTTCGCCGCCGGCGAGAGGCCATCCAAGCTGCGCCGGGCGCAGACGCTGGCGCTGGCGCTCGCCGTGCTCGCCGTCCGGGCCGGGGAGCGGACGGGGCTCGCCGCCTTGGCCGAGCCCGCGCGGGGCGGGCGGGCGCAGCTCATCCGCATGGCCGACGCCCTGATGGAGGGTGGCGACGTGCCCGATTACGGCGCGCCCCGACCGCGCGTCATGCCGATGGGCTCCCGCGCGGTTTTCCTGTCGGACTTCCTCGGCCCGCCCGAGCCGGTGGTCGAGGCGCTGACCGCCGCCGCCGACCGGGGCGTCGCGGGGGTGCTCGTGCAGGTGCTCGACCCCGACGAGGAGGCGTTTCCCTATGACGGACGCACCGTGTTCGAGAGCATGTCCGGCGCCGTCCGCTTCGAGACCCTGAAGGCCGGGCGTCTGCGCGACGAGTATCTCGATCGCCTCGCCACGCGCCGGGCGGCGCTGCGCGACCTTTGTGCGCGGACCGGCTGGCGTTTCCATCTCCACCACACCGACGGGGCGGCGAGCGCCGCGCTGCTGTCGCTTTACACCGCGCTGGAGCGTCGGCGTTGAGCTGGCTCGCCTTCACCACGCCGCTTCTGCTGCTGGCGTTGATCGTGTTGCCGATCCTGTGGTGGCTGCTGCGCGCCGTGCCGCCGGCGCCGGTCCGCCGCCGCTTCCCCGGCATCGTGCTGCTGCTCGGGCTGAAGGACGACGAGAGCCAGACGGCGACGACGCCCTGGTGGCTTCTGGCGTTGCGGATGCTGGCGCTTGCCGCGGTGATCGTGGGCTTTGCCGGCCCCGTGCTGAATCCACGTCAGGCGGGGACGGGGACCGGGCCGCTCCTCGTGTTGATGGACGCGAGTTGGGCCTCCGCCCGGGACTGGGCCCCGCGCATGGCGAAGGTGGAGCAGATGCTGCGCGACGCCGCGCGTGCCGGGCGGCTGGCCGCCGTGCTGCCCCTGACCGAACCATTGCCGGAGGAGATGCCCTGGCAATCGGCCGCCGCCTGGGTCGAGCGTCTGCCCTCGATCCAACCGCATCCCTGGGCGCCGGACTACGCCGCGCTGTCCGCGCTCGACACGAGGGGGGCGGAAATTGTCTGGATGTCCGACGGGCTCGACCGGCCGGGGCGCGACGCGATCGACGCACGGGTGATCGAGAGCGGCCGTCCGATCTTGGGGATGGCGCCCGCGACCTATGTCGACGGGCTGATCCGGCTGCGCGCCCTGAGGGCGGGGGACACGACGGAGCGCGGCGTCGAGCTGCGCGCGATCGGGCCGGGGCCGAACGGCGCGCTCACGCAGCTCGGCGTCGCGCGGGCCGAGTTCGCCGCCGGCGCGACCGAGGCCGAGGTCGAGCTGTCGCTGCCGCCCGAACTGCGCAACCGCACGACGCGTTTCGAGGTGGCGGGCGAACGCTCCGCCGGCGCGGTGACGCTGGCCGACGACAGCCTGTCGCGGCGCGAGATCGCGCTTCTGACGCAGGCCGAGGACGAGGCGCAGGATCTGCTCTCGCCCCTCTATTACCTGCGCCGCGCGCTGGAGCCGACGGCCGACCTGATCGACGGCGATCTCGCCACGATCCTGCCGGCCGCGCCCGACGTGCTCGTCCTGGCCGACGTCGCCCGCCTGTCGCCCGCAGAGACGCGCGACGTGACCGAATGGGTCGAGGCGGGCGGACTTCTCCTGCGCTTCGCCGGGCCGAACCTCGCCGCCTCCGACCTGTCGCGCGACACGGAGGGCGACCTGATGCCGGTGCGGCTGCGGTCCGGCGGGCGTTCGGTCGGCGGCGCGCTGAGCTGGGGCGAGCCCAAGACGCTGCGGCCCTTCGACGAGACCTCGCCCTTCTACGGTCTGGAGATCCCCGGCGAGGTCACGGTGTCGAGCCAGATCGTGGCGCAGCCCGACCCCACGCTCGCGGACCGCACGCTCGCCGCGCTCGCCGACGGCACGCCGCTCGTGACGCGCAAGTCGCTGGGACAGGGGCAGGTCGTCCTGTTCCATGTCACCGCCAACGCCGAATGGTCGACCCTGCCGCTGTCCGGCCTGTTCGTGCAGATGCTGGAGCGGCTCGCCGTCTCCACCCGCCCGGCCGCGCTGTCGGCCGAGGCGTTGGAGGGCACGACCTGGGCGCCACGCGTGGTGCTCGACGGGTTCGGCACGGCGCGGGATGCGGGCAATCTCGGCGGCATCGCGGGCGAGCGCTTCGTGGACCCCGAACCCTCCGCCGACCTGCCGCCCGGGATCTACGAGGGGCCGGGGCAGAGCCTCGCCCTCAACGTCCTCGACGCGGAGGCGGAACTCGCGCCGTCCGTCTGGCCGGCGGGGACGGTCGTGGAGGGTCTCGAACGCGCGGAGGAGACGGACCTGATGCCGTTCTTCCTTGCCGCGAGCCTCGTGCTTCTCGCTGTCGATGCGCTGGCGACCCTCCTTCTCGGCGGACGCCTCCGCCGCGGCGCCGTCGCGACGTTGGCCGGGCTGCTCCTCGTCGCGCCGCCCGAAGCGCGCGCGCAGGAGGACGGGACGCCTTTCCCGGGCGAGGTATCGCTGGCCTATGTCCGAACCGGCGACGCGCAACTCGACGCGACCTCCGACGCGGGGCTCCGGGGCCTGTCGAACGTCCTGCTGCAACGCACCTCGGTCGAGCCGGAGGCGCCGCGCGGCGTCGATCTGGAATCCGACGAACTCGCCTTCTTTCCGCTCCTCTACTGGCCCGTGACCGAGGATCAGCCGATCCCGTCGGACGAGGCCTATGCCCGGCTGAACCGCTACCTGCGCGGCGGCGGCATGATCGTCTTCGACACGCGCGACGCCGATATCGGGGGCTTCGGCTCCTCCTCGCCGGCTGCGGTGCATCTGCGCGAGCTCGCCGCGCCGCTCGACATTCCGCCGCTCGAGCCGCTGCCGGCGGACCATGTGATGACGCGGTCCTTCTATCTGCTGCAGGATTATCCCGGTCGCTACAATTCCCACGATGTCTGGGTCGAGGCCGCCCCGCCGGAGGAGCCGGTGGAGGGCATGCCGTTCCGCAACCTCAACGACGGCGTGACGCCCGTGGTCATCGGCGCGAACGACTGGGCCGCGGCCTGGGCGGTGGACGCGAACGGCCTTCCGGCGCTGCCCGTGGGGCGCGGCTTCGCCGGCGAACGGCAGCGCGAGATCGCCTACCGCTTCGGCGTCAACCTCGTGATGCACGTCCTGTCGGGCAACTACAAATCCGACCAGGTCCACGTTCCCGCATTGCTCGACCGGCTCGGAAACTAGGAGGCCTCGATGGCCCGCGAGATCCTTCTCGATCCCATGCTGCCCTGGCCGCTCGTCGCGGCGGTCGGTTTCGCGGCGCTGGCCGTGTGCCTGCTCGCGGCGTTCCGGGGCCTGCCCGGCTGGTGGCTGCGCGCGCTGGCCGCACTGGCGCTCGTGGTCGCGCTGCTCGACCCGAGCCTGCAGACCGAGGATCGCGAGCCGCTTTCCGACATCCTGCTCGTCGCGGTCGACGAGAGCGCGAGCCAGCGGATCGCCGACCGCCCCGGCCAGACCGAGGCGGCGCTGGCCGATCTGCTGGAAGAGGCACGGGGCGACGGGCTCGACACCCGTGTCGCGCGGGTCGGCGACGGCGCGGGCGACAGCGGCACGCTCGTGATGGGGGCGCTGTCGGAAATGCTGGCCGACGTGCCGCGCGACCGGGTGGCCGGAGCCGTGATCATCTCCGACGGGCGCGTTCACGACGCGGAGCTCGCCCCCGACCTGCCGGCGCCCCTGCACCTCCTGCGGACCGGGCGCGACAGCGACTGGGACCGCCGCCTCGTCGTGTCGAACGCGCCCAGCTTCGCCATCCTCGACGAGGAGTTCACGATCACGCTCCGCATCGAGGATCAGGGCGACGTGCCCCCCGCGATGGGCGACGAGGCGGAGATCGTTCTGGCCGTCGACGGGGGCGAGCCACGCACCTACACGATTCCCGTGAACCAGGATCTGGAGCTGCCGGTGGCGCTGCCCCACGGGGGGCTCAACGTCATCGAGTTCACCGTGCCCGAGGCCGAGGGCGAGCTCACCGCCCGCAACAACGCCGCCGTGATCCAGATCAACGGCGTGCGCGACCGGCTGCGTGTCCTGCTCGTTTCGGGGGAGCCGCATCCAGGTCAGCGGACGTGGCGCAACCTCCTGAAGGCCGACAGCGCGGTCGACCTCGTGCATTTCACCATCCTGCGCCCGCCCGGCAAGCAGGACGGCGTGCCGGTGACGGAGCTGTCGCTGATCGCCTTCCCGACGCGGGAGCTGTTCTCCGAAAAGGTCGACGAGTTCGACCTCATCATCTTCGACCGCTACCAGCGGCGCGGCATCCTGCCGTCGATCTATCTTGACAACGTGCGCCGCTATGTGGAGGAAGGGGGCGCGATGCTGGTCGCGGCGGGTCCGGACTTCGCCACCGCCGACAGCATCTTCCGCTCGCCCCTCGCCCCGATCCTGCCGGCCGCGCCCACGGCGATCGTTCTCGACGAGGGGTTCGAGCCGGCGATCTCGGAAATCGGCGAAAAGCACCCGGTGACCGAGGGCCTGCCCCGCGACTACGGCGAGGACGGCGCGCCCTGGGGCCGCTGGTTCCGGCAGGTGCAGGTCGAGGCCGCCCCCGACAGCGACACGCTGATGGAGGGGGCCGGGAGCGAGCCGCTTCTGGTGCTGAACCGCGTCGGCGCGGGACGCGTGGCGCTGCTCGGCTCCGACCATGTCTGGCTCTGGGACCGCGGCTTCGAAGGCGGCGGGCCGCAGGCGGAACTTCTGCGCCGGCTCGCCCATTGGCTCATGCAGGAACCCGAGCTGGAGGAGGAGGCGCTGACCGCGGAGGCGCTCGGGCAGGAGATCACGGTGACGCGGCGCACGCTGGGCGATGCGCCGGGCGTCGTGACCGTGACCGCGCCGGACGGCGCCGAAAGCGTGCTGGAGTTGACGGAGGAAGCGCCGGGCCGCCATGTGGGGCGCCTCGAGGGCGAGGCGCAGGGCCTCTACCGCATGGTCGAGGGCGACATGACCGCGGTGATCGGACTTGGCCCTGCCGCGCCGCGCGAATTCGTGGAGACGATCGCGACCGAGGAGGTCCTCGCCCCCGCCATCGATGCCCGCGAGGGCGGGGCGATCGCGCTCGAGGATGGAGCGCCCGACCTGCGCTCCGTGCGCGAGGGCCGCAACGCGGCCGGACGCGGCTGGATCGGCTGGACGCCGCGGAACGCCTATCTGACCGCCGACATTCGCGTCCTGTCGCTCGTGCCCGCCTGGCTGTTCCTGCTCCTCGCGGCCGGACTCGCCACGGGGGCGTGGCTGCGCGAAGGGCGCCGCTAGACTGGGGATCGCGCATTCGGGCTTGCATCGCGGCGGTTTTCTGGTGTGTTCCGCGCGGGCCGGAACGACGGGGGAACGGAACGATGCCGATCGAACGGGGACGCGCGCTTCTGGTTGCTCTCGTGCTGGCGCTCGCCGGCCCGCCCGCCGCCGCGCAGGAAGTGACGCTGACGTTGCACCAGTTCCTCCCGGCCGAGGCCAACGTGCCGCGCCTCATCCTCGACGTCTGGGCCGACCGGATCGAGGCGGCGTCCGCCGGGCGGATCGAGATTGACCGCTACCCGTCCATGCAGCTCGGCGGTCGACCGCCGGAGCTGATGGATCAGGCGATCGACGGGGTGGCCGACATCGTCTGGACGGCCACCGGCTACACGCCCGGCCGCTTTCCCCGTGCCGAGGTGTTCGAGTTGCCGTTCCTCGTGTCGGACGCCGGGGCGGCGAGCGGCGCGTTCTGGCAGCTCTACGAGCGCGACATGCAGGAGGAGTTCGCAGGTGTCCGCCTTCTCGCGACATGGGTGCACGGGCCGGGGGTGATCCATGCCGACCGGGAGGTCGCCACCCCATCCGACCTGCGCGGCATGAAGGTCCGCGGGCCGTCCCGGATCGTGAATACGATGCTCGAAACGCTGGGCGCCACGCCGGTCGGAATGCCGGTACCGGCCGTGCCCGAGGCGCTGTCGAAGGGCGTGATCGACGGGACGACCATCCCGTGGGAAGTGACCGGCTCGCTCCGCGTGCCCGAGCTCGTGACGCACCATACCGAGTTCGAGGGTCCGATGCTCTACACGCTGACCTTCGTGCTGGCGATGAATCGGGACCGTTACGAGAGCTTGCCCGACGATCTGCGGCAGGTCATCGACGATAACTCCGGCCTCGACTTCTCGATCTTCGCCGGCGAGACGCAGGCCGCCGCCGACGCGCCCGAGCGGGAGGCCGCCGTCGCGGCGGGCAACTCTGTCGTCACGGTGCGGGGCGATGCGCTCGAACCCTGGGTCGCGGCGGCGGAGCCGGTCCGAAAGGCCTGGGTCGCGGGAATGGATGCGCGCAGCATCGATGGGCAGAAGCTGATCGACGATGCCCGTGCCCTGGTGCAGGCCGGCGACCGCTGAGCGCCGTCTCCATGCAGGACGCACCGCGATGCTGACCCGCCTTGTCGACGCGCTGGCCCGGATCATGGCGATCCTCGGCGGCCTCGTCCTGGGGGGCCTCGTCGTGATGACCTGCCTTTCCATTGCCGGGCGGTTCCTGAGCGGCCTC
Source organism: uncultured Jannaschia sp. (assembly GCF_947494025.1). Lineage (GTDB taxonomy): Bacteria > Pseudomonadota > Alphaproteobacteria > Rhodobacterales > Rhodobacteraceae > Jannaschia. The sequence continues at coordinate 92,298 of NZ_CANLTQ010000003.1, forward strand.
CTCTACACCGATCCGCTCGCCGGGACCGCGCTGGCGGCGGCGCTGCTCGACCTTGGCATCGGACCGATCGACGGCGACTTCGAGTTGATCGAGGCGGGCATGGCCTTCGCGATCTTCGCCTTTCTGCCGATCACGCAGCTCCGGGGCGCCCATGCGTCGGTCGACGTCTTCACGGCGCGGATGGGGCCGGGGGCGAACCGCGTGCTCGGCTTTCTCTGGTCCGGGGTCTTCGCGGGTGTCCTGATCCTCGTCGCTTGGCAGCTCTGGCTCGGGACCGAGGCCAAGATGCGCTACGGGGAGACCACCTACCTGATCCAGTTCCCGATCTGGTGGGCCTATGCCGCCGCCTTGACGGGCGCCGTCGTGGCGGCGCTGGTCGCGATCCATGTCGCCGTGCTGCGTCTGGTCGAGCTGGCGACGGGGCAGACGATCCTGCCGGCGGACGGGGACAGGTGGTGAGCGATTTCGAGATCGGGCTCTGGAGCTTCCCCGCGCTGATGCTCCTGATCTTCCTGCGGATGCCCATCGGACTCGCCATGTTCGTCGCGGGCGTGGGGGGCCTGTGGCTCGTGACCGGCAGCAACAACATGGCGTTCAGCCGGCTCAAGAACGAGACCTATTCGACCTTCTCCTCCTACTCGCTCTCCATCGTGCCGATGTTCCTGCTGATGGGGCATTTCGCGACGTTGGGCGGCATGAGCCAGGCGCTGTTCCGCGCGGCCGAGGGGTTCCTCGGTCACCGGCGCGGCGGGATGGCGATGGCGGCCGTGGGCGCCTGCGCGGGGTTCGGGGCGATCTGCGGCTCCTCGCTCGCCACGGCGGCGACGATGGGGCGCGTGGCCCTGCCCGAGCTGCGCCGCTACGGCTACGACGGCGGCTTCTCGACGGCGACGCTGGCGGCGGGGGGCACGCTCGGCATCCTGATCCCGCCCTCGGTCGTGCTGGTCATCTACGCGATCCTCGCGGAGCAGAACATCGCCAAGCTGTTCCTCGCGGCCTTCGTGCCGGGCGTGCTCGCTGCCCTCGGCTATGCCGTGGCGATCGCGATCTTCGTGCGGCTCCACCCCGGTGCCGCCGGCACGCGGCCGCCGATCCCGATGCGGACGCGGTTCCGCCACCTCGCGGCGGTCTGGCCGGTGCTTCTGGTCTTCGTGGCGGTCGTGGGCGGCATCTATGGCGGCATCTTCACGCCGACCGAAGGCGCCGCGGTCGGGGCGTTCGGCACCGGGCTCGTGGCGCTCGCCAATGGCGGGCTGACGGGGCGGACGCTGGTGGAAAGCTTCCTGGCCACGGCCAAGGCTTCGGCGATGATCTTCTTCATCGTGCTGGGCGCCGCGATCTACAACGGGTTCCTGGCCCGTACGCAGGTGCCGCAGGAGCTTTCCGCCTGGGTGGTGGGGCAGGGCTTCGCGCCGCTCACCGTGCTCCTCGTCGTGCTGCTCTTCTATCTCGTCTTCGCCTGCCTGATGGATTCCCTGTCGATGATCCTGCTGACGATCCCGATCTTCTTCCCGGTGATTTCGGCGCTCGACTTCGGGATGACGCCGGAACAGGTCGCGATCTGGTTCGGCATCCTCGTCCTCGTCGTGGTAGAGGTCGGGCTGATCACACCGCCCGTCGGCATGAACCTGTTCGTGATCAACGCAATGTCGCGGGATACCCCGATCCTCGCGACCTATCGCGCGGTCCTTTACTTCGTCGCGTCGGACGTCGTGCGGATCGCCGCGCTCGTGGCGTTTCCGGCGATCACGCTGTTCCTGATCGACTGACGCCGGAGATCGAGACGCCGGTTTCCCCACGCATCATGGCGAGGGTAGCCCGGCCCTGAAGGGCGCTCGGGGGCCGCCCGGCGGGGAGAGCGCCTCGATCATGGCGATCCCGGCGGTCGTCCTCGGTGCGCCTCAGAAATCGAGGTTCTCGACCGACAGTGCATTGTCCTGAATGAACTCGCGCCGCGGCTCCACCACGTCGCCCATGAGTTTGGTGAACACGTCGTCGGCCTCGGTCATGTCCTCGATCCGCACCTGCAGGAGCGTGCGCGCCTCGGGGTCGAGCGTCGTCTCCCAGAGTTGGTCGGGATTCATTTCGCCCAGACCCTTGTAGCGCTGCATCGTCAGGCCCTTCTCCCCCTCCGTCAGGATCGCATCCAGAAGGTCGGACGGGCCGTGGATCGTCGTCAAACGGTCCTTTCGGGCGAGCTTCGCCGGGTCATGGTAGATATCCGCCGTCTCGCGCGAAACCTCGGCCAGCTTGCGCGCTTCGCCGGAGCGCAGAACGGCGCCGTCGAGCGTGCGCACCTCCTCCACGCCGCGCAGGATCCGCGCGAGGCGGATGCCGTGGTCCTGCGTGATGCGGCCCTGCCAGCCCTGCTCGTACTCGACGGCGACCTGGTCGAGCCGCGTCGCCACCGCGTCGGAGATGCCCTGCAGATCCGCGTCGGCCTGACCGGCCTCGAACGCGCCGGCGAGCGCCGCCTGCTCCAGGATGTGGCGGGGATAATGCGTCGGGAAGGCTTCGAGGATACGGCGGAAGTTGCGCGCGGCCTGGACCACGCGATCAAGGTCGCGGCCCGCGATCTCCTCGCCCGAGGGCAGGCACAGCACGGCGCCGTCGGTGCCCTGCTGGATCAGGTAGTCCTCGAGCGCGGTCTGGTCCTTGAGGTAGACCTCCGACCGGCCGCGGCCGACCTTGTAGAGCGGCGGCTGCGCGATGTAGAGGTGCCCGCTTTCGATGATCTCCGGCATCTGACGGTAGAAGAACGTCAGCAGCAGCGTGCGGATATGCGCGCCGTCCACGTCGGCGTCGGTCATGATGACGATCTTGTGGTAGCGCAGCTTGCCGAGCGCGAACTCGTCACGGCCGATGCCGGTGCCCATCGCGGTGATGAGCGTGCCGATCTCCTGAGAGGAAAGCATCCGGTCGAAGCGGGCGCGCTCCACGTTCAGGATCTTGCCCCGGAGCGGCAGCACGGCCTGGTTCTGGCGGGCGCGGCCCTGTTTAGCGGAGCCGCCGGCGCTGTCGCCCTCGACCAGGAAGAGTTCGGCCTTGGCCGGATCCTTCTCCTGGCAATCGGCGAGCTTTCCGGGGAGCGAGGCCACGTCCATCGCGGTCTTTCGGCGGGTCAGTTCGCGCGCCTTGCGCGCCGCCTCGCGGGCGAGCGCCGCCTCGATGATCTTGCCGACGATCTGGCGCGCCTCGTTCGGGTTCTCCTCGAACCACTCGGCAAGCTTCTCGTTGACGAGGTTCTCTACCGCGGGACGCACCTCGGAGGAGACGAGCTTGTCCTTGGTCTGCGAGGAAAACTTCGGGTCGGGTACCTTGACCGACAGCACGCAGGTCAGCCCCTCGCGCGCGTCGTCGCCGGTGAAGTTCACCTTCTCGCGCTTCGCGATCCCCGAGGATTGCGCGTAAAGGTTGATCGTCCGCGTCAGCGCGCCGCGCAGGCCCGCGAGATGGCTGCCGCCGTCGCGCTGCGGGATGTTGTTGGTGAAGGGCAGCACGGTCTCGTGGTAGCTGTCGTTCCACCACATCGCGACCTCGACCCCGATTCCGTCGCGCTCACCCTCCATGTAGATGGGCGCGTCCATGACCGGGGTCTTGGAGCGGTCGATGTAGCGGACGAACTCGCGCACGCCGCCCTCGTAGAGGAGCTCGGTGCGCAGCGCCTCGGCCGGCCGCTCGTCCTCCAGCACGATCTTCACGCCGGAATTGAGGAACGCCAGCTCCCGCAAGCGCTTCTCCAGCGTGGCGAAGATGTAGTCGAGGTTCGAGAAGGTCCCGGTCGAGGCCATGAACCGCACCTCGGTCCCCGTTTCCTCAGTGTCGCCCACGACCGAGAGGTGCTCGACCGTGTCGCCGTGCTCGAAGCGCGCGACGTGTTCCTTGCCGTCCCGCCAGATCCGCAACTCGAGCCAGTCCGACAGCGCGTTCACGACCGAGACGCCCACGCCGTGCAGGCCGCCCGAAACCTTGTAGGAGTTCTGGTCGAACTTACCGCCGGCATGGAGCTGGGTCATGATGACCTCGGCCGCAGAGACGCCCTCGCCCTCGTGGATGCCCACGGGGATGCCGCGGCCGTTGTCGCGAACGGAGACGCTGGAATCAGCGTGGATCTTGACGCCGACCTCGGTCGCGTGACCGGCCAGCGCCTCGTCGATGCCGTTGTCGACGACCTCGTAGACCATGTGATGGAGGCCGGACCCGTCATCGGTGTCGCCGATATACATGCCCGGACGCTTGCGGACCGCCTCCAAGCCCTTCAGGACCTTGATGGAATCCGCGCCGTATTCCTGCGGCTTCGTGTCGTGCTCGGCCATGTCGTGTGCTTTCCGTCCAGTTCCGCAACATATACGGTCCCGGACTGCCAATGTCACGCTGGACGCACCATACTTTGTGGTTTCAGGCGGGGGCGAGCCGGCCGTCCGCGTCGAGTGTCCAGAACGGGTTGTGGGCGTATTCCCAGACATGCCCGTCCGGGTCCGCCCAGTAGCCGGAATAGCCACCCCAATCCATCTTCGCGGGGCGCGTCACCATCGTTCCGCCGGCCAGGATCGCCCGGTCATAGGCCGCGTCGACCTCGGCTGCCGACGGCCAGTTCACGGCGAGCGTGACGGCACCCCGCCCGAGCTCCGCCATCGGCCGTCCCTGCTCGGCCGCGAGGTCGTGAAGCCCGAAGAGGCCGAGCTTCGTGCCGCCCAGATCGAAGAAGGCCACGCTCGGCGGGCTCTCCTCGGCGACGAAGCCCAGCCGCTCGTAAAAGGCGCGCGCCCTGGCGACGTCGCGGACGCCGAGGGTGACGAGATTGATCCGGTCCGCCTTCATGGTCCTTCCTCCGTCCGGCTGTCGCCATCCACCTCGGTGATGCGGAGATGATGCGCCCGGTCGCCCATCCCTGCAAACAACTCCGGGCCGGTTCCCGTCAGGAAGGCCTGCGCGCCCAGCGTCAGGAGTGCGTCGTAGAGCGCGGCACGCCGGTCGGCATCGAGATGCGCGGCCACCTCGTCGAGGAGCAGGATCGGCACGCGGCCGCTTTCGGCGCGGAGGGCACGCGCATTCGCCAGCACAAGCGATATCAGGAGCGCCTTCTGCTCCCCCGTCGAACAGAGCCGCGCCTCCATCCCCTTCGCGCTATACACGGCCAGGAGATCGGCCCGGTGCGGGCCGACGAGGGTGCGCCCGGCCCCCATGTCGTGCGGTCGGGTGGCGGCAAGGGCGGCGGCGAGGTCGTCCTCGGTTTCCGCAGGCGCCGCGCCCGGATCGGTGAGGTCCAGGTCGGCGGCGGGGAAGGGCCCATCCGTGACCTGCGCCGCGCGGAGACGCGCCAGCGCATCGCGGCGGCGCGCGTGGATCCCCGCGCCGTGGCGGGCCATCTGCACCTCCAGCGCCTCGTACCAATGCGCGTTTCGCACCCCGTCGCGCAGCAGGCGGTTGCGGTCTCGCATGGCCTTTTCGTAGACCAGCACCCCCTCGCCGTGCTCGGGCAGGAAACTCATCGTCATTCGGTCGAGAAACCGCCGTCGCCCCTCCGCACCCTCGAGCCAGAGCCGGTCCATAGAGGGGACGAGCCAGAGAATGCGGGCGAGCCGGGCGAGCGCCACCTGCGGCGCGGCCTTGCCGTCGATCCGGGTGGTGCGCGGCTGCCCCGGCTCGGCCCGCAGCTCGACCTCGCGACCGCCGAGCGTGGCGGCGACGCGCCAGCCGATATGGTCCGGCCGCCGGATGATCTCCGCCGCCTCCGCCCGTCGCATCCCGCGGCCGGGCGAGAGCAGCGACACCGCCTCGAGAAGGTTGGTCTTGCCCGCGCCGTTCGGCCCGAAGATCGCCACCGGCCGTCCGTCGAAGGCGAGCCGCGTGCGGCGATGCGAGCGGAAATGCGACAGGGCGAGCGTCTCGACCGTGTCGGCAGCGGGTTCAGACACGCATCGGCATGACGACGTAGACGGCGCTCTGGTCGTCGCCTTCCCGCATCAATGTCGGGTCGCCGGCATTGTTGAACAGGAACACGGCCATCTCGTGATCGACCTGCGCGGCGATCTCCTGCAGGTACTTGGCGTTGAAGCCGATCTCGAGCTTCTCGTCGGCATAGGCCACGGCCAGCTCTTCCTCGGCGGCGCCGGAATCCGGCGCGTTCACCGAGAGCGTCAGCCGGTCCTCGTCAAGCACGAGCTTCACCGCGCGCGACCGCTCCGAGGAGACGGTCGCCACCCGGTCGACGGCCTTCGCGAAGTCCTTCGCGTCGACCTTCATCTCGCGCGTGTTGCCCATCGGGATGACGCGCGCATAGTCCGGAAAGGTTCCGTCGATGACCTTGGAGGTCAGCGTGATCTGGGGCGTAGCGAAGCGGATCTTGGTTTCGGAGACGGAGACCTCGATCTTCGTGTCATCGTCGGACAGGAGCTTGCGGACCTGATCCACCGTCTTGCGCGGCACGATCACGCCGGGCATGTCCTCCGCGCCGTCGGGCAGGGCGGCGTCGACCCGCGCGAGCCGGTGCCCGTCCGTCGCCACGGCGCGCAGGCTCCGCCCACCCTCGGCTTCGGCCACGTGCATGTAGACGCCGTTCAGGTAGTAGCGCGTCTCCTCGGTGGAGATGGCAAAGCGCGTTTTGTCGAACAGGCGGCGCAGCAGCTTCGCCTCGCAGGAAAAGGTCACCGAGTAATCCGACGAGGCCATGACCGGGAAGTCGTCCTTCGACAGCGTCGCGAGCGAGAAGTGCGAGCGCCCGGCCGTTACCTCGAGCCGTCCCTGCGCGGCGTCCTCGCTGATCTGCACCAGCGCGCCGTCGGGCAACTTGCGGACGATCTCGTGGAACAGCACGGCGGAGACGGTGGTGGCGCCCGCGCGCTCCACCTGCGCGACGGTGCGGTCGATCACCTCGATGTCAAGGTCGGTGGCCTTGAAGCTCACCCCGTCGCCCTCCGCCTGCATCAGCACGTTGGCGAGGATCGGAATCGTGTTGCGGCGCTCCACCACGGCCTGCGCCTGGTTGACGGCGTCGAGAAGCGCGGCGCGCTCGATGGAGAACTTCATGTCAAACCTCGCCTGATCGGACGCGCAGAATAACGGGCAGTTGGCCGGGTGCAACGTCTTGTTGCGGTCGAGGACGCGACAGCGCGTTCGCGGGGATTGCGTGGGCGGCTTGCTTGGGCCGGACGGGCTACGGGGCCGGGACGAGGATCAAGGGTCCGCCTGTCGCTGCCTGAACAAAGGCAACGGGGCGGCCTCGGCTCGGGACCGCCGCCCGTTCGCGCCGGGCTACGGCCGGACCGGCGCTCCCTTCGGGCCGGGGCTATCGCCCGTTCGCGCCTCGATCGGTCCACCGGACCGATCGCCGGGCTACGCCCGGACCGGCGCTCACCCCTCCAGTTTCCTTTGCAGGAGCTGGGCGTCCTCGGCGACCTGAGGGTCGTCGGCGATCAGCTCCTCGATCTTGCGCACGGCGTAGAGGACCGTGGTGTGGTCGCGCCCGCCGAACTTGCGCCCGATCTCGGGATAGCTGCGCGGCGTCAGCTTCTTGGCGAGCCACATCGCCATCTGTCGTGGCCGGGCGACGTTTCGTGCCCGCCGCGCGGAGGTCATGTCGGACATCCGCAGCGCGTAATGCTCGCAGGTGATCTTCATGATCTGCTCGATCGTCAGCTTCTTCTCGGACTGCTTCAGGAGGTCGAGCAGGCAGTCCTGCGCCTCTTCGAGCGTGATCCGGTGGTCGACGAGCTCCGCGAATGCGAAGAGCCGCATCACCGCACCTTCGAGCACGCGGATCGAGGCGTTGATCCGGGTCGCGAGGAATTCGATCACCCCGTCCTCGAGCTCGAAGGACGGGTGCTGCGCCGCGTAGGTGTCGACCCGGTGCTGCAGCACGCCCAGACGCAGCTCGTAATCGGCCGGATGGAGGTCCACCACCAGCCCCGATTGCAGCCGCGAGGTGATCCGCTCCTCGAGGTCGGAGATCTCGGCGGGGCTGCGGTCGGCGGAGATCACCACCTGCTTTCCCTGATCCACGAGCGCGTTGAACGTGTGGAAGAACTCCTCCTGCGTGCTGTCCTTGCCCGCGATGAACTGGACGTCGTCCACCAGAAGCACGTCCACCGTGCGGAACAGGTGCTTGAAGTCCATCGTCGCCTTTTCGCGCAGCGCCTGCACGAAGCGGTACATGAACTGCTCGGCCGACAGGTACATCACCTTCCGTTCGGGGCTGGCCACCTGAAGCTCCCAGGCGATGGCCTGCATCAGGTGCGTCTTGCCGAGGCCGACGCGGCCGTGGAGGAACAGCGGGTTGAAGCTGACGGAACCGCCGGCGGCGACGCGGCGGGCGGCGGCATGGGCGAGCTCGTTGGACTTGCCGACGATGAAGCTGTCGAAGGTGAAGCGGCGGTCGAGGCTGTTCAGCGTCCGCGCGCGGGTACGGGGCGTGGATTCGTCGGGCGTGGTCGGCCGGGACGTGGCCGCGACCCGCCGCCCGGTCGCACCGCAGACGAGCCGCGCGACCTCGGTGCCGTCGCCCGAGACGTTGCGCAGGATCACGTCCTCGAAGTTCTGCATTACCCACTTCCCGATGAAATCGGTCGGGGAGGCCAGCGTCAGCGTCCCCTCGTCGAGCGATGCGAAGGACAGCGGCTCGATCCACGTCGTGTAGTTATGCGCCCCGATATCCTTGCGGATCGCGCCCTTCGCCCGGTCCCACGCGTCGTTCGTCATCATTTCGGCCCCCGCATTGTCCCCAAGTCTCGTCATCATCAGCTCTGGCGCCAGTCCAGGCCGCGGGCCTTCCATCCGTTCAGGCCCCCCCGATGCGCGTCTTCATCCAGGTCTCCCTCGAATCCCTCTGCCACGTTGAGGCATTCCCCGCGCCGCCCCTCGGTCGCCAGGACCTCCGCGACGGCCCGCGCGGCCTGCATCGAGCGCATGCCCGAACGGCAGATGAAGAGATATCGGGATGCGCTGCGCCCGACCTCGTCCAGAAGCCCCGGCGCGAAATCCGGATCGCGGGCCATGTCGGGCCAGTGTTGCCATTCGCGACACACGACCTCGCGGCCGAGGGCGGACAGATCTGGAAGCCCCACGAAGCTCCATTCGGCCTTCGTTCGAACGTCGACCAGAACGGCTTCGGCGTCATTCGACAATATTTCCCACGCATCCCGAGGCCCAACCTCGGAGACACGCGGACCCGTGTCCGTGCTCATCGATATCCCCATCATCGCGATCTGACTCGCTGTCCTTGGAATATCTCCCGGTCGTTCGAAGCTTCAACAACACTTCGTTGTTGACTCAACCGAAGGGTGCCAAAAATCCCTTACGTTCGTCGTATAGTCTTGGTCCAACGAATAAAAAAAGCCCGCCGATCGGCGGGCTCTCGAATCTCTTGACCTGTGGCCGGACGCTGCGCCCGGCCGGGAATCATTCGCCCAGCGACTTCACACGGTTCGACAGACGAGACATCTTCCGGGCAGCCGTATTCCGGTGGAACACACCCTTCGAGACGCCGCGCATCAGCTCGGGCTGGGCGGTGCGGAGCGCGTCGGCGGCGGCGGTCTGGTCGCCGGAGGCGATCGCCTCCTCGACCTTCCGGAGATAGGTACGGATGCGCGAGCGGCGGGCTTTGTTGACGGCGAAACGGCGCTCGTTCTGACGGGCGCGCTTTTTGGCTTGCGGCGAATTGGCCATGTCGGGTCTGGTCCTTGCGTTTTGTGTCTCTATCGCGCGCAAGGACCTGCCGCGCCTCGAGGCGTCGGGCCAATTCCGGCCAGAGCGGGCCTCACACGCATGATGGGCGGCCCTTAGCCGCAGGCGCGCGGCGCGTCAACCGTTCCGGCCGCTGGCGACGGGGCGCTACTTGTCGCGGAACTGAGGCTCACGCTTCTCGACGAAGGCGGCCATGCCCTCGGCCCGGTCCTCGGTCGCGAAAAGGGCGTGGAACAGGCGCTTCTCGTGGAGCAGCCCCTCGCTCAGGCCCATCTCCTGGCTCTGGTTCACTGCCTCCTTGATCGCGGCAACGGTGACCATCGACTTTTCGGCGATCTTCCCGGCCGCGGACAGCGCCTCGTCCATCAGCTTCTTGGCGGGCACGACGCGGCTGACGAGGCCCGCGCGCTCGGCCTCGCCGGCATCCATGAACCGCCCCGTCAGATGCATGTCCATCGACTTGGCCTTGCCCACGGCGCGGGTCAGCCGCTGCGTGCCGCCCATACCCGCGACGATCCCGAGATTGACCTCGGGCTGGCCGAACTTGGCGGTGTCGGCGGCGATGATGAAGTCGCACATCATCGCCAGTTCGCAGCCCCCGCCGAGCGCGTAACCCGCGACGGCCGCGATGATGGGCTTGCGCGTCGCGCGGATTGCGTTCGCTTCGGCTCCGTACATGTCGCCCATGAAGACATCGACAAAGCTTTTCTCGGCCATTTCGTTGATGTCGGCGCCGGCGGCGAAGGCCTTCTCCGATCCGGTCAGCAGGATGCAGCGCACCTTCTCGTTGGCCTGCGCCGCGCCGAGCGCACGCGCGAGTTCGTCCAGAAGCTTGGTGCTCAGCGCGTTCATCGCCTCGGGACGGTCGAGTCGGATCACGGCGATATGGTTCGCCACGTCGACCTTCAGAGTTTCGTAAGCCATCCTGCGCTCCCCCGGGGCGACTGCTTCGAAGCTGCAACGCCTGCATGGATCGCGCCGCGGGTTCAAGTCACCTTTGGCAGCGCGCGCAGTGGAAGGTGGAGCGGCCGGATTGCACGATCCGCCGTACGGTGCCGCCGCAATCGGGGGTGGGGCAGACATGGCCCTCGCGGTCGTAGACGCGGAAGCCGTGCTGGAAATAGCCCAATGTCCCGTCCGCCTGCCGGTGGTCGCGCAGGCTCGACCCGCCCGCCGCGATGGCCTCGCCCAGCACCTCGCGGATCACGGGGACGAGGTCCGCCACCCGACGCGCGGCGATGCGCCCGGCCCGCCGGGTCGGCGCGATGCCCGCGCGGTGCAGCGCCTCGCAGACATAGATGTTGCCGAGGCCCGCCACGGTCCGCTGGTCGAGAAGCGCCGCCTTGACCGGCGTGGTGCGTCCCCGGAAGGCCGCGATCAGGTGGTCGGCATGGAACGCGTTGCCCAGCGGCTCCGGTCCCAGCTTCGCCATCAGCCAATGGTTCTCGAGGTCTTCGGTGGGCCAGAGATCCATCGCGCCGAAGCGGCGCGCGTCGTTGAAGGTCACGCGATGCGACGCGGTGTGCAGAACCACGTGGTCGTGCTGCGGCAGCCATCCGGCATCGCGGTGGAACGCGCCGGGCCGCGTTGCCGCGCCCGCAAGGTCGTCGACCACCATCCGCCCCGACATGCCCAGATGCACGATCAGCGTTTCGCCGGTGTCGAGATGGGCGAGGAGGTATTTCGACCGTCGGCCGAGCGCGCGGATCGTCGCACCCGAAAGGCGCTCGGCCATGCCATCGGGGAACGGCCAGCGCAGATCCGGGCGCCGCACGTCCACGTAAACGAGCCGCGCGCCCTCGAGCGCGGGGGCAAGGCCCCGGCGGACGGTTTCGACTTCGGGAAGCTCGGGCATCGGGGCCTTCGTTGCAGGCGGGCGGTCGCGCCCTATAAGTCACCCCGACAGATGAGGACGGCCAGACGATGACGCAAGACACGCCCGACGGCACCGGACGCACGACGCATTTCGGAAACGAGACCGTGCCGGAGGACGAGAAGGCGAGCCGTGTCCACGGCGTCTTCACCTCGGTCGCCTCGCGCTACGACGTGATGAACGACGCCATGTCGATGGGTGTTCACCGCTTGTGGAAGGACGCCATGCTCGACTGGCTCGCCCCCCGCGCGGGGCAGCGGCTCCTCGACGTGGCCGGCGGGACGGGCGACATCGCCTTCCGTTTCCTCGGCCGCGCGCCGGAGGCCACGGCCACGGTCTTCGACATGACGGAGGGCATGCTCGTCTCGGGACGCGGCCGCGCGGAGGCCGCCAACCTCGGGGACCGGCTCGACTGGGTGGTGGGCGACGCGATGGCGCTGCCGTTTCCGGATGCGAGCTTCGACGTCTACACGATCAGCTTCGGCATCCGGAACGTCACCCGGATCGGCGACGCGCTGGCGGAGGCCCATCGCGTGCTGCGCCCGGGCGGGCGGCTCATGGTGCTCGAGTTCAGCCAGTTGCCGAACCCGCTCCTGCAACGGGCCTACGACCTTTATTCCTTCAACGTCATCCCCCGGATGGGGCAGGCCATCGCCGGGGACCGCCACAGCTACCAGTATCTTGTCGAGTCGATCCGCAAGTTCCCCGATCAGGACCGCTTCGCCGCGATGATCGTCGATGCGGGCTTCGGCAACGTGAAGTACCGCAACCTGTCCTTCGGGATCGCCGCGCTGCATTCGGGATGGAAGCTTTAGGTGCGCGGCCCGCACAACATCTGGCGGCTCGTCCGCACGGCGGGCACGTTCGAGCGGACGGGCGCGATGGAGGTCGTGCTCGAGCAGATGCGCGCCCCGCGGGAGCTGCGGATCGCCGCCCGCGTGCTGGGCTGGCCGTTCCGCTGGCTGGGCTATGAAGGCGACCCGGACCTGCCGCCGGTGACGCGCGCTGTGACGGCCCTGGGCCCGAGCTACATCAAGCTCGGCCAGATCCTCTCGACCCGGCCCGACTTCGTCGGCGATGACCTCGCGCGGCAGCTCCGTGTGCTGCAAGACAAGCTGCCGCCGTTCCCGACCGAGATCGCCCGCGCCACGGTCGAGGCCGAGCTCGAGGCGCCGGTCGAGGCGATCTTCTCGGAGTTTTCCGGACCCGTCGCCGCGGCCTCCATCGCGCAGGTGCATCAGGCCCGACTGGCTGCCGACGGACGCCGGGTCGCGGTCAAGATCCTGCGGCCCAACATTGCCCGGGCGTTCCGGCGCGATATCGACGCCTTCTATTTCGCCGCCCGCATGATCGAGTGGCTCTCGCCCTCCACCCGCCGCCTGCGCCCGATGGCTGTGATCGGTCATTTCGACAACACCGTCCGCCAGGAGCTCGATCTGCGCACGGAGGCCGCCGCCGCGGGCGAGTTCGCCGCCAACACCGCGCGCGACGCGGGCTTCCGCGTGCCGCAGGTCGAATGGACGCTGTCGAGCCGGGCGGTGATGACGCTCGACTGGGAGGAGGGGATCGGCATGTCCGAGGTGGCGGCGATCGACGCCGCCGGCCATGACCGCGTGGTCCTCGCCGAACGCGTTGTCGCGATGTTCCTGCGCCACGCCCTGCGCGACGGCTATTTTCACGCCGACATGCATCAGGGGAACCTGAAGGTCGCCCCGAACGGCGACATCGTGGCGCTCGACTTCGGCATCATGGGGCGCCTCGACGAGTACACGCGCCGGGTCTACGCCGAGATCCTCATGGGCTTTATCCGCAAGGATTACCGTCGCGTGGCCGAGGTCCATTTCGAGGCTGGCTATGTGCCTGCCGACCGTGACATCGACCTCTTCGCGCAGGCGCTGCGCTCCGTGGGGGAGCCGATCTTCGGCATGGACGCGTCCCGGATTTCGATGGGGCGCCTTCTGGCCTATCTCTTCGAGGTGACCGAGCGCTTCGGGATGGAGACGCGGACGGAACTCATCCTGCTGCAGCGCACGATGGTCGTGGTGGAAGGCGTGGCACGCACGCTCGATCCGCGCATGAACCTCTGGACCGCCGCGCGGCCCGAGGTCGAACGCTACATCCGGGAAAATCTGGGTCCAAAGGCCTTTGCCCGCGATCTCACCCGGACCGCGCGCGTCCTTGCGCGGTTCGGGCCGCACCTGCCGCGTGCGGTGGAGGACGCGCTGCGCCGGCCCGGCCGGGACGTGCCGCGCGCTCCGCGCCGCGGCGACCGCGCCGTCTGGTTCGTGGCCGGCGTCATCACGACCGCGGCGGCGGCCCTTGTCGCGGCAATGTACTGAGGCGCGCCCCCGCGGGCCTTACTGCGCCGCGCGGATCGACTGCATCTCCGTCGTCGGCATCCGCACCCCGCCTTTCAGGACCATCTCCGTCCCGTCGTTGCCCAGCACCACCTCGCTGACGGGCGCGTAATGCGCCACCGGGGTCCGGTCGAGCTGCATGTCGCCCGCCCAGGATTCGACGTGCAGGTCGTAGAGGCCGGGCGGCACCGCACCGGCCTGCGCCGCCGACGGCCATCCGATGGTTTCCGCGTCGGGGTCGATCGCATGGCGTCCCACCTCGTTGCCGGACGCATCGACGACGACCAGTTCGGCGCGGTCGGCGGCCGTCGCGATCGCGGTATGGAGCACGGTGCTCATGCCGTCATGGGCAACCGGCCCCTCGTGACGCACCTCCATGCCGATGAAGCTTGCCGCGCTGGTGGCGTGCTGGCTGTCGAAGCGGGAGATCATCGACTTCAGCAGTTCGTTGGTTTGCACCGCCTGCTCGACATTCGAGAAGGTGGCGAGCTGTGCGGTGTATTCCGTGGCATCCGTCGGCTCCATCGGATCCTGGTTGCGGATTTGCGCGGTCAGCAGTTTCAGGAACATCTCGAAATCGCCGCTGGCCTGGGCGGCGGCCGTGTCGTTCGAGCCGGCCGCCTTGGCGGCCGTGGCTTGCGGGGTGGAAGTCGGGGAGGTGACGTCCATAGGATTCTCCTAGATGCGGATGTCGAGGCGGCCGCGCGGGACGGCCGGCGCGGCGATGGCGGGGTGGGGCGTGTCGGGCAGGGCGTCGGACGAGTCCGCCGCCTCACCAGCGGGCGTGCGGTCGCGCGGCAGGGCCGCCTCGCGCCGATCCCGACCGCCCGAGATGTCGAACCCGTCGAGCGCGAGTCCCTCCGACAGCAGGGTCCGGTGCAGGCCTTCGAGCTGACGGCGCACGGCTTCGACCGATTCCGGGCGTTCGACATGCACCACAAGGCTCAGACCGCGCTCGGTCGTTGCAAGGGTGAGCTTCAGCTTTCCCAGCTCGGCCGGGGCCAGCTCCAGTTCGGTGCTCAACTCGCCCGGGCCGTTGCGCAGCGTGACGCCATCGGCCTCGGCCTTCGCCGCCAGCTCCTGCAGCCGTTGCACGATTCCGCCCCTCAGCTCGGGCAAGGGGACCGCGCGAAGCTCCGGGGTGCCGGGCCGGGGCTCGGCACGGGTCTCCTCGCGACCGGCGGTCACGGCGTCGGGTTCGGGGATGGTATCGGCGATGACGGTTTCGGTTGTCGAAGCCGTGTCCGGGGCGGGGGACGGCATCGGGTTTGCCGGCGTGCCGGTGGTGTTCGCGGCCGGCATCGGCAGTTCGGGCTTCGATGAGCCGGGTTTCGGTTCGGCGCCGGCCGGCGTCTCGTCTGGCACACGCTGCCCGTCGGTCGGGATCGCCGGCGCCGCGCTGCCGGGTTCGACGAACGCCCGCGGCGGCACGGGCACGGCGTCGCCCTGCCGCGCATCCGCCTGCGGAACGCGGGACGAGGTCGCGTCGGCGGCGTGTCTGCGCGGTTCGGAGCGTGTCGATCCGGGCGTGCCGACGATTCCGACCTGTGCGGCAGGCCGATCCCGCGCCTGTTCGCCAGTCGCGACACCGGCGGCAAGGGGCGCGACGTTCGCGGGGGGCGCCGAGTTCGACGGAGGCGCCTGCGTTTTTATTTCGGGATCGGCTTCGGGTGTATCGATGTCCGGCGTTTCTTCGGTCGGGACGATCGCATTGGCGGAGGATTGCGCGGTCGCCTGCACCGACGGCGTGGCCCGCTCCGTCGTCGGCTCCGCAGCTTCCGACGTCGGAGAGCTGTCCGGCGTATCGCTTCCGGCCACCGGCCGGGCCGGCCGCTCAACCGCGTCGAGCGCCGCGCGAAGCCAATCGGGGATCGCATGTCCCGCGATCTCTCCCTCCAACGCCGTCGCGCCCTCTGCCGGCATCTCCAGCTTGACCTCGCGAGCCGGGCCGTTGCCCTCGCGGCCGATTTCGGTGCCGATGGCGGTCAGGGCGGCGAGCAGGGATTCAAAGGTCGCGCCGTTCTCGTCGCCTTGTTCCGTTGTCGCTCCGTCCGCCGGGGCGACCGGGGCCGATTTGCCGGTGGAGGGGGTAAGAGCGGTCAGGAACTCGGGCGTCATGCGGCATCCGGCGGAGAATCGACGTGTTCATCACGATCTACGGCTCGGGCATTACGAAAACCTTTACCTCCGCGTGGTCCAACCGCGACGTTCCGATCCAGAACGGAGGCGTGCATGACCCAGCCCATAACCTTCCCGATGCCCGGGGGAGCCGCTCCGTCCGCGCCTGCGGTCGATCCGCGCGAGGCCGCCTTGCGCAAGCAGGCGGAGCAGCTCGAGGGCCTGCTCTTCGCACAACTCCTCAGCGTCTCCGGCACCGGATCGCCGTCACCCGCGGGCGGGGGGGAAACGCAGTTCGACAGCTTCCTGCGCCAGGCACAGGCCGACGCGGTCGCGCAGAGCGGACAGACGGGGCTCGCAGAGGCGATCTACCGCTCGCTGGCAAAGCGGGTCTGAGCGGACGCGCTCACCCGTAGCGCGGGGTCAGCTTTCCGAGCCGTCATCCCCTTCGCCGGGGCGCAGCCCATGGGGCGGGTCGGCAACGATGCGCCCGGTGGCGATGTCCACGGTGGGCACGGCCTCGCGGGTGAAGGGCAGAAGGATCGAGGCGCCCCTGCGGGGCCGCACCTCCAGTAGATCGCCCGCGCCGTGATCGTGGATCGCATGGACGCGGCCGAGCTCGACGCCGCCGGTGTCGAGCACCGTGAGGCCGATCAGGTCGGAATGGTAATACTCGTCCTCGTCGGGGGCGGGCAGCGCGTCGCGATGCGCCCAAAGACGCTGCCCGCGCAGGGCCTCGGCCGCTTCCTTGTGGGGCACCCCCGCGAGGCGGACGGCATAGCCACCCTTGACGGGGCGTACGATGGTCAGCTTGCGCACGGAACCGTCGTCGAGCGTCAGCGGTCCGTAATCGCCGATGGCCGACGGCTCGGCGCAGAAGCTCTTGACGCGGACCTCGCCGCGCACGCCGTAGCTGCCGGTGACAACGCCGAGGCAGACGTGGTTCTTCATCGCGAAATCCGTATGGCGGACGACGGAAGGGAGCCTGCCGGACCCTGGATCCGCAAGGCTCCCGATGGCGGCGGGGCCGCCCGATGGCCGCCCCGCGCCGTGATTCTCACTCGGAGGCGGCGCCTTCGGTCGTGGCCTCCTCGGCGGGGGCGTTCTTCGCCTCCTCTTCGGCGGCCTTCAGCGCGGCGGCCTTTTCCTCGCGCTCCTTGGTGCGCTCCTGCGCCTTCTTGCCCGGCTCGGCCTTTTTCATGTTGGCGCGGGTCTTCTTCTCGGTGACGCCGGCCGCCTCGAGGAACCGCGAAACGCGGTCGGTCGGCTGCGCGCCGTTCGCGAGCCAATGCTGCACGCGCTCCATGTTCATCTTGACGCGGTCCTCGCTGTCCTTGGGCAGGAGCGGGCTGTAGGTCCCGAGCTTCTCGATGAAGCGGCCGTCACGGGCCATGCGGCTGTCCGCGGCGACGATGGAATAGTACGGGCGCTTCTTGGAGCCGCCACGGGCGAGCCTGATCTTCATTGCCATGATGTGTTCTCCGTTCAGGGGCAGTTCAGGATTGGTGTTTCCGGTGGTGTCGGATGACTTCCTCGATGATGAAGGCGAGGAATTCCTTGGCGAAGGCGGGGTCGAGCCCCGCTTCCTGCGCGAGCCGCTCGAGCCGGGCGATCTGCTGCTCTTCCCGGGCGGGGTCGGAGGGCGGCAGGTCGTGCTCGGCCTTTAGCCGGCCCACGGCCTGCGTGCGCGTGAATCGCTCCGCCAGCGTGTAGACGAGGATCGCGTCGAGGCGGTCGATCGCGGCCCGATGTTCCGCGAGAAGCGCGGCGGCGCGGTCGGCGGTATCGGTCATGTCGTCTCCCCCGCACTCCAGTGACGCCAGATGGTCACCGTGCCGTCATAGGCCGTCCCTGCGGGACGTGCGCCGAGGCGGGCGGCGAGACGTTCGGACCGGACGTTGCCGATTGTGACGTAGCTCGCGAGCGACGGCAGATGCAGCACGTGGCGGGCATGGTCGCGTGCCGCTCCGGCCGCCTCGAAGGCGAGGCCCCGACCCTCGAACCGGTCGACCAGAAGCCAGCCCAGCTCGTGCTCCGCATCCCCCGGCTCGGTCCCGATGAGGACGAAGCCCGCGATCTCGCCCGCATGTTCGATGGTCCAGCCCCCGTGGCCGCGCAGGAGCCAGGTCGCGGTCATGCCGCAGAAGTCCGACCAGGTCTGCTCCGCCGTCCACGGTCCGCCCATATGGGCGCCGCGCTCGGTTCCGGTGATGTCGTGAAGCGCCTCGAAATCCGTCAGGCGCGGCGCGCGCAGGACGCAGCGCGGCGTGCGCAGGACAGGGACGAGCGCCTCCAGCGCGGCGGCGCGGGCGGCGGCGTCGGGCGTGACCGGAATGTCGAGCGGCGCGATCATGCCCGCGCCTCCGGCGTCGGATGGCGGTAGACCCGCACATCGTCGCCCGCCGTCTCGGCCGCTTCGTCGCGGCTGGCGCCCAGCCGCTCCGCCACGGCGATCGAGGCGGCGTTGTCGGGATGGATGTAGCTTACGGCCGTGTGCCAGCCGAGCGTGTCGTAGGCATGGGCCCGGCCCGCGCGGGCGGCCTCCGTCGCGATGCCCTGACCCTCGGCCTCCTCGGACCAGAGCGTCCAGCCGATCTCCTGCTCCGCCCAGCCGGCGGGGAACCAGGGGCCGGCCGCGCCGAGGGGGATGTCGCCGCCCCGGCGGGAAACGACGAACATACCGTAGCCGCGCAGCACCCAGTGGCCGATCATGTGCCCGAAGGCCCGCCAGGCATTCGCCTCCGACGGCTCCGCCCCGCGCACGAAGCGCGACCGGTCCGACAGGGCGAAGTCGCACCAGTACGGCCAATCCGCGGCCACGGGGGCGCGGAGCGTCAGGCGCTCGGTCTCGAGCACCGGGGTTCCGGAAAGCGAGACGGTCACTTCTTGCGCCCGAGCCCGCCGAGGCCCGGAGGCAGGGCCCCGCCGCCGAACGGATTGCCGCCGCCCATGCCGGGCATGCCGCCGAGCTGCTTGGCCGCGGCCTGCATCGCGGCGGGATCCATCTGCGACGGGTCGGGCAGGCCGCCATCCGGACCCTTGCCGCCCATCATCGCCATCGCCTTCTTGAGCATGCCGCCCTTGCCCATCTTCTTCATCATGTCCGCCATCTGGCGGTGCATCTTGATGAGCTGGTTCAGCTCGGAGACCTCGAGCCCCGCGCCCTTCGCGATGCGCTTCTTGCGGCTCGCCTGCAGGAGCGCGGGATTGGCGCGCTCCTTCTTGGTCATCGAGTCGATCAGGGCGATCTGCCGCTTGAGGACCGAGTCGTCGATCCCGGCGGCGCTCATCTGCTTCTGCATCTTTCCCATGCCGGGGAGCATGCCCATCATGCCCTCCATACCGCCCATCTTCTGCATTTGCTGCAGCTGGCCCTTGAGGTCGTTCATGTTGAAGAGGCCCTTCTGGAACCGCTTCATCATGCGTTCCTGCGCCTCGACCTCCATCGTGGCCTGAGCCTTCTCGACCAGCGCGACGATGTCGCCCATGCCGAGGATGCGTCCGGCGATGCGGGACGGATCGAAGGTTTCCAGCGCGTCCATCTTCTCGCCGAGGCCAACGAAGCGGATCGGCTTGCCGGTCACCGCGCGCATCGAGAGCGCGGCGCCGCCGCGGCCATCGCCATCCATCCGGGTCAGGATCACGCCGGTCACGCCGACCTTGGCGTCGAACTCCTCGGCCACCTCGACGGCGACCTGACCGGTCAGGCCGTCCACCACGAGCAGCGTCTCGCGCGGGCTGACGGCGGCATGAACCTCCGCCACCTCGTCCATCAGCACCTGGTCGATCTGCAACCGGCCGGCGGTGTCGAGCATGTAGACGTCGTAGCCGCCGAGCGCCGCCTGCTGCTTGGCGCGCTTGGCGATGTCGACGGGTCGCTGGCCGGCGACGATAGGCAGCGTGTCGACGCCGATCTGCGTGCCGAGGATGGCGAGCTGCTCCATCGCGGCGGGACGGTTCACGTCGAGCGAGGCCATCAGGACGCGCTTGCCCTCGCGCTCGTGCAGGCGCTTGGCGATCTTCGCCGTGGTGGTCGTCTTGCCGCCGCCCTGCAGGCCGACCATCAGGATCGGCGCGGGCGGGTTGTCGATCTTGAGCGGCGGGATGCCTTCCTCGCCGGCGAGAACCTGCTGCAACTCGTCGTGGACGATCTTGACGACCTGCTGGCCGGGCGTGATCGACCTGGTGACGGCGGCGCCGGTGGCTTTGGCGGTGACGCGTTTGACGAAGTCGCGGGCGACGGGGAGGGAGACGTCGGCCTCCAGAAGCGCCACGCGCACCTCCCGCATGGCGGTGCGGACGTCGTCCTCGCTGAGCGCGCCCTGCTTGGTGAGGCGGTCGAAAACGCCGCCAAGGCGGTCTGACAGGCTCTCGAACATCGCGTTTCTCCTCGGTCTCGGGGTTCCCCGAACAGATGGGGTCGCCCGGCGAATGCACAAACGCCCCCGCGGGCGTACAACGCTGGCGGAGGGCGATCCCCGGCTGGGCCGGGGACCGGAAGGCTGACGCTTCCGGGTCGGGGGCGCGGATAGAGGAGGGAACGGCCGGGGTCAAGGGTGCGGCCGGCCGGGCCGCACCCTTGCGTGTCAGCCCGGCAAGCTGCCGGGGGCGGGTGTGGCGAGGCCGCCGGTGGCGACGAGGTCGCGACTGGCGGATTGCGGTGCCGGCAGGGTCTCCGGCGCCGCGTCAGCGGCCCGGTCCGCCGCGTCCGCCCAGAAGGCGCCCGCACGCTGGGCGGCTTGCGCGAAGAACCGCGCGGTCGTTTCGGCCATCATCGCCTGTGGCAGAATGAAGGCGGCGGTCATCTGTTTCATGTAGGGGTTCATGTCGCAATCCTCGCGGGGTGGGGACTGGGTGAACGCCGCAGGGTGGCGGATCCGTTCCCCGCCATTTCGCCGCAGGTGCGAGGTGGCGGGGCACAGGGCATAAACGCGCGGACGGCTCAGGCGGCCTGCGCCAGTTCCTCGATCTGGCTCCGGGCCGTCTCGATGGCTTCGTCGCCCTTCATGTTTTGCTGGTCGGCATAAACGAAGGTGACGTCGGTGATGCCCATGAAGCCGAGGATGTGGCGCAGATAAGGGCTCGCATGGTCGATCTCCGATCCGAAACCGGTCCCCGCCGAGGCGTAGGCGACGATGACACGCTTGTTCTCGAGCAGACCGATCGGGCCGTCCTCGGTGTAGCGGAAGGTTTCGCCGGCGCGGGCCACGAGGTCGATCCACGCCTTGAGCGAGCCGGGAATGCTGAAATTGTAGACCGGCAGGCCGATCAGAATCGTGTCGGCGGCGCGAAGTTCGGCGATCAGCTCGTCGGACAGGGCGAGCGTTTCCCGATGCTGGGGCGTGCGCTCTTCGGGGGGCGTGAAGTTCGCGGCGAGCCACGTGCCGCCGATCTGCGGCACGGCGACGCCGCCCAGATCCCGACGCATGTCGGCAGGCCCGATCCGCGCCTCGATCTGGTCCAGGAGCTTCTGGGTGACGGAGCCTTCTTCCTTTGCGGACGAGTCGATGCGGAGGACGGTCATGGCAAAACCCTTCTGAAGTTGTCGATCGCGTAGGCGACGTGACTCCTGACCTAGAGAGCCTCGCTGCGCACGCAATCGGATCACACGCGCATCCAATGTGCGCGCTTGCGCGAGCTCTTGCCCCCCGTGCCGCAGGGCGGCATGGTCGCGTCGAACGGAAGGGTCCGAGATGGCATTCAACGATTGGGACGAGGTCCGCACCGCCTATCAGGTCGCGCGACTGGGAACGGTGTCCGGTGCGGCGCAAGCCCTCGGCGTGCACCACGCCACGGTGATCCGTCACGTCGATTCGCTCGAGGCGAAGCTCGGCGCGAAGCTGTTCCAGCGCCATGCCCGCGGCTACACGCCGACCGAGGCGGGACAGGATCTGCTCACGGTCGCGCAATCGACCGACGATCAGCTCGCGCAGCTCGCCAACCGCATCCGCGGCCGCGGGGACGAGGTTACGGGGGAGCTGATCCTGACCTCGCTTGCCGTTCTCGCGCCGCTCCTGTCACCCGTGCTCGCCGCCTTCCGGGAGGAACATCCGGAGGTGATGATCAAGTTCTTGACCGACGAGCGCGTGTTCCGGCTGGAATACGGCGAGGCGCATGTGGCGATCCGCGCGGGCAACCCGCCGGATCAGCCCGACAACGTCGTCCAGAAGTTCTATTCCCACGACTGGGCGCTCTACGCGTCGAAGGACTACATCGCCCGGCACGGTCGTCCGGACAGCATCGCCGATGTCGGCGACCACGTCTTCATCGGGCCGGCCGAGCATATCCCGCGGGTTCCGTTCTTCGCTTGGCTCCACCAGAACGTGCCCGAGCGGAATATCGGCTACCGGGTCAATCAGATCACGGCCGTCCTTCCCGCCATACAGGCCGGTCTCGGCATCGGCTTCGCGCCCGTCTGGGGCGAGGCGGAGGACACCCGGCTGGAGCGGGTGCTCGCGCCGCTGGCCTGGAGCAGCCAGCTCTGGCTCGTCACCCATGTCGATCTCCACCGGACGGCGAAGGTCCAGACGTTCCTCACGTTCCTGAAGGCATGGGCGACGCGCTGGCCGGTCGCGGAGACGCCGGGCGAGGCGTAGCCCCGGCGGCCCTCTCGTTCAGCCGCATTTCGAAAAGCCGCAACCGGCGCAGGTGGCGCAGCCTTCGGCCATGTGCACGTCGAAGCTGCCGCAATTCGGGCAGGTCGGACCGGGCGCGGCCACGGGCTGCGGGGCGGCGGGATCGCCCGGCGCGATGCCCCGCTCGCCCGGCAGGAATCCCGTGGCGATCATGTGGCGCTCGATCACGCCGCCGATCGCCGCGAGGATCGAGGGCACGTAACGGCCCTGCACCCATGCCCCGCCACGCGGGTCGAAGACCGCCTTCAGCTCCTCCACCACGAAGGACACGTCGCCGCCGCGTCGGAAGATCGCGGAGATCATCCGCGTCAGCGCCACGGTCCAGGCGAAGTGCTCCATGTTCTTGGAGTTGACGAAGATCTCGAAGGGCCGGCGCTGTCCGTCGAGCTCGATGTCGTTGATGGTGATGTAGAGCGCGTGCTCGGAGGCCGGCCACTTGATCTTGTAGGTCTCCCCGGTCAGCGTGTCGGGCCGGTCGAGCGGCGCGAAGAGCTGGACGACCTTGGGCGTCTCCGCCGCGACGGGTTCGCTCGACAGGACGCTGCCGGTCACGTCGTTCGGCCGGTAGGTCGTGCAGCCCTTGCAGCCCTCGTTCCAGGCGCGGAGATAGACGTCCTTGAACGTCACGAAGTCGATATCGGCCGGGACGTTGATCGTCTTGGAGATGGAGCTGTCGATCCAGGGCTGCGCCGCGGCCTGCATCCGGACGTGCTCCCCGGGGTCGAGATCGGCGACGGTGACGAATGTATCGGGCAGGGGGGCGTCGCCGTGCAGGCGGCGCCATTCGGCGACGGCGTAATCCTCCACCACTTCCTCGGAGCGGCTTCCGTCGGGTTGCAGCACCTTGCGGGTGTAGCTCGTGGCGAAGATCGGCTCGATCCCGGAGGAAACGTTGCCGGCAAGCAGGCTGATCGTCCCGGTCGGCGCGATCGAGGTGAGGAGCGCGTTGCGCAGCCCGTGCGCGGCGATCAGGTCGCGGGTGTCGGGCGCGAGGCGTCCGACCATCGGCGCGGCGAGGATGGCGGTCCTGTCGTAGAGCGGGAACGCACCCTTTTCGGCGGCCAGCCGGGCGGAGGTGGCATAGGCCGCGTTGGCGATGATCTCGAGCCAGCGGGCGCTCGCGGCGGCGGCCGCCTCGCTGCCGTAGCGCAGACCACACATGGCGAGCGCGTCGGCGAGTCCGGTGACGCCCAGCCCGATCCGCCGTTTGGCCCGCGCCTCCTCCGCCTGCCGGGGCAGGGGGAAGCGGCTGGCATCCACCACGTTGTCCATCATGCGGATGGCGGTCGCGGTCAGTTCGGCCAGCGCCTCCGCCTCGATCCCCGCGCCCTCGGTGAAGGCGTCCGTGACCAGCCGCGCGAGATTGAGCGAGCCCAGGAGGCATGCGCCGTAAGGGGGCAGCGGCTGCTCGCCGCAGGGATTGGTGGCGGCGATGGTCTCGGCGTAGGCGAGGTTGTTGGCGGCATTGATGCGGTCGATGAAGATCACGCCCGGCTCGGCGTAGTCGTAGGTCGCGCGCATGATCGCGTCCCAGAGGTCGCGGGCGCGCAGGGTCCGGAAGGTCCGGCCGCCGAAGACGAGGGGCCATTCGGTGTCGTCCTCCACCGCCCGCATGAACGGGTCGGTGACGAGGACCGAAAGGTTGAACATGCGCAGGCGCGCCGGGTCGGCCTTGGCGGCAACGAACTCCTCGATGTCGGGATGGTCGCAGCGCAGCGTGGCCATCATCGCCCCCCGGCGGGAGCCCGCGGACATGATCGTGCGACACATCGAATCCCACACGTCCATGAACGAGAGCGGCCCCGACGCGTCGGCCGAAACGCCGCGCACCAGGGCGCCCCGCGGGCGGATGGTGGAGAAGTCGTAACCGATCCCGCCGCCCTGCTGCAGCGTCAGCGCCGCCTCGCGCAGCGCCTCGAAGATGCCGCCCATGCTGTCCTCGACCGTGCCCATGACGAAGCAGTTGAAGAGCGTCACCGACCGGCCCGTGCCCGCCCCCGCGACGATCCGTCCCGCCGGCAGGAAGCGGAAGTCCTGCACCGCCGCGCGGAAGGCCGGCGCCCAGCGGTCCGGCTCCGCCTCGGGGGCGGCCAGCGCGGCGGCGATGCGGTCCCAGGTCGCGTCGATATCGGCGTCGCGCGGCGTGCCGTCGGCGTCCTTCAGGCGATACTTCATGTCCCAGATCCGTTCCGAGATCGGGGCCGCGAAGGCGGTCGGAGCATCTGTCATCGGCGGTACGTCTCGCTAGAACTGGTTGCAGGCGGGCCCGGAGCGTCTAGATATACCCTGTTCTGCGAGGAATTCACATGGCCATCAACCTGATCAAGCTCAGCGTCGGAACCGAGTCGATCGAAGGCCTCGCCGAATGGCAGCGGAACGCGGGCGCCAAGGGACCCTGCGGCAATCCCCGCCACGTCACCCGGATGTGGCCGAAACGGGCCGGGGAGATCCTGGACGGCGGGTCGATCTACTGGGTCATCCGGGGCGTGGTCCTGTGCCGGCAGCCGATCCTGCGCCTCGACGAGGTACGGCGGGAGGACGGCATTCCCCGCTGTGGCATCGTCCTGCGGCCCGGCCTGATCCCGGTGGCGCCGATGCCGAGGCGGCCGTTCCAGGGCTGGCGCTACCTGACCCCTGCCGACGCGCCCGGCGACATCGATCCGGCCCGCGCGGCGGAGGAGCCGCTGCCTCCGGGCCTCACGCTCGCCCTGGCGGAGATCGGCGTGATCTGATCCCCGAGGGAGGGGCGGGCCTGCGGCGGGTCCGGCGGGACCCGTGTTATGGCTGTGTTATGGCCGTGTCACAGGCGTGGGACAGGCCGGACGCCTGCGCGTGGCGGGCCGCGCCCCGAGCGGGCCGGCCGATCACCTCCGGTCCGGCGGGCCGGGGCTGCGCCCCCCGGCAGGACGCCGCCGCCCCGGTATCGCCCCGACGGGAGCCGTCCCGAATCGCACCTTCCCTTCGACCGGGTCGCTTTTCGCCCGCGTCGCGTCGTCCTCGATTTACGTCCCGCCGGGCGTTGCGGCAGAACGGGGCCACGGACATCGAGGGGACAGGCGATGAAGACCCAGGTGAAGGCCCTCGTGGTGGGCGGCGGTGCGGTCGGGACCGGCATCGCATACCATCTGGCGAAGGCCGGATGGTCCGACGTGATGCTGCTGGAGCGCGACGAGCTGACCTCCGGCTCCACCTGGCATGCCGCGGGTCTGCTGCCGCTTTTCAACATGGGTTACGCGACGAGCCACATCCACGCCTACTCCGTCGACTTCTACAAGACGCTGGAGGCGGAGACGGGGCTCAACCCCGGCTTCTCGGTCGTGGGCAACCTGCGCATGGCGCAGACGCGGGACCGGATGGACGAGTACGAGCTCTACGCCGCCACGGCGGAGACGGTCGGCATCCCGCACGAATTCCTGACGCCCGCGCAGATCGGGGAGCGCTACCCACTGGTGCGGACCGAGGATCTGGTCGGCGCGATCTTCCATCCCACCGACGGCTACATCAACCCGGCCGATGTCACGATGGCGATGGCCAAGGGCGCCCGGCAGCGCGGCGTCACCATCGAGCGGAAGTGGCAGGTCGACGCCTTCGACTGGCAGGGCGACCACTGGAACGTGACCGCGACGAAGATGGCGGAGCGGGGCGGCAACCTCGTGCCCACCGACGAGCAGGTGGTGATCGCGGCCGAGCATGTCGTCACCGCGACCGGCAATCACGCGCCGCGCACCGCCCGCCTCCTCGGCATCAGGACGCCCGCCATCGTGGTCGAGCACCAGTACATCGTGACCGAGCCCGATCCCGCGCTCGTGGAGTGGCGCCAATCGAACCCGCAGCATCCCGTGCTGCGCGACGCCGACGCCAGGTGGTACGTGCGCGAGGAGCGGGGCGGCTGGATCCTCGGGCCCTACGAGCAGAACGCCCCGGCGCGCTTTCCCTTCGAGGTGCCGTCGAGCTTCCGCGCCGACCTCTTCCCCCTCGACCTCGAGCGGATCGAGGCGGAGTACATGTCCTTCATCCACCGCATCCCGTCCTCCGAGAACGCGGGCCTGAAGGACGATTTCAACGGTCCCATCTGCTACACGCCCGACGGCAACCCGCTGGTCGGCCCGGCGCCGGGGCTTCGCAACATGTGGCTGGCCGAGGGGTTCAGCTTCGGCATCACCGCCGCCGGCGGGGCCGGGCACTACCTCGCGCAGATGATGGTCGAGGGCGAGGCGGAGATCGACATGGCCGCGCTCGACCCGCGCCGCTTCGGCGGCTGGATCACCACCGAATACGCCATGCGCAAGAACGAGGAGGCCTACGACCATGTCTTCGTCCTCCACCATCCCGACGAGGAGCGGCCCGCCGCGCGGCCGCTCAAGACCGCGCCCTGCTACGACCGCATGAAGGCGCGGGGCGCGCAGTTCGGGTGCGTCAACGGATGGGAGCGTCCGAATTACTTCAAGCCGGGCGCGGAGGCGGATTTCGACCTGACCTCGCGCAGCTTCCGCCGGGGCAAGTGGTGGCAGCATACGGTGGAGGAGGCCACGGCGCTGCGCGAAAGCGCGGGCCTGATCGACGCCACCGCCTTCACCAAGCACATGCTGACGGGGCCGGGCGCCGCCGCGTTCCTCGACTGGTTCACGACCAACCGGCTGCCGAAGGTCGGGCGGATCAACCTGACCTACGCGCTGACCGGGGCGGGGACGACGCGGACGGAATACACCATCGTCCGGCTGGCCCCGGACCGGTTCTACCTCGTCTCCGCCGGCGCATGGCAGGCCTATGACGGCGATTTCCTCGCCAGGGCGGTGGAGGACAAGCGGGACGCGTTCGGGCCGATCCATCTTCAGGACGTGACCGGCCAGCATGGCGTCCTCGCGCTGGCCGGGCCGAAGTCGCGCGACATCCTGCGCGCGCTGGTCGTCGCGGCGGACCCGGACTGGACATTGTCGAACAAGGGCTTCCCGTGGCTTTCCGCCCGCCGCATCGAGCTCAAGATGGCGCCGGTCGACGCGATCCGGGTGGCCTATACCGGCGAGCTCGGCTGGGAGCTGCATCACCCGATGGAGATGCAGAACTACCTTTTCGACCGGCTCATGGAGGCGGGCGAGGGGCACGGGCTCCGGCTCGTCGGGGCGCGGGCGCAGAACTGGCTGCGGCAGGAGAAGTCCTACCGCGCCTTCGGCACCGAACTGGGCCGCGACGCGACGCCGCTGGAGGCGGGGCTCGACCGCTTCGTGGACCTCTCGAAGGACTTCCACGGCAAGGCCGCGATGGAGGCGACGGGCATCCGATCACGTTGCGTCACGTTGTTGGTGGACGGACCCGACGACGCCGACCCGTGGGGGCGCGAGGCGCTCTACCGCGCGGACGGCACGCGGGTCGGGCGCCTGACCTCGGGCGGCTATTCGGTGGCCTTCGGCACGTCCATCGGCATGGGCTATGTCCGGCCCGAGCTGGCGGAGCCCGGCACGAAGCTGAAGGTGCGGATGCAGCGGAAGCTCTGGGACGCGGAGGTGACCGAGGACAGCCCCTACGATCCCGCCAATGCCCGGATACGTGCGGACGGCTAGCCTCGTCGGCGCGGCCCTTCTGGGGGCGGCGCTGTGGATGATGCAGGACGGGGACCGGGCCGGCCTGCATGTGAGCGGGGACGGGGCCGGTCCGGTGCTGCGCTGGCTGGCGGCGAAGGGCGTGGAGCAGGCTCCGGCGGAAACCGCGCGGGTCGAGGCCGTCCTGCTCCGGCGCTGGCAGAACCTCGACGCCCTGCCGGCGCTGGGCGCGCTCTGCGGCGGGGCCTGCGGCGGCACGGATGCGGTGGTGGCGCTGCGGCAGCCGACGCCGCGGGGATTGCGGCGCGTCCTGCTGGTCGAGCTTTCGGGCTTGCCCGCCGCGGGGGCGCTCGACGCGGGGGAGCCGATTCCGGAGGAGACGGTGGCCTGTCTCGGGCGGGCGGTGGCGGGGCGCGACGCGGACTGCCTGCCGCCGCCGCGCATTGTCTGGCGGATGCCGTTCTAGACGCGTCTCCGACCCTCCGGGACGCGCGCATCCGGCCGGGCCGCCGGAGCCTCCGGCGGGGATATCCGGGAAGCGAAGACGGGGTGCGGATCGCCTGCTTCGCGGCTTGCGCGGGGGGGGCGGGCGGCGCCCGGCTAGGGCAGGGGCGGGGCGGATGGTGGCGGCAATCGTGGCGCGGGGCCGAGGGGGATCGGACCCAACCGCATCCGCCCGTCCGCGAGGACGAGGTCGAACCGCACCGACCCGTCGCCCGCCGTCATCCCGGCGAGCCCGGCCTCGATGAGCGGCATCCGCGCCTCCGGCACGACCTGCCAGCCGCGCAGGAGCTCGAGCGCCGCCTCGGTCCCGCGGAGCTCCAGGGACAGCGTGCCCTCCGGCACCCCGTCCGCGCCGACCTCCAGCGCGCCGGTCGCGTCGAGCGCCAGCGCACCCCAGACGAGCGCCGCCCGCCGCAGATCCACCGCATGGCCCGCGCCATCGGGCACCCAGGTCGCGTCGAGGTCGAGGCTGTCGACGACCTCCGGCAGCGCGCCCGCGGGGTCGAGCGCCGCGGCCAGCGTGCCGCCCGCGCGGATGCCGTCGCCGTCGAGCGCGAGATCCCAGGCGTCCGGCGTCCCGGCCTGGCGGGCGGCGAGCTGCGCCCGCGCGATGTCGAGCCGCCACGCCCCGCCGTCGATGCCCAGCGCCTCGCCAACGACCGTGCCGTGTTGCAGGTTCGGGCTTGCCGCGAGGGAGACCGTCCCGGAGGCGCGCAGATCGGCCGAGGTCACGACCGCGTCGCCCCACGGGGCCGCGAACGTCATCCGGCGCGGCGCGACGGCGATGATCTCGTTCGGCCGGTAGCTCAGCGCCAGGACCTGCAGGAACGGCGCGTGCCAGCGCAGCGTGCCGTCCGGAACGGTCACGTCCGGTTCGGTCAGCGTGGTGTCGAACCGGTTCGGAAAGCCGCCGATGCCGATGTCGTCCCACGCGATGCGCCAGCCTCGGGCTTCGGCCGCGGCGACCGCGGACGCGATGCCGTCGCGCAGGGCCCCGCGCCCGACGAACCAGTATCCGCTCCAGAGCGTGGCCAGCGCCGCCACCAAGATCACGAGCCAGCGCATGCCGCCCCTTTCCGTCGAACCGCGACTTGTCTATCGGGGGCGTGCCCCGCGCGAAAGGAGCGACGATGACGCAATCGCCCGACCTCTGGGTCTTCGGATACGGCTCGCTGATCTACAATCCGGGCATCGCCGTGGCCGAGACCCGGCGCGCCACGCTCGACGGCTACCGGCGGCGCTTCTGCATGTGGTCGGTCCACCATCGCGGCACGGAAACCGATCCCGGCCTCGTCCTCGCGCTGGAGGAGGAGGCGGGCGTATCCTGCCGCGGCATCGCGATCCGCGCCGCCGACCCGGACGCCGCCATCATCGAGATCCGCGAGCGGGAGCTCGTCTCCTCGGCCTATCACGAGGCGCGTGTGACGCTGCGCGACGACGCGGGGGAGGCGATCGAGGCGCTGGCCTACGTGATCGACCCCGGCCACCCGCAATACGCCCGCGACCTCGCGCTGGAGGAGCAGGCGGCGATCATCGCGGCGGCGAACGGGGGGCGCGGGCCGAACCACGAATACCTCAACTCGACCTTCGCCGGCCTGCAGGGGCTGGAGATCGACGACCCCGATCTGGAATGGCTCGTCACGCGGGTGCAACAGATCAGGGACGCCGCCTGACCGCGCGGCCCGCGCGCCTTGTGGGAAAAACCCCGCCTCTATAGGGTTTTCCCATTCATCGGGCGCCCGAACAGGGCCGGAGGCAGATGGCACGCGCGCCGCTAGAGCACGGGACGCAGTTCTCGCAACCGATCCGGCAGATCGTCTACATGCTGGCGGTGCTGGCGGCCGTGGGGGCGGGCGTGTTCCTCGCCTATCCGCAGGTCGCCCCGATCTTCGCCGCGAATCCGTGGCTCAACGGCACGATCATCCTCGTCTTCGTCCTCGGCGTGATCGCCTGCTTCGCGCAGGTGTTCCAGCTGTTCAGCTCGGTCTCCTGGATCGAGGGCTTCGCCGAGCGGCGCGCGGGCCACGACATCTCGCGCCCGCCGGGCATGCTCGCCCCGCTCGCTGCGCTGCTGCGGTCCCGCTCGGCCCGCAGCCAGATCTCGTCCACCTCCTCCCGCTCGATCCTCGACTCGGTCGGCGCGCGGATGGAGGAGGCGCGCGACATCACGCGCTACATCGTCAACACGCTGATCTTCCTCGGCCTGCTCGGCACGTTCTGGGGGCTGGCCACGACGGTGCCGGCGGTGGTCGACACGATCCGCAACCTCGCGCCGTCCGCCGACGAGGGCAGCGTCGCCGTCTTCGGGCGCCTCATCAGCGGGCTGGAAAGCCAGCTTTCGGGCATGGGCACGGCTTTCGCCTCCTCGCTTCTCGGCCTCGCGGGGAGCCTGGTGGTGGGGCTGCTCGAACTTTTCGCCGGCCACGGGCAGAACCGCTTCTACCGGGAGATGGAGGACTGGCTTTCCTCCATCACCCGCGTGGGCCTCGTCGGCGACAGCGGGGAGGAAACGATCGACCAGTATTCGCTGGCCGCCGTGCTCGACCACATGAACTACCAGATGGAGACGCTGCAGGACATGTTCGCCCGCGCGGAGGCGGGGCGGCTCGCGGCGGATTCGAAGATGGCGCGGCTGGGCGAGGCGGTGACCTCCATGGCCAACCGGATGGAGGAGGGCGGCAGCACGGCGCGCGCCCTGGAACGCGTCGCCGAGGGGCAGGAGAACATCGTCGCGGTCCTGCGTAACACCGGCGGCGGCGGCGACGGGCTCGACGCGGAGAGCCGGATGCGCCTGCGCTCGATCGACGTGCAGCTCCTCAAGGTGTTCGAAGCCATGCAGGAGGGACAGGAGAACACGGTGGCGGAGCTTCGCGGCGACCTTGCCGCCCTGACGCGGTCCCTGCGGCAGCTCAACCGGCACGTGCAGGATTCGCTCGGGGCCGGAGGGGGCAAGGAGGGCTGAATGGCGTTCCAGCGGCGCAACGGGCAGCGGTTCACCGCGAATGTCTGGCCGGGCTTCGTGGACGCGATGACGGCGCTGCTGCTGGTGCTGATGTTCGTGCTGTCGATCTTCATGATCGTGCAGTTCATCCTGTCGGAGACGATCTCGAACCAGGGGCTGGAGCTCGACGAACTCGGCGGGCAGATCGCCTCGCTCGCGGATGCGCTCGGGCTCGAGGAGCAGCGCAGCGCCGCGCTGGAGGACGAGGTCGCGGAACTCGGAACGGTGCGGGACCGGCAGGCCACGCGGATCGCGACGCTTTCGGCGGATCGCGATGAGCTGACGCGGCGCGTGACCTCCTTCGAAGAGCGGATCGCCGGGCTTCTGGCGACGCGCGAGCGCCTCGAAGCCTCGCTTTCCGCGACGGAAACGGAGCGCGACGAACTGGCCGGCGCGTTGACGGAAACGGAAGCGGCACGCGAGGCGCTGGCCGGCGAGCTTCGCACCTCGCGGGCGGCGCTCGAACGGGTGATCGACGCGGAGGAGGCGGCGCAGCTCGCCCTCGCCTCCGCGCGCGAGGAGATCGACGCGCAGGCCGAGGCAGCGCGCCGCGCGGCGGCCGAGCGCGAGGCGCTGGAGGCGCTCGCCGCCGACCTGCGCGCCGAGGCGGAGACGCGGGAGGCGACCCTCGCCGATACGCTGGCCAGCCTCGACGCCGCCCGGGAGACCGGCACGACGCTCGAGGCGCGGGTCGCCTCGCTGGAGGAGGGCCTCGACACGGAGGAGGCCGCCCGCCTGAGGGAGGCCGCCGCGGCCGAGGCCCTGCGCGAACGGCTCGCGGAGACGGAAACCGAGCTTTCCGACGAGGAGGCCCGGCGGCTAGCGGAAGCCGCTGCGGCAGAGGCACTGCGCGCGCGGCTCGCCGAGGCGGATGCCGAACTCACCGCGATGACGCTCGCGCTGGAAGAGGAGCGGCGGGACGCAGAGGAGACACTGACGCTGCTCGCCGCGACGCGGACGGCGCGCGACGATCTGGACGACCGGCTGGCGCAGGCATTGGCCGAGGTGACGCTGGCGCAGGACGCGACGGCCACGGTCGAGGAGCGTCTCGCCGCGGTTGAGGCGGATCGCGCGGCGACGGCCGGGCGCCTTTCGGAGTCGGAGGCGCGCATCGCGGCGATCGAGGAGCGGCTTGCCGCCGCGCTCGCCGCGGTGGAAACGCAGGAGGGCGCGTCGACGGCGCTGGAGGCGGAGGTCGCCCGCCTGAACAGCGCCCTCGCCGCGCAGGGGGCGGAGGCCGCCGACGCCGAGGCCCGCCGCGCCGAGCTGGAACGCCGTCTCGCGACCGCGCTCGCCGCGCGGGAGGCGCAGGATGTGACCGAGGCGGAATTGCGCGACGCGCTCGCCGCCGCCCTGGCGGCCCGGGTCGCGGCCCGGAGCGAGGTCGAGGCGGCGATGACCGAACGCCAGCGTCTCGACACGCTCCTTTCGGAGGCGGAAGCGCAACTGTCCGAGGCCGACGGCGACCGCATCGCCGCGCAGCGGGAGGCCGAGGCCCTGAACCGGCAGCTGGCCGAGCTTCGCACCCAGCTCGGCGGCATCCGCAACCTGCTCGACGAATACGAGGGCCGCGATACCGAAGGCGCGGTGCAGGTCGAAAGCCTCGGCGCCCGCCTCAATGCCGCGCTCGCGCAGGCGGCGACCGACCAGCGCGCCCGCGCCGATCTGGAGGAGGCGGAGCGCGTGCGCCTCCAGGCGGAGGCCGAGGCGCTGGAGGCGGAGGCCGAGCAGCTCAAGCGCTTCCGTTCCGAGTTCTTCGGCCAGCTGCGCGAGGTCCTGTCCGGGCGCGAGGGGGTGGAGGTCGTGGGCGACCGCTTCGTCTTCTCCTCCGAAGTCCTGTTCGCCCCGGGCTCCGCCAACCTGCAGCCGGAAGGCCGCAGCCAGATCGCGCAGGTCGCCGAGGTGATCCTCGACGTGGCGGGCGAGATTCCGGAGGGGATCGACTGGGTGTTGCGGGTGGACGGTCATACCGACGCCACGCCGCTCACCGGGCGCGGGGCCTATGCCGACAACTGGGAGTTGAGCCAGGCGCGCGCCCTGTCGGTCGTGCGCTACATGATCGACGCGCTCGACGTGCCGCCGACGCGCCTCGCCGCCACCGGCTTCGGAGAGTGGCAGCCCGTGGACACGTCCGGCACGGCGGAGGCACGGGCCCGGAACCGGCGGATCGAGCTCAAGCTGACGGAGCGCTGAGGCGACCGAAGCAGAGGATCGGACCCCGCCCGGCGCATCGCGCCGGTAGGACGGGCGCGCGACCCGTCCTACCGGCAATAGGCGCCGCCGTCGCGGTAGCGCGCGGTGTCGAGGTGGAAGTGATCCTGATGGAAGCGGTCGCTCTCCGGGCCCAGCACGGTGCCGAACGTGCCGCAGGCCTCTCGCCACAGCGCGCGCAGGATGCGTCCTTCCGCCCCTTCGTCCCAGTCGCGCAGCACGCTCAGCTCCGACCCGTCCCGGAGCCGGATCGCGGCGATGTCGATGGCATGGCCGAGCGCGTGCTCGCTCATCTTCGCGCCGGGCTGGCTGTTGCGCGGGCGGCAGGCATAGCCCGCCGCAACGTGCAGCGCGACGGGTCCGCCGCCCCGCGCGCCGATCCCCGGAACCACCGCGTCGCGGACCCAGTCGTCGAGCGCCAGCGCCGTGGCGCAGTCCATCCGCGCGGGCCGGGTCAGCGTCAGGCCGGACACCTTTCGGATGCGCACCGCGTCCGGAATGCCGCAGCCGCCGGGCCCGGTGACCGGCGCGATCGCCTCTCCCGCGAGGGAGCGACGCCCGCAAAGGCCGCCGGCGCGCGCGTCCCCCGGCGACGCCCGCGCCGGCGCGGGCGCGGGCGGATCGCGATCCTCCGGACGCGTCTCCGGGCGGTCCGAGACGCGGACGATGCCCCCGTCGTCGCGTTTTCCCGCCGCCGTTCCGGTTCCTCCCCGCGCGGCGATCCCGTCCGGCCCTTCGAGCTGCTGCACCGGTCGGGCCGATCGCGCGACGGCGGCCACGTCCGGCACCCCGGTCGTGCCGCCCTCCGACAGGACGGCCACCTCCGGTTCGGGCCGGGGCGCGGGGCGCGGTTCCGCGTGAGCGGGCAGTATCGTCAGGAGGAGCGCCAGCGCGGCCCTCACGCGGGGCGCTCCCCGTGGGCGCGGCCGAAATCGGGCGCGTCGGTATCCTGCCCCGCCTCGATGATCCCGCGCCGGATCGTCCGGGTCCGGGAAAAGTAGTCGTGCAGCAGGTCGCCATCCCCCGTGCGGATCGCCCGTTGCAGCGCGAACAACTCCTCCGTGAAGCGCCCGAGGATCTCCAGCGTCGCCTCGCGGTTGTTGAGGAACACGTCGCGCCACATCGTCGGATCCGAGGCCGCGATGCGCGTGAAATCGCGGAAGCCGGCGGCGGAATACTGGATCACCTCGCTGTCCGTCACCCGGCCCAGATCGTCGGCCACCCCCACCATCGTGTAGGCGATGAGGTGCGGCGCATGACTGGTCACGGCGAGGACGAGGTCGTGGTGGTCGGGTTCCATCCGGTCCACGTTCGCGCCGAGACCCCGCCACAGCCGCGCCAGCCGCGCCGCCGCGGCCTCCATCCCCGCTTCGGGCGTGAGCAGGCACCAGCGGTTCTCGAACAGTTCGGGGAAACCCGCGCGGGGGCCCGAATGCTCTGTTCCGGCGAGCGGGTGGGCGGGCACGAAATCGACGTGATCGGGCAGGTGCGGCGCCACGGCGTCGATCACCGCGCGCTTGACGGAACCGACATCCGTGACCGTCGCCCCCCGCGCCAGATGGGGGCCGATCTCCCGCGCCACCTCCGCCATCGCGCCGACGGGGACGCAGAGCACGACGAGGTCGGCCCCCGCCACCGCCCCGGCCGCGCTGTCCGTCACCCGGTCGCACAGGCCGATCTCGACCGCCACGCCGCGCGTTTCCGCCGAGCGAGCATGGCCCACGACCTCTCCGGCCAGCCCGTCGCGCCGCATCCGGAGACCCATCGACCCGGCGATCAGGCCGAGGCCGATCAGCGCGACCCGCCGGTAGATCGGTTCGTCGCTCATCCCGCGCGCCACGCGGCCAGCGCGTCGAGGAGGCGGTCGGTTCCAGCGGCGTCGCCGACGCTCATTCGCAGGCAATGCGGCAGGCCGTAGCTTCGCGGATGCCGGACGATCACGCCGCGCGACCTGAGGAACGCGTCGCATCCGGCGGCCTCCGTCTCGTCGCCGAAGCGCGCCAGCACGAAGTTCGCCTCCGACGGATCCGACGGGATGCCGAGGGCGGTCAGCCCCGCGCGCAGCCGCGCCCGCTGCCGGGCGTTGTCGGCCCGGCACATCGCGACGAAGTCCCGGTCGCCCACCGCCGCCTCCGCCGCGGCGAGCGCGACGCTGGAAAGGTTGAACGGCCCTCGCACGCGGTTCAGCACGTCGATCACCTCGCGCGGGCCGTAGCCCCAGCCGACGCGCATCCCGCCCAGCCCGTACATCTTGGAGAAGGTCCGGGTGGCGAAGACGTTCGCCCGCGTGCCGGCGAGGTTCAGCCCGCCGTCGAAATCCTCGGCGAACTCGGCATAGGCCCCGTCGAGCACCAGCAGGCAATCCCCCGGAAGCCCGTCGGCCAGCCGCACGAGATCCTGCCCGCCCAGAAGCGTGCCGGTCGGGTTGGCCGGGTTGGCGATGAAGACGAGACGCGTCCGCTCCGTCGCCGCGTCCAGAAGCGCGTCCACGTCCACGCGGCGGTCCCGTTCCGGCGCGGAGACGGGCACGGCCCCGGCCGCCCGCGCGCTGATGGCGTACATCAGAAAGCCATGATGCGTGTGCAGCACCTCGTCGCCCGGCCCCGCGAAGCACTGGCACAGGAGGTGGATGATCTCGTCGGAGCCCACGCCGCAGACGATCCGGTCGGGGTCGAGCCCGTCATGCACCTCCGCGATCGCCGCCCGAAGGCTCGCGTGGTCGGTGTTCGGATAGCGGTTCATCTCCGCCAGTGCCGCCTGTGCCGCCGCCATCGCGGCGGGGGAGGGGCCGTGCGGGTTCTCGTTCGACGAAAGCTTCACGACGTCCGCGACGCCGTCGACTTTCGAGGCGCCACCCTGGTAGAGTTCGATCTCCATGATCCCCGGCTGGGGCGCGGGTGCGGCGCTCATCTGTGATCCCCCGAATGCGTCGCGCCGTTCTATTCGGGCCGGCGGGGCCGGGGCAATGGCGCCGCCCCGTCTTTGCTTCGGAAATATCCCGGGATGCGCGAAGGGCCGGCCCTTCGCTCCGCCGTTCAAAGGAAGCTCTGCGGGTCGATATCGATGCTGAGCCGGGTCGAGCGGGGGATCTCGATGGCGCCCACCCAGGCCGCCAGCGCCGGCTGGATCGGCGCCTGCCGCGGCGCCTTCACCAGAAGCCGCACGCGGTGGCGGCCGCGAATGCGCGCGATGGGCGCGGGGGCGGGGCCGTAGACCTCGGCCCCCACGTCTTCCAGCATGGCGGCCCGGCGGGCGAGCGCGCGGCCCACGTCGAAGGCCACGTCCGCCGCCGGGTCGGAGATCACGATGCCCGCCATGCGCCCGTAGGGCGGCACGCCCGCCGCGCGGCGCTGTTCCGCCTCCTCGCGCAGGAACGCCTCCTCGTCGCCCGACAGGATCGCGCGGATCACCGGATGCTCGGGCTGCCAGGTCTGCAACAGGGCCTCGCCCGGCCGCTCCGCCCGTCCGGCCCGCCCCGAGACCTGCCGCATCAGCTGGTAGGTCCGCTCGGCGGCGCGCAGGTCGGAGCCCTGCAGCCCGAGATCCGCGTCGATCACGCCGACCAGGGTGAGGTGCGGGAAGTTGTGCCCCTTCGCCACGAGCTGCGTGCCGACGACGATGTCGGCATGGCCCGCCGCGATCTCCTCCACCCGTGCCTTGAGCGCCCGGGCGGAGCCGAACAGGTCCGACGACAGGATCGCCACGCGCGCCTCGGGGAACAGGCCCGACACCTCCTCGGCCATGCGCTCCACGCCCGGGCCGACCGCGGCGAGCTTGCCCTCCACCCCGCAGGAGGGGCAGGCCGGCGGGACGGGCGCGGTCGCGCCGCATTGGTGGCACATGAGCTCGCGGCGGAAGCGATGCTCCACCATCCGCGCGTCGCAATGCCGGCAGGCGATCTGCTGGCCGCAGGCGCGGCACAGCGTGACCGGCGCGTAGCCGCGGCGGTTGAGGAAGACGAGCGACTGCTCGCCCGCCGCCAGACGCCCGGCGATCGCCCCCCGGAGCCGCGGCGAGATCCAGCGCCCCGAGGGCAGGTCCGCCTCGCGCATGTCGATCGTGGCGAGGCGCGGCAGCACCGCATCGCCGTAGCGCGAGGAAAGGTCGAGGCGGGCGTATTTCCCGGCCTCCGCGTTGGCCCAGCTTTCGAGCGAGGGCGTGGCGGAGGCGAGCACGACCTGCGCGCCCTCGCAGTTCGCCCGCAGGACGGACATGTCGCGGGCGGAATACAGCACGCCGTCCTCCTGTTTGTAGGAGGTGTCGTGCTCCTCGTCGACGACGACGAGGCCGAGCTCGCGGAACGGCAGGAACAGCGCGGAGCGCGCGCCGACGATCAGCCGCGCCTGCCCGTCCGCGGCCTTTTTCCACGTCCGCCGCCGCTCGGCCTGGGTGACGCCGGAATGCCATTCGGCGGGCCGCGCGCCGAACCGCGCCTCCACCCGCGTGAGGAACTCCGCGGTCAGCGCGATCTCCGGCAAGAGGACCAGCGCCTGCCGCCCGCGGGCGAGGCATTCGGCGACGGCCTCCAGATAGACCTCGGTCTTGCCCGAACCGGTGACCCCCCGTAGAAGCGTCGTGCGGTAGCCTCCCGCGGCGAGACCCGCACGCAGCGCGTCCGCCGCCGCGGCCTGATCCTCCGCCAGCGGCTTGCCGGGCCGGGACGCGTCGAGCGGCGGAAAGTCGGCGTCGCGCGGGCGGACAATCTCCCGCACCGCGCCCGAGGGCAGGAGTCCCTTCACCACACCGGTCGAGACCCCGGCGAGGTCGGCCAGCTCCGACAGGGCGAAGACGTCGTCGGGCCGCTCGTCCAGAAGCGCCAGCACCTTCTCGCGCGCCGGCGTCATCCGGTCCGGCGCGCCGTCGCCCGCCCGGTAGACGCTGCGCCGCCCCTCCGCCCCGCCGAGGCCGGGCGCCCGCAACGCGAGCCTGAGCATCGCCGGCAGGGGGGTGAGCGTGTAGGCCGCCGCGCGTTCGACGAAGTCGCGGAACGGGCGGGCCATCGGCGGCACGTCGAGCACGCGGGCGATGCCGCGCAGCTTCTCGACCGGCCAGTCCCCCGCCGCCGGGCCCCAGACCACGCCCAGCACGAGGCGCGGCCCGAGCGGCACCTCCACGACGGCGCCGTCGGCCACGCCGCCCGCCGGCGCGCGGTAGTCGAGCGCGCGGTCCAGCGGCTGCGTCGTCTGCACGGCCACCGGCGCGCCGGGAGGATGGAGCGTCGCCATGGCCCCCATATCGGCCCCCCGCGGCCCGGATGCCAGAGCCGGCGCGGCCGGACGGGCGCGCATCGGCCCGCCGGCGGGGATGGTCCTTCCGGCGCGTTCGCGCTATCGTGCGCCGAACCCGAAGCGATCCCGAGGACGCCATGAAATTCTTCGTAGACACCGCCGATATCGACGCCATCCGCGAGCTCAACGACCTCAATCTGCTCGACGGCGTGACGACCAACCCGTCGCTGATCCTGAAGTCCGGCCGCGACATCATCGAGACGACGAAGGCCATCTGCGACATCGTCGAGGGGCCCGTCTCCGCCGAGGTCGTGGCGATCGACTTCGACCAGATGCTCAAGGAGGGCAAGCACCTCGCCACGGTCGCCCCGAACGTGTGCGTCAAGGTCCCGATGACCTGGGAAGGACTGCGCGTCTGCAAGATCCTGTCCGACGAGGGCACGAAGGTGAACGTGACGCTCTGCTTCTCGGCCAACCAGGCTTTGCTCGCCGCGAAGGCGGGGGCGAGCTTCGTGTCGCCCTTCATCGGCCGGATCGACGACATGAACATCGACGGAATGGAGCTGATCCAGGACATCCGCACCATCTTCGACAATTACGACCTCGAGACCGAGATCCTCGCCGCCTCCATCCGCACGGTGAACCACATGAAGGAGGCCGCCCTGATCGGCGCCGACGTGGCCACCGCGCCGCCGAAGGTCATCTACGACATGATCAAGCATCCGCTCACGAAGAACGGGCTCGACCAGTTCGTGAAGGACGCGCAGGAAGCGGGCATCAAGATCGTCTGACCTTCGGCAGGGCGCCGGTTCGGCGCCCTGCCACAGGAGCGCCACAAACCGTCGCGGATCGACGCCGGTGCCACACCGCTCCGGCGAAAGCGCGCCGCCCGCCGCGTTTTCCCGGCGGCCCCCCAACAGGCCCGTGCTAGCGTCCGGACGATCGGCAGCAGACCGGAGCAGAGGCAGATGGCAGACAACACCGTGCTGGCGCGCGACGCGGAGAACGGCCCGCAGGCGCGGGATCGGGACTGGCGCGACAGCGTCCTTGCCGACCCCGACCTCGTGCTCGAGGATCGCGACGTGATGCGCGCGCTGATCGCCGCGAACGCGCAGCGGATGGGCGGGAACGTCGTCGACCTGCGCGGCATCGCCATGCAGCGGCTCGAGACGCG
This sequence comes from uncultured Jannaschia sp., assembly GCF_947494025.1. GTDB lineage: Bacteria > Pseudomonadota > Alphaproteobacteria > Rhodobacterales > Rhodobacteraceae > Jannaschia. The sequence goes on from NZ_CANLTQ010000003.1 coordinate 132,617, forward strand.
GCTCGACCGGCTGGAGGACACGCATCGCAGCGTGATCGCGGCCGCCTACGAGAACCTCGCCGGCACGAACCAGATCCATCGCTGCGTTCTGGCGTTGCTGGAGGCGGACACGCTGCCGGAGCTTCTCGACAACCTGACCGACCAGATCGCCGCCATCGTTCGCGTGGACAGCGTCCGCCTCGCGCTTGAAAGCGCGCCGCCCGGCGCGGCCTCGCACCCGGCCATCGCCCCGGTCGCCACCGGCTTCGTGGACGGCTACGTGACGCGCGGCCGCGAGGGTCCGGCGCCGCAGGTCACGCTGCGCCGTTGCGCGCCGGCCGCGCCCGAGATCTTCGGACCCGACGCCCGGCGCACCCGGTCGGAGGCGCTGCTCCGGCTCGACCTCGGGGCCGGTCGCGGTCCGGGCCTGCTGATCTTCGGAGCGGAGGACGCGGCGCAGTTCGGGCCGGGGCAGGGGACGGAACTGCTCGGCTTCTTCGCCGCCGCCTTCGAGCGTATCCTCGTGCGCCATCTGGCGCAGGCATGACCGCCTCCCGCGCGGCGTTCGAGATCAGTCCCGGCGCCCGGGACGCGATCGCCGCGTGGCTGACGCATATGCGGGCGCTCGACGGCGCGGCGGCGAATACGCTCACGGCCTACGGCACCGACGTGACGACCTTTCTTGCGTTTCAGGCGGCGCATCGCGGCGGGCCGATGGGCCTTGCGGAGATCGGGCGGCTGAGCGCCGCCGACATGCGCGCCTGGATGGCGGCGGAGCGGCTGCGCGGCGCGGGGGGACGCTCGGTCGCGCGGCGGCTTTCGGCGGTCAAGACCTTCGTGCGCTGGCTCTGCGAGCGCGAGGGGTTCGACCCGACCGCGATTCTTGCCACGCGCGCGCCGAAGTTCCGCAAGCCGCTGCCGCGCCCCCTGCCGCAGGCGGCGGCGAAGGACCTGATCGAGACGGTGGGCCTGCAGAACGAGACGCCGTGGATCGCGGCGCGCGACGTGGCGGTGGTGACGGTTCTCTATGGCTGCGGGCTGCGCATTTCCGAAGGGCTGGGCCTGACCGGCGCCGACGCGCCCCTGCCCGACATGCTCCGCATCCGCGGCAAGGGCAACAAGGAGCGGCTCGTGCCCGTTCTGCCCGTCGCGCGCGCGACCGTGGATCGCTACACGGCGCTTTGTCCGTTCGACCTGTCGTCCGACGCGCCCCTGTTCCGGGCCGTGCGCGGCGGGTCGCTCAATCCGCGCAGCGTCGCCGCCGTGATGGCGCGGGCGCGGATGCAGCTCGGCCTGCCCTCCTCGGCCACGCCGCACGCGCTCCGGCACAGCTTCGCCACGCATCTGCTGGAGGCGGGCGGCGACCTGCGGGCGATCCAGGAACTGCTCGGCCATGCCTCCCTTTCGACGACCCAGACCTACACGGCGGTGGACGCGGTGCACCTGATGGATGTCTACACCAAGGCCCATCCGCACGGACGCTGATTCCGGGGCGACTGGACGGCTTGCGCCGCTGGTCGGCGCGGGGCAGGCTGCTGGCATGAAAACAGCCGAGCAACTGGTCGCCGAAGCGCGCGCCCGGATCGAAGAATGGGACGTCGCGCGGCTCCGCGCGACGCCGGAGGCGGTGATCGTCGACATCCGCGACGTGCGCGAACGGGCCAAGGGCCACATCCCCGGCTCGATCCACGCGCCGCGCGGCATGCTGGAGTTCTGGTGGGATCCCGAAAGCCCCTACCATCGCGAGGTCTTCGCGGGAGACGGGCCTTACGTCCTGCATTGCGCGATGGGCTGGCGGTCGGCTCTGGCGGCGGCGGCGCTCAAGGAAATGGGGTTCGAGGTCGCGCATCTCGACGGCGGCATGGAGGCTTGGGTCGAGGCCGGCGGTCCCGTCGAGCTGCCCGAACCGAAGGGCTGAGGCTCCGGGCCCGGCCGCGCCCCGGGGGGCGGGACGTGCCCTGTCCGTATCACGGGGCGATCACACCGTCTGCGTCACGCCTCGTTTGCGGCGTCGCCGGGCTGCGACGGCTTAGGCCTCCACCCGGCCGGGGATCGTGTCGCGGCGGGTACGGGGCAGGGGCCAGTCGTCCATGTAGCCCATCGCCTGCTCCGCCGTTTCCACGAAGCGGAAGAGTTCGAGGTCGTCGGCGCCGATCGTGCCCGCCGCCTCCAGCGCCTCCCAGTTCACGATGCTGCGCCAGAACGCCTCGCCGAACAGCAGGAACGGCACGCGCCGCATCCGGCCCGTCTGGATCAGGGTCAGCGCCTCGAACAGCTCGTCCAGCGTGCCGAACCCGCCGGGGAACACGCAGATCGCGGCCGCCCGCATCAGGAAATGCATCTTGCGGATGGCGAAGTAGTGGAAGTTGAAGCTGAGTTCCGGGGTGACGTATTCGTTCGGCGCCTGCTCGTGCGGAAGCACGATGTTGAGCCCGATCGAGCGCCCGCCCGCGTCGATCGCGCCCCGGTTGCCGGCTTCCATCACGCCGGGGCCGCCGCCGGTGACGATGACGTTCTCGCGCCCGCCCGTCTCCGCGAGCGACCGCTCCGTGACCATGCGCGCGAAGCGGCGCGCCTCCTCGTATTGGCCGGCCAGGTCACGCAGCGTGTCCGTGCGGGCTCCGGCCGCGTTTTCGGGCCGGGGGACGCGGGCGCCGCCGAACAACACGATCGTCGAGTCCACCTCCGCCGCGTCCATGAGATGCGTCGCCTTCATCAGCTCGAGCTGGAGGCGGACCGGGCGCAGCTCGTCGCGGCAAAGGAACTCGTCGTCGGTGAACGCCAGCCGGTAGGCAGGGGACCGGGTCTGCGGCGTGTCGGGAACGGTGCGCGCGGTCTGCCAATCCTCGCCGGCCTGGCGCAGGGGGTGGTTGCGGCTTTCTTCGGTCATCGGCTCGTCCTTGCGTCCACGTCTCGCCGCCGCTCTAACAGCCCCGAAGGGGAGGTGCGACATGGAACGATCGGTGGATTGGCGGACGGAGATCGGCGCGGCGCGGGACCGCATCGCGGGGCATGCCCGCGTGACGCCGGTCGCGCGGCTCGCGCTCGGCGGGTTCGACGTCGAGGTGAAGCTCGAGCAGATGCAGCATACCGGCAGCTTCAAGGCGCGCGGCGCGTTCAACACGCTGCTGTCGTCGGAGGTGCCCGAGGCGGGGATCGTCGCGGCCTCCGGCGGCAATCACGGGGCGGCGGTGGCCTATGCGGCCTCAAAGCTCGGTCATCCGGCGCATGTCTTCGTCCCCGAGGTGGCGGGCCCTTCGAAGATCGGGCTGATCGAGCGGGCCGGGGCGATCTGCCACGTCGTGCCGGGCCTTTATGCCGACGCGCTGGACGCGGCGCGGGCGCACGAGGCCGCGACCGGCGCGATGCAGGTCCATGCCTACGACGCCGTGCCGACCGTGGCGGGGCAGGGGACCTGCTTCGCGGAATGGGAGGCGCAGGGCCTCGCGGCGGACACGGTGCTGGTGGCGGTCGGCGGGGGCGGGCTGATCGGCGGCGCGCTGGCCTGGTTCGGGGGCGCGCGGAAGGTCGTGGCGGTGGAGCCCGAACAGGCGCCCGCCCTTCATGCGGCGCTGGCCGCGGGGGCGCCCGTCGACGTCGAGGTGTCGGGTGTGGGGGCCAACGCGCTCGGCGCCCGGCGGATCGGGGAGATCTGCTTCGGGCTGGCGCGGGGCATGACCAGCGTGACCGTCCCGGACGCCGCTATCCTCGAAGCGCAGGCCGTGCTCTGGCGCGAGGCGCGGCAATGGGTGGAGCCGGCCGGATCCTGCGCGCTGGCCGCGCTGCTTTCGGGCGCCTACGTTCCGGCGGAAGGCGAGCGGGTCGCGGTGCTCGTCTGTGGCGCGAACCCGGCGCCGGACCCGCTGAGCTGAGACGCGTGCCTCGCGGCCGGGCGGGGCTATGTTCGGACGCGACCCCCCTAGCGAACGGAGACCCGTCATGGCCACGAGCGAGATCGTCGACACCGCCTTCGGCACGCCCTGCCCCGATTTCGTCCTGCCCGACGCGGCCGGGCGAACCTGGACGCGGGCGGATTTGGCGGGACCGGGCGGGCTGGTGATCGCGGTGATCTGCAACCATTGCCCGCATGTGCGCCGGCAGATGGCCGGGCTCGCCGAGGATTTCGCCGCGCTCGCGGAGGAGGGGATCGGGGGCTGCTGCATCATGCCAAACGACTGGTCCGTTTACCCTTCGGACGCGCCCGAACACATGGACGCCTTCGCCGCCGAACACGGTCTGACCGTGCCCTATCTCGTCGACGAGACGCAGGCGGTGGCCCGAGCGCTCGGCGCGGTCTGCACGCCGGATCTGTTCGGCTACGGGCCGGACCTCGCGCTGCGCTACCGCGGGCGGCAGGCGGAGCTGCGTGCAGCGATGCGGGCGGTGGCCGCCGGGCAGGACGTGCCGGACCAGGTCGCCGGCATGGGCTGCTCCATCAAGTGGCGGGCCTGACGCCCTAGAACCGCGACAGGATCAGCCCGCCCGCGACCATGAGGCAGGCCAGCACCCGCGTCGGCGTCACCGCGTGGACCGGCAGGCCGAACGCCCCCGTCGCGTCGAGCACGAGGCCCGAGGCGAGCTGGCCCAGGATCAGGGCCGCGAGCGCGGTGAGGATGCCCACGGTCGGCACCGACCAGAGCATCGCCCAGACCACGAGCGCCCCGAACAGCCCGCCGATCCAGTAGACCGGATCGACGTTGCCCGCCCGCAGCAGCGCGCCGCCCTGCCCGAAGGCGAAGGTCATCGCGAGGAGCGCCGTGAAGCCCACGCCGAAGGAGATGGCGGCCGCCGCGACGCCGCCGCCGATGAGCCGGCCGAGCGCCGCGTTGAGCGGCGCCTGCACGCCGAAGCCGAGCCCGGCGGCGAAGACGACGAGGACGGGGATCAGGAACGGGGTGGGCATCGGTGGGCTCCGGCGGGACGGGGGCGGGATTGCCCCGTCGCGGGCTGGCCGATATGAGCGCCGCAATCAAGCCCGCACGCCCGGAGGCTCGCCATGCCCTATCAACAGCTCGAAGCCGCCATCGACGCCGCATGGGAGGCCCGCGACACCGTCACGCCGCAAACCACCGGCGAGACGCGCGAGGCGATCTCCGCCACGCTCGGCGCGCTCGATTCCGGCGAACTGCGCGTGGCCGAGCGGGGAACGGACGGGACGTGGCATGTGAACCAGTGGGCCAAGAAGGCGGTGCTGCTGGGCTTCCGGCTCAAGGACATGGAGGTGCAGACCGGCGGTCCGCAGGGCGGGTCCTGGTGGGACAAGGTCGACAGCAAGTTCCACGGCTGGAACGCCGCCAGATGGGAGCGCGCGGGCTTCCGTGCCGTGCCCAACTGCATCGTGCGCCGCTCGGCCTACATCGCGCCGGGCGTGGTGCTGATGCCGTCCTTCGTGAACCTCGGCGCCTATGTCGACAGCGGCACGATGGTCGACACCTGGGCCACGGTCGGCTCCTGCGCGCAGATCGGCCGGAACGTCCATCTTTCGGGCGGCGTGGGCATCGGCGGCGTGCTGGAGCCGCTGCAGGCCGACCCGACGATCATCGAGGACAATTGCTTCATCGGCGCGCGGTCCGAAGTGGTGGAGGGCTGCATCGTGCGCGAGGGCTCGGTGCTGGGCATGGGCGTCTTCATCGGCAAGTCCACCCGGATCGTGAACCGCGTCACCGGCGAGATCACCTATGGCGAGGTGCCGCCCTATTCCGTCGTCGTGGCCGGCTCGATGCCGGGCAACCAGACGATGGGCAACGGCGAGGCCGCGCCGAACCTCTACTGCGCCGTGATCGTCAAGCAGGTCGACGCGAAGACCCGGTCGAAGACGGCGATCAACGAGCTGCTCCGGGCCTGAGATCCGGCCTCCGCCGTCACGGCCGGTCGGGACCGGGCGGCGTGTAGGGCAAACCCTCGCGCGCGATCCGCTCCGCCTCGAGCGCGTCCATGAGTTCGAGGGCCCGCCGCTTGCGTCCGAGGCCGCGCCACAGCGCCCGGCGCCAGGCGCGCGCGGCCGAGCGCGGCGCCCATTGCAGCTTGGCCGTGGCGAGCCACGCGCGCAATTCGGCGGGCAGGTGATCGTACTCGTTCATCAGCCGGCGCCGCGCCTGCGACGCGCGCAGCTCGGCCGACGGATCGGGGCGTTCCCGCGTCATATGTCCCTCCGCGGCGAAAGGATGGCCCATCCGCCCGCCCTGTCAAACCCGCGCGTGTGCGGGGAACCGCCGGGCCGGGTGCGACGTTCCGTCACTGGAGCACAACCTGAGCGAAGGAACGACAATATGGCTGGTATCGGCTGGATCATGAGCATCATTCTGGGCGGCTTGGCCGGCTGGATCGCGGAGAAGATCATGCATTCGGACATGGGACTTCTCATGAACATCGTCCTGGGCATCGTCGGCGCCCTTGTCGCGAACTTCCTGCTGGCGCTCGTCCTCGGCGACACGGTGGGCGAGGGAAGCTGGCTGATCCAGCTGATCGTGGCCGTGATCGGCGCGTGCCTGCTGATCTGGGTCGTCCGGATGGTGCGCGGACGATCCTGACGGAATCGCGAACCGGACACGAAGGGCGTCGCATCGCGGCGCCCTTTTTCGTGGGCGGCCCCGCCGCCGCACTCGGTTGACACGGGCCGAACGGAAACGGAGACGGAGGCCATGTCCGACAAGCCCAAACGCCCGCATCACGTCTACACCCTTCTGGTCGAGGTCGGCCGCCGCCTGGAGGACGGTCTGCCCGACGGCGCGTCCGGCGCGGCGCTGATGTGCTATGCCGGCGGCGTCGACGAGGACGAGGCGGTGCGCGAGACGGTGGCCGTCCTGAAGACGGCGGGCATGAACGTGCTCGAGGTCACGGGCTACGGCACGCTCGAGGAGCGAGAAGCCGACGGCCACGACATCGAGGCGGACGAGCGTGCGTTGATGGACCGGGCGCTGGAGGAGAACGCGGTGATCGTGGCGCAGACCACCGTGTTCCGCGAGGACGACGCGTGATCGACCCGGTGGACCTGACCGCGCGCCTCGTGCGCTGCCCGTCGGTCACGCCGGAGGAGGGCGGGGCGCTCGGGGTCTTGCAAGAGGTGCTGTCGGCCGCGGGCTTCGACCGCGCGCGCATCGACCGGGGCGGCGTACCGAACCTTTACGCCCGCTGGGGCGCAAAGGGCCATCCGCGCACGATCGGCTTCAACGGGCATACCGATGTCGTTCCGGTGGGCGACCGCGCCAACTGGACGCACGACCCGTTCGGGGGCGAGATCGAGGCGGGCTGGCTTTACGGCCGGGGGGCCACCGACATGAAGTCGGGCGTGGCCGCCTTCGCCGCCGCCGCCGTGGATTTCGTGACCGGAACGCCCCCCGACGGCGCCGTCGCGCTCGCCATCACCGGCGACGAGGAGGGGCCGGGGACGGACGGCACGGTCGCGATCCTCGACTGGATGGCCGGGGCGGGCGAGCGGATGGACGTCTGCCTCGTGGGCGAGCCGACCTGTCCCGAACGACTGGGCGAGATGATCAAGATCGGTCGTCGCGGCTCGCTTTCGGCCTGGTTCACCTTTCGCGGGGTGCAGGGCCATTCCGCCTATCCGCATCTCGCGCGGAACCCGCTGCCGGCGATGGCCCGCCTGATGGCGCGGCTCTCGTCGCATGAGCTGGACGGGGGGACGGCGCATTTCGATCCGTCCACCCTCGCCGTCGTGACGATGGATACCGGCAACGCGGCGACCAACGTGATCCCGGCGGAAAGCCGCGCGGCGGTCAACATCCGCTTCAACGACGCTCATGACGGCGCGGACCTCGTGGCATGGCTCGAATCCGAGGCGCGCGCGGTCGCGGCGGCGACCGGGATCGAGATCGGCGTCGACGCGAAGATCTCCGGCGAGTCCTTCCTCACGCCGCCGGGGGCGCTCTCCGATCTCGTCTCCGGCGCCGTCGCGGCGGAGACGGGGGTGACCCCGGTCCTGTCCACCGCCGGCGGCACGTCGGACGCGCGCTTCGTGAAGGACCATTGCCCAGTGGTGGAGTTCGGGCTGGTCGGGCACCGGATGCACGCGGTGGACGAGCGCGTGCGGGTGGAGCAGATCGGGCAGTTGAAGGCGATCTATGGCCGCGTGCTGCGGGACTACTTCGCGGCCGGGTCGGGTATTTGAACCGAGACGAAGCTCAGGCGGCCTTCCTGGCCTGATCCGGGCGCAGAAAGACCGGCGCCTCGGGCGTGGAACGGTCGGGCTGGAACGTGTAGCCGCCGGCGTCGAAGGCGCGGAGGTCGGCGGGGTCGTCGATCCGGTTCTCCACCACGAAGCGCGCCATCGCGCCGCGCGCCTGCTTGGCATGGAAGCTGACGATCTTCGGCCCGCCCGGCTTGTCCTCCAGGAATGTCGGCGTCACGACCGGCAGGGTGAGCGCGGTCCGGTCCACCGCGTCGAAATATTCCCGGCTGGCGCAATTCAGGAGCATCCGCGCCCCGACCGCCTCGGCCTCCTGGTTCAGGGCCCGGGCGATCCGGTCGCCCCAGAAGGCGTACAGGTCGCGCCCCCAAGGCCCGGCGAGGCGCGATCCCATCTCCAGCCGGTAGGGCCGGAGCGCGTCCATCGGGCGAAGCAGGCCATAGAGACCGGACAGGATGCGCAGGTGTCCGTCCGCACGGCGCAGCGCGTCCTCCGAGAGCGTCGCGGCGTCGAGCCCGGTATAGGTGTCGCCGGCGAAGGCATGGATCGCGGGCGTCTCCGGGGCCGTCGCCCAGTCGCGGAACCGGTCGCGGTTCAGGCGGGCGAGCGGCTCGCTGATCGACATGAGCCGGCGCAGGTCCTCGATGCCGAGCGCGCGGGCGGCGGCCACGAGCTCCGCCGTCGCCTCCGGGAAGATCGGCGCTGTCGTCTCCGCCGTCCGGGGCGCGGGGTCGAGCTTCTTGGCGGGGGACAGGACGATCAGCATCGGGTCATTCCTTCCGCAGGATTTCAAGAAAGGCGTCGCCGAACCGCTCGGCGTGCCGCGCGCCGAGGATGCGGGCGATGTCGTCCGGGTCGGGCCGGGCGCGGGCGACCTTGGCGAGCTGCGAGGAGGAGCAGGACATCGGCTTCTCGAGCCCCGTCGCCCCGCGCGCGAGGTCGTTCTGAACCGACAGGAGCCGGTCGTAGATCGCCCCTTCGCCGCGCCCGGCGAGCTTGCGGCGCGCGGGGTGGACGGCGTCGGGCGCCCCGCCGGTGACGACCGCGAGGAAGTCCGCGCCGTAGCGTTCGAGCTTGGTCGCGCCGACGCCCGAGATCCGCGCCATCGCGTCGAGCGTTTCCGGACGCGTCTCGGCCATCTCGATCAGGGTGCGGTCGTTGAAGACGACGTAGGCCGGCACGCCCTGCCGTTCGGCCAGCGCTCGGCGCTTGGCCTTGAGCGCGGACAGGAGCGGCGCGTCCTCCTCGGCGACGAGCTGCTTCACCGCGGGGCGGCGCTCGGCCCGGCGGATCGTGTCGCGCCGGAGCGTGACATCGGCCTCGCCGCGCAGGATCGGGCGGGCGGGCTCCGTCATCCGCAGCGCGCCGTGCCGCGCCGGATCGGGGCGCACGAGGTCGAGGCCCATCATCTGCCGGAAGATCGCCTGCCACTCGGGCTTCGCCACGTCCGACCCCACGCCCCAGGTCGGCAGGCTGCCATGGCCGAAGCGACGGGTCTTGTCGGTCTCCGTCCCGGTCAGCACGTCGATCAGGTGGCCGGTCCCGAACCGCTCCTCCGTCCGCAGCATCGCCGAGAGCGCCTTGCGCACCTCGGTCGTCGCGTCGAAAAGCTCGGGCGGATCGGCGCAGAGGTCGCAGTTCCCGCAGGGCTCCGTCGTCTCGCCGAAATAGCGCAGGAGGGTCACGCGGCGGCAGACCTGCGCCTCCGCCAGTCCCAGAAGGGCGTTCAGCCGGCCGTGATCGGCGGCCTTCATTTCCGGCGGGGCGAGCCCCTCGTCGACCTGCTGGCGGCGGTAGCGGATGTCGTCCGCGCCGAACAGCGTCAGCGTGTCAGCCGGCGCGCCGTCGCGGCCGGCGCGGCCGATCTCCTGGTAATAGGCCTCGATAGATTTCGGCAGGTCGGCATGGGCAACCCAGCGGATGTCGGGCTTGTCGATCCCCATGCCGAAAGCCACCGTGGCCACGACGATCAGCCCGTCCTCTCGCTGGAACCGCGTCTCGACCAGCCGGCGGTCGTCGGCCTCCATGCCGCCGTGGTAATGACAGGCGGCATGGCCGTCCTCGCGGAGCGCGCGGGCCAGCGCCTCCGTCTTGGCGCGGGTGCCGCAATAGACGATGCCGGACTGCCCCTTGCGGGCGGCGGCGAAGGACAGGATCTGCCGGCGCGGCCCGTCCTTGGGCTGAAAGGCCAGCGCGATGTTCGGACGGTCGAAGCCATGAAGGAAGGTCTCGGGCGTCCCGTCGAAGAGCCGCGCAGCGATCTCCGCCCGCGTTTCGGCATCCGCCGTGGCGGTGAAGGCGGCGAGCGGCACGTCGAGCGTCCGGCGCAGCTCCCCGACGCGGAGATAGTCGGGGCGGAAGTCGTGGCCCCACTGGCTCACGCAATGCGCCTCGTCCACGGCGATGAGGCGCGTGTCGGCACGCTTCAGCATCCGTTCCGTCGCGGTGGAGGCGAGCCGTTCCGGCGCGATGTAGAGAAGCTTGAGCCGCCCCTCCTCGATCGCCTGCCAGACGGCCTCCGTCTCCTCCTCGGTATTGCCGGAGGTGAGCGCTCCGGCGGAAACGCCCGCCGCCTGCAATGCGCGGACCTGATCGCGCATCAGCGCGATGAGGGGCGAGATCACCACCGTGAGGCCCGGACGGCAGAGCGCCGGCAGCTGGTAGCAGAGCGACTTGCCGCCGCCCGTGGGCATGATCGCGAGCACGTCGCGTCCCGCCACCACGGCCCCCACGATCTCCGCCTGTCCGGGGCGGAACCCGTCGAATCCGAAGACGGATTTCAGAAGATCGGCGGGCGCGGCCGTATTCGCGAAGCTCTCGTCCTGCATCCGCGCGAAATCCCATACCGTGTCCGGCAGAGCAAGGGGGCGGGCCCGGTCGGGGGGCGTTCCCCGCCATTGGCACGAGCAAGACCTCGTGATAGCCGGGATACCCTGTCGCAACATATGGGGACATGCCCGTGTCGCATTTCAGGATGATCCTTCTGTCGCTGGTTCTCGCCACCCCGGCGGCGGCGCAGGAGGTCACGCTGCGGTTCCAGCACTTCGTGAACCCAGCCTCGGCCAATCCGACCTATTTCATGCGGCCCTGGGCCGACGCCATCGAGGCGCAATCGGGCGGACGTATCGCGGTCGAGCTCCATCCGTTCATGCAGCTCGGCGGATCGGCGGCGAACATGTACGACCTGATCGCCGACGGGGCCGTCGATGGCGGCTGGGTCATTCCCGGCTACCAGCCCGGCCGCTTTCCCGAAGCAGAAGCGCTGGAGCTGCCGTTCATGACGCCGAAATCGGCGGAGGCGGCCTCGGTCGCGGCTTGGGATTTCACGCAGACGCACCTGATGGACGATTTCGCGGACGTTCACGTCATCGCCGCGCATATGCACGGCCCGGGGCTCGTGCACCTGAAGGGCGATGCGCCCGAGGGCGTCGCGGACTTCCGGGGGCTGAACCTGCGCGGACCGACCCGGATGAGCACGCTTCTTCTCGACAACCTCGGCGCGAACCCGATCGGGATGCCGGTTCCGGCCTTTCCCGAGGCGCTGGCCAAGGGTGTGCTCGACGGCGGGCTCATCACCTGGGAGCAGTCGCCGTCGCTGAAGCTCGACGAGCTGGTGGACAGCCACACGGACGTCGTCGGCGAGGACGCGCTCTACAACCTTTATTTCCTCTGGGCGATGAACAGGGACGTCTACGAGGGTCTGGCCCCGGACCTGCGGGCGGTGATCGACGCCAATTCCGGCGCGATGGCGGCGGCCTGGGCCGGGCGGGCGCATGACACGGGCGATGCGCTGGGGCGCGAGATCATGGCGGCGTCGGGCAACGAGATCGCGGAGCTCTCGCCGGAGGCGACCGCGGAGATCCGGGCGCTCGGGGATGCCGTAACCGACAGCTGGATCGCGGAGATGGACGCGCGGGGCTTCGACGGCGCGGCACTGGTCCGGGATGCCGAGGCGGCGATGGACGCGGCGTCGCGATAGGCGTCCGCGACGATTGCCAGGGCACGCGGCCGCCCGGTCCGCGCGGGGACACATGGTTCGTTTTGGCCGCGATGGGCGAGAGGCGCGATCCGCGTCACGCCCGCGCGAGCGTCACGATCGTGTCGCCGTAGCGGCGCTGGTCCAGGACGGCGAGCCCCTCGACGACCGGTGGCCGCCCTTCCTCCCAGACGACGAGCGCCTCTGGCGCGATCCAGCCCCCGGCACGCAGCGCGGCCATCGCCGCCTCGCCCAGCCCCTGCCCGTAGGGCGGGTCGAGGAACACAAGGTCGTGCGGCGTGCCGGGGCCGGGGCGGCGGGCGTCACGTGCGACGATGCGCGCCTCGGCCTCCAGAAGCGCCACGTTCTCCCGCAACAGGGCCAGCGCGGCCCGTCCCCGTTCCACGAAGGTCGCCCGCGCAGCCCCGCGGCTCAGCGCCTCGAGCCCCAGCGCGCCCGTGCCGGCGAAGACGTCGAGCACCGCCGCCCCGTCGAACGCGTCCGCGTAGCCGCCGTTGACGAGCAGGTTGAAGATCGATTCCCGCACCCGGTCCGTGGTGGGCCGCAGATGCGCCGCCGCGTCCCCCTTGCCGACCGAGGCGAGCCGCCGCCCGCGCCAGCGTCCGCCGACGATCCTCACGCCGGCCTCGCGTCCGGTCCCGGTCTGCGGGGCGAACCCGCGAACCATGCGCGGCGCCCGGTTTCGATGACGGCGATACGATCCATGACGTCTCCACTGGTGCGGACGGCCCCGACAGCTATATCCCGGCCACAGACGTTGCAAACCTCCGAGGAGTTCGACCATGTCCATCACCACCGGCGACAAGCTGCCCGAGGCCGACCTTCTACGGATCGGGGCCGACGGTCCCGAGACGGTTTCCCTGCGGGAGCTCGCCGGCCAGGGCAAGGTCGCGCTCTTCGGCGTGCCGGGGGCCTTCACCGGCACCTGCACCACGGCCCACATGCCGAGCTTCGTGCGCAACAAGGACGCCTTCGCCGAGAAAGGCGTGGACACGATCGTCTGCGTCGCGGTCAACGATCCGTTCGTGATGAAGGCCTGGGGCGAGCAGACCGGGGCGGCGGAGGCGGGGCTGCACCTGCTGGCCGATGCGGACGGCGCCTTCACCCGCGATCTGGGCCTGCAGTTCGACGCGCCCGCCGCGGGCTTCCACGGGCGGTCCCGGCGCTACTCCATGCTCCTCGAGAACGGGGTCATCAAGGCGATGCATGTCGAGGACTCGCCCGGCACCTGCTCCGCCTCCGCCGGCGAGGCGCTTCTCGAGGAAGTCTGAACGCGGGGGGTTCGCCTCGCCGCCCGTTCGTGACATCAAAACCGGGAACGTAGCCCGGAGGCCCCATGACCAGATCCATCACCCTCCTCGGAGCGCCGGTGCAGACCGGCGCATGGCGGCGCGGCTGCCTCATGGGGCCGGACGCGCTGCGCACCGCCGGGCTCGGCCGGATGCTGCGCGAGCTTGGCCACGAGGTGCGCGATCTGCGCAATCTCGCACCCGAGGAGATGCAGGTGCCGCCGGCGCCCAATCCTGCGATCCGCGACCTCGACCTCTGCGCCGGCTGGGTCGCGGCGCTGCAATCGGAGACGGTCGCGCTCGATGCGGAGACGTTCCCGATCTTCATGGGTGGCGACCACCTGATGGCCGCGGGCACCGTTCCCGCGATGGCGCGACGGGCCGAGGCGGCGGGGCGGCCGCTCTTCGTGCTCTGGCTCGACGCGCATTCCGATATCCACGACCTCGAGAGTACCGAAAGCGGCAACCTGCACGGCACGCCGGTCGCCTATTTCACCGGACGCGCGGACTTCACGCCGCACTTCCCCGCGCCGGTCGCCACGGTGGACCCCGCCCGCATCTGCATGATCGGGCTGCGCTCCGTCGACCCGCACGAGAAGCTGGCGCTGAACGAGGCGGGGATCGACGTAACCGACATGCGCGCCATCGACGAGCACGGCATCGCCACCCCCCTCCGCGCCTTTCTGGAGCGGGTGGAGGCGGCCGGGGGGCATCTGCACGTGAGCTTCGACATCGATTTCCTCGATCCCGGCATCGCGCCCGCCGTCGGCACCACCGTTCCCGGCGGCGCGACCTTCCGGGAGGCGCATCTGGTGATGGAATGGCTGCACGATTCCGGCCTCGTCACCTCGCTCGACATCGCCGAGCTCAACCCCTTCATGGACGAGCGCGGGCGGACGGCGACGCTGATGGTGGATCTCGTCGCCTCCCTCTTCGGCAAGGCCGTGCTCGACCGGCCGACGCGCGCGCGGAGCTGACGGCCGCCGCATCCGGGCGGCCTTGATCGGGGCGTTCACTTGCCCCCTTGCCACGCATTGGCCGTGTCCGAAGCGGCGAACAGGCGCTGCAGGGCGAGGAACACGACGATCACCGGCAGGATCGACACGGCGAGGGCCGCCTGCTGCAGCGATTTCTGATCGAGGCTCTCGAACGCGCCCTGCAGCAGGTAGATGCCTACGGGCAGCGTCTGCAGCTCCGGCGCGGAGCGGGTGACGGTCATCGTCCAGATGAATTCGTTCCAGTGGTACACGAAGGAGAACAGCGTCAGCGTCGCGATGGCGGGCTTCACCAGCGGCAGCATGATCGACCGGAAGATACGGTACTCGCTTGCCCCGTCGAGCCGGGCGGCCTCCATCAGGTCGTCGGGAATGCCCATGAAGAACTGCCGCATCAGGAACACCCCGTACCACGTCACGATGAAGGGCAGGCAGAGCGCGGCGTAGGTGCCGAGGAGGCCCGAGCCGCCTTGTCCGGCGATGTCGTTGCCGCCCATCAGCGGCACGAAGCGGAGCAGGAAGAAGATCGGGATGATGAACAGGAAGAACGGGAACATCTGCGCGCCGACGACGAGCTGGAAGATCGAGGCCCGCCCGCGAAACTCGTACTTGGCGAGCGCGTAGCCCGCCGTGACCGAGGTCGCGACCTGCGCCGCGGTGATGAGGCCCGTCACGATCACCGAGTTGGCGAACCACCTTGTCATCGGAAGCTCCGCGAAGACGCGGGCATAGACGCCCCATTGCGGCTCCGACGGGAGGTAGCGGGGCGGGTTGGCGTAGACGTCGGCCGGACCCCGCAGCGCGCCGACGAACATGTCCGCGAAGGGCAGGATCATCAGCCCGGCCCCAAGCGCCAGCAGCGCGTATTTCAGGACGCCCCCCGCATGCCGGCGCAGCGCGCCGCCCGACAGGAGGCGCCGGGTCGCGGCGACCCCCGCCGTCTCGCCCGCGACGATCGGGTCCGGCGCGCTCACCGCGACCGTTCCCGAAGCGCGCGGAACTGCAGGAGCGACAGCGCCCCGATGATCGCGAACAGGATGAGCGCCCCGGCCGAGGCGCGGCCCATGCGCAGATCCTCGAACGCCATGCGATAGGTATAGAGCGCCGTGACCTCCGTTGCCCCGCGCGGCCCGCCCCCCGTCATCGCGAGGATAAGGGAGAAGAACCCCATCCCGGTGATGAAGCTGGTGATCGTCACGAAGGTGAAGGCCGGGCGGATGATCGGCAGCGTGACGCTGCGCAGCGTCCGCCAGGCGCCCGCACCGTCGAGCGTCGCCGCGTCGTAGATCGCCCGGTCCACCCCGTCGAGCGCCGCCGAGAAGATCAGCATGTTCTTTCCTGCGTCGTACCAGATCATCACCAGCACGACCGAGACCATCGCCATCGTCGGATCGGTCAGCCAGTCCGGCCCGCGCAGGCCGATGGCCCCGAGCGCGCGGTTGATGAGCCCGTCGCGGTCGTCGAGGACGAACTGCCAAAGATACGCGATGGCGACGATGTTGGTGAGTTGCGGCAGGTAGTAGATCTGCCGCCAGATCGCCTTGCCCCTGGCCCGGCTGAACGCGAAGGCGAGGAGGAGCGCGAGCGGCACACCGATCGCGACGAAGCCGAACGCGAAGACGAAGGTGTTGACGACGGTCCGCCAGAACGTGTCGTCGCGCGTCAGCAGGTATTCGAACTGCCGCAGGCCCACCCAGGACGGCGCGCCGAGCGGGTTCCAGCGGGTGAAGGAAAGCCAGACCGAGAAGCCGAGCGGCAACAGGAAGAAGACGAACGCGAAGACGAGGAGCGGCGCGAGGAACAGCCAGGGCGCCCATCCGCCGACCGCGGGCCCGTCGACGACGCGCGGCGTTCGAGGCCGCATCGGCTCAGTAGAACTCGAAGAGGATGTCCTCGACCTCGCCGTCGAGCGATTCCAGCGCCGGCCCGGCCTCCGCGTCGCCGGCGAGCACGCGCTCGAAGGTCTGGGCCATCATGCCCTCGATCTCCGCAGCTTGCATGACGTTGGGCTGACTGACCGCCCGGCCTTCCTCAAGCGCGGCGAGATAGGGCGCGGTGAAGGCGTCGGGCTCCCCCATCGCGGCGTTGTCGGCCGTGTTCGCGGTCAGCGCGCCGAGGCCCGAAAGCATTTCCCCCATGCAGGAGGGCCCGTCCTCGCGCGGCGCGTTGAGGTGCCGGACGAGGTCCCAGGCGGCCTCCTTGCGGTCGCTGTTGCTGTCCACGCCCATGAAGAAGGCGTATTGCAGCGTGCGCCAATCCGCGCCGGCGGGGATCGGGCTCACCACGACGTCCTCCTCGAAGCTGTCGCCGAAACCCGCGCGGATCTCGCTTTCGAGCCAGTTCGCCATGATCATCATGCCGATCCCCCCAGCCGGGAAGTCGTAGGCGTCGACCGACAGGTCGGTGATCCCGTCCCCGACCAGTTCCGCCATCCGTTCGAGCGCAGCTTCCGCCTCAGGGCCATCGAGGTTGGCCTCCGAGAAGTCGTCCGAATAGGGCCGCGCGCCTTCGGAATAGAGAAGCGCGTAGAACGGATGCACGAACCCCGCCCCCGAGGAGCTGTCGGCGAAGGCGAAGCCCGCCGTCTCGATCCGGCCCTGTTCGTTGCGCGCGGTCACGGTCCGGGCGATCTCGCGCAGCTCCTCCCAGGTCGCGGGCGGCGCGTCGTAGCCCGCCTCGCGCAGGAGCGCCATGTTCGAGACAAGCATGTAGGCGCTGACCTCCGTCGGCACGCCCCAGACGGTGCCGTCGATCGTCACCGCGTCCACGGTGCCGGCGCTGTAGGTCTCGGAAACGAGCTTCGAGACCGCGACTGGTGGGGCGTCGAGCACGCCGTTGTCGACCATCTGCGCCGCCCAGATCGAGTAGACGTTGTAGATGTCCGGCGACTGCCCGCCCAGGCGCCCGGTCAGAACCGTCTGGAGATAGTCGCGATAGCTGATCTGCTGGTATTCCGCCGTCACGCCGTCCGCCTCGTAGGCGTCGAGACAGGCGAGAAGGGGCGCGGCCTGCTCCTGCGTGTAGTGCATGGCGACCGTCAGAGGGCCGTCCTGCGCGATCGCAGCCACTGGCGTCCCGAGCGCGAGCCCGCAGGCCAACGCGGCCATCCGTTGATGCAGCATGTCCATTCCCCCACTGACGAACCGAGGGCTCCGAACGCGGCTCCCTGCGTTGGACGCTAGGGTAGGGGGCGGTGCCGGACCGGTCGAGCGGATCGGGTGTGCGCGATCGTCGCAGGCGACGGTTCGCTGCTGTCCGCGTGCCGACCGCAGATCGGCGATCCGACCCGTCCGGGAAGATGCCGGGCGTGCGAGGCATCTGTCGGCGTCAGTCGGGTCCTGGCGCATGGGCATAGCACGGCGCGCAGGTCGTTTGCGGCCGGTGGTCCGCCGTCACGCCATCCCGGATCCGGCCGCTTGCGGCACCGTGGACGATCGGTTCACAGCGGCGCCGATGCCGGGATGACGGGAACGGCGGGCGTCATCGCGGACGTCATCCGGGTGAGGCGTGCTTTCGGGAGCGGTCGGTGGCTGCCAGATGGGGCGCTCTCCGGCTCAGGGCGACGGCTTTATCGCTGCAGCGTCAGCTACGCCAGCGCAGCACGCGCCGCTCGACCCAGGCCACGGCCGCGCTCGTCGCGACGCCGAGCACCGACAGGATCGCCACGCCGGCGAAAAGCCGTTCCAGATCGTAGAGCGAACCGGCCTCGAGGATGTAGGCGCCGATCCCGTATTGCGCGCCGAGCATCTCGGCCGCGACGAGGAGGATGATCGCGATGGCGAGCCCGATGCGCAGACCCGACAGGATGCCGGGCATCGCGCCGGGCAGGACGATCTTGCGCACGATCGACCCCCAGGAGAGCCCGAAGGATTGCCCCATCCGGATCAGGGTCCGGTCCACATTGTCGACCGCGCCGTAGGTGGCGACCACCATCGGCGTGAAGGTTCCGAGCGCGATCAGCGCATATTTCGATCCCTCGCCGATGCCGAACCAGATCACGAAGAGCGGCAGGAGCGCGATCTTCGGCACCGGGAACAGCGCGGCCACCATCGGCACCAGTCCCGCCCGCGCCAGCCCGAAGAGCCCGATCAGCGTGCCGACCCCGATCCCCGCCAGCGCGCCCAGCGTCCCGCCGACCATGAAGCGGGTGAGCGAGGGGACGAGGTGTCGCCAGAGGAGGCCGGTTTCGTAGAGCTGGACGAAGGTCGCGAGGACGTCGGAGGGCAGGGGCAGGGTCAGGTTGCTGATCCACCCGGCGCGCAGGCCGACCTCCACGAAGGCGATGAGAAGCGCGAAGACGAGCGGACCGGCCCAGCGGTTCGTCGCGGGCCGGAAGCCGCCGCCGCGAAACGGGACGGGGCGGGCAGACCCGTCGGTCTGCGCGGATCTCGCGCCGTGTGGGGAATGGGTCGTGTCCGTCATGCGGCAGGTCAGTCGATGGCGAGGGAGGGCAGTCGGTCGTTCTGCCCCGCGCTTGCGGGCGGATTCGGCTGACGGCCGGTTCCGGTCCGAAGCCGAACGGTCTCCTTGCGCCGAGGCCATCGGATCGCGGATGCTGTTCCGCGCACGACATTGCCCGTCCGGCTACAGGCCGGGCGCTGCCTTGCCCGCGCACTGGTGTCGTTTGCACGACGCGGCGGCGCGGGGTGTCGGCCGATATGCGCGAAAGGCCGGGCGACGGCCCTCACGGGACCAGCTCCGCATCCGCCGCCCGCGCTTCGTCGCGCATGAGTCCCCAGAGATGCGCCTGCACCTCCTCCATCGCGCCCCGTCCCCCGAGCGGTTCGTCGATCTCGACGATCTCCCGGATGCGACCCGGGCGCCGCGACAGGACCACGACCCGGTGGCCAAGCCGAACCGCCTCCGCGAGGTTGTGCGTCACGTAGACCGCCGTGAAGCGCTCCCGCATCCAGAGGCCGATCAGGTCGTCCATCAGCAGCTCCCTCGTCTGCGCGTCGAGCGCCGAGAGCGGCTCGTCCATCAGCATCACCGCGGGCCGGACCGCAAGCGCGCGGGCGATGGCCACGCGCTGCTTCATGCCGCCCGAAAGCTGCCGGGGCAGGGCGCGGGCGAACTCCGTCAGCCGCGTCCGGGCGAGCACGTCGGCGATGACGTCCTCCCGGTTCGGCAGCCGGTGATCTTCCAGCACGAGGCGCACGTTGCCGGCCACATCCCGCCAGGGCAGGAGCGCGAAGTCCTGAAACACGTAGGTCAGCGGGTTGAGCGACCCCTCGGGCGGGCGGCCGATCTGAAGCACCCGACCCGCCGCGGGCCGTTCCAGCCCGCCCAGCATCCGCAGAAGCGTGGACTTGCCGCAGCCCGAGGGTCCGACGACGCAGACGATCCGCCCCGCCGGGATCTCCAGCGAGACGTCGTCGAGAACGCAGGTCTCGCCATAGCGGTGCGTCAGGCCCGCGACGCGAAGCTCCATCAGGCGCCGACCGCCTCCACGTAGGACGTGTCGACGAGATCCCCGAAGGCGATGGAGCTGTCCACCAGCCCTTCGGACTGGAACCATTCGAGTTGGTCGCGCACCGAGGCCACGTTCAGCGCCGCTCCCCCGTTGATCCGCATCGTCCCTGCGACGATCGATCCCCGGGCTTCCTCCACCGTCCGATCCGGATAGACGTAGGGCGCGAGCAGCGACACCATCTCCTGCACGCCCGCCTCGCCGGATGACTGGTCGATCATCGTCGCGTTGTAATCCGCAATCGCCCGCGACATCGCGTCGAGCCAGGCCCCGGTGAGCTCCCGGTCCGCCACGTTCGCTGTGGAGCCGAACATCGTCGTGACCTGGTAGCCGGGCAGGTAATCGGCGATCTTGCCGATCTCGTGCACCTCGCCGCTGCTCACAAGGCCGCTGGCGATATGCGGGACGATGGCCCAGGCGTCGACCTGACCCGTGCGAAGGGCGCCGATCACCGCGGGAACCTTCTGGAGCGGGACGAACTCGAGCCCGATCCCTTCCGCCTCGGCCACCTTCGCGCCCATGTAGTGGAAGGACGAACCCGCGGTCGTCATGCCCCAGCGGCGGCCGCCGAGGTCGGCGGGGCCCGTCACGCCCGCCTCCATCGCCGCGCCCGAGACGAGGATCGACTGGCCGGGAATGCCCTGCTCCTCGGAGAGCGCGCCGCCGAACACCTTGACCGCGCCCTTCTGCGCGAGGCTGATCAGGCCCCCGGTGATCGAGGTCATCGCGTAGTCCACGTCGCCTGCCGCGATGGCCACGGCCATGGGTTGCGCCGCCTGGAAGAAGACGGGCTCCACCTCGAGCCCGGCCTCCGCGAAGTAGCCCCGCTCCATCGCGATGAAGGTCGGCGCGTGACTGGTGAAGCGCAGGGCGCCGACCTTGATCGCGCGGGATTGCGCGAGGGCCGGGGTGGCGAGCGCGGAAGCGGCGGCGCCCATAAGGGCGAGCGTCTGGCGGCGCGTGGCGTGCATGGTGATCCCTCCCTGGATGTCGGACCCGTCTGTAGCACGGTTGGACGGGGCCGACAGGGGTGTTCGGGTCTTCCCACGCGACATGGCGCCGGGCGATTTCGCGCCGGCACCCTGGCTGGCGAACGCGGGCCCCGGCGCCGGCCGGAGCGCGCGCGTCGCGTCAGCTCGCGGCCTTGGCGTGCCGCTTGCGCTCGTGCGGGTCGAGGAACCGTTTGCGAAGGCGGATCGCGCCCGGCGTCACCTCGACCAGCTCGTCGTTGTCGATATAGGCGATGGCCTGTTCCAGCGTCAGCGTCACCGGCGTCGTCAGGCGCACCGCCTCGTCGGTTCCGGAGGCGCGCACGTTGGTGAGCTGCTTGCCCTTGAGCGGGTTCACCTCGAGGTCGTTCTCGCGGGCGTGCTCGCCGATGATCATCCCCTGGTAGACCTGCTCCTGGGCGCCGATGAAGAAGCGGCCGCGATCCTCGAGCTTCCAGAGCGCGTAGGCCACGGAGACACCCGTCTCCATCGAGATCAGGACGCCCGCGCGCCGGCCCGGGATGGTGCCCTTGTAGGGCGCCCAATCGTGGAACACGCGGTTCATCACGCCGGTGCCGCGCGTGTCGGTCAGGAACTCCCCGTGATAGCCGATCAGCCCGCGCGAGGGGACATGCGCGATGATCCGGGTCTTGCCCGCGCCGGCCGGCTTCATCTCCGCGAGATCGCCCTTCCGGGGGCCGGTGACCTTCTCGATCACGGCACCGGAATATTCGTCGTCCACGTCGATCGTGACTTCCTCGACCGGCTCCATCCGCTGGCCGTCCACGTCGCGGAACAGGACCTGCGGGCGCGAGATCGACAACTCGAACCCCTCGCGGCGCATGTTCTCGATCAGCACGCCCATCTGCAATTCGCCGCGACCCGCGACCTCGAAGGCCTCGCCGCCGGGCGTGTCGGAGACCTTGATGGCGACGTTCGTCTCCGCCTCGCGCATCAGGCGTTCGCGGATGACGCGGGACTGCACCTTCTTGCCGTCGCGCCCGGCGAGCGGGCTGTCGTTGATGCCGAAGGTCACGGTGATCGTCGGCGGGTCGATCGGCTGCGCCGGAAGCGGCACGTCGATCGAGGTGTCGCAGAGCGTGTCGGCCACGGTGGCTTTCGACATGCCGGCGATGGTTACGATGTCGCCCGCCTCGGCCGCCTCGATCGGCTGCTGCGACAGCCCCCGGAAGGCGAGGATCTTGGTCGCGCGGAACTGCTCGATCCGGTCGCCCTTGCGCGAGAGCGCGTGCAGGGTCTGACCCGTCCGGAGCGTGCCCGACTCGACCCGGCCGGTCAGGATGCGGCCAATGAACGGATCGGCGCCCAGCGTCGTGGCGAGCATCCGGAACGGCTTCTCGCGGTCGGCCACTTGCTTGGGGGAGGGAACATGGCTCAGAACCAGGCCGAAGAGCGCGTCGAGATTCACGCGCGGCCCGTCGAGCTCCATGTCGGCCCAGCCGGAGCGGCCCGAGGCATACATCGCCGGGAAGTCGAGCTGCTCGTCGTCGGCGCCGAGATTGGCGAAAAGGTCGAACACTTCGTCGAGCGCGCGGTCGGGCTCCGCGTCCGGCTTGTCGACCTTGTTGAGGACCACGATCGGGCGGAGCCCGAGGGCCAGCGCCTTGGAGGTCACGAACTTGGTCTGCGGCATCGGCCCCTCGGCCGCGTCCACCAGAAGGACGACGCCATCGACCATGCTGAGGATGCGCTCCACCTCGCCGCCGAAATCGGCGTGGCCCGGCGTGTCGACGATGTTGATCCGCACGCCCTTCCACTCGACCGAGGTGCATTTGGCGAGAATCGTGATGCCCCGCTCGCGCTCGAGGTCGTTCGAATCCATCGCCCGCTCGGCGGTGGCCTCGTTCTCGCGATACGTGCCGGATTGCTTGAGAAGCTCGTCGACGAGCGTGGTCTTGCCGTGGTCGACATGCGCGATGATCGCAATGTTGCGAAGGTCCATGAGAGACAGCCTTAGATCGGGGTTGCGGGCGCGTTAGCGCCATTTCGCTGCGATTGCCACCCTAGAGGCGCGACGTCGCGCTACCGTCATCCCGGCGGCTGTGCTTGTGTTCCGCCATGCTGCGCGCTCTCGCTATCCTGTCCGCCCTGTCCGCCCTGTCCGCCAACGCGATGGAGTTCCCCGCGCCCGTCACCGACGACGCCTACCGCGCAACGGACCCGGCGCGGGTGAAGATGGGGCGGCTTCTGTTCTGGGATCCCATCCTGTCGGGCAACCGGGAGCTCAGCTGCGGCACCTGCCACCATCCGCGCTTCGGCACGTCCGACGGGCTGTCGCTCGGCTTGGGCGACGGGGGGCGGGGGCTCGGACCCGACCGCGCGGTCGATCCGGCGAACGCGCCGGAGGAGCGGCTGGCGCGCAACGCGCCGGGGCTGTGGAACCTCGGCGCGCACGAGTTCTCGGTGCTGTTCCACGATGGCCGGGTGGAAGCTCTGGGGGACGGGTTCCGCACCCCGATGGGGACGGAGATGGTGGAGGGATTCGACTCCGTCCTGTCCGCGCAGACCATGTTCCCGGTCTTGGCCGACGACGAGATGGCGGGGCACTACGCCGAGAACGAGGTCAGCCGCGCCGTCCGCAAGGGCGAAATCACGGGCCCGGGCGGAGCGTGGGGCCTGATCGCGGCGCGTGTTCAGGCGGTTCCCGGCTATGTGGAGATGTGGCGCGATGCCTTCCCGGGCGACGACGCGCTCGACTTCACCGACGTCTCCGACGCCGTCGCCGCCTTCGTGGAGCATGAATGGCGCTCCGACGCGTCGCCCTTCGATGCCTGGCTCCGGGGCGAGGACGCGCTCTCGCCCGACGCCCTGACGGGGGCGGAACTGTTCTACGGCGAGCTCGGCTGTGCCGGCTGCCATTCCGGTCCCTTCCTCACCGACCACGACTTCCACGCCACCGGCCAGCCGCAGCTCGGCCCCGGCAAGCGGGCGCGGTTCGAGAGGCATGCGCGCGACGAGGGGCGGATGCGTGTGACCGGCGCGGCCGCCGACCGCTTCGCCTTCCGCACGCCGTCGCTGCGCAACGTGACCGAAACCGGCCCCTGGGGCCATGCCGGCGCCTACGACGACCTGCGCGCCTTTCTGGCCGACCACGCCGCGCCGCGCCGGGCGCTCGCGGATTATACGTGCAAGAGCGTACTGCCGGAGATGGGCGACGGGGCGCGGGACTGGGCGTTCATGGACGACCCGGCGGAGGTCGCCGCGCTCGCCGCCGCCATCGAAGGACCGGACCGCGTGCTGGCGGAGGGGGAGATCGAAGCGCTGATGGCGTTCCTCGCGGCGCTGCGCGACGAGGCGGCAATGGCCGGGCGGCTGGGCATTCCGGACGCCGTGCCCTCCGGCCTGCCGGTGGATCGCTGAAGCGAGTCGGGATCGGGCGCGGAGCCTTCGGGCGAGCGCGCCGAGGACGGTCCGGATCCGGCGTGAGCCGTGGCCCTCAGCGGCAGCGCGGAAGCTGCTGCTGGTACATCAGCGCCCGCGCCTCGATCTGGCCCGAAACACGCATCAGCCACGGCTTCGCCCGGTAAGTGCCCCGGCTATAGCCGTTCCGCCCGTCGTGATAGGCGAGGTACTGGTTGCGCGCGTCGTGGACCGAGATGCCGAGCCTGCGCTGCGTCTCGGCCATGTACCAGCCCATGAAGTCCGTCGCGTGACGGATGTCGTCGCGCCGCGTGCGCCGTCCGCCCTGGGCCTCCTGGTATTCCTTCCATGTCCCGTCGAGGGCCTGCGAATAGCCGAACGCGCTCGACTGCCGACCCACCGGGATCACGCCCAGAGAGAAGCGCAGCGGGGTGCGCGCATCGGAGACGAACTTCGATTCCTGATAGATCGTCGCCATCTGGACATGGACCGGCACGCCCCACTTGCGCTCCGCCGCGCGGAACGCCCGCAGGTAGCCCGGCCGTTGCGCGAGGATCGCGCAGGCGTCGTCGAGATTGCTGGGCGCCTTTCCGGAGCCGCCGCCCCCGCCACACGCGGCGAGCATCAGCAAACAGCCGATCTGGAGAATTCGTTTCATGATGTCACTGCCCGGCTTCTTACCGATTTTGCACAAGCCTAACCTGAAAGAACCGCTTCTGCCAACAGGCTCGGTCTTCCGTCCCGTCCGGAAATGCGGCAGGCGCGACGGGTCGCGTGGCGTGTCTGCATCATCGGGTCGCAGGTTGCGCCGCGCCCGCAGACATCGGCCGTATTCCGCCGCACTGTCGGAGCGTGCGTCACAATATGTTTCCGGTCCCGGGTCGCGGCCCCGATTTACAAGCCGCCGCGGACGGCGCTAGGACATGGTCGGGAAAGGGCAGCGTGATGTTGAAGAACGAAGCGAAGTACGGTCTTGGCGAAATCGTGCGCCACAAGAAGCATCCCTTCCGCGGGGTGATCTTCGACGTGGATGCCGTGTTCTCGAACACGGAGGAATGGTACGACGCCATTCCCCAGGAAAGCCGGCCGAGCCGGGATCAACCCTTCTATCACCTTCTGGCCGAGAACGACGACAGCTATTACGTGGCCTACGTCTCGGAGCAGAACCTCGTTCTCGACCGCACCGGGGAGCCGGTCACGCATCCCGATCTCGGCGACCTGTTCGGCGCCTTCGACGGACGGCAATACCCGCTGCATTTCGACCTGAACTGACGCGTCGCCGCGGGCGGCCGATGCCGGACGGGCGTTCGTGTCCGTCCGCGCGCGACGTTGTTAAGGCGCTCTTCACCGTCACCGTGCGAGATGCCGGCGGGCCCTCCGGGGCGCTGCGACGGTCTGGAGCGCATGGACGGCACGGTTCGCGACGATCTGTACATCGAGGAGCGCCGCCGTCGGCTCGCGGCCGAGCGCAAGCTCGAGCATACGCGCCGCGAGCTGTCCCGCGCCCATGCCGTCCTCACCGCCAATGCCGACCGGCTTTCGCGCGATTGCGTCGCCGAGCGCGAGCGGAGCCTGCGCCTCGCCGAGCGGCGGCGGGTCGCGCTGGCCGCGCAGCGCCGCGCGGCCGAACGGGCGGACCACGCGCGCCGAAGGCTCTGGCACGCGATCGAGACGATGCGCGACGGCTTCGCCCTGTTTGACGCCGAGGGCTGTCTCGTCGTGGCGAACCACGTCTATCTCGAGCTCTTCGACGGCGTCGGGATCCTCGGTCCCGGCGACCATATCAGCGAGATCTACGATCACGCGGTCGTGGAGGGCGTCTTCGACACCGGCGAGATGGATCCCGACGAATGGGTCGCGGAGCAGATCGCGCGGTGGGATGAGCCGTCCCCGCCGCCGCTGCACCTCACCCATTACGACGGCCGGGCCTTCCGCATCGAGGATCGTCACGTCCCCGACGGCGACATCGTCTCGGTCGCCATAGACATCACGGAACACCGCACGCGCGAAGCCGCGCTCGCCGCCGCCCGCGATGCCGCCGAAAGCACGGCAAGCGTCAAGACGCAGTTCCTCGCGCGGATCGGCCACGAGATCCGCACACCGATGAGCGGGGTCCTCGGCCTGGCGCAGATGCTCGCCGATCAGGCGGCGGACGCGGAGACCCGCCTCTCGGCACGCACGATCTGCGAGTCGGCCGAGGCGCTTCTCGGGATCGTGGACGACGCGCTCGACGTGTCGCGGCTCGACGAGAACGGCATCGCGCTGCGGGACGCGCCCTTCGATCTCGAGGCGCTGCTCTGCGATAGCGTCAGGCTGGCGATCGCCGAAGCGCGTCCGGGGGTCACGGTCGCGCTGGGCTACCCCCTCGGGGCGCGCACGCGCTTTCGCGGCGACGGGGCACGCGTGCGGCAGATCGTGTCGCATCTTCTCGGCAATGCGGTCCGGGTGACGGAGCGGGGGCATGTGATCCTGCAGGCTTCCGTCGCCGGGGGCGACCCGGCCCGCGTCGTCCTCGAGGTCGAGGATACCGGCCCCGGCATCGCGTCCGAGGACCAGTCCGCCGTCTTCGAGGCCTTCGCGCAGACGCCGGATCCCGATCGCCCCGCGCGGGAAGGAACCGGCCTCGGCCTGACCATCGCGCGTGGACTGGCCGAGCGCATGGGCGGGACGCTGACGGTGCGGAGCGCGCCGGGCGCGGGCGCGACCTTCGTCCTCGCCCTTCCGCTTGTGCTCGATGGTCCGGCGCCGGATGCGCCCGCCCTGCCGGGGGCGGTGGCGATCCCCGACGGCGTGTCCGGCGACGTCCTGGCCGCCCGGCTCGACGCGTGCGGCGCGACCGTGACGCGGAGGGTGACGCCCGCCTCGGAACGGGTGATCCTGCTCCTCGATCCCGATGGCGACCGTCAGCGCGCCGCGCTCGCGGCCTTGGCGCCCGGAGCTCGTCTCGTGGTGACGGGAAGGCGGGCGGACGCGCTGCCTGAAACGCTGTCGCGGGCCGACATCCTGCTGCCGGCGCCGGTGCGGGGGGCGGAGCTGATCGCCGCGCTGGCCTGGAACCGCACGGATGCGGTGCCCCCGCCGGCGCTCCGCATCCTCGTCGTCGACGACAATGCGACGAACCGCCTGATCGCCGACCGGATGCTCGCGGGCGAGGGCTACGCGGTCGAGCTCGCCTCCGGCGGGATCGAGGCGCTCGCCGCGTTCGAGGCGCGGACGCCCGACGCGGTGATCCTCGACATCTCGATGCCCGACATGGACGGGTTCGAGGTCGCGGTCGCGATGCGTCGGTCGAGCGCTTCCGTCCCGATCGTCGCGCTGACGGCGCATGTCGGCGCCGAGATCGCCGAGCGCCTGGCCCGGGCCGGCTTCGACGCCTACCTGACCAAGCCCCTTCGAAAGGCGGAGCTCCTCGCGGAGCTCGCCCGTCACTTCAGGGCAGGGTGACCTCGTAGCGGCCGGTCACGGTGCCGCGGCAATTCGCGATCGGCCCCTCCGTGAGGCGTCGCGCCACCGGCGCCGTCGCGTCGAGCACGCCGAGCCGCACGAGCAGTGCCGCGATCGTGGCTTCCGCCGCGCGGGTGCCGCCATCGACGATCTTGAGCGCCACGCCGCGGTCGAGCTCCGGCACGATGGCGATGAACACCGCCTCTGCCCCGGTCTTGACCGCGACGCGACCCTCCATCGCGCGCATCAGATCGGTGCAGGCCCGGCCCTCGCCGGCGACGAGTTCGGGCGCCGCGCCCATCGCGCGCGTCAGCCGCGCCATCGCGTCCGCCCGCGTGCCGCCGCCCTCGCGCGCCGCCGCGAAGCGTCCCATCGCGCCGCCGAGCGCGTCGAGCCGGGTGGCGAAGTTCGGTGCCGAGCAGCCGTCGATGCCCCAGCCGGGGCTGTCCATCTCCGTCACCTCCTCGAAGGTGCGGCGCACGGCGATCTGCACCGGATGGTCGATCTCCACGTAGTCCGGTCCGCCACCGAGCAGCTTCGACAGGGTCAGGAACCCCGCATGCTTGCCCGAGCAGTTGTTGTGCAGCTGACAGGGCGCCTCGCCCCCGCGGATCAGGTCCGCCTTGGCGTCGTCCGCGTAGGGCATGTGCGTCCCGCAGCGCAGGTCCGCCTCCGTCAAGTCGAGATCCGCGAGCCATGCCGACACCGCTTCCGTATGGATCGCCGCGCCCTGATGCGAGGCGCAGGCCAGCGCCACCTGACGGTCCGTCAGGTCGCGCCCGGCGCCCGATTCCAGAAGCGGCAACGCCTGGATCATCTTGCACGACGAGCGCGGGTAGATCACCGCCGCGGGGTCGCCCCAGGCCTCCACCACCGCGCCCGTGCCGTCGCAGATCACCGCATGGCCACGATGGACGGATTCGATCCGGTCGCCGCGGATCACCCGCATCAGTTCGACCGCGCCGTCGCTCACTTCCGTCATGCTGCCTCCGATCCGGAAAATGTCCCGCACGGTCTTTCCGACCGGGCTCGGCTCGGGCTATCAGTATCGCGATAGATAGGGAACCACGCGCCCCGGCGACTCTCGACCGGACCGGTCGGGTCGTCCGCGCCGCCCAGAGGACAGAAGGCCGAACCCGTGACAATTCCGAAGACGATCACCGCTGCCCTGCTGACCGGAATGCTGGCCCTGCCGGTTGCCACGTCCGCGGCCTTCGCGCAGGACAGCACCAACCGCGTGGCGACCGAGACCGACTGGTCCGTCTTCGTGGAGGACGATCCGACCCAGTGCTGGATCGTCTCCGCGCCCAAGGAAATCCGCAACGTTCGCAACGGGGAGGAGGTCGAGGCGCGGCGCGGCGAGATCCGCCTGTTCGTGAGCTACTGGCCCGGCGACGGCAAACGGGGCGAGGTTTCCGCGACCGGCGGCTATCCCTATGCCGACGGTTCCCCCGTCACGATCGAGATCGGCTCCGACAGTTTCGAGATGTTCACCGATGGGGAGCTGGCCTGGGCCGCCACGCCGGCGCAGGACGGCGAGATCATCGCCGCGATGAAGCGCGGGGCGCAGGCGGTCGTCATCGGCCAGTCGAGCCGGGGCACCCGCACCGAGGACACGTTCAGCCTTCTGGGCTTCACCGCCGCCGTGGAGGACGCCGAGGAACGCTGCACCTCCTGACGCCCGGCGCGGGCCGTTTGCGATTTCACGCGGGCGTCCCTATATGGGGCGCCCGTTCCCGTTTTCTGCCTCGATCCGGAGTTCCGCCATGTCAGCGCCCGTCACGCAGGACGTCCACACGATCCCGCGCCGCCTTCCGGAGGGGGGGGCGACGAACCTCGTCGGTATGACGCGGGACGCGCTGCGGGAGGCGCTGATCGCGATCGGCGTGCCCGGAAAGCAGGCCAAGATGCGCGTGAACCAGGTCTGGCAATGGGTCTACCATTGGGGCGTGCGTGACTTTGACGCGATGACCAACCTGTCGAAGGGGTTCCGCGCCGATCTCGCCCGGCACTTCACCGTCGCGCTGCCCGAGGTGGTGAGCCGGCAGGTCTCCACCGACGGCACGCGCAAATATCTCGTCCGCATCGCCGGCGGCCACGAGGTCGAGACGGTCTACATCCCCGAGGAGGGGCGCGGCACGCTTTGCGTCTCCTCCCAGGTCGGCTGCACGCTCACCTGCTCGTTCTGCCACACCGGCACGCAGCGGCTCGTGCGCAACCTGACGGCAGGCGAGATCGTGGGGCAGGTGATGCTCGCCCGCGACGACCTCGGCGAATGGCCCGAAAAGGGCGCGGCGAACGACCCGACCGGACGGCTCCTGTCCAACATCGTGCTGATGGGCATGGGCGAGCCGCTCTACAATTTCGAGAACGTGCGCGACGCCATGCGGATCGTCATGGACGGGGAGGGGATCGCGCTCGGCCGCCGGCGCATCACGCTCTCCACCTCCGGCGTCGTCCCCGAGATCGCCCGCACGGCGGAGGAGATCGGCTGCCTGCTGGCCGTCAGCTTCCACGCCACCACCGACGCGGTGCGCGATCAACTGGTGCCGATCAACAAGCGCTGGAACATCGACACGCTGCTGGACGCGCTGCGCGAGTATCCCAAAGCCACGAACAGCGAGCGCATCACCTTTGAATACGTGATGCTCGACGGGGTGAACGACAGCGATGCCGACGCGCATCGTCTGGTCGAGCTTCTGGACGGTATCCCCGCCAAGGTGAATCTGATCCCGTTCAACGAATGGCCCGGAGCGCCTTACAGGCGGTCGTCCAACAATCGCATCCGCGCCTTCGCGACGATCCTGATGCAGGCGGGCTACGCCTCGCCGATCCGCACGCCGCGGGGCGAGGACATCATGGCCGCCTGCGGCCAGCTCAAGTCCGCCACCGAACGCGCCCGTCGGAGTCGCGCGCAGATCGCGGCGGAAGCGGGACTCTGAGCGCAAGGGCCGTACCGGTGATGCACCGGCTGCGCGTCCGACCGGTTGGGGTGGTCGCAAGACGGCCGGAATGTCCCGATCGGGAGAGAGACGTCGCCCCGCGATGGCACCGTCGGGCAGATCGGCGCCACCGGCGGGGCGAGAGGTCGGGGATGGATCGCAACGGGTCGATCCCGGTCATGGGTTCGGAGGATGCGGTTCGCGCGCCGGACAGGCCGTCGTGTCGCATCCATGTGACGGGCAGGCGAGGTCTCTGCGCCGGTCGCGCATCCGGGCAATCGTCAGCCGACGAAGTCCTCCCGCCGATATCCCTGCAGGTAGAGCAGCGCCGTCAGGTCGCCGTGGTTGATCCGGTGCCGCGCCTCCGCCTGCACCGCGGGCTTCGCATGGAGCGCCACGCCCATCCCGGCGCGTAGGAGCATCCCCAAATCGTTCGCCCCGTCGCCCACGGCAAGCACGTCCTCCTCGTTGATGCCCATCTCCGCCGTCAGTTCCTCCAGCGCGGCGACCTTGGCCGCCCGACCGAGGATCGGCTCGCCCGGCTCCCCCGTGAGCCGTTCGTCCGCCACCAGAAGCGTGTTCGCCCGGTTCCAGTCGAAGCCGAGGCGGGCCGCGATCGCCCCGGTGAAGGCCGTGAACCCGCCCGAGACCAGCGCCGCCTTCGCGCCCGCCGCCTTCATCGTCGCGACCAGCGCGGCTCCGCCCGGCATCGGCGTGATCCGCTCGGCCAGTACCTTGTCGATCACGTCCGCAGGCAGGCCGGCCAGAAGCGCGACCCGCTCCCTGAGCGCGCCCTCGAAGCCGATTTCCCCGTTCATCGCGCGCGCGGTGATCGCCGCCACGCGCGGCCCGACCCCCGCCTCGGCGGCCAGTTCGTCCACGCATTCCTGCTGGATCATCGTCGAATCCATGTCCGCGAGCAGAAGCCGCTTCCGGCGTCCCGCCGCCGGCACGACGTTCAGGTCGAGCCCAAACCCGTCGAGCTCCGCCCGCACGGAATCGAGGTTGTCGGGCATGGCGGGAATGTCGAACTCCGCCGCCTCGCCCCGCGCGAGCCACCGCGCCGCGCCGCCGCCCCAGCCGTTCCGGAGCGCTTCCACCATCGAGGTCTTCAGGTTTGCGGCGCCGGGCGCGGCGGACAGGACGGCGACGAACATGGGCGAACTCCGGGCGGTTTCGCGCGCCATAGCCGCGGAATGGTCCTTGCGCGACCCCCGGGCGGGGAATACCGACACCGGTGGGACACCCCTCCCCAACGAGGGGCATTTATCTGCAAGGATAGACATGACCGATCTCCAGATCCCGTCCGCGCGGCCGGCCAATCCGCGTTTTTCCTCCGGCCCCTGCGCCAAACCCCCGCATTATGACCTCCGGCTCCTCGCGGACGCGCCGCTGGGTCGCAGCCACCGGGCCGGTCTGGGCAAGGCCAAGCTCGCGGAGCTCATCGACCGGACCCGTGCCCTTCTCGGCGTGCCCGACGATTACCGCGTCGGCATCGTCCCCGCCTCCGACACCGGCGCCTACGAGATGGCCATGTGGACCATGCTCGGTGCCCGTCCCGTCACCATGCTGGCTTGGGAAAGCTTCGGGTCCGGCTGGGTGACCGACGCGGTGAAGCAGCTCGACCTCGACGCCGAGGTGCGGACCGCCGATTACGGTGCGCTGCCCGATCTGGCCTACGACAAGGCCCGCGACGTCTGCTTCACCTGGAACGGCACCACCTCCGGGGTGCGCGTCCCCGACGGCGACTGGATCGCCGACGACCGCGAGGCGCTGACCCTATGCGACGCGACGTCCGCCGCCTTCGCGATGGCGCTGCCCTGGTCGAAGCTCGACGTGACCACCTTCTCCTGGCAGAAGGTCCTGGGCGGGGAGGGGGCGCACGGCGTCCTGATCCTGTCGCCCCGCGCCGTCGAACGGCTGGAAAGCTACACGCCCGCCTGGCCGCTCCCGAAAATCTTCCGCCTCACCAAAGGCGGCAGGCTCATCGAGGGGATCTTCCGCGGCGAGACGATCAACACGCCGTCGATGCTCTGCGTCGAGGATTGCCTCGTCGCGCTGGATTGGGCCGAAAGGGTCGGCCGCCGGGGTCTCGTCGATCGCGCGACGGAAAGCGCGCGCCACGTCTGGGATTTCTGCGCGCGCCACGACTGGATCGCCAACCTCGCCCGCGACCCGGCCACCCGCTCCACCACCTCCGTCTGCCTCCGCTTCACCAGCGACATGCCTGGCGATTTCGCCAAGCGCGTGGCCAGGCGGCTCGAGACCGAGGGCGTGGCCTATGACATCGCGAGCTACCGCGACGCCCCGGCCGGCCTGCGCATCTGGTGCGGCTCCACCGTCGAGCCGGACGACGTGGCCGCGCTCATGCCGTGGATCGAATGGGCCTACCGCGCCGAGCGCGATACCGCGCCCGCCGCCTGAACCAGCTTTCGGGTCCGGCCCCCCCGGATCCAACCCCCTAGACAGGAGCCTGACATGGCCCCCCGTGTTCTCATTTCCGACAAGCTGTCGGACGCCGCCGTGCAGATCTTCCGCGACCGCGGCATCGACGTCACCTTCGAGCCCGGACTCGGCAAGGACAAGGAGGCGCTCGCCGCGCGAATCGGCGAGTTCGACGGCCTCGCCATCCGGTCCGCCACCAAGGTCACCGAAAAGCTGCTCGCGGCTGCGCCGAATCTGAAGGTCGTCGGCCGCGCGGGCATCGGAACCGACAACGTCGACAAGGAGGCCGCCTCCCGGCGCGGCGTGATCGTGATGAACACGCCCTACGGCAACATGATCACCACCGCGGAGCACGCGATCGCGCTGATGTTCGCCGTCGCCCGCCAGATCCCCGAGGCCAACGCCTCCACCCATGCCGGCAAGTGGGAGAAGTCCCGCTTCATGGGCGTCGAGCTGACCGGCAAGACGCTCGGCGTGGTCGGCGCAGGGAACATCGGCGGCATCGTCTGCCAGAAAGCCGTGGGTCTCGGCATGAAGGTCGTGGCCTACGACCCGTTCCTCTCCGAGGACCGGGCGGCGAAGCTCGGCGTGGAGAAGGTCGACCT
The DNA here is from genome assembly GCF_947494025.1 of uncultured Jannaschia sp. Taxonomy (GTDB): domain Bacteria; phylum Pseudomonadota; class Alphaproteobacteria; order Rhodobacterales; family Rhodobacteraceae; genus Jannaschia. The sequence continues at coordinate 166,299 of NZ_CANLTQ010000003.1, forward strand.
CGATACGCTGCTCGCGCGCGCCGACGTCATCACGCTCCACGTCCCGCTGACCGAGCAGACCCGCAACATCCTGTCCGCCGAGAACATCGCGAAGACGAAGAAGGGTGTCCGCATCGTCAACTGCGCACGCGGCGGCCTCGTCGACGAGGCGGCTTTGGCCCAGGCGCTCCGGTCCGGCCACGTCGCCGGCGCCGCCTTCGACGTCTTCGCGGAGGAGCCGGCGACCGCCTCGCCGCTCTTCAACTTGCCGGGCGTCGTCGTCACGCCCCATCTCGGCGCCGCCACGACCGAGGCGCAGGAGAACGTGGCCCTGCAGGTGGCGGAGCAGATGTCGGATTACCTGCTGACCGGTGCCGTGACGAACGCGCTCAACATGCCCTCCGTCACCGCCGAGGAGGCCAAGGTGATGGGGCCGTGGATCAAGGTGGCCGAGCATCTGGGCGCCTTCGTGGGCCAGATGACCGACGAGCCGATCAAGGCCATTGAGATCGTCTACAACGGCGTCGTCTCGAAGATGAACCTCGAGGCCTTGAACTGCTCGGTGATCGCCGGCGTGATGGCGGCGACCAATCCGGACGTGAACATGGTGTCCGCCCCGGTCCTCGCCCGCGAGCGCGGCGTGGAGATCTCCACCACCCGTCAGGACAAGACCGGCGCCTTCGAGGGCTACGTCAAGCTCGTGGTTCGGACGGCCACGCGCGAGCGTTCGGTCGCCGGCACCGCCTTCTCCGACGGCAAGCCGCGCTTCATCCAGATCAAGGGCATCAACATCGACGCCGAGGTCGGCGCGCACATGCTCTACACCACCAACAAGGACAAGCCGGGGGTGATCGGCACGCTGGGCGTGACGCTGGGCGAGAACGGGGTGAACATCGCGAACTTCACGCTGGGCCGCTCCGATCAGGGCCGCGACGCGATCGCGCTTCTCTACCTCGACGAGCAGCCGCCGAAGGCCGTTCTGGACAAGCTCCGCGCGACCGGCCTCTTCCAGAGCGTCGCGCCGCTGCGGTTCAACGTCTGACGGGGCGAGACGCACCGCCGTCCGTGCTCGTCGAAATCTTCGAGGTCCGGGGACGAGCCCCCGGTCCTCCTTCACGGTCGATGCCCCGACCCGTTGCGCAGGTCACCGGCCGTCTCTAGAGGTCGGGCGCGGACCTGGGAGGTGGGACATGCCCGACGATCTTCTGAACTCCTTCATGACCGGCCCCGACGAGAAGGGGCGCTTCGGCGATTTCGGCGGGCGCTTCGTCTCCGAGACGCTGATGCCGCTCATCCTTGAATTGGAGCGGCAATACGAGCATGCCAAGACCGACGACACGTTCTGGGCGGAGATGCACGATCTCTGGACGCATTACGTCGGCCGGCCAAGCCCGCTCTACTTCGCCGAGCGTCTGACCGCGCATCTCGGCGGGGCGAAGATCTACCTCAAGCGCGACGAGCTGAACCATACCGGCGCGCACAAGATCAACAACGTGCTGGGCCAGATCATCCTCGCCCGCCGCATGGGCAAGACCCGCATCATCGCCGAGACGGGCGCGGGGCAGCACGGCGTGGCGACCGCGACGGTCTGCGCGAAGTTCGGTCTGAAATGCGTCGTCTACATGGGCGCCCACGACGTGGAGCGGCAATCGCCCAACGTGTTCCGCATGAAGCTGCTCGGGGCCGAGGTCATCCCCGTCACCTCGGGGCGCGGCACGCTCAAGGATGCGATGAACGACGCGCTGCGCGACTGGGTCACGAATATCGGCGACACGTTCTACTGCATCGGCACCGTCGCGGGGCCGCACCCCTATCCGGCGATGGTGCGCGACTTCCAGGCGATCATCGGCAAGGAGGCGCGTGCCCAGATGCAGGAGGCCGAGGGCCGGCTTCCCGACACGCTCATCGCCGCGATCGGGGGCGGGTCGAACGCGATGGGCCTGTTCTACCCCTTTCTCGACGACAAGGAGGTGTCGATCATCGGCGTGGAGGCCGGCGGCAAGGGCGTGAACGAGAAGATGGAGCATTGCGCCTCCCTGACCGGCGGGCGGCCCGGCGTGCTGCACGGCAACCGGACCTACCTGCTGCAGGACGAGGACGGGCAGATCCTCGAAGGGTTCAGCATTTCCGCCGGGCTCGACTATCCGGGTATCGGGCCGGAACATGCCTGGCTGCACGATACCGGGCGGGCCAAGTACGTCTCGATTACCGATGCCGAGGCGCTGGAGGCGTTCCAGCTCTGCTGCGAGATGGAGGGGATTATTCCTGCGCTGGAGCCGTCGCATGCGCTTGCTCACGTGACGAAGATCGCGCCCGACCTGCCGTCCGACCACATCATTTGCATGAATCTCTGCGGTCGCGGCGACAAGGATATCTTCACCGTCGCGAAGGCGCTTGGCTGGAACATGGCGTCGGGGGGCTAGGATCCGCGTTTCGCGACGTAGACGAATGTTCCTGTCGGCGGCACGCCGGACCGCTTTCGATCGCCCGTATGGGCGGTAGTTCGTCACCCACCCGCAGCCGGGATCCGCGCTTTTCGCGAAGGCGAACCTCGGAGTGTCTTGGCTGGACGGGCTAGCGGATCCGCGGGATCTGCGGTGCCGCGTCCATCGGGATGGTGCCGTCGAGGCGCGGATCCTCCACGACCTCCACTTCGCGACGCACGGGAACGAAGCCCGAGCGGATGTAGAAGGGCAGCGCGACCGGGCTGTCGAAGGTGCAGGTGTGGATGTGCAGCCGCGCGATGGGCCGCGCGAAGGCGCGGGCGATCCCGGCCTCGATCAGCGCCCGTCCCGCACCCTTGCTCTGCGCGGCCGGGGCGAGGCCCAGAAAGGCCAGCTCGCAACTCTGCTCGTCGCGGAAGTCGAGCTCCAGAAGCCCCTCCGCCCGTCCGTCGATTTCGAGCGCGAAGACCTCCACATCCGCATCCGCAAGGATCGCGGACAGCTCCGTCCGCGACAAACGCAAGCGCGAGAACCACATCCAGTTGAGCCCGCCTACGCGAAGGAACAGATCGCGGTACCAGTCCGGATCCGGCGCCGCGACCCGGCGCAGTGTCATGCCGGCCGGCATGGCGGCATCGAGCGAAGGGGGCGGAGCGCGCATCTCCAGATGGGTGACGACGGCCGCGATGTGGCCGGGGCCTATGGAATGGAGACCGGGTTCGAGCATCGATCATGGAGTTAGAGGATGCCGGGCCGGGATACCAGCACCGGCGAGCGAGACGCCGGGACCGTGATCGCTTCAGGAAAGGTCGATGGCGTAGCGCCGCAGCACCTCCCTCGGCACGATTTCGAGCGTTCGCTCGTGCGTGGCGGCCAGTCGGATGCGCGGCGCGGCCCCGTGCTCGTGGGCCTCGATGAATCGCGCGGCGCAAAGGCACCAGCGGTTGCCGGGCTGGAGGCCGGCGAAGCCGAATTCGGGCCGGGGCGTGCTCAGATCGTTGCCGCGCATTTTCGAGTACGCGAGGAACTCCTCGGTGACGACGGCGCAAACCGTGTGTACCCCCGCATCCATCGCGCCCGTGTTGCAGCATCCGTCGCGGAAGAAGCCCGTCATCGGCTCGGTCGAGCAGGTCTGGAGCCGCTCGCCGAGGACGCTCACGCTCGGTCGTTTCCCTGTTTCCGGCATGGCGTCGCTCCCTCTGCTATCGACCCTCGCCCTTTGACATAGCGCCGTCCCGCCGCGCCCGCCACGATCCCGGCCTAGCGGAACTTCCGGGCGAGCTTCTGGAGGGGGGAGAGGGTTTCCTCGGGCGCCGGCTCCGGGTCGGACGGGGCAGGGCGCTCGGTCGGGACCGAAGCCGCCGCCTTGCCGCCCGATGGACGCTGCGGTGTGGTGCGGAGCGCGACGGCGTTCGAGAAACCCGGTCCGTCGCCTGCCGCGAGCTTCGGCGCGCCGTCGACGATTCCGTGCAGCATGTCGTCGAGCATATCGCCCTCCGCCTTCGCGAAATCCGACAGGACGTAGCCCGAGACCCGGTCCTTGTGCCCCGGATGCCCGATCCCGATGCGAACGCGCGCGTAATCCGCGCCGATATGCTGATGGATCGAGCGCAGGCCGTTATGACCGGCATGCCCGCCCCCCTGCTTCAGGCGCAGCTTGCCGGGCGCGAGGTCGAGCTCGTCGTGGAACACCGTCACGTCGGCGGGTTCGAGTTTGTGGAAGCGCATCGCCTCGCCCACGGACTGCCCGGACAGGTTCATGAAGGTCCCGGGCTTCAGGAGCCAGACCTTTTTCGACCCGAACCGTACCTCGGCGATCTCGCCCTGGAACTTGGACCGCCAGACGACGCCCTGATCCTCGGCGATGCGGTCGAGCGCCATGAAGCCCACATTGTGCCGGTTGTTCGCGTATTTCGCGCCCGGATTGCCGAGGCCCGCCCAGATCGCCGTCACCGCTTTCCTCCTGCCTTCGCCCGTCTCCTGCGACGCATGGTCCCGGCAACCGGATCCCGCGGTCGCAGAAAGGAACACCGGCGCTAGGATGGCGTTCCACCTGCGACCGTGACAACTCCGAAAGCACAGCTTATGCGCATCACGACCCCCATCGTCTGCCTTTGTCTCGCGATGCCGCTCCCGGCCCTCGCGCAGGACGGCTCGGATACGACGGACAACGTCCCCCTTGCCGAGGAGATCCGCGAGACGTCCACCACGGCGCTGCAGGACACGCTCTACGACCTGATCGCGATGAAGCACGCTGCCCATCAGGAGCACTGGAACGTCGTCGGCATCGAATACTACCAGATGCACGAGTTCTTCGGGGAGCTCTACACCGATCTCGGACCCTTCATCGACATGGTGGCCGAGCGGAAACGCGCGCTCGACGTGATCGCCGACGGCCGGCCCTCCGCCGTGAGCGAGAACGCATCCATCGCCGAGCCGGAGCCGGCGGAGACGCAGGGCGCCGACGCCGTCGACGTCCTGATGGAGAACTGGAGCACCGTCTCCTACCTGATGTACGAGCGCATCGAGGCGACCGGGGACGATCTCGTGACGCAGGATCTTCTGATTGCCGTCACCGCCCTTATCGACAAGCAGCTCTGGCAGCTTCGCGCCCACACGAAATGAAGCGACGCGGCGGGGGCCTGTCCAGGCCGCCCGCCGGTCAGCCCGCCCGGCGCAGCGTGAAGGCCAAAATCAGGGCCACGGTCTTGGCATCGCGGATCTCGCCGCGCGCGATCATCTCCACCGCCTCCGCCGCGGGGACGTGCAGCACTTCGATATCCTCGCCTTCCTCCGCCGCGCCGCCGCCCGTGCCGGCCCGCTCCGTGCGCGTGTAGCGGCCGAGATAGCAGGCGAGGGATTCGGTGACCGAGCCGGGCGACATCGCGAGGTCGGCGACGTGGTGGAGCGCGACGGCCTCGTAGCCCGTTTCCTCCATCAGCTCCGCGCGCATCCGCTCGACCGGCTCCGCCCCTTCGAGAAGCCCCGCCGGCACCTCGATCAGGAACGGGTCGAGCCCCGCGACCTGCATCGGCAAGCGGAACTGTCGCGTGAGCAGCAGGGTATCGCCGGCCGGGTCGTGCAGCAGGCAGGCCACCGCGTCGCCGCGGTCGTAGACCTCCCGCACCTGACGCTCGACCGTGCCGTCGCCACGGACGTAATCGAAGGTATGCCTCGTGAGCGTGCCCCACCCGTCCGACAGGACCTCCTGCGAGACGGGGCGGAAGCGTTCGCTCACTCCATCGCCTCGAGCTGGTCGATGAAGCCCTCGATCATGCCGAGGCCCTTGTCCCAGAAGGCCGGGTCGGAGGCATCGAGGCCGAAGGGCGCCAGAAGCTCGCGGTGATGCTTCGACCCGCCGGCGCGCAGCATCTCGAAATACTTGTCCTGGAAGCCCTCGGGCGCGTCCTCGTAGGCGGCATAAAGCGCGTTCACCAGCCCGTCGCCGAAGGCATAGGCGTAGACGTAGAAGGGCGAATGCACGAAATGCGGGATATAGGCCCAGAAGTGCTCGTAGCCCGGCATGAACTCGAAGACCGGTCCGAGGCTCTCGGCCTGCACGGACATCCACAGCGCGTCGATGTCCTCCGGCGTCATCTCGCCCTCGCGCCGGGCGTCGTGCAGCTTCACCTCGAAATCGTAGAAGGCGATCTGGCGGACGACTGTGTTGATCATGTCCTCGACCTTGCCGGCGAGCATGACCTTGCGCTGCGCGTCGTCCTTCGCGCCCTCGAGCATCGCGCGGAAGGTCAGCATCTCGCCGAAGACGCTCGCCGTTTCCGCAAGCGTCAGCGGGGTGGAGGAGAGCATCTCGCCCTGACCTGCGGCCAGCACCTGATGGACGCCGTGGCCGAGCTCATGGGCCAGCGTCATCACGTCGCGCGGTTTGCCGAGATAGTTCAGCATGACGTAGGGATGCACGCTGGTCACGGTCGGATGCGCGAAAGCGCCGGGCGCCTTGCCCGGCTTCACGCCCGCATCGATCCAGCCATGCTCGAAGAACGGCTCCGCGATCCGGGCCATCTCCGGCGAAAAGCCGGCATAGGCGTCCATCACCGTGCGGCGCGCCTCGTTCCAGCCGATGGTCCGCGTCTCCTCCATCGGCAGCGGCGCGTTGCGGTCCCAGACCTGCAGCTTGTCGAGGCCGAGCCATTTCGCCTTCAGCGCGTAGTAGCGGTGCGACAGGCGCGGATAGGCGGCCACGACGGCGTCGCGCAGGGCCTGCACGACCTCCGGCTCGACATGGTTGGCGATGTGGCGGCCGGCCTGCGGGGAGGGCAGGCCGCGCCAGCGGTCGCCGATCTCCTTCTCCTTGGCGAGCGTGTTGTGGATGCGCGCGAAGGTCCGGGTGTTGCGTCCGAACACATCGGCCAGTGCGCGCGCCCCGGCCTCCCGCTTCGTGCGATCGTGGTCGGTCAGAAGGTTCAGCGTCGCCTCGATGCCGAGCGCCTCACCGTCGACCTCGAAGGTCAGCCCGGCGATCGTCTCGTCGAAGAGCTTGTTCCAGGCGGCCGCGCCGACGGTGGAGGTGTCGTGGAGGAACCGCTCGAGTTCGTCGGAAAGCTGATAGGGCTTCATCGCGCGCAGGCGGTCGAGCGCGGGGCGGTAGCGCGCGAGCGACGCGTCCGCCTTCATCAGCGCCTCGTAGGCGTCGTCCCCGATCCGGTTGAACTCGAGCGTGAAGAACACGAGCGGCGTCGTCATCACCGTGATGCGGTCCTGCATGTCCGACATGAACTTGGCGCGCGCACCGTTCGTCGTCTCCTGGTAATAGCGCAGCCCGGCATAGGACATGATCCGGCCCGCCACCTCGTCGATCTTCTCGTTCCGCTCGATGGCGCGCAGCATCCCTGCCGCATCCAGCTCCGCCAGCCGGCCCTCGTAATCCGCGGCGTAGGCGCGGCACTCCGTCTCGAGCCAGTCGAGGTCGGCCACGAGCTGCGGCGCGTCCTGCCCGGTATAGAGATCGTCGAGGTTCCAATCCGGCAGGTCGTCCAGCGGCTCGCCGGTGGCGGATGTTGCGTTTACGTCGCGCAGAAGGGTCATGTGTCGCCTCGTGGATCGGTTCCGATCCTACCTAGGCGCGCGGGGAGGGGAGGGCAAACGGTGCCGGGAGGCGCTCAGGCAAGCGTGAGTGGCGCGCCGTCGGCCTCCATCCCCTCGATCCGGTCGAAGCGCAGATAGGCCAGCGCGCGGTCGCCCGCGACGGTGTGCACGATTCCTATCGGTCGCCCGCTGGCGGTGATCTCCGCCCCCGGCACCGCGTTGCCCTGCACACGGGCCAGCCCCTTCCGAAGCTCCGTCTTGTGCTTCATGCGGGCCGTCACCTCCTGGCCCACATAGCAGCCCTTGCGGAAATCCACCCCGCCCAGCCGCTCGAACCCCATTTCGAGGATGTAGCTCTCGTTCGGCACGAGCTCGATTCCGGTTTCGGGCACCATGTTCTCCACCCGCACCGCGTCCCAGTCTGTCCCGTCGTCGCCGTCGCCGTCGCCGTCGCCGTCGCTGCCGTAGAGCCGCCAGCCCATGCCGGGCCGCGGATCGGACATCGCGCCGTCGGGCGCCGGGCCGGTGCCGCGCGCGACCCGCGCCGCCTCCGCGGCGATCTCGACCTTGGAGCGCAGCTTGTACATGCCGAGCCGCTGCGCGACCGCCGGGGCAAGGTCGCCCGCCACGTCGAGCACGAAGGCGTCGCCCTCGCGGAAGGTCAGGAAGTCGGCGAGGTACTTGCCCTGCGGCGTGAGCAGCGCGGCATAGCCCAGCCCCGTCTCGGGCACGTCGCGAGTCAGGAGGCCGTGGAGGAAATGGCCCGCATCAGGGCCGGCGATGCGGAGAAGGGTGCGCTTGGTCATGCTCCGACAGATAGGCAAACCCGCCTCGGTGCCAAGCCCCGGCATCGCTTGGGCTGCGGCCGATTGACCCCCGCAAGGGCCGGGCGTAGCCATGTCGCGACCCTAGGACCGGAGCCCTCGATGTCCCTTGCGAACGGACCCAAGACCCTTGCCATTCCCGGACCCTCGATGGTGCCCGACCGCGTGCTTCGCGCGATGCACAAGCCGTCGCCGAACATATATCACGGCCCGCTGATCGACCTGACGCATTCGCTCATTCCCGACCTGAAGGCGGTCGCGCGGACGGAGCACGACGCGACGATCTATATCGGCAACGGCCACGCCGCCTGGGAGGCGGTGCTGGCCAACACCCATTCGCGCGGCGACCTCGTTCTCGTGCCGCGCACGGGCAGCTTCGCCGACGGCTGGGCCGAGCTGGCGCGGGGGCTGGGCCTCAGGGTGGAGATGATTGACTTCGGCAACCGCGATCCGATCGACGCCGCCGCCATCGGCGAGCGCCTGCGCGAGGACAAGAGCCACGAGATCCGCTCCGTCCTCGCGGTGCATGTCGACACCTCCTCCTCCATCCGCTCCGACATCGCCGCGCTCCGGCGTGAGATCGACGCGGCGGGCCATCCCGCGCTCCTGCAGGTGGATTGCATGGCGTCGATGGCCTGCGACCGGTTCGAGATGGACGAATGGGGCGCCGACACCGCGATCGCCGGTTGCCAGAAGGGGCTGATGACGCCGACGGGCGTGTGCTTCGTGTTCTACAACGACCGCGCGTCGCGCGCGCGGGAACGGGCCGATTGCGTGACCGGCTACTGGGACTGGGTGCCGCGCACCCGGCCGGAGATCTACTTCCGCTATTTCGGAGGCACCGGGCCCACGCACCACCTCTACGGCCTGCGCGAGGCGCTCGACATGATCGTCCACGAAGAGGGGGTCGAGAACGTCTGGACCCGCCACGCACGCGTCGCCTCCGCCGTCCACGCGGCCTTCGATGCATGGGAGGCGGGCGAAAACACGGCGCTGGAGCTCAACGTCCGTGACCCCGCATCCCGCAGTCACGCCGTCACCGCCATCCGCCTGCCGGGACGGGCGACGGAGCTGCGCAACTGGGTGGAGGAGGAAATGGGCCTGACCCTCGGCATCGGCGTCGGCATGGCCGCGCCGGACACGCCGGAATGGCACGGCTTCTTCCGCATCGGGCATATGGGGCACCTGTCGGGCCATTCGATCCTCGGCACGCTGGGCACGATCGACACCGCGCTGAAGGCGCTGGGCATCCCCCACGGGACCGGGGCACTCGACCGCGCGGCGCGGGCGCTGGCGGGGTAGGGCGGCATCCGACCATGGGTGTGGGGTAAGCCCTCGCCCATGGGCATGGTGGATGGCTGACCGGCCTGCCGCCGGCTGGACGTCCCTGTGGGTGGTCCTTGCGCCTCAGGTCCGGCGAAGCCGCTCCAGCAGGTCGACGTCGACATAGCCGTCCGGCACCAGCCCCTCGCTCGCCTGCCATCGCTGGATCGCGTCGAGCGTGTCGGGTCCGATCCGCGCGTCGATCTTGAGCGGGTCGAACCCCGCCGCGCGCAGACGTTCCTGCAGCTCGATCCGCTCCGCGCGGCTCAAAGCCCGGTCGCCGCGCGGCCAGCCGCCGCGGAGCGGGGGGCCGCCCGCCAGCCGGTCGGCCAGGTGGCCCACCCCGATCACGTAGGCGTCGGCGGTGTTGTAGCTCTCCAGCACCGCGAAGTTCGCGTAGGTGACGAAGGCCGCGCCCTCGTGGCCCGCGGGCACGCGGATCGAGGCCGGCCCGCCTTCGGGCACCGGGCCGCCATCCGTCGTGCGGACGCCGAGCGCGGTCCATTCGGCGGGCGACTTCTCCACCCGCTCGCCGGTCAGACGGTAGTCGAAGCCATCCGGCAGCACGACCTCCGCGCCCCAGGGCTGGCCAGACGTCCAGCCGTTCGCGGCGAGATAGGCGGCGGTCGATGCCAGCGCATCGGTCGGGTCGTCGCCCCAGATGTCGCGCCGTCCGTCGCCGGCGGCGTCCACCGCATGGTCGCGCCATGAGGTCGGCATGAACTGCGTGTGCCCCATCGCCCCGGCCCAGGAGCCGCGCAGGTCGCCCGCCGCCGCCTCGCCGGTCTCGAGGATGGCGAGCGCGGCGAGGAGCTCCGCCTCGAAGAAGTCCGGCCGCCGGCTGTCGGCGGCGAGCGTGGCCAGCGCCGAGAGCGTGTCGACATCGCCGCGATAGGCGCCGTAGCTGCTCTCCAGCCCCCAGATCGCCACGACGATCTCCGCCGGCACGCCGTGCCGCGCCTCGATCGCCGCGAGCGCGTCGGCGTGCCGTGCCATCGCGCGCCGACCGTTCGCGACGCGCGGCTCGCTTACCGCAGTGTCGAGATAGTCCCAGATCGTCCTGGTGAACTCCGACTGGTTGCGGTCGCGGCGGATCACGTCCGGCAGGGGCGCCACGTCCCGCATCGCCGCGTCGAAGGTGGCACCGGCGATCCCCTGCGCCAAGGCACGCGCGCGGAAGCCCGCGAGCCAGGCGGCGAACGGCACTTCGCGCACGAGAATCGGGCGGGGCAGCGGCCGCGGCTCCTGCGCCCCGCACGCACCGGGCAGCGTCAGGCCGAGCAGGAGAGCGATGCCGCGCGCCGCGCTCATCCCCGGCCGCGCCGCTTCGACGGGGCCTTGCGGAGCTTGCGCTTCTTCGGCCGCCCCGTCTTGCCCGACCGGCCGCGTCCCGTCGCGCGGCGGGCCTCGCCCTCGACCGACAGAAGCTCCAGCACCAGCCCGCCCGTCACCGGCACCGCCTCGGCCAGCCGCACGGTGACGCGCTGACCCAGTCCGATCTCCGTGCCGCTCTCGGTTCCGGTCAGGACCTGCGCGTCGCGGTCGTAACGGAAGTATTCGCCCCCGAGGGAGCGTACCGGGACCAGCCCGTCCGCCCCGGTCTCGTCGAGTTTCACGAACACGCCGAAGGCCTGCACGCCCGAGATGCGGCCGGCGAACTCGGCGCCCACCTTGTCGGCGAGAAAGGCCGCGAGATAGCGGTCGTTCGTGTCCCGCTCCGCGATCATCGAGCGGCGCTCGGCCTCGGAGATCGCCTTCGCCGTCGCCTCCAGATGCTCGACATCGAACTCCGAGAGCCCGTCGTCGCCCCAGCCATGCGCGGTGATGAGCGCGCGATGCACGACGAGATCGGCGTAGCGGCGGATGGGCGAGGTGAAGTGCCCGTAGGCGCGGAGCGCGAGGCCGAAATGCCCCAGATTGGCCGGCGCGTAATAGGCCTGCGTCATCGCCCGGAGCGTGGACATCGAGATGAGCTCGGACAGGTCCGTGCCCGACGCGTCGTGGAGCAGCCGGTTCAGCATGGCGGTGCGCAGGACCTGCCCCTTCGGCAGGGAGAAGCCGCTCGCCTTCGCCGTTTCGCGCAGCGCCTCGATCTTGTCGGCGTCGGGTTCCTCGTGGACGCGGTAGAGGAGGGGGATGCGCTGGCGCTCCAGCTCCTCGGCCGCGGCGACGTTGGCCGCGATCATAAACTCCTCGATCAGCCGGTGCGCATCGAGGCGTTCGCGGAACGCGACCGAGGTGACCTCGCCCGCCTCCGACAGCTCGATCCGGCGCTCCGGCAGGTCGAGGTCCAGCGGCTCCCGCCGGGCGCGGGCGGCGCGGAGCGCGTCGTAGGCGGCATAGAGCGGGCGCAGGACCGGCTCCAGCAGCGGTGCCGTCCGCTCGCTCGGGGCGTCGTCGATGGCGGCCTGCACCTCTCCGTAATGGAGGCTCGCGGGGGAGCGCATCAGGCCGCGGAAGAATTCCTGACCGCGCTTCGCGCCCTGCGCGTCGATCACCATCCGCACCGCGATGCAGGCCCGCTCCACCCCCTCGTGCAGCGAACAGAGGTCGCCCGACAGCGCGTCGGGCAGCATCGGCACGACCCGGTCGGGGAAATAGGTCGAGTTTCCCCGCTCCCGCGCCTCCCGGTCGAGCGCGCTGCCCGGCGTGACGTAGGCGGCGACGTCGGCGATGGCGACCCAGAGGACGTGGCCGCCCGGGTTCTTCGGATCGTCGTCGGGATGGGCGTAGACGGCGTCGTCGTGGTCGCGCGCGTCCGACGGGTCGATGGTGAGGAGCGGCAGGTCGCGCAGGTCGGTCCGGCCGCCGAGTGTCGGGGCCTCCGCCCGTTCGGCCTCCAGGATCGCCGCGTCGGGGAACTCATCGCGCAGCCCGTGCTGGTGGATCGCGATCAGGCTCACCGCCTTCGCCGCGCCGGGGTCGCCGAGCCGGGCGACGACGCGGGCGCGGGGCAGGCCCATGCGTCCCTTCGGCCCGGTCTGCTCCGCCTCGACCAGCTCGCCGTCGCGCGCGCCGCCCGCGTCGTGCGGGTCGATTGTCCATTCGCGGTCGGCACCCTTGTCGATGGGGACGATCCGGCCGCCCTCGGCGCCGGTCCGGTAGACGCCCAGCACCCGGCGCGGCCCGGTGGAGAGGCGCCGGATCAGACGGCCCTCGTGGCTGTGGTCCTCCTCCGCGACCTCGGTCAGGCGGGCGAGCACGCGGTCGCCCGGCGCCAGCGCCGGGTCGTCCTTGCCGGACACGTAGAGGATTCGCGGCTCCGGCGCGTCGCCCTGCCAGTCATGCGGCGCGAGGAACAGGTCGCCGTCGCGGTCCGCCTCGCCCACCTTCAGGACCGAAACGGGGGGCAGGCGGTTCGGATCGTCGTAGGACCGCTTTCGCTTCGCGAGGTGCCCCTCGCCCTCCAGTTCCTTCAGGAGACGCTTCAGGTCGATCCGCGCGGCGCCCTTGACCCCGAAGGCCTTGGCGATGTCGCGTTTCGAGGTGAGGGCGGGGTTGTCGGAGATCCATTGCAGGATGTCCGTCTTGGTGGGGAGCTGGCTCATGGAAAGGGGAGCTAGCACTGGCCGGGCACTTTCACAATTTCACGCCTGTCCCCGGCGGATCACCGGGGCAAGGCGGGGCCGCGGTGCCTCGCCCGCGGGCTCCGGCGCGGGGTCGAAATCGAACGCGTCCAGCCGTTCGGCCCGCTTGCCGGCGCGTTCCGCCGCGGTGGCGATCCCCTCGACGTCGCGGCGGGCCTGGTCGAAATGCGTTTCGAGCTTGGCCGCCCGCTCCACGATCAGTTCCACGTCGCGGCCGAGCGCGGCGAGCGCGCGCCGCATCTCGCCCGCCTGCGCGCGCATCCGGTGGTCCTTCAGGACGGCGCGCAGCGTGTTCAGCACCGCCATGCAGGTCGTGGGCGAGACGATCCAGACGCGCGCGGCGAATCCCTCGCGCACCATCTCGGGGAAGTTCGCGTGCAGCTCGGCGTAGATCGCCTCCGACGGCAGGAACAGGCAGGCGCCGTCCGCCGTCTCGCCCGGAAGGACGTAACGCTCGGCGATGGCGCGGATATGGGTGCGCATCGCGGCGCGGAACGCCGTCCGGGCCGCGGTGGATTTCGGGTCGCCCACCAGCGCCTCGTAGCTTTCGAGCGGAAACTTCGCGTCGATGACGAGCGGGCCGGGCGGGTCGGGCATGTGGATCAGGCAATCGGCCCGGCGGCCGTTCGACAGCGTCGCCTGCCAGCTGAAGGCGTCGGGCGGCAGGGCCTTGGCGACGATGTCGTGAAGCTGGATCTCCCCGAAGGCGCCGCGCGCCTGCTTGTTGGAAAGGATGTCCTGCAGGCCCAGCACGTCGCCCGACAACGTCTCCATCCGCGCCTGCGCCCGGTCGATGGTCGCGAGCCGCTGCTGCAACTCTCCGAGCGCACGGGCCGTGCGGGTCGCGCTGTCGCCGAGCGCGGTGCCGACCTGCGTCTCCGACCGCCGCTGTGCCTCGGTGAGCGCGGCGAGCCCGCCGGTCAGCCGCGCCTGCGCGTGGCTCATGTCGCGCAGGCGTCCGGCAAGAATGAGGACGAGAAGCACGAGGATCAGCAGCGCCGCGCCCCCTCCGAGCGCGGCCAGCGTAAGCGGGTCGGCAAGGTCGAGCGTCATGTCCGGCCGAACAGCCGCTCGATATCGGCGAGCTTCAGCTTCACGTAGGTCGGGCGCCCGTGGTTGCACTGACCGGAATGTGGCGTCGCCTCCATCTCGCGCAGGAGCGCGTTCATCTCCGGGGCGGACATCCGGCGGCCCGCGCGGACCGAGCCGTGGCAGGCCATGCGGCTCAGGATCGCGTCGAGCCGGGATCGCAGCGAGAGGGGATCGGCCTCCTCCTCGGCCTCGATCTCCTCGAGAATGTCGCGCAGGAGCGCCTCCGCCGAACAGGGCCCGAGGATCGCCGGCGTTTCCCGCACGGCGACGGTGCCGGGTCCGAACGCGTCGAGGGCGAGGCCGAGGCGGGCGAGGTCGAGCGCGAGCAGCCGCTCGGCCGCGTCGGCGCCGACCTCCACCACCTCGGGGATCAGCAGCGCCTGCGCCGCGATGCCCCGGTCCCGCATCTGCGCCTTGAGCCGTTCGTAGACCAGTCGTTCGTGCGCCGCGTGCTGGTCGACGATGACCATGCCGTCGCCGGACTGGGCGACGATCCAGTTCCCGTGAAGCTGCGCGCGGGCGGCGCCGAGCGGGCCGTCCCCGGCCTCCTCGTCCACCGGCTCCGTGCGGGCGGAGGGTTCGGCGAAGCCCGGCATCTGCGCCATGTAGGCGTTGTGCCGCGCGGTGGGGGAGGGCCGGTCCGCGCGGGGGCGGTCCATCTGATAGACCGGCGCGGCGGGCCGTTCGGGGCGCATCGCGCCCAGCGTCGCGTCCGACACGGTGGTGGCGGCGCGATGCCCGGCCTCGGCCAGCGCCTGCTTCAGCCCCGCGACGATCAGGCCGCGCACGAGCCCGGCGTCGCGGAACCGCACCTCGGTCTTGGCCGGATGGACGTTGCAATCCACGAGGGTCGGGTCGCAGGTGACGAACAGGACGGCGACGGCATGGCGGTCCTTGGCCAGCACGTCCTGATAGGCGCCGCGTAGCGCCCCGGTCAGCATCCGGTCCCGTACCGGGCGGCCGTTGACGTAGAGGTATTGGTGAACGGCGTTGCCGCGCGAATAGGTCGGCAGCCCGGCCTGCCCGCCCAGATGGAACCCCGCCCGCTCCGCGTCGAGGGCCATCGCGTTCTCCGAGAAGGCGCGGCCCAGGATCGCGGCCAGACGGTCGGCGCGGTCGGAGGCGGCATCGGCGCGGAACAGGATGCGCTCGCCCCCGTCCGACAGGTCGCGCAGGGTGAAGGCCACGCCCGGCTCCGCCATCGCCAGGCGGCGCACCGCGTCGGTCACGGCCATCGTCTCCGATCGCTCGGTCTTGAGGAACTTCAGTCGCGCGGGGGTCGCATGGAACAGGTCGCGCAGCTCCACCACGGTTCCGGCGCCGAGCGCGGCGGGCCGCGCCGGCTCCAGCCGGCCGCCGGAACAGCGGATCGCCGCCGCCCCCTCCGAGCCACGCGCGCGCGAGGTGATCGCGAGCCGCCCGACCGCGCCAAGGCTCGGCAATGCCTCTCCCCGGAACCCGAAGCTGTGGATGTTGAGCAGGTCGCTGCCGTCGATCTTGGACGTGGCGTGCCGCGACAGCGCGAGCGGCAGGTCCTCGGCCGCGATCCCATGCCCGTCGTCGGTGACGCGGATCAGCGTCCGGCCACCATCGGCGATATCGATCGTGATGCGTCGTGCGCGGGCGTCGAGCGCGTTCTCGACCAGCTCCTTCACGGCCGAGGCGGGCCGCTCCACCACTTCGCCCGCGGCGATGCGGTTCACCGCGCCCTCGTCGAGTTGACGGATGCGGGGAAGGATCATGTTGCGGTCGGCGGCGCCCATGCCACGAGGGCTAGCATGGACGCCGCCGGTCGCGCCAGATCAGAAGCCGCCGGATCGCAGGCCCTCGGGCTGTCCGACGACGACGAAGTGGAGGGACTCCGGCTGCAGCACGCGAGCGGCCACGCGGCGCACGTCCTCCTGCGTCACCGCCTCGATCCGGTCGTTCCGGGTCGCGATGTAATCGATCGGCAGGTCGTTCGACTGCATGCCCACGAGGATCGAGGCGATCCGCGAATTGCCGTCGAAGCGCAGCGGATAGGCGCCGGTCAGGTAGGTCTTGGCGGCGTCGAGCTCCTCCTCGGAAACGCCTTCGGCCGCCAGCCGGGCCCATTCGTCGCGCACGATCCGCACCGCCTCGGCGGTCTTGTCGTTCGACGAGGAGAACTGGCCCATCACCTGCGCGGCAAGGTCGCGGGGGACGAGGTCGGTGCCGATCCCGTAGGTCAGGCCGCGCTTCACGCGCACCTCCTGCATCAGCCGGGAATCGAAGCCGGCGCCGCCCAGAACCTCGTTGAGCACATAGGCCGGAAAGTAGTCCGGATCGTCGAAGGCGATGCCCTCGTGGCCGAACAGGACCACCGATTGGGGCGAGGGGAAGTCCACCACCGTGACGCCGCCGGGCAGGTCGTAGCTCGCCTCCGGAACCTCCGCACCGTCGCTTTCGGGCAGGTCGCCCAAAAGGCGGTCGAGCAGCGGGCCGAGTTCCTCGGCGGTGATGTCGCCGGTCACGCCGACCAGCGCGCGGTCGCGGGTCAGGGCGCGCTCGTGAGCGTCCCGCAGGTCTTCGATGTTGAGCGCGGCCACGGTTTCCGGCGTGCCGTCGAGCGAGGTGCCGTAGGGATGGCCGGGGAAGGCCAGCGCCGAGAACGTGTCCGAGGCGATCGCGCCCGGGTCGCTCGCATCGGAGGCGATCGAGGCCAGGACCTGCGCCCGCACCCGCTCGACGGCGTCCATGTCGAATCGCGGATCGAGCAGCGCCTCGCGCAGGAGGTCGACGCTTTCCTCCCGGTTCTCGGACAGGAATTGCAGGCCGACCGAGACCGAATCGTTGGCCGCGTCGAAGGACATCCGCGCGGCCAGCTCCTCCGCCCGCTCCGCGAAAGCCTGGGCGTCGCGCTCGCCCGCGCCTTCCTCCAGAAGCGACATCATCAGGTTGGTCGCGCCACGCTTGCCCGGCGCATCCTCGTTGGCGCCACCCTCGAACAGGATGTCGATGGCGGTGAACGGGATCGAAGGCTCCTCCACCAGCCAGGCGGTGATGCCGCCGGGCGAGACGACCTCCTGGATTTCCACCTCGGCCAGGGCCGGGACGGGCAGCAGGGCGGCGGTCAGAAGGGCGAACATGCGGGTCATTGAATGGGCTCCGGGGCTTCGTCGTTCGTGTCGGCGGCGGGCTGGGCGGCGGCGGGGTCGGGCGCGGCGTTCTCCGCCCCCTCCGTCGCGGCGGGCTTCGAAAGGTAGCCGGTGACCGAGCGGTCGAGGTCGAAGACCTCGCGCGCGGCGGCGAGCACGTCCTCCTCGGTGACCGCCTCGAGGGCGCGCGGCCATTCGGCGACATCCTCGACCGTCAGGCCGCTGGTGACGGCCGCGCCGTAGTCGCGGGCGCGGCCCTGCAGGCTGTCGCGGCCGTAGATTTCGGAGGCGCGGACCTGCGACTTGATGCGCTCGAGCTGCGCCGGGTCGATGCCGTCATCGAGGAGCTTCGCGATCATCCGGTCCATGTCGGCCTCCGCCTCCTCGAGGGTGCGGCCGGGGCTCGGCATCACCAAAAGCCCGAACGTCGTGTCGTCGTAGCGAGTGCCGTCGTAGAAGGCCGAGGTGTAGAGCGCCGTGCCCTCCTCCTGCTCCAGCGTGCGTCCCATGACCGAGGTCTGCGAGGAGCCGCCGAGCAGATCGGCCAGCACCGTCAGCGCGGCGGCCTTCTCCTGCGCGCCGGCGTCGCGCTCGGGGGCGAGATAAGTGCGCAGGACGTAGGGGTTGGACACGCGTCCGTCCTCGTAGCGCAGGCGACGCGGCGCGATCTGCGGCGGTTCTTGCGGACGTTCCCGGGGGGCGAGCCCCTCCGTCGGGGCGAGCGGGCCGTAATGCTTCCTGGCCAGCCGCTCGACCTCGGCGGGATCGATATCGCCCGCCACGACAAGCGTCGCGTTGTTGGGGGCGTAGAACGTGCGATAGAAGTCGAGCGCGTCCTCGAGCGTCAGTTCCTCCACCTCCTGGCGCCAGCCGATGATCGGCATGCGGTAGGGATGGTTCAGGTACTGCGCCGCGTTCCGCATCTCCCCGAACAGCGCGCCGGGATTCGACTCGGTGCGCTGCGCCCGCTCCTCGAGCACCACGTCGCGCTCCGTGAGCATGTCCTCGTCGTCGAGGACCAGGTCGCGCATCCGGTCGGCCTCCATCTCCATCATCAGCTCCAGCCGGTCGGAGGCGACGCGCTGGAAGTAGCCGGTGTGGTCGTCGCTGGTGAAGGCGTTGTCGGTCCCGCCCTGCGCCGCGACGACGCGGCTGAACTCGCCGGGGGCGAGGTCGTCGGTGCCCTTGAACATCAGGTGCTCGAGAAAATGCGCGATGCCGGACTTGCCCGGCGGCTCGTCCGCGGCGCCCACGTCGTACCAGACCATGTGCACGACGACCGGGGCGCGATGATCCTCGATCACGATCGCGTCGAGGCCGTTCTCGAGCGTGAAGGTCGTCACCCCTTCGTCCTCCGGGGCGGCGGCGTCGGCGGGGACATCGCCGGTCTGCGCGAGGGCGGGGGGGACGGCGGTCGGGCTGGCAAGAAGCGCCGCGACGGCGGCGACGAACAGGGGCTGGCGCAAGGCGATCTCCGTAGGACAAGCGGAATTACGCCGGACATACGCCCGCCCCGCCCCGATTTCAAAGTCCGTGACGTCGCGTTCGCGTGACGACCCCGTGATGTCCGGTCGCTCAGTTCCCGGCTGGATCCGGGGGCGCCGCGACCGTCCTGACGCCGGCCTGGCGCAGCCGCCGCAGCTCCGCGTACTGGTCCAGCGATTGCCGGGCATAGGCCTGGTAATAGACGTTCAGGTTGAACGCCCGTTCCAGCAGGCGTCCATCGTTGGCTTGCCGGAAGGCGAGGTCCTCGGCCGCGAGCTGGCCGCGGATGCCCGGCTCCACGCCGTAGCGCGACACGGTAGAGACGAGCGCGCCGTCGGCGCCGGTTCCGCCGGCCGGATTGCCGCCGAGCGCCGCGACCGCCTCCGACAGCGGCGCCCGGTCGGTGCGGTTCGGCCCGCCGGGCGTGGGCGGCGGCAGGGCGGCACGGTCCGGCGGCGTTTCGAGCGGACGCGCGGGCAGGATCGAAAACTCGTCGGGCGTGCGGTCGGCCTTGCGGAGGTTGAAAAGCTTCGGCGCGCCGCCCCCGCAGGCGGAAAGCGTCAGCGACAGCACAACGGCGCAACCCAGCCTCGCGATCATTCCGTCGATCCTCCTGCCCTTCGACGCCCCGGTCCTAGCGCAAGCCCCGGCCCGCGTCACGGGGTCTTGGCCCCACGCTCGTCGGCCCAGAGGACGAGCCCGCCCGCGCCGGCGAAGATGAAGACGTCGGCGAGGTTGAAGGCGTAGGGATTGTGGATCCCGCAGCAGGACATGTTGAGGAAGTCCGCCACCGCGCCGTAGACCACGCGGTCGAGCGCGTTGGCCAGCGCCCCGCCGATCACCAGCCCGGCGGAGACATGCGCCAGCGGCCGGGTGAAGTTCCGCGACCAGCGAAACAGGACGACCGTCACGATCACCGCCACCGCGACCAGAAGCCAGCGCGCGCCGGCGCCGTGAAGAAGGCCGAAATTGATCCCCTCGTTCCAGCCCATGCGGAAGGTCAGGAACGGCGGCGCCACCGGCAGGACCAGCCGCGACTTCAGGTCGAGGAGGTGGACGACGAGGAGTTTCGACGCCTGATCCGCGAGAAAGGCGGCGAGCGCGGCGAGCCAGAGCGTGCGCATCAGTGCCGGAAGTGCCGCATGCCGGTGAAGACCATGGCGAGGTCGGCCGCGTCGGCGGCGGCGATCACCTCCGCGTCGCGCATGGAGCCGCCCGGCTGGATCACCGCCTTCGCCCCGGCCTCGGCCGCGGCCATCAGCCCGTCGGGAAAGGGAAAGAACGCGTCGGAGGCCAGAACGGCGTCGCGCGCCGGCGTGTGCGACAGGTTCAGCGCCTCGGCCATGTCCTCCGCCTTCCGTGCGGCGATGCGCGAGCTGTCGACCCGGCTCATCTGGCCCGCACCGATGCCGACGGTCGCCCCGTCCTTCGCATAGACAATGGCGTTCGACTTGACGTGCTTTGCCACGCGCCAGGCGAAAAGCAGGTTGCGCATCTGGTCGTCGTTCGGCGCGCGTCGGGTCACGACGCGAAGGTCCGACGGCATGAGCCGCCCGTTGTCGTGGTCCTGCACCAGCCAGCCGCCCGCGACCTGCTTCATCGCGCGGCGGGGCGCGTGGGGATCGGGCAGGGTGCCGATGGTCAGCAGGCGCAGGTTCTTCTTGCCGGCGAAGACGGCGCGCGCCTCCTCCGTCGCGTCGGGGGCGACGACCACCTCGGTGAAGATGCCCGCGATGGCCTCCGCCGTCTCCGCGTCGAGCGGGCCGTTCAGCGCGACGATGCCCCCGAAGGCGGAGGTGCGGTCGCAGTCGAAAGCCCGCCCATAAGCCTCGGCCAGCGTCTCGCCGGTGGCGACGCCGCAGGGATTGGCGTGCTTGATGATCGCCACGGCGGGACGGTCGAACTCGGCCACCAGCTCGATCGCGGCGTCGGTATCGGCGAGGTTGTTGTAGCTGAGTTCCTTGCCTTGATGCTGCGTCGCGGTCGCCACGCCGGGCCGGCCGCTGCCGTCGCTGTAGAAGGCGGCCGACTGGTGCGGGTTCTCGCCGTAGCGCAGCGGCTGGCGCAGGCGGGCCGCGGCGGCGACGCGGCGGGGCGCTTCCTCCCGCGCGGTTTCGAACCGTGCCATCCAGGTCGCCACGGCGGCGTCGTAGGCGGCGGTGCGCCCGTAGGCGATGGCCGATTGCCGCTGCCGGAAGGCGAGCGTGGTGCCGCCCCCGTTCGCGTCGAGTTCCGCGAAGAGGGCGTCGTAATCCTCGGGGTCGGTGACGACGCAGGTCCAGGCCTGGTTCTTGGCGCCCGCGCGGATCATCGCCGGCCCGCCGATGTCGATGTTCTCGATGCAGGCGGCCTCGTCGGCGCCGGAGGCCACGGTCACCTCGAACGGGTAGAGGTTCACCACGAGGAGGTCGATCGGCGCGATGCCATGCGACTCCAGCGCCGCCGCGTGGTCCGGTTCGTCGCGCAGCGCGAGCAATCCCCCGTGCACCTTCGGATGCAGCGTCTTGACGCGGCCGTCCATCATCTCCGGGAACCCGGTCAGGTCCGCCACGTCGCGCACGGCGAGCCCCGCCGCGCGGAGCGCCGCGGCCGAGCCGCCGGTGGAGACAAGCTCCACCCCCCGCGCGGACAGCGCCTGGCCCAGGCGGGCGAGCCCCGTCTTGTCGGACACGGAGATCAGCGCGCGCTTCAGGGGGATCGTCGTCATCGGGGGCGTCCTTCGGGCAGGTCAGGATTCGGCGTCGTGCGGCGGCTCGGCTTCGCGCAGCCGCGTCAGGGTCCATTCGATGGTCGCCGCATAGGACACGACGCGGTCGGATAAAACCACCTGCAGCGCGGGGCGCGGCTTCGGGCGATCCGGCTCCAGATAGACCGAGGGCGCGAGCGCGAGCGCCGCGTCCGACCCGGTGCGGAAGGTCCAGACGGCGCCCGTGGGCAGCGTGATCGCCACCGCGCGCGCCGCTTCGTCGAGAGAGGCGGCCGTGTCCGGATGCAGGTGGAAGCGGATGTCGAAGGCGACCCCCGTCGCCTCCGCCCGCGCCAGATCGAGCCGCGTCCGGTCCGCGCCGCCCATGGCGCGCAGGCTGTCCTCGCCTTCGAGGGTGAGGCCGTCCTGCGAAAGCGCGAGCCGGCGCAGATGGGTCAGCCCGTGGCTTGGCCCGTATCCGTCGTGCCGCGCGAGCAGGATGGCGGCGCGGGCCGTGTCGGCGCGCTGGCAATCCACGCGGCCGGGGATCTGCACCAGCGGGGCGATGCGCCGCCGCCCGAGCGGGATCAGCGCGCCGACCCGGGCCGAGGAATGTCCGTCCAGACCCAGCGACGAATGCGACGCCGTCGCCCGCCCGGCGCGGTGCCAATCCGGCCCGTGCGCGCCGCCCGGCCCGCAATTGACGACAAGGGGCGCGTCGCCGTCGGTCATCTCGAAGGCCAGCGTCGAGGCATGGGCGGACCCGGACTGCGCGCCCGTGGGCGGCGGCGCGGCGTCCACGATCAGCGTCGTCCGTCCCCGCGCGATCGCGGCGAAGCCCATCGCCTGCGCGTCGTCGCGGCGGCCGTCGATGCCCGTGGCCGCCAGCACCCGTTCGAGCCGGCCCGGCCGGCCGCGGCCACCGCCGTGGAACCGCGCGAGGCCCCCGTCGGAATGGGTCAGCGCGCGGAGCGTCGGCGCGATCCGCCCCTGCGCCGCGCGCAGGGCCACCGGCACGTCGGACCGGGCGCGGAACCCGTCGACCGTCCAGTTCAGGAGCATCGCCATCTCGAGAAGCGCTTCCGGGTTGCGCGCGCCGATCCCGCCATCCGCGCCCACGTCGCGCTCGACCGTCTCGACCAGCGCGACCGCCGCCTCGCCCACGAGCGACGACATGCCGCGAAGCGAGAGGCCGGCGAAGAGGAGGCCGGTCAGCGCCTCCATCCGGGCCAGCCCGGCCGGCGCCTCGGACCAGTCGCGCCGCAGATGCGTGGCCTGCGCGTAGAGCGCGTCGAGATAGACGGCCCGCGCCCGCGGCTCCAGCCCCGGCAGCAGGACGGAGGCGTGGTCGATCTGGCGCAGGAGGCGGCGGCCGGTGAGCGAGGCATCCCAGCCCGGTCCGCGTCCGCCGCGGAACCGCCGCATCCAGTCCAGCGTCCAGCCCTGCGCCTTCGTTACCGCCTCGGTCGTGCCGAGCGCCACGAGGTCGTCGAGCCATCCCTGGCCGTGAAGCTGCATCTCGAACGGGGTGGAGGGCGGCACGATGTCCCAAGGGCTTCCGTCGGGCGCGTCGACGATTTGTCCGGCCATGTGCCACAGCCCGCCGACGATCTGGCGCCCGCGTCCGGGCGTGCCGCTTTCGCGGGGGGCGGGGTGCCAGACAACGTCACGGTCGCGCGGCGGGCGGAACAGGCGCAGGGCGAGCCTGCGCCGCCACCTTTCGCGGATCCCCTGCGCGCTCATCGTCCCGTCCCCGCCGGCCGGCCGGATGTGCCGCCGGGCTCGCGACGACGAATAGGCCCTGCCTCGTCCGGTGTCACGCGGGCGTCATCCGGGCCTTCGCAGCACGGCCATGTAGAAGCCGTCCATTCCACCCAGCCCGGGCCAGAGATCGGGCAGGAGGCGCAGCCCGTGGGCCGAGGCGGCCTCGATCGGCAGGCCGAGCGCGACCGGGTCCGGCGCGTCCGCCGCGAGGCCCGGATGCCGCTTCAGCGCCGCGCTCGCCTGATGCTCGCCTTCCACCGGCAGGAGTGAGCAGGTGCAGAAGACGATCCGCCCGCCGGGACGCGCGAAGCCGATCGCCCGGTCGAGCAGGCGGTATTGCAGCGCGGTCAGCGCCTCCAGGTCGCGCGCCTCGCGCAGATGCGGCAGGTCGGCATGGCGGCGGATCGTGCCCGTCGCGGTGCAGGGCGCATCGAGGAGGACCGCGTCGAAGGGCGCCTGCGGGGTCCAGTCCAGCGCGTCGGCCTCGACCGGTTCGGCGGCGAGCCCGGTCCGCGCGAGGTTCTCCCGCAGGCGGGCGAGCCGGGGCCCCGAAAGGTCGAGCGCCGTCACGTCCGCCCCGGCGGCGGCGAGCTGCATCGTCTTGCCGCCCGGCGCGGCGCAAAGGTCGAGCACGCGCAGCCCGGCGACGTCGCCCAGAAGGCGCGCGGGCATGGCGGCGGCGGCGTCCTGCACCCACCAATCGCCCGCCTCGTAACCCGGCAGCGTCGAGACCTGGCCGCCAGCCAGTCGGAACGATCCGGTGGGCACCCGCTCCGCCCCCTCCACCGCGAGGCCCGGCTTCGCGGTCAGGTCGAGCGGCGCGGGGACCAGATGCGCCGCCTCGATCGCTTCCAGCCGGTCGCGGCCCCACGCCTTCGCCATCGGCTTGCGAAGCCAGGCGGGCAGGGCGGGGGCGGGCAGCGCGGCCCATTCGTCCCGCGCCTCCGCGAGCTTGCGCAGCACGGCGTTGACGAGCCCGGCCTGCTTCGTTGTCTTCGGCGAGGTGCGCGCCATCGCGACCGCGTCGTTGACCACGCCATGGGGGGCGGCGCCGTCCTCGTGGATTTCCACCAGCGCCAGCCGCAGGATGTCGCGCACCCGCGCCGCGGGCTGCCGCTCCACGTGGCGTTTCAGCAGCGCGTCGGCCCGCCCCATGTGGCGCAGCGTCAGGCCCGCGAGGCGCAACGCGCGCGCGGCGTCCGGCCCGGTCAGCCCGCTTTGCCCGTCGCGCAGCATCCGGCCGTCGCGCAGGACATGCGCCAGAAGGCGAAGCGTGCCCATGCGGGCGGAAAGGCTGTCGGACGGCACTGTCATCGCGGGGATCCTTGGCAGAAAGGCGTTCGCGACGTATATGCGTTTGGTCCAACCGGCAACCGACGAGGAGTCCCGCCATGGTCGCCCGCATGTCCGTCGATCCCTCCGCGCTGCCCGAGGCCGCGCCCGACGCTCCGGCCTGTCCCACGACGCCGCGCGACCGGGGCGTCGATCTCGCGCCGCTTTCCGCCGAGGCGGAGGCCACCCGCCGCGCCGCGCTGCCCGAGGTGGCCCGGCGCGCGCTGGAGGAAGCCGAGGCGCGGCAAGCCGGGCAGGTGACATTGCCACCCGAACTCGGCGGCCGCGCCGGGCCGGAGCCGGTCCGCTACGGCGACTGGGAGCGCAAGGGCATCGCCATCGACTTCTGAGACGTTCAGCGCAGGTTGAGGACGTCGCGCATGTCGTAGGCGCCCGGTGCCCGGCCCTGCGCCCAGAGCGCGGCCCTGAGCGCGCCGCGCGCGAAGACCGAGCGGTCGGAGGCGACGTGGCGCAGGACGAGACGTTCGCCCGCGCCGGCGAAGATCACGTCGTGTTCCCCCACCACGTCGCCGCCCCGGATCGCGGCGAAGCCGATGTCGCCGCGGGTCCGCGCGCCGGTGATGCCGTCCCGGCCCCGGTCGGCAACCTCGCCCAAATCGACGCCCCGCCCCTCGGCCGCCGCCTCGCCCAGCATCAGCGCGGTGCCGGAGGGCGCGTCGACCTTGCGCCGGTGATGCGCCTCGACGATCTCGATATCGTAATCGGCGTCGAGCGACGCGGCCACCTGCCGGACGAGCGCGGTCAGCAGGTTGACGCCGAGCGACATGTTGCCCGCCCGCACCACCACCGTCCGCGTGCCGGCGGCGTCGATTGCGGCGATGTCCTCCAACGAGAGTCCCGTCGTGCCCACGATATGCGCGGTGCCCGACGCGGCGCAAAGGCGCGCCATCGCGACCGTGGCGGCGGGCGTCGTGAAGTCGATCACCGCATCGGCGCCCGCGACGAGGCTGCTCGGATCGTCGGTCACCGGCACGCCGATCTCCGCGCCGCCCGTCGCCGCGCCGAGGTCGCGCCCGGCCCAGTCGTGGCCCGGCGCCTCCACGACGCCGGCGAGCCGCATCGCGTCGGAGGCCCGCGCCAGATCGCACAGCATCCGCCCCATGCGGCCCGACCCGCCCGTCACCACGATCGCCGGTTTCGCCATCTCGTCCTCCGTCCTCCGGGTTCCTCTTGGTGGAACGATCCGGCCCGTGCAACGCTTGCGCTCCGGGGGGCGGGCAAATATCCCGCCCGTTCCGAACAGGAGGTCGGCATGGCACGATCCAGACACGAGGAAGGCCGCGGCCCGTCGCAGCGGCAGCTGCGGGTGGGCGAGCTCATCCGGCGCACGCTGTCGGACGTGCTGATGCGCGGCGACATCCACGACCCCGAGCTCGAGGGGATGTCGATCACCGTGGGCGAGGTGCAGGTGACGCCGGACCTGAAGATCGCCACCGCCTTCGTCCTGCCCCTCGGCGGGCGGGACCGGGAGAAAGCCATCGCCGCGCTGAAGCGCAACAAGGGCGAGCTGCGCCGGGCGATCTCGAAGGACATGACGCTGAAATTCGCACCCGACCTGCGGTTCCGCATCGACGAGACCTTCGATCGGATGGACGCGACCCGCGCGATGTTCGCCGACGAGACCGTGCGCCGCGACATCGAGGCGCCCGACGAAGACGGCGACGAATGATCCGGCTGGCCCTTCTCTGCCTTGCCCTGACGATGGTGGCGGCCGGCACGGCCCGCGCCTGCGAGAGCGTGACGCATCGCGACCGCGCCTTCACGATCTGCACGGTCGATCTGGCCCGCCAGGCGATCTCGCTGCATCTGCTCGGACCGGACGGGGCGCCGCTCGGCGAGTTCGCCGCGCTCGAGCGGGCGATGGATCGGCCCGTGACGCTTGCGATGAACGGGGGCATGTACCATCCCGACCGCAGTCCCGTCGGCCTTTACGTCGAGGACGGGCAGCAGGCGACGGATCTCGTCACCCGGGCCGGGCCGGGCAATTTCGGGATGCTGCCGAACGGGGTCTTCTGCATCCGGGACGACCGTGCCGACGTGATTGAGACGGGCGCCTTCGCGGCCGATCCTCCCGCTTGCCGCCATGCGACGCAATCCGGGCCGATGCTGGTCATCGACGGCGCGCTGCATCCGCGCTTCCTGCCCCGCTCGCCCTCGGCCAAGCGGCGCAACGGGGTCGGCGCCTCGGAGGACGGGCGGGAGGTTCATTTCGTGGCCTCCGACGGCCTCGTGACCTTTCACGAGATGGCGACGCTGTTTCGCGACGTGCTGGGTGTGCGGAACGCGCTCTATCTCGACGGTTCGATCTCGCGGCTGCACGTCCCCGCGGAGGGACGTTCCGATTCCGGCCGCGCGATGGGGCCGATCCTCGCCGTGACGGAGCGCTGAGATGGCGCGGCGGAAGCGCGGCAATCCGGTCCACGGCTGGCTCGTCGTGGACAAGCCCGCGGGGATCGGCTCGACGCAGGTCGTGGGCAAGGTTCGCTGGGCGCTCGACGCGCAGAAGGCGGGCCATGCCGGCACCCTCGATCCGGACGCGACGGGCGTGCTCGCCGTGGCGCTGGGCGAGGCGACAAAGACCGTGCCGCTCGTGACGGACGCGCCGAAATGCTACCGCTTCCGGATCCTGTGGGGGACCGAGACAAGCACCGACGACGCCTCGGGCGAGGTCCTGCAGCGGGCGGAGGCACGACCCGGACCGGCGGAAGTCGAGGCGGCGCTCGGGGCGTTCCGGGGCGACATCCTGCAGGTGCCGCCGCAGGTGTCCGCCGTGAAGGTCGAGGGCGAGCGGGCCTACGACCTCGCGCGCGAGGGGGTCGAGCTGGAACTCGTCGCCCGCCCGCTTTTCGTGGAGCGACTGGAGATGGTCGCCGCGGACAGGGACGGGGCGGAGCTCGAGATGGTTTGCGGCAAGGGCGGCTATGTGCGGTCCATCGCCCGCGACCTCGGCCGGGCGCTCGGCTGTCTCGGCCATGTCGGCTGGCTGCGCCGGGTCTGGTCCGGTCCGTTCCGGGTCGAGGAGGCCGTCGCCTGGGACCGGATCGAGGCATTGGCGCGGACGCCGGACCTCCATGCGCTGGTGCAACCGCTGGAGCTCGCGCTGGCCGACCTGCCGGAACTCGCCGTGACGGAGAATGCGGCCATCCGGCTCGCGCACGGCAATCCGGCCGAGGTCCTGACCGGGGCCGAATACGGCGAGACCTGTTGGGCCTCCGCCGGGGGCAGGGCGGTCGCGATCGGCATCTACCGCGCGGGGCAGCTGCATCCGACCAAGGTCTTCGTCCGCTAGGCTT
The DNA here is from genome assembly GCF_947494025.1 of uncultured Jannaschia sp. Lineage (GTDB taxonomy): Bacteria > Pseudomonadota > Alphaproteobacteria > Rhodobacterales > Rhodobacteraceae > Jannaschia. The sequence continues at coordinate 194,291 of NZ_CANLTQ010000003.1, forward strand.
GCCTGGCGGTCCGCCCGGTGGCATCCCGCGTGGGCCATGATCACGCGCGAGTTTACCAAGGGCGACGCCGCCTCCGTCGCCACCTATTCCGACGATGAGCTCTATCGCTATGACCTCGTCCGCGTCTGGGATCCGGATGGCGCGCGCATCAACTTCGTGATGCTGAACCCCTCCACCGCGACGGAGCTCGCCAACGACCCGACGGTGGAGCGGTGCGAGCGTCGGGCGCGGGCGCTGGGCTATGGCGCGTTCCGGGTGACCAACATCTTCGCCTACCGCGCCACCGATCCGAAGGACATGCGCGCTTGCCCGGATCCGGTCGGCGGGCCCCCGAACGATGCGGCGATCCGCGCGGGGGCGCTTTGGGCCGACCGGGTTGTCTGCGCCTGGGGCGCACACGGGGCGCATCTGGACCGCGGCGCGGCGGTGGAGCGATTGCTGCGCGGGGCGGGCGTGCCGCTGGAGACGTTCGGCCTGTCGAAGCACGGCCACCCGAAGCATCCGCTCTACATCTCCTACGGGGTCGCACCCGCCCTTTGGGAGGCAACGGACTGACGAAGGCGAAGCGGGGCTTTTCTCCGCGGCGCGTCTGCGGTATGGCCGCGCCTCACTCCAAGGGCCCTGCTGGACGACATCCCGGCTCGTGCCATTCCCTGAACCCCGAAGGAGACCCCGATGTCGATCACCGTCGAAGAGAAGAACCGCCTGATCAAGGAATTCGCGACCAAGGAAGGCGACACCGGTTCGCCCGAAGTCCAGGTCGCGATCCTGACGAGCCGCATCACCACGCTTACCGAGCACTTCAAGACCCACAAGAAGGACAACCATTCCCGCCGGGGCCTTCTGATGATGGTCGCGCAGCGCCGGAAGCTGCTGGACTACACGCGCAAGAAGGACGAGGCGCGCTACCAGGACCTGATCAAGCGTCTGGGCATCCGCCGCTGAAGCGAATGACGACCGCGACACGAGACGAAGGGGGCCGCACGGCCCCCTTTTTCGTTCATGGGACATCGTTCCGGACCCATAGCCGTGCCGGCCTGCGTCGGTGGAACCGCGGCGCGCACGGGCACGCCGGCGCGGTCTCTGGCGGGTCGGATGGCGCAAGCTCCCTGTCCGGAACGGGATCGAGGGCGGCGCGGTCTCCGGGTTCAACGGCATGAGCGGGCCGATCCCGTCCGACGCCGCGAGCCCCGGGGCGGGCATCGCCTCCTCCGACGCTTCCGGGTCCGGCCCGGCCGGGGCGGCTTCGGCGACCGCCACGCCGGCGGCGGGCGGCGCCGACGACCTGCAACTGGGTCCCGTCGTCACCGCGTTGGTGGATCACTGCACCGCGAATCCGGATACGACGATGGCGGAGGCCGTCCGATCGGCCCGGACCGCGGGCGGAAACTGATTCCGGCGGCTGCCGAGCGTCGGTCGCTCCGGATCGGGAGGGGATCGCGCGCGCCTTTACCTTTGGGTGGGAAATGGGATATGGCCGCCCAATCTGAGACGTGACGCGTTGGACCCCGGCGTCGTGCGAAGGACAGGGGTCGGCGGCAATGGGGCCGCCATACACACGGAGGACCCGGAGGGCCGGGTGAGCCTCCAGACAGGATACGCAATGTTCAACATCGTGAAGAAAGAGTTGGAGTGGGGCCACGACACCCTCACTCTGGAGACGGGAAAGATCGCCCGTCAGGCCGATGGCTGCGTCGTCGCCACCTACGGCGAGACCTCCGTGATGGCCGCCGTTACCTATGCCAAGGCGCCGAAGCCGGGGCAGGACTTCTTTCCGCTGACGGTCCACTACAACGAGAAATACTACGCCGCGGGCAAGATTCCCGGCGGCTTCTTCAAGCGGGAGGCCCGGCCGACCGAGAAGGAGACGCTGACCTCGCGCCTGATCGACCGGCCGATCCGGCCGCTTTTCGTCGAGGGCTTCAAGAACGAGGTGCTCGTCATCTGCACCGTGCTGAGCCACGACCTCGAGAACGACCCCGACGTCGTCGCGATGATCGCCGCCTCGGCCGCGCTGACGATCTCCGGCGCGCCGTTCATGGGGCCGATCGCCGGCGCCCGCGTGGGTTTCGTCGACGGGGAATACGTGCTGAACCCGTCCGTCGATGACATGCAGGGGCTCAAGAACGATCCCGAGCAGCGTCTCGACCTCGTCGTTGCGGGCACCAAGGACGCCGTGATGATGGTCGAGTCGGAAGCCTACGAGCTTTCCGAGGCGGAGATGCTGGGTGCCGTGAAGTTCGGCCACGAGCAGATGCAGCCGGTGATCGACCTGATCGTGTCGCTGGCCGAGGACGCCGCGAAGGAGCCGTTCGACTTTCAAGCGCCGGATTATTCCGCGCTCTACGAAGCGGTGCGTTCGGCGGGCGAGGGCCGGATGCGCGACGCCTACGCCATCACCGACAAGCAGGAGCGGACGAGCGCCGTTTCCGCCGCCAAGGAGGCGATCCGCGCCGAGCTTGCCGAGGAGCAGCTCGAGGATCCGAACCTCGGCACCGCGCTCAAGAAACTCGAATCGTCGGTCTTGCGCGGCGACGTGGTAAAGAACGGCAAGCGGATCGACGGGCGCGCCCTCGACACCGTGCGCCCGATCGTCTCGGAAGTGGGCCTCTTGCCCCGCACCCACGGCTCGGCGCTCTTCACGCGCGGCGAGACGCAGGGCCTCGTGGTCACCACGCTCGGCACCGGCGACGACGAGCAGTTCATCGACGCGCTGCACGGCAACTTCAAATCGAACTTCCTGCTGCACTACAACTTCCCGCCGTACTCGGTCGGCGAAGTGGGCCGCTTCGGGCCTCCGGGCCGGCGCGAGATCGGCCACGGCAAGCTCGCCTGGCGGGCGCTGCAGGCGGTCCTGCCGTCGGCGACGGATTTCCCCTACACGATCCGTCTGGTTTCCGAGATCACCGAGTCGAACGGCTCCTCCTCGATGGCCACGGTCTGCGGCGCGTCGCTGTCGATGATGGACGCGGGCGTGCCGCTGAAGGCGCCGGTCGCCGGCGTGGCCATGGGCCTCGTGCTCGAGTCGGACGGTGAATACGCCGTGCTGACCGACATCCTGGGCGACGAGGATCATCTCGGCGACATGGACTTCAAGGTCGCGGGCACCGAGGACGGCATCACCTCGCTGCAGATGGACATCAAGGTCGCCGGCATCACGCCCGAGATCATGGAGACGGCGCTGGCGCAGGCCAAGGCCGGTCGCGTCCACATCCTGGACGAGATGTCGAAGGCGCTGACGGAGGGCCGGTCCGAGTTCTCCGCCCATGCCCCGCGCATCGAGACGATGCAGATCCCGACCGACAAGATCCGGGAAGTGATCGGTTCGGGCGGCAAGGTCATCCGCGAGATCGTGGAGACCTCCGGCGCCAAGGTCGACATCAACGACGACGGCGTGATCAAGATCGCGTCCGCCAACGGCGAGGCCATCCAGAAGGCCTACGACATGATCCATTCGATCGTGGCGGAGCCGGAAGAGGGCAAGGTCTACAAGGGCAAGGTCGTGAAGATCGTCGATTTCGGCGCCTTCGTGAACTTCTTCGGCAAGCGCGACGGGCTGGTCCATGTCAGCCAGATCGAGAACAAGCGGCTGAACCACCCGTCCGACGTGCTCAAGGAAGGTCAGGAGGTCTGGGTCAAGCTTCTGGGCTTCGACGACCGCGGCAAGGTCCGGCTCGCCATGAAAATGGTGGACCAGGAGACCGGCGAGGAAAGCGTGAAGGAAGAGGCCGAATAAGGCCCTCTTCCGAACCACGCGGCGAGGGCCCCGGCAGCGATGCCGGGGCCCTTTCGCGTTTCGGGGGCCGTGCTCCGCCCGGCGTTGCCGCGGTTCCACGGTGATCCGCCGCTTTCGTATCGGTTCGAACGAATCGGATGACAGCGGGCCGACAGGCGCGGGACATTCGCCGCGCACCGGACAATTGCCGAAACGAATAATGAACGAGGGTCAACGTGATACAGGAATTCAAGGACTTCATCGCCAAGGGCAACGTGATGGACCTCGCCGTGGGGATCATCATCGGCGCGGCCTTCACCGCCATCGTGACGTCGCTCGTCGAGGATCTGATCAATCCGTTGATCGGTCTCTTCGTCGGCGGCCTCGACTTCAGCAATCTGAGCTTCGGCGTGGGCGAGGCGCAATTCATGTACGGGAACTTCATCACGGCGGTGATCAATTTCCTGATCGTCGCCTTCGTCGTCTTCCTTCTCGTGAAGGCCGTGAACCGCCTGCGGTCGGTCGCCGAGCGTCCCGATGACGTGGCCCCCGACGTGCCCACCGGCCCGTCCGAGCTCGACGTGCTTATCGATATCCGCGATCAGCTCGCCGCCCGCCCGGCTCCGCCGCGCGGCCCCGCCGATCCGGCCTGAGGTCGAAACACGAAAAAGGGGCCCGCGGCGGGTGACGCATTCCGTATGGTGGGAGGCTGATCCGAGGCTCCGGAGTGAACTATGAAAGTCCACGCCTTGTAAGGGCGCGGCCTTATCCTAGCGGTTTCCTCATCGTTCGCGACCGATCTACGAAAATGCGGCAGGTTCCGTCTTGCGTTGCCCTCTCGCTCGTTCGAACCGCGCCCCAAGCTTGGTGCCCATATAAATCCACGGGCGATACAACATCCGATAGATGTCGGGCGGGTCCTGCGTGCCGTCCTTCCGCTTCGTGTAGGCATCCATACCGTGTCGCATGGCCGGCGTCATTCGTGCGCGCGAGCGCCGCGCCCGTGGCGGTAGATCAACGAACTCATCCGTCCCAGGTATTTTAAGGGCGCGCGGTGTCAGCTTCGGAGGATCTATGAGGTCGTCGATCTCCTCGTAGGGACATGCGTAGGGCCGCGGTTCGAAGAAGTTGTAGTGAACGCGGTAGATGTTCAGGAGCGCGATCAGGGTCCTGGGATTGAAGATCGCGCCCTGGATGTAGGAGCCGCCGACGCGGGCACCTCCACTGCCGGCCCGGGCGGCGACGCTCATTCTCTCGCGCAGAGAGTTCATGAAGGAGCTGACCGGCTGAAGCGTGGCCTTGTAGACCCAAGGCGCGAGCTCTTCGCGCAGGTCCTGGCTCAGCTCTTCCTGGTCGAACGGCACCTTCTTCAGCGTCCTGCGCAGGTGGCGTGGCAGCATGGGGAAACCGACGGTCTTGTCGATTTCTCCGCTCGCCTGGGTCGAGGACCGGACCCAGAGCAAAGGGAAGACCTCGGACCGGTAGTTCGAGATCTGGAAATGCGCGGCAGTGCCCCGGAGAGCGGTCTCCATACGGTCGGCGATGAAAGCCTCGCTCACAATCTGCGCATCCGTCCATGGGTCGAAGCGCCCGGCATACATGCCGTCGTTGTGGAAGCGTTTCCGCGCCTTGCGATACTCCTTCACCTTCCCGAGCTTTTCCGGCTTCGTGGCCTTCTTGTTGAATGTCATGGCCAGCCACGCGAACCGGTCCTCCCGGATCTCCTCGTCGAAGATATGCGGCAGCAGGGGCGGCAGGGTCGCCTCCTGTTCCGTGGTCAGGACAATCGACCCGCGCGGGAGCATCTCCTTCAGAAGCGCGAAATGGGCGCCCTTCGTGTAGATATCCTTGGTCGTGACGCCCTTGAACGAGCCACGCTCCTCGGATTCGTCGATCGGAAAGCCGAACCACCCCTCCGAGATCATCCGGATATTGGCAATCATGCCGTTTGTGCGGGCGATCACCTCGTCCTTCTCGGTCCGCTGGCTCTTGTCCTTCTTCGGCATTCGGCGTTTCGCCCGGCTCTGGAATGCCTTGATCTCGTTGACGCAGGCGGCGAAGAACTGCGGTTCGTGATACCGTCCAGTCGGCCGTTGCCAGGAGAATTTCGGGGCCGTTCGCACCTTGCCGTTGGGATACTGCTGTTCGAGGTTCTGCGGCATGCCGACCTCATCGAGGTAGGTGGCGTTGAACATGTCCAGAGGCGTGGCACGCGGGTCGAAGTCGACATCGAGCCGGTAGACATAGCCACTGCGGGCGTCAGCGGTGATCGCGCAGTTGAGTTGCGTGTTCCGTCGGTCTGTCGAGGTCTCCCAGTTCACGGTGAGGACCATGTCGTCGTGGCTGAGAAGGTGCTCGACCGCTTCACCGCTTCGTTCAACCTTGTCCTTCCATCTGCGCAGCATCTCGCGCTCGTAGGCCAGGAAGACTCCTTCGAGGCATTCGATCCGGTCGTAGATCCGAGACATGCCGATCTTCTTGCCGGTTGCGGCGGTCCCGATCATCCGCTGTATGTCGACGATCCCCGCGCTGTTCAGCACCGCCCCGAGTATCCTGAGATTGTCGGCGGTCGTCTTCTGCCCGGCATGGGGTAGCGCGACAGCGAAACGCGCACCCTTCTTCCCCCGGCAGGGCTTGTGAAGCACGCGAAGAGACGAGGGCGTCCTCTTCCTGCGAAGGGGGTTTCCTTCGTGGTCCTTCGATCGCTCGTGGACGCCGTCGAGCGCGAACTCGTCGGGATCATCCAGAAACCGTTTGCCACAGGCTCCGCAGGAGGGCCCGTCGAGAACGCCATTGAAGTTCCTGAGCCTGTCGATCTCCTCTTTGAGGTGATCCGGCGACAGGATCGAGAAGCCGGAGTCGCAGATGCCGCCCTCGTGCGTCTGACCCAGGCACCGGACCGTGCGCTGATCGGACCACACATGCGGGTCGTTTTGGTAGGCGAACACGCGCGAGACGCGGCGATGTTTCTTGTCAGCTCCGGCGAGCTTGTAGGCCCCGGGCCCGTGCGTCTCGACGAGCTGTAGCTGCTCCGGAGAAGCGTCCGGTCGCTTTTCCTTCCATCTCGACATGCGGGCCGCCCGATCGGTCAACTGCTGTCCGATGTTGGAACAGTCCGGGTTCGCGCACGTGTTGATGCGGTGCTCCCCTGCGCCCGGATAGAGCTGCGAGAGCTTGAAGTTGAAAGTTGCCAAGCCTGCCATCAGAACCTCGGATTTCCGCGGCTCTGCCTCAAGTCGTTTTTTGACCAAAGACCAGAAAATCCGCATGAATCGAAGTTAATACGGACATTCGTCCGCGGTCCCACGGTCGCGCGGGGGTCAAGCTTGTCGTCGATGAATATTGGCTGTATCGTAGCAATACGAAGCAGAAATTTTCCCGGGTGGGGGAGTTCTGCCTTCTGCCACGGCTGACGCGACAGTCCGAGAAAAAAGTCTCGGATTTCCGGCCTATTTCTATTGTTCAGGCCCTCAGCAAATCCGCCTAAAATACAATGACCTGCCGCGCGGTGCGCGACAGGTCAGGTTGTTCAGGCCTCCCACCGGACGGAATGCGTCACGCGGCGGGGCCCCTTCGCAACGCGTGCCGTCCGCGTTCAGGCGACCAGCTTCTCCGGTTCGACATGGTCGAGCCCGAGCGCCTCACCCACGGCGCGGTAGGTCAGCTGGCCCGCATGGACGTTGAGTCCGGCGCGCAGATGCGGGTCGTCGGCGCAGGCGCGCTTCCAGCCCTTGTCGGCCAGCGCCAGCAGGAAAGGCAGCGTCGCGTTGCCGAGCGCCAGCGTCGAGGTCCGCGCCACCGCGCCCGGCATGTTCGCCACGCAGTAATGCATCACGCCGTCGACCTCGTAGATCGGATCCTCGTGCGTGGTCGCACGCGATGTCTCGAAGCAACCGCCCTGGTCGATGGCCACGTCGACGATCGCCGCGCCGGTCTTCATGTGCTTCAGGTCGTCGCGCTTCACGAGCTTCGGCGCTGCCGCGCCGGGGATCAGGACGGCGCCGATCACCATGTCGGCGGCCATCACCATCTCGGCGGTGTTGCCGGCGCTGGCATAGCGCGTACTGAAGACCGAGCCGAACGCGTCGTCGAGGTAGCGCAGCCGGGGCAGGGAGCGGTCGAGCACGGTCACGCTCGCGCCCATCCCGGCGGCGATACGCGCCGCGTGCGTTCCGACCACGCCGCCGCCGATCACGACGACCTGAGCCGGGCCGACCCCCGGCACGCCGCCCAACAGGACGCCGCGACCGCCATTGGCCTTCTGCAAGGTCCAGGCGCCGACTTGGGGTGCAAGCCGTCCCGCGACCTCCGACATCGGCGCAAGGAGCGGAAGGCCGCCGTTGCGGTCGGTCACCGTCTCGTAGGCGATGCAGGTGGCGCCGGAGGCGATCAGATCGTGCGTCTGGTCCGGGTCGGGTGCGAGATGCAGATACGTGAAGAGAAGCTGCCCCTCGCGCAGGCGGGCGCGTTCCACGGCCTGCGGTTCCTTCACCTTCACGATCATGTCGGCGGTGGCGAAGACCTCCTCCGCGGTGTCGACGATTTTCGCGCCCACGGCCTCGTACTGTGCGTCCTCGAACCCGGAGCCCGTACCTGCCTTCGTCTCCACAACGACGGAATGACCGTGGGCGATGGCTTCGAGCGCGGCCGACGGCGTCATCCCGACGCGGAACTCCTGCGGTTTGATTTCCTTCGGGCAGCCGATGAGCATGCGTAATCCCCCTTTGAGATGGTCGCGGGAAGTTTAGCCGCGACGATGCGGGATTATCTCGTTATCCTCCTGCCGAGTTTCTTCAATCACGCGGGATCGTTGCGCATGTCGGGCGGAGAGGCGGGAAGAAATCCCGGAACGGGCTACGACGCGACGGATGCGGCGCTCCTCCGGCTCGTGCAGGAAGACGCGCGCCTGACCGCCGGACAGTTGTCCGAACGGCTCAACCTCAGCCCTTCGGCCTGTCACCGTCGCCTGCAGCGTCTGGAGGCGGCCGGGATCGTGGAGCGGACGGTCGCGCTCCTCAATCCCCGGGCGGTCGGCCGGCCGACGACCGTGTTCGTGGAGATCAGCCTCGCCACGCAGGCGGACGAGGTGCTCGACGCGTTCGAGGCGGCGGTGGCCCGCATTCCCGACGTGCTCGAATGCCACCTGATGACCGGCGCCTACGATTACCTGCTGAAGGTTGCCGCGCGCGATTCGGAAGATTTCGCGCTGATCCACCGGCGCTATCTGGCGCGGCTGCCGGGGGTGGCCAAGCTGCAATCCTCCTTCGCGCTCAAGACCGTGTTCCACACGACCGCGCTGCCGGTCTGAGCCCGGCTCCGGGACGGACCGGATCTGTCAGGCCCGCCCCGGCGGAAGCGGTCAGGTGAAGAAGAAGTCCGTCGCGCCGATCTGCTGGAGCTGCGTGTCCTCGATCACGATGGTCGTGTTCGCGAACTCGACGTAAACGTCGCCGTCATTGCGGGAGATATCGAGGTCGCGGAAGCGGTTGGCCCCGCTCTCGATCTCGAACGTGTCCTTTCCGTTCCGGAAGTCGGTGACGAGGTCGCGGCCCGATGCCTTGTCGAAGACGAAGGTGTCCTTGCCGCGATCCCCCGCCAGGACGTCCCGTCCGCGTCCGCCTTCCAGCAGGTCATTCCCGTTGCCACCGAACAGCCGGTCTTTCCCGTTGCTGCCGACGAGGGTGTCGCTGCCGCCCTGACCCTCGAGCCGGTCGTTGCCCCCGTTGCCGAAGAGCCGGTCGTTGCCGCTCCCGCCATAGGCCTTGTCCTTGCCGCCGCCGCCGCGAAGGACGTCGCCGCCGGCCTGGCCCTTCATGACGTCGTTGCCGCCCTGACCCTTCAGGAGATCGCTGCCGGTGCCGCCGATGAGCTCGTCCTTGCCGTTCCCGCCCAGCAACCTGTCATCGCCCCCTCCGCCGAACAGCCGGTCGTCGCCGTCCCGACCGAAGAACCGCTGGATGTAGTCGTTGCCCCTGAACGTGTTGTCGTTGTTGTTGCCGTAAACGATCTCTGGCGTGCCCTCATCGTTGTCGAGGATGGTCGCCGTCCCCCCGCGGGCGGCGGCGATGTCGGGCGGCAGAAAGAATTGCAGCGAGAACGTCTCGGAAATCTCGGTTGCCGTGTCGCCCTTCACCTCGACGCCAATCGAGCCGATGCTCTGGCCCTTCTCGATTTCGAGGGTTCCGTTCGTCTTCTTGAAGTCGTGGCCACCCTTGGCCGAACCCGCAACGGTCCGCCAATTGATCGACAGGTCCCGGGGCGCCGGCGCCGAAAGTTCGACCAAGAAATTCGCCGTCACGCCCTCACCGTTAAGTTCGGCGATCTCCGGGTTCGACACCTGCATGGCGAGGGGCTTGGTCGTGCCGTCGTCGTCGCGGATCCAACCCGTCGCCTCGACGAATTTCACGCCGCCAGGAAGCTGCGCATTGTTCGGCGTGCCGATCTTCACGACTACGCTTTCGTCAGTTTCAGCCTCCGTATCTCCAAGCGCGCGAACATTGATCCGCTCGATCATCTCGCCTGGGCTAAAATAGAGGGTTCCGGCATCGTAGGATCCTCCGGAATATCGGTCCGACGTGCCTTCGGCGAGGGCGGGGGACATGCTCCAGGGCACGGTCACCGTCTCGGAGCTCGGCTCTGTCAGCATGACCGTGAAGGTCAGGTTCCGATAGGAGGAATCGCTTTCCTCGATGGAGGTTCCGGCGACTAGGACGTAGGGCTCGTCGAGGCGGCCATCCTCGTCGATGATGGTCGCTTGTCCGCCGGTGACCTCCGCGATCGAATTCGGGAGGTTCAGCTTCAGGTCAATTTGTTCCAGCGATTCGGCTACGCGGTCGTTCTTGACGTTCACGACGAGGGAGGTCTGGTCCTGTCCGGCAAAGAAACGGACCCGGCCCGAGATGTCGAGGTAGTCGTTCCCCGCCTCCGCGGTTCCGTCGAGCGTGAACGGAATGTTGAGCGTCTCGGTCGCGGGCCGCGATAGCTTCAGGTCGAAGACGGCGCGGCCACCCTCCAGCACCCGCGGACTGCTCACGAAGAGCGAGGTCGGCCGTAAAGTGCCATCATCGTCGTTGATCCAGCCGACAGCCTGTTGCGAGATCGCGCCGTTCTCGAGCTCCGCGTTGATCGGCTGAAAGATCTCCATGACGACGGATTCGTCTGCTTCCGCCGCGAGGTCGCCGAAGGCCCGCATCCTGACCTCTACCTGCGAACGTCCGGCATAGATATAGGCCGTCCCGGACGAGTAGCTGCCGCCGGAATAGATATCAGCCTGACCGGTCGCCGTTCCGTCGATGACCTGCCAAGGAACCCGAATCGTCTCGGTCGCAACCTGATCGAGGGAAATGAGGAATGTGAGGTAGGAATAGGATGAATCAGGCTCGGTGATCGTCGAACCGGAGATGCGCGCAACAGGCATGGATACCCCCCTTAAGCAAAACAGACATACCGGCGAACCTGCCGCTGGCCGGAAAACCTTAGCGGATTTTAATGAACTGCCTAGAGGTTTTCAGCGGTGAGCACACCGCTGTCCGGCCCGAGACCGGACGGTCTAGCTCAGCAGGCTCAGGAGCAGCACGGTCAGCCCGCCCGCGATCACCGCCTGGATTGTGTCGCGCCGCCACATGCCGACGGCGAGGGCGACGCCGCCCGCGATCAGGCGCACGGGATCGGGCGCGCCGCCGGTCGCCTCCGGCCAGACCACGAGCGGCGCGACGAGGGCGGGCAGCACGCCCACGCCGGTATAGCGCAGGTGTCGCAGCGCCCAGGGCGGCAGGGGGCGGTCGCCGACGAAGCCGATGAACAGGAACCGGATCAGAAAGGTCCCGGCGCCGAGGGCCACGACGATGCTCCACACATAGAGGTCGTTCATGCCCGCCGCTCCGTCTCCGCGCCCGCCGCCATCGCGCAGGCCGCCGCGACGATCAGGCCGAGGTTCCACGGCACCCAGACGAGGGCGAGGGCCAGACTCAGCGACACGGCGGCCGCGACGACATGCGCCCGCGTCCGCAGCATCGGCCCGACCAGCGCGAGAAAGGCGAGCGGCATCGCGAAGTCGAGCGCCCATTCCTCCGGGATGCGCGCGCCGAGCGCCGCGCCCGCCCAGGTCGCCCCGACCCAGGCCGGAAAGACCGGCAGCGCGGTGCCGGCGAAGTAGACCACGCGGTCGCGGACCCGCCAGGCGCGCTCCGTCTCGTAGGCCTGCGCCGAAAGGGCGTAGGTCTGGTCCACGAGGAGATAGGCGATCAGGCCGCGCTGCCACAGCGGCGCCTCGCCGAGCCAGGGCACCATCGACGCCGAATACATCGCCATCCGCAGGTTCACCGCCAGCGCCGACAGGAGCACGATCGCCCAGGGCGCGCCGTCCGACATCAGGTGGACAGCCGTGAATTGCGCCGCTCCGGCGACGACGACGATGGAAAAGGCCATGATCTGTCCGATCGGAAGCCCGGCCTCCGAGGCCAGGACGCCGAACAGCGCCCCGAACGGGACCATTACGATGATGAACGGCAGCCCTTCGGCGATGCCCTTGCGAAACGCGGCGCGGGCCATCGCTTGCATCCTTTCGGTCTGGCGGACATCGTGGGCGTAGCCGCCCTCGCAGCAGGTCACAAGTGTCCACCGAAACGCCCGCCAGCCTCCGCGTCGCCCCGCGCCCCGACGACCCGCGCCTCACACGTGGCGTGACCGGGCACGACCAGAACGGGGCCCCCGTCGACCTGCGCGTGGTGGAGGAGCGGCCGCTCACGATCTACCTCAACGCGCGGGAGATCGTCACGGCGATGACCATCGGCGACCACCCGGAATGGCTGGGGCTGGGCTTCCTCGTCAATCAGGGGATGGTGCGCGCCGCCGACACGGTGACGGGCATCGACTACGACCAGGAGCTCGCGACGGTCGTGGTCCGCACGGCGGTGGAAACGGACCACGAGGCCAAGCTCGCCCGCGCCACGCGCACCTCGGGTTGCGCCGTCGGCACCGTCTTCGGCGACATGATGGCAGGGCTCGAGGGCCTGACGCTGCCCGCCACGCCGCTGAAGGTCGCCGACCTGCAGGCGCTGTCGACGGCGATCAACCGGACGCCCAGCCTTTATCTCGAGGCGGGCGCGATCCACGGGACCTGCCTTTGCCACGGCGCCGAGCCGCTCGCCTATTTCGAGGATGTCGGCCGGCACAACGCAGTCGACAAGCTCGCCGGGTGGATGCGGTCGGAGGGCGTCGCGGCTGGCGACAAGACGCTTTACACGACCGGACGGCTGACCTCGGAGATGGTCATCAAATGCGCGCTGATGGGCATCCCGTCGCTCGTCTCGCGCTCGGGCTTCACTGCCTGGGGGGTGGAGATTGCGCGGCAGGTCGGGTTGACGGTGATCGGCCGGATGAAGGGCGCACGCTTCGTCTGCCTGTCGGGCGCCGAACGTGTCGTATGGGACGCGGCATGAGCGGCATGGTGCAGCCGCACGGCGTGATCCTGGCCGGGGGGCGGGCCACGCGGATGGGTGGGGGCGACAAGGGGCGGCTCATGCTGTGCGGCCGCTCGCTCGTCGGACGCGTCGTCGACCGCCTCGCGCCGCAGGTGGACCGTCTGGCGCTCAACGCCAACGGAACGCCTGACCGCTGGTCCGATCTGAACCTGCCGGTCCTGCCCGACGAGGCGCCGGACCGGCCGGGTCCGCTCGCAGGCGTTCTCGCGGGCCTCGACTGGGCGGCCGGGACGGGCTGCCCGCATATCGTGACGGCCGCCGCAGACACGCCGTTCCTGCCGCCGGATCTCGTGCCGCGCCTCCTCGACGCAGCGGGTCCCTCGGGTCTCGCGCTCGCCGCGACGGAAGCGGACGGGCGCGTCCGGGCGCAGCCGACCTTCGGCCTCTGGCCCGTGGCGCTCCGCGACGACCTGCGCGCGGCACTGGCAGCGGGCACGCGCAAGATCCTGCACTGGACCGACGCGCACGGGGCCGGGCTCGCCTTGTTCCCGACCGAACCCTGGGATCCGTTCTTCAACGTCAACACACCCGAGGATCTGGCGCGAGCGGAGGCGATGGCGTGATCCTGATGGGTGTCGTCGGACACAAGAACGCGGGCAAGACGACGCTGACCGCGGCGCTTGTCGCCGAGCTCGTCCGTCGCGGCCTGCGCGTCTCCACGCTCAAGCACACCCATCACGCCGTCGATCTGGAAGTGCCGGGCACCGACACACACCGCCACAGGATGGCCGGTGCGCAGCAGGTCGTGCTCGCCACCGACCGCCGGCTCACGCTGATGGAGGAGGCGGAGGCGCCGGACATCGCGCATCTGCTGACCCGACTGGCCCCCTGCGACGTGGTGCTGGCCGAGGGCTGGAAGGCCGGGCGGCATCCGCGGATCGAGGTCTGGCGGCCGGAAACGGAACGGGCGCCGCTTGCGCGGACCGACCCGACCATCCTCGCGGTGGCCGCGACCGGCGACCCGGAGGTGACGCAGCCGGTGCTGGACCTGAACGACGTGGGCCGGATCGCGGACTGGCTGTGTTCGAACTGATCCTCATCGCCGACTGGTCCGCCGCGGCGGTGCCGTCCCCGGCGCGGCCCTCGCGGGACGCGATCTGGGTCTGCGCGGAGGAGGGCGGGACCGAGACCACCGAGTATTTCCGGACGCGGGCGGCGGCGCTGGACTGGATCGACCGCCAGCTCGATCGTGGCCTCCGCACGCTTCTGTGCTTCGATTTCGCGCTCGGCATGCCGCCGGGCGTGGCGGAACGTCTGACCGGGCGGGCCGAGGCGTTGGCGCTCTGGGACTGGCTCGCGGAGCGGATCGAGGACGCGCCGGACAACCGGAACAACCGCTTCGTGGTGGCCGCGGAGATGAACCGCGCCTTTCCGGGACTCGGCCCGTTCTGGGGGCGGCCCGCACGGCTCGACCTGCCGGACGTGCCGGAGCGAGGGTCGGACAGGGCCGATCATGGCGTGCCGGCGCATCGGCATGTCGACGGGCTCGCCCGGGGGGCGCAGTCGCCGCTCAAGCTCTACACGACGGGTTCGGTCGGATCGCAGAGTCTCATGGGGATGGCCGCGCTCGCCCGCCTGCGCCGTCGCCCCGACCTTGTTGTCTGGCCGCAGGAGACGGGGTTCGTCCTGCCCGATGCGCGGATCGTGCTGGCCGAGATCTATCCCTCGCTCTGGCCGCCCGTTCCGGCGGAGATCCGCGACGAGGGGCAGGTGATCGCGACGGCCCGCGTCCTGCGCGCGGCTTCGGCCGAATGGTTCACCGCGCCCGCCCGGCATCCTGACGCGGCGCGCCTTGCGGTGGAGGAGGGGTGGATCCTCGGGATCGGGCCGGACGGGCCATATCCGGCCCCCGCGGCGCCGCGCATGGCCTCGGACTGCTTCGCCCTGCCGCCGGGCGTGCGCTGGACGCCGGTGGACACGGCGCTCGCGACGCTGCGCGGGGCGAGCGAGGTCGTGACCGGCGTCGAGCACGTGGACATCCGAGCGGCGACGGGCCGCATCCTCGCCGAGGACGTCGCCGCCCGCCGCGCGAACCCGCCCGACGCCAACGCGGCGGTGGACGGCTGGGGTTTCGCGCATGCCACGCTCGCGGAGGGGCCGATCCCGATTGTGAACGGTCGCGCCGCGGCGGGGCGACCCTACCCGCACGCGGTCCCGCCCGGACACACGATCCGCATCCTGACCGGCGCGGCGCTTCCCCGAGGTGTGGACACGGTCGCGTTGCAGGAGGATGCGGAGGCGGGCGAGGCGGGCCTCGTGCTGCGGGCGGTGCCGAAGGCGGGCGCCAACGCGCGCGCGGCGGGGGAAGACGTCGCGGCGGGCGCCCCGGTCCTCGCGCGGGGCACGATCCTGCGGCCCGGCGACGTGGGCTTCGCCATCGCGGCGGGGCACGGCACCTTGCCGGTGCGGACGCGCCTCCGGGTCGGCGTGCTTTCGACCGGCGACGAGATCGTGGCGCCGGGCGCGGGGGGTGGCATTCCGGACGTGAACCGGCCGATGCTTCTCGCCATGCTCGCGGGCTGGGGGCTGGAGGCGGTCGATCTGGGCCACGCGCCCGACGATGCGGAAACGCTCGCCGCGACGCTCGACGGGGCGGCGACCGACGCGATCCTGACCTCGGGCGGGGCCTCCGCGGGCGACGAAGATCACCTGTCGCGTCTGCTGCGCATGCGGGGGGACGTGCATCACTGGCGGATCGCGGTGAAGCCGGGGCGGCCGCTGGCGCTCGGGCTTTGGCGGGGCGTGCCGGTCTTCGGCCTGCCGGGGAACCCTGTCGCGGCCTTCACCTGCGCGGCCTGGTTCGCCCGGCCCGCGCTCCTCAAGATGGCGGGCGCGGGCTGGCGGGAACCGATGGGGCTCACCGTTCCGGCGGCCTTCCTCAAGCGCAAGAAGGCCGGACGGCGGGAGCTTCTGCGCGCGCGCTTGCGGGACAGGACGGCGGAGGTGTTCCACTCGGAAGGGTCGGGCCTCGTCTCCGGCCTTTCCTGGGCGGAGGGGTTCGTGGACCTCCCGGACGACGTCACGCGCGTCGAGCCGGGTGATCCGGTACGCTACGTGTCGTTCGCGGAGTTGGGGATCGGCTGATCCGCTCGCCAGTCATGCGAGCGCGGAACGCAATACCGAAAGGCTTGCCTCGGCCCGCGAGGCACGGACGAGTCTGCCCGGTATCCCGCCGGGCGATCATCACGCATCGGTCGCTTCAGCGATCGATCCCGTTCGCGCGCGCCACGAAGTCCACGAGGTGCGGAACGTAATCCTCCGGCCCGTCGCCGCCGGCCTTCACCGCCGCGTCGAAGCTGTCGCGCGCCGAGGCGCCCACCGGGTTCGCCACGCCGGTTCCCTCGGCGAAGGCGGCGAGGTAGGTCATGTCCTTCAGCGCGTTCGTCAGCGTGAACTTGTGCGCCTCGCGGTCGCCCTCCGCGGCGTAGCCCATGAAGGTCTGGTAGAACCCGCAATCCATCCGGCTGCCGCCGATCACGCTGTGGAAGGTCTGGATGCCGAGCCCCGACTTCTCCGCGAGCGCCAGCGCCTCGGCATAGATCGCCGCGTAGCCAAGCGAGACGAAGTTGTTCAGAAGCTTCATCTTGTGGCCCGCGCCGGGCTCGCCGACGCGCCGGATCGTCTTGGCCCAGGTCTGAAGCACAGGCTCGATCCGGGCGAAGACGGCTTCCGTCGCCCCGACCATCGCGGTGAGCTCGCCCGCCTCCGCCTGCACCGGCGTGCCGCCGAGCGGGGCGTCGGCCATCGCGAAGCCGCGTTCGGCAAGCCGGGCGGCCAGCGCCTCGGTCGAGACGGGATTGGAGGTGGAGCAGTCCACGACGATCGCGCCCTCCGGCAGATGGTCGATCAGGCCGTCCACGATCGCCTCCACCTGCGGGGAGCCGGGCGCGCAGATATGCACGATGTCGGAGGCGCGGGCGAGCGCGGCGAGGTCGGCAGCCTCCTCGGCACCTTTCGCGACCAGGTCCTCGACAGGCGTGCGATTGCTGTGCGCGATCACCGTCAGCGGATGGCCCGCCGCGAGGATGTTCGCGGCCATGCCATGCCCCATGAGGCCCACGCCGACGAAGCCGATCCGTTCCATGCCGTCTCTCCCTGATTGGTCGGCCTTGCGTCGCATGACCCGCCGGGCATGTCGAGCGGAGGGGAGAGCCTAGGCCTTGGGACGGAGGCGGATCACAACGTCGATCTTGGCGATCTCCGTCCCCTCGGGCGCGTCGGGCAGGTTCACGATCTCTATCGGCTGGGTTCCGGCGTCCGTCAGGCGGGCGCCGTCCTCCCAGTAGAAATGGGGGTGATCGTCGAGCCGGGTATCGAAGTAGCTCCCGGTTCCGTCGACCGTGATCTCCTGCACGAGGCCGGCCTCGCTGAAGGCGCGCAGCGTGTTGTAGACCGTTGCGAGGGAGACCTTGTCGCCGCTGCGCCGGGCCGCGTCGTGCAGCCATTCCGCCGTCACGTGCCGGTCGCGCCCGTCGCCCACCAGAAGGTCGGCAAGAAGCAGCCTCTGGCGCGTTGGCCGGAGGTTGGCGCGGGCGAGCCATGCTTCGCCACGGGTATTGTGCGGATCGGTCCTGGGCATCGCAGCTAATATAGGGGTCGGGGGGCGGCGTTTTCAAACACAATCGCAAAACCAGACCGTTTCACCACGGCGAGCCCCCGTTGCGCAGGGTTGCGACGCCGAAACCTCGGGTGATAGAGGAGCGACACTGTCGCCGAGGGGGAAACATGGCCGAATATCCGACCTATTTCGACCGGGACGCCCTTTTGCGGTGTGCCCGCGGTGAATTGTTCGGGCCGGGAAACGCGCAGCTCCCCGAACCGCCGATGCTGATGATGGACCGCATCACCGATATCTCGGCCGATGCGGGGTTGCACGGCAAGGGGCATGTCGTCGCGGAGTTCGACATCACGCCCGATCTGTGGTTCTTCGACTGCCACTTTCCGGGCAACCCGATCATGCCCGGCTGCCTCGGCCTCGATGGGCTTTGGCAGCTGACCGGCTTCAACCTGGGCTGGCGCGGCTGGCAGGGGCGCGGCTACGCGCTCGGCGTGGGCGAGGTGAAGCTCACCGGCATGGTCCGGCCCGAGCGCAAGATGCTGACCTATTACGTCGACTTCACCAAGGCCGTGCAGACGCGGAGGCTGACGATGGGCGTGGCCGACGGGCGGGTGGAGGCGGACGGCGAAGAGATCTACGTCGTCCGGGACATGAAGGTCGCGCTTTCCGAGACCTGATCGAAAGGGAACAGGCCATGCTTCGACGCGTCGTCATAACTGGAATCGGGATCGTCTCGCCGATCGGGAACACCCCGGCGGAGGTCGAGGCCTCGCTGCGCGCCGGCAGATCCGGCATCACCTTCTCCGAGAGCTATGCCGAGCACGGCTTCCGCTCCTGCGTCCACGGTGTCCCCGACATCGTGCTCGAGGACCATATCGACAAGCGGCAGCTGCGCTTCATGGGGCCGGGCGCGGGCTATAACTACATCGCGATGGAACGCGCCATCGCCGATGCCGGGCTTGGGAAGGACGAGGTTTCCAACGAGCGCACGGGCCTCGTGATGGGCTCCGGCGGGCCCAGCACGTCGAACTTCCTCACCGCGTTCAATACCGTGATCGAGAAGGGCAGCCCGAAGCGGATGGGGCCCTTCATGGTGACGCGCTGCATGTCCTCGACGAACTCCGCCTGCCTTGCCACGCCGTTCGAGATCAAGGGGGTGAACTATTCCATCACCTCGGCCTGCACGACCTCGCTGCATTGCATGGGCAATGGTGTGGAGCAGATCCAGTTCGGCAAACAGGACATCGTTTTCGCCGGCGGCGGCGAGGAGGTGGACTGGACGCTGAGCTGCCTGTTCGACGCGATGGGTGCGATGTCGTCGAAATACAACGACACGCCCGAGCGCGCCTCCCGCCCCTTCGACGCCGCCCGGGACGGGTTCGTGATCGCCGGCGGCGCGGGCGTCGTCGTGCTGGAAGAACGGGACCGGGCGATCGCGCGCGGCGCCACGATCTACGGCGAGGTGACGGGCTACGGCGCGACGTCGGACGGGTCCGACATGGTGGCCCCCTCGGGCGAGGGCGGTGAGCGGGCCATGCGCCTCGCCCTGAGCCAGATGCCCGAAGGCCGCCGGATCGACTACATCAACGCGCACGGCACCTCGACCCCGGTGGGCGACGTGAGGGAGATCGCCGCGGTGCGTAACATTTTCGGCCGGGGCAGCACCCCTCCGGTCACCTCCACGAAGTCGATGACCGGCCACTCGCTCGGCGCGGCGGGCGTGCAGGAGGCCATCTATTCGATGCTGATGATGAACAAGGGATTCATCGCGCCGTCGATCAACGTGACGGATCTCGACCCGGATCTCGAATCCGGGGAGATCGTCACCGAATTGCGGGACGACGTCGAGATCGACTCGATCCTGTCGAACTCCTTCGGGTTCGGCGGCACGAACGGCACCGTCATCATCTCGAAGCATCTGGAGTAGGTTCATGGGATTGATGGATGGGAAGCGCGCGCTCGTGATGGGGGTCGCGAACGATCACTCCATCGCCTGGGGAATCGCACGGGTGTTGGCGGCCGAGGGATGCGAGCTGGCCTTCACCTATCAGGGCGAGGCGTTCGGCAAGCGCGTGCGCCCCCTCGCGGCGAGTCTCGGCTCCGACACGCTGCTCGACGTCGACGTGACCGACGATGCCTCCCTCGACGCGGCCTTCGAGACGCTGACCGAGCAGGGGGGGCTCGACGTGATCGTCCATGCCATCGCCTATTCCAACAAGTCCGAGCTGACCGGCCGCTTCGTCAACACGAGCCGGGCGAACTTCAAGCACTCGCTCGACATTTCCTGCTACTCGCTGATCGAGATCGCGCGCCGCGCCGCGCCGCTGATGACGAATGGCGGCACCATCCTGACGCTGACCTTCGACGGCTCGCAGCGGGTCATGCCGCATTACAACGTGATGGGCGTCGCCAAGGCCGCGCTGGAGGCGACGGTGCGCTACCTCGCCGCGGATCTCGGGCCCGACGGCATTCGCGTGAACGCGATCTCGCCCGGCCCGATGAAGACGCTGGCAGGCTCGGCCATCGGCGGCGCGCGGCGGACGTTCAAGCATGCCGAGGCCAACGCGCCCTTGCGTGCCAACGCGACGCTTTCGGCCGTGGGCGGCACGGCGCTCTATCTCGCCTCCGAGCATGGCGCATGCACGACAGGCGAGATCGTCCACGTGGACGGCGGATTCCACGTCATGGGGATGCCGCGGCCGGACAATCTCTGACCGGGCCCCGGCGACATCGACAAATCGACGAAAAGTCTTGCCGATTCCGCCGCATTCTCGCCATTCCGGCGGGCGACCCCGTCCGTGAGCCACGCCCGAGCGAGCGGACCCGTCGATGCCCAGACCGAGACCCCTTCCGATCGATGCCCAGGGCGCGTTCTGCCTCGACTGGCTCGTGCTGACGATCTGCCTCGTCCTGACGTCGCTCGCGGTGATCGCGCACGGGCCGCCGCGCATCCTCGACGCCACGGCGCGGGTGGCGGAATGCGGAGGGCTGCATTCCTGCGAGCTTGTCCGCGCCGCCCTCGACTAGCGCCGATGGCCATGTCAGGGTCCGTCCGATCCGACGCGAGGGAGTGGACGTGACCATCAATACCTGCATCTTCGATGCCTATGGCACGCTCTTCGACGTTTCCGCCGCCGCCCGGGCCGCGGCCGAGGAGGGCGCGGTCCCGGCACTTGCGGAGAACTGGCGCAAGGTCGCCGCGGACTGGCGCGAACGGCAGCTTCAATACACCTGGATCCGCGCGATCACCGGGGAGCATGCGGATTTCTGGAAGGTCACGACCGATGCGCTGGACTACGCGCTCGACGCTTCGGACCTCGGCGGGGACGACGCGCTGCGCGACCGCCTGTGCGCGCTCTACATGGATCTCGCCGCCTATGAGGAGGTGCCGGACACGCTCGTGGCCTTGAAGGATGCGGGGCTCGCGACCGGCATCCTGTCGAACGGCACGCCCGAAATGCTCCAATCGGCGGCCAGGTCGGCGGGGATCACGCGGCTGCTCGACCACGTGCTGTCGGTGGAATCGGTCGGAATCTACAAACCGTCCTTCAAGGTCTACGATCTCGTGAACCGGGCCTTCGACTGCGAGAAGGACAACGTCCTCTTTGTCTCGTCGAATGGCTGGGACGTGGCGGCGGCCGCAGGATACGGGTTCCGCACCGCCTGGGTGAACCGTGCCGGGCTGCCGATGGACCGGCTGCCTTGGCGGCCGGACGACGTGATCGAGGATCTGAACGGGGTCCCCGCGCTCGCGGGAGCGGCCTGAATGCCCGAGTTCCGGACGTCCGACAATCTCCGGCTCTGGTACGAGGATCAGGGCGACGGCCCGCCGCTCCTGTGCCTGAGCGGGCTCACCCGGAACTCCACCGATTTCGACTACGTGCTCCCCTATCTCGTCGGAGAGCATCGGGTGATCCGGCTGGACTACCGGGGCCGGGGCAAGTCGCAGCGGGCCCCGGACTGGCAGACCTACAACATCCCGACCGAGGCGCGGGACGCGGTGGAGCTGCTCGACCATCTGGGCCTTGACCGGGTGCCGATCCTCGGCACCTCGCGCGGCGGACTGATCGGAATGGCGCTGGCGCTGACCGCGAAGGCGCGGCTGGGCGGGCTCTGCCTCGTCGATATCGGCCCGGAGATTTCCGAGGCGGGGATGGAGGCGATCCGCGGCTATGTCGGGCTCGACCCGAAGGCCGTGACGCTGGGCGAGGCCGTGGCCGGACGCGCCGCGCTGATGGCCGGGTTCGAGGACGTTCCCGAGAGCCGCTGGCGCGAGGAGGTCGAGAAGCATTACCGCGAGACGGATGACGGCCTTGCCATCAACTATGACGCCAAGCTGCGCGACGCGGTGCTGGCGGCGGGCGAGGGGGCGTCGCCCGACCTCTGGCCCCTCTTCGACGCGCTGGCTGGCCTGCCGCTCGCCTGCATCCGGGGCGCGAACTCGGACCTGCTCACGCCCGAGACGCTGTCCGAGATGCGGCGGCGGCGGCCCGACATGATCGTAGCGGAGGTGCCGGGTCGCGGTCACGTTCCGTTCCTTGACGAACCCGAATCGCTGGAGGCGCTGAACGAATGGACGATGCTGCTCTGACGGACGCGGTCACCCGCGCCGATATCGAGGCCGCGGCCCGGCGGATCGCGGGACACGCGATACGCACGCCGCTCCTGAACGCGCCGTCGCTCGATGCAGCGATGGGGCGGCGGATCTTCGTCAAGGCGGAATGCCTGCAGAAGACCGGCAGCTTCAAGTTCCGCGGCGCCTTCAACGCGATCTCGCTGGGCACGGGCGGCGTGGTCGCGTACTCGTCCGGCAATCACGCGCAGGGCGTCGCCCTGGCCGCGCGCATGGCCGGGCGGCCGGCGGTGATCGTCATGCCATCGGACGCGCCCGCCGTGAAGATCGCGAACACGAAGGGCTACGGCGCGGAGGTCGTCCTCTACGACCGGGCGAACGAGAGCCGGGAGGAGATCGGGCAGGCGCTTCAGGCCGAGCGGGGGCTCGATCTCGTGAAGCCCTACGACGATCCGCGGGTGATCGCGGGGCAGGGAACCTGCGGGCTGGAGATTGGCGAGGAGCTGCCCGACGGCGTGGAGGAGGTGCTGGTCTGCTGCGGCGGGGGCGGGCTCACCTCCGGCGTCGCGCTCGCCCTCGAAGGCCGCGCACGGGTCCGCCCGGTGGAGCCGGAGGGCTTCGACGACGTGGCGCGCTCGCTTGTCTCCGGCCGGCGGGAGGCGAACCCGAAGCTCACCGGCTCGCTCTGCGACGCGATCGTCACGCCCTCGCCGGGGGAGCTGACCTTTCCGATCCTGCAGCGCCTCTGCGGGCCGGGGCTCGTGGTGACGGACGAGGAGGCGCTGCGTGCGATGGCGCTGGCCTGGACGCATCTGCGGATCGTGGTGGAGCCGGGTGGCGCGGTCGCGCTCGCCGCGGCGCTCTTCCACCACGAGGGCGACGTGGCCGTCGTCGCCTCGGGCGGCAACGTGGACCGGGAGACCTTCGTCCGGGCACTCGCCTACGTCTGAGCGCCGCGCGTCGTCTGCGCCGGTAGAGGCGCGGGAGGCAATCCGCGATGCGTTCCGGGTAGCGAGGAGGCTGAGATGGAGTTCGCGCCCGCGAGCATCGCCGCCGCCGAGAACGGCGCGCAGGCGCCGTAAACCCCGCGCGAATCGCCGAAGGCCGGGCCGAAGGCGACCGTGACGAGGCCGAAATGAACAGCCGTCATCTCCGGCCCCGGGATTACGGTCATGAAAGCGGTCGCGGCTGTCATCGCAACTGTGGCGACCCTGACGATCACCGGCCTCAGACGCAGACGCTGGAATGACTGCGCGACCGCTATCAGGACGTAATCGAGGGAGCTCATGGTAAGCGACGTGAGCAATACAATGCTACGTTCGAACCGTCCGGAAAGCTGGCCGATCCGCGCCGAGAACAGGCATCGCGTCAGCATGTACGCTGAGGCGAGGACCCTGCTTCCGAGCGCGGCCTTGCCGAGGCCCGCGTCTTGTATTTCCTGAAGGACGGCGAGCAGGATCGGCGTGACGAGGCCGATGCCCATGGCCGCGATTCACGACGATCAGGACCGGCAGGTAAGCCATCAGCACGCGTCATGCCGGGGAGCGTCAACCCTCGGCGCGCCGTTCCTCGAAGCTCATCTCGATGAAGCCCGGCACATGATCGCCCAAGCCGACCACCTTCGGGCCGTTGTCCTGCCGGCTGCGGCCACCCCGGCGGGAGCCGCGATCCTCTTCGCCGCGACTGTCCCGGTCCCGGCGGTTGTCGCGCGGCGCGGCCACGGACGCCTCGGTCGTGGCGACATCCGCCTGCGCATCCTGTGCGTCCTGCACGGGCTCCGCCGCAGCTTCCGGCTTGTCCTTCTTCCGGCTCCGCGACCGGGAGGAGGCGCGTTTGGGCGCGTCCTCTTCGATCTGGTCGCGCTCGGCCTTCGGTGCGGGGGCGATCCACGGGCTTTCGCCACGCGGGATCTCGGTGCCAACGAGGTGCTGGATCGCCTCCAGGTACTTCGCGTCAGAAGGCGTCGAGAGGGTGTAGGCGATGCCGGTCTTGCCGGCGCGGCCGGTGCGGCCGATCCGGTGAACGTAATCCTCCGCATGGCTGGGCACGTCGAAGTTGAACACGTGGCTCACGTTCGGGATGTCGAGCCCGCGCGCGGCGACGTCGGAGGCCACGAGGAAGCGAAGCGTGCCGTCGCGGAACCCGTCCAGCGTCCGCGTCCGCTGCGACTGGTCGAGGTCGCCGTGGATCGGCTCGGCATCGTAGCCATGCTTCCGGAGCGACTTCGCCACCACGTCGACCTCGGTCTTGCGGTTGCAGAAGATGATCGCGTTGCGCAGCGCCGAACCATCGCGCTCGATCACGGCACGGAGGATCTCGCGCTTGTCCTTCGCGGCCATGTCGCGCCGCCGGGGCGTGTGTTCGATCAGGATCTGCTCGATTGCCTCGGAGGTGGAGTTCTGCCGCGCCACCTCGATCCGCTCGGGGTTCGACAGGAACTTGTTGGTGATCCGCTCGATCTCCGGCGCCATCGTGGCCGAGAAAAACAGCGTCTGGCGCGTGAAGGGCGTCATCTCGAAGATGCGCTCGATATCGGGGATGAACCCCATGTCGAGCATCCGGTCGGCCTCGTCCACGACCATGATCTGCACGCCGGTCAGCAGCAGCTTGCCACGCTCGAAATGGTCGATGAGGCGGCCGGGCGTCGCGATGAGCACGTCGACGCCACGGTCGATCAGCTGATCCTGCTCCTTGAAGGACACGCCGCCGATGAGGAGCGCCTTGGTCAGGCGACTGCCCTTGGCGTAGGTGTCGAAGTTCTCGGCTACCTGCGCGGCGAGCTCCCGCGTGGGCGCGAGCACGAGGGAGCGCGGCATTCGGGCGCGGGCGCGACCCTTCGAGAGCATGGTGATCATCGGCAGCGTAAAGCCCGCCGTCTTGCCGGTGCCGGTCTGCGCGATGCCAAGGACGTCGCGCCCTTCGAGCGCGGGGGGAATCGCCCCCAGCTGAATCGGCGTGGGCGTCGTGTATCCGGCGGCGTCGATGGCCTTGAGAACCTTCGGGTCGAGTTTCAGGTCGGTAAAGCTCGTCATGTGCGTCCTGTTTGGAGCGGAGGGCCGTATTGCCGGACCGCTCTGGGGGTTGTGGGACGCCGATCTGCCTGTGCGCCCCGCGGAAACGTCTGCCTACATCCGGCAGGCGCGCGTCGCCTATCAAACGACGGCTTCGCGGTCAACGTTCGCCGACGGGCAGGGGCGAAGGGAACGGGCCCGGCGGCCCGCGGGTTGAGGGTCGAACCCAAGAGGAAAGGAATACGACATGCCGAAGAAACACGGTTCCGCGCATTGGGAAGGCGGCTTGAAGGACGGGACGGGCACCGTTTCCATGGAGTCCGGCGCGTTCGACAAGCAGCCCTACGGCTTCGGCCAGCGCTTCGAGGGCAAGCCGGGCACCAACCCCGAGGAGATGGTCGCGGCTGCCCACGCCTCATGCTTCTCGATGGCGCTCAGCATGGTGCTGGGCCAGAGCGACATGACCCCCTCGGCCATCGACACGGACTGCACCGTGACGCTCGACGAGGTCGATGGCGGCTTCGCAGTGACCAAATCGCATCTCGACGTGACGGTCAGCGTGCCCGGCGCGTCCGAACAGGATGTGCTCAACGCCTGCGAGACGGCGAAGGCGAACTGCCCGATCTCGAAACTGCTCGCGACCGAGATCACGATGGATGCAAAGGTCGTCTGATCACGCCCGATCGCTTGCGACGGGATCGCTCCGGATCATCGATCCGGGGCGAACCCCTTAATCATCCCCGGCATTCGCGCGATCGACCAGTCGGGCCAGGGCGGGGTCGTCCGACGCCGCGCGCGATATGACGGCGGTCATGTTCGGGCGTTGCGCCAGTTCCGCCAGAGGATCCGAAAGACGATCGGCCTCGTCCTGCGGCAAGCCGGCGCGTATCGCGGCCAGCGCGAGATCGGGATCCTCCGCGATCAGGTAATCCATCACCGCCCCGGTCCAGCCATCCGCCGCATCGCTCTCGGTATCGCCGGACGCCAGATAGGCGATGTAACGCGCGGCGAAGCGGTCGAGTGGCAGGTCGCCCTCGGGAAGCGCATCCGTCGTCGCCGGAAGGCCGAGCGCCGCGGCGACGGTCGCGCGCGGGATCACACCATCATCTCCTTCGTCGCCGACAGCGTAACTTCCGGGTGATCGCGCTCGATGCGGTCGATGTCCCATTGCAGGCGCGTCAGGAAGACCGGGTCGCCATCGTTGTCGTGGGCGATGTGCTGCTTGTTCTTCGCGATCACGCCCTCGACCGCGTCCTTCGGTCCCGAAAGCCAGCGGGCGGACTGGAACTGAGACGCCTCGAAGCGAACGGGAAGGCCGTATTCGAGTTCGATCCGGCTCGCCAGAACCTCGAACTGAAGCGCCCCGACGACGCCCACGATGAAGCCGGAGCCGATGGCCGGCTTGAAGACCTTGGCCGCCCCTTCCTCGGCGAACTGCATCAGGGCCTTCTCGAGATGCTTGGCCTTCATCGGATCGCCCGCGCGCACGCCCTGCAGAAGCTCCGGCGCGAAGGAGGGAATGCCGGTGAAGCGCAGGGCCTCCCCCTCGGTCAGCGCATCGCCGATGCGGAGCTGGCCGTGGTTGGGGATCCCGATGATGTCGCCGGCCCAGGCCTCCTCGGCCAGCTCTCTGTCGGCGGCGAGGAACAGAACGGGGTTGGAGATCGCCATCGGCTTCTTCGAGCGGACGTGGGTGAGCTTCATGCCGCGCTCGAAATGGCCCGAAGCGAGGCGGACGAAGGCCACGCGGTCGCGGTGCTTGGGGTCCATGTTGGCCTGCACCTTGAACACGAAGCCCGCGACCTTGGTCTCCTCGGCGCCGACCTGACGCGGCTCGGCGCGCTGCGGCTGCGGGGGCGGGCCGTATTCGACGATGCCGGTCATCAACTCCTGCACGCCGAAGGAATTGATCGCGGAGCCGAACCAGATCGGCGTAAGCGAGCCCTCGAGAAAGGCGGCCGCATCCATCGGTGGCAGCAGCTCCCGCGCCATCTCGACCTCCTCGCGCAGCGTCGCGAGCAGGTCGGCCGGCACGCGCTCGGCCAGCTCCGGGTCGTCGAGTCCCGAGATCTTTACCGTCTCCGCCACGCGGTTCCGGTCCGCCCGGTCCATCAGCTCCAGCCGGTCGTGCAGGAGGTCGTAGCAGCCGATGAAATCGCGTCCGACGCCGATGGGCCAGGAGGCCGGCGTCACGTCGATGGCGAGGTTCTCCTGAATCTCGTCGATGATCTCGAACGTGTCCCGGCTTTCGCGGTCCATCTTGTTGCAGAACGTGAGGATCGGCAGGTCGCGAAGGCGGCAAACCTCGAACAGTTTCCGCGTCTGGCTCTCGACCCCCTTGGCCCCGTCGATCACCATGACGGCCGCGTCCACCGCGGTCAGCGTGCGGTAGGTGTCCTCCGAGAAGTCGGAGTGTCCCGGCGTGTCTACGAGATTGAAGCGGTAGCGCTCCGCCCCCCGCGCGAAGTCGAAGGACATGGCCGAGGCGGAAACGGAGATGCCCCGGTCCTGCTCCATCTTCATGAAGTCCGAGCGGGTGCGCCGCGCCTCGCCCTTGGCGCGCACCTGCCCCGCCATCTGGATCGCACCGCCGTAGAGAAGGAACTTCTCGGTCAGCGTCGTCTTGCCGGCATCGGGATGCGAAATGATCGCAAAGGTGCGTCGGCGGCCAATCTCGGGCGGAAGCGGCGGAGCGTTGGTCAGGAGGGTGTCGGGCATGCGCGGCATATAGGCAAGGCGCGGGTGCGCCGCAATCGCGCCCGTCAATGCGCGGGTTCGACCACGGGGTCGATCAGCGTGCGGCCCCCGTCCACGGTCAGGACCTGCCCGATCATGAACCCCGACGCTTCGGAGACGAGATACTGCACCGTTTCCGCCAGTTCGGCCGGGGCGGCGATCCGGCCCATCGGCGTCGCGTCGATGATTCCCTGCCGAAGCTCGTCGGAGCCGCCGAGACGGGTCTGCAGGTTGTTCGACATGACCGAGCCGATGGCGATGCCGTTGACGCGGATCCGCGCGGGGGCGAGCGAGACGGCGAGGCTGCGCGTCGCCTGGTCGAGCGCGGCGGCGCTGATCGAGTAGGCGAGAAGCTCCGGCTGCGTGCGCCGCCCGGCGATCGACCCCACGTTGACGATCGTACCGATGATCCCCTCGTCCTGTCCGTCCTGCGCCGCCTGATGGATCATCCGCTTGGCCACCGCCTGGCTCAGACGAAGGGCGGTCATCAGGTTCTGCTCCAGAAGCGTCATCACCGAGTTGTCCTCCGCGTCGAGCGGGTCGGTGATCAGCATCTGACGCGAGGCGTTCACGAGGATGTCCACGCGATCGTAGGCGTCGATCGTGGCCGAGAGCAGATTCGCGACGGTCAGCCGTTCGCGCAGGTCGCCGGCGAAGTAGTGCAGGCGCGCGCCCTCCTCGAGTTGCGCGCCGCCGACCTCCGCCTCGAGCCGGCCCTCGTCGCGATCGGCGAAGACGACGTTCGCCCCCTGCTCGACGAAATGGCGGGCAATGGCGAGGCCGACCCCGTTCGCCGCCCCGGTGACGATGGCGGTCTTGCCTTCGATGCTGAAGCTCATGGGCGACTCCGCTTGGGTCTTTCGGCCTGGATCACCTTGTAGCCCGCCACCTCGCCCAGCACCACGACGGCGCCGAACGCCTCCTGCAACGTCGCCTCGTAGGGCAGGTGCCTGTTCGCCACGAAGACGGACCGGCCGCGCGGCGCGGTCAGGCGGGCGGCGGCCCGCACGAAGGCGCGCCCGAGTTCGGGGTCGGCCTTGCGGGAGGTGTGGAAGGGCGGATTGCTCAGCACGTGGTCGAACGGTTCCGCCTCGAAGCGCGTCGCGTCCGCCCAGTGGAAAACGGCGCGCGGATCGGCGATGTTCCGACGGGCGCAGTCGAGGGCGATGCGTTCCGCCTCGACCAGCGCCACTTCGGTGACCTCCGGCGAGGCGAGCGCCGCGCGGGACAGGAACCCCCAGCCCGCGCCGAGGTCGCAGACCCGCCCGGAAAGCGGCCCCATCTCCGCGGCGAGCAGGGCGGAGCCGGGATCGATGCCATCGGCCGAAAAGACCCCGGCGCGCGTTTCGAACCCGTCCGCGTCGACCGGCGCGTCGGTCCAGTCGACGGGCGCCGGCGCGGCGGGAAAGGCGAAGCACTTGCCGTGGGATTTGGAGAAGACCTCGCCCACGTCGAACGCGGCGCGGCACGCCTTCAGGAGCGAGTCGATCCCGTCGCCCTTCTGACCGTCGACGACGACCGGCGCGCCCGGGGGCAGGGCGGCGCAGGCTCCGGCGATGAGCGCGTGGGTCAATGCCTTCGACCGCGTGGCGAAAACCACCACGCCCGCCACCGGTTCCTCGATCCCGGTGGAAACGGAAAGCCCCCGCGCGGCGAGGGCATCGTGATCAGGCCGGAAGCCGTGCACCGCGACGAGACGTCCCGGGTCGAGGCCCTCCAGGTCGAGGTCGACCGGCGGACGGAGCAGCGCCACCCGTCCCTCGGGCAAGGTCACGACACCGGACGCGCGAGCAAGGGTCAGACGGGACTGCATCGCGAGGGGAGGACTAGTCCTCCTTCTCCATTGTGCATTGCAACGGATGCTGGTGACGGCGCGCATAGTCCATGACCTGCGCGACCTTGGTCTCCGCGATCTCGTGGCTGAAGACGCCGACCACCGCGAGGCCGCGCTTGTGCACGGTGAGCATGATCTCCACGGCCTGCGAATGGCCGATCTGGAAGAACTTCTCCAGCACCATCACGACGAATTCCATCGGCGTGTAGTCGTCGTTCAGGAGCATGACCTTGTAGAGCGGCGGCTTTGCGGTCTTCGGACGGGTCTTGGTGACGACGGACGTGTCGCCGTCGCCGTCCTCGGGACTCTGGGCCATGGCTGTGATCTCGGTCGGAGACATGGGGAGCGATCCATTGGCGGGTGACGGGCTGGATGCCTTGATATAATGAACGCGGCGCATGAGGAAAGGGGGTCGCCGCATGACGGTCACCACGATCGGCTTCGATGCCGACGACACGCTCTGGCAGAACGAGAGCTTCTTCCGCCTGACGCAGGAGCGTTTCGCGGCGCTTCTGGCCGACCACGCAGGGAACGATCACCTGATGGAGCGGCTGCTCGCGGCGGAGCGTCGCAACATCGGGCATTACGGGTTCGGCATCAAGGCGTTCACCCTGTCGATGATCGAAACCGCGATCGAGGTGACCGATGGCCGGGTGCCGGCCGCGGTGATCGGCGAGATCCTGGCCGAGGGGCGGGAGATGCTGCGCCATCCGGTCCACCTCCTCGACGGGGCGGAAGACGCGGTACGGACGCTCGCGGGGTCCCACAAGCTCGTGCTGATCACCAAGGGTGACCTGCTCGACCAGGAGCGCAAGCTCGCGGAATCCGGATTGCGCGACCTGTTCGACGGGGTCGAGATCGTCAGCGACAAGACCCCCGCCACCTACCGCCATGCCTTCGCCCGTCACGGCGACGGGCCGGACCGCGCGCTGATGGTCGGCAATTCGATGAAGTCCGACGTTGTCCCGGCCATCGAGGCCGGGGCCTGGGGCGTGTTCTGCCCTTCGGAGATCGAATGGGCGCTGGAGCGTGCCGACGCGCCCGAGGACGCCCCGCGCTTTCGCCGCATCGCGAACCTCGCGGAACTGCCCGGCCTCGTCGCGAACATCTGACGGCGGCGCACCGGGCCGAACGCGGAGCCTCCCGCGGAAGCGTCTCGGACCGGGAAGACGGCGCGTGCCAGCTTCTTCCCGGCCCGAATGATCGTTCTCCGCTCAGACGAGCGCGCCCTCGGACGTGATCGTGAGCCGGCCGCCGAGCCAGGGGCTGAGCACTTCGGGCAGGACGACGGATCCGTCGGCGCGCTGACCGTTCTCGAGCACCGCGATGAGGCAGCGCCCGACCGCGAGACCGGAGCCGTTCAGCGTGTGGACGTAGTCCGGCTTGCCCCCGCCGTCCGGACGGAACCGCGCGTTCATCCGGCGAGCCTGAAAATCGCCGGTGGTGGAGCAGGACGAGATCTCGCGATAGGCGCTCTGTCCCGGCAACCAGACCTCGATGTCGTGCGTGCGCCGTGCGCCGAACCCCATGTCGCCGGTGCACAGGACGACGGTGCGGTAGGGCAGGCCGAGCCGCTCCAGGATGCCTTCGGCGCAGCGTGTCATCCGGTCGAGCTCCTCCCGCGAGTGGTCGGGGTGGGTGACGGACACCATCTCCACCTTCTCGAACTGGTGCTGGCGCAGCATGCCCGCCGTGTCGCGCCCCGCGCTGCCCGCCTCCGAGCGGAAGCAGAGCGTGTGCGCGACCATGCGGCGGGGCAGGGCGGCCTCGTCGAGGACCTCCTTCGCGACCGAATAGGTCAGCGTCACCTCCGAGGTGGGGATGAGCCAGTAGCCTTCGCGCGTCAGAAAGCTGTCGTCACCGAATTTCGGCAGCTTGTCCGTGCCGAGCATCGCGTCGTCGCGCACGAGGACCGGCGTCATATGCTCCGTCAGTCCGTTCTCCTGCACATGCGTGTCAAGCATGAACTGTGCGAGCGCCCGGTGGACGCGCGCGACCGCGCCCCGGAGCAACACGAAGCGGCTGCCCGAGAGCTTGGCGGCGGTCTCGAAATCCATGCCCGGCGTCACGCCCGTGATCTCGAAATGCTCCTTCGGAGCGAAGTCGAGGGCGGCCGGCTCGCCCCAGCGGGCGATCTCGACGTTGTCGGCCTCATCGGTGCCGTCGGGGACGTCGGCATCCGGCAAATTGGGGATCTCGAGGAGCGCGTCGCGCAGCGCATTGTCGGCGCTCCGGGCCTCGTCCTCGAGGGCTGCGATCTCTTCCTTCTTGGCGGCGACGAGGCCACGCAGGCGTTGGAACTCGGTCTCGTCGCCCGCGGCCTTGGCGGCGCCGACCTGCTTGGAGGCGGCGTTGCGATCGGCCAGCGCGGTCTCAGCCCCCGTGATCGCGCGCCGGCGCGTTTCATCCAGCGCCAGCAGATCGGCGGAAACCGGCAACACCCCCCGGCGTGCCAGGGCGGCGTCGAAGGCCGCCGGGTCGTCGCGGATGATGCGGATGTCGTGCATGGCTCGGTCCCCGATGTCGTCGCGTCGCCCGCGACATGCCACAGCGGTCGAGACACGACCAGAGGTTGCCACCGCCGCTTGCACGCCCGATACGCGGCGCATAGGTTCGCCCACGATTTCTGGCAGGGGTGCGCCACGATGCCCCGGAACCGAAGGGATAGGACATGTTCGTAACCGCCGCCAACGCGCAGGGCCTGGGCGACGCCGCCGCCGGACTCGGGAGCTTCGTGCCGCTCATCCTGATCTTCGCGATCATGTACTTCCTCCTGATCCGTCCGCAGCAGAAGAAGGTGAAGGAGCACCGTGCCATGGTCGCCGCGCTTCGTCGGGGCGATCAGGTGGTCACGCAGGGCGGAATCGTCGGCAAGGTCTCGAAGGTGAAGGACGACAACGAGATCGAACTGGAGATCGCCGACGGCGTCCGCGTCCGCGTCGTCCGCGCCACGGTGGCACAGGTCCTCTCGAAGACCGATCCGGCTACCTGAGATGCTCCAGATCGCGCTCTGGAAGCGGCTGACGATCCTCGCCCTCTGCCTCGCGGGTCTGGCGCTGGCGCTTCCCAATGCGTTCTATTCGCGGGTCGAGCGCCACAACGACGCTGTGCTCGCCGTCGAGCGCGGTGCTGTCGAGACACCCGAACTCGCCGCCGACCGGGCGGCCTGGCCCGACTGGCTTCCGGCCTCGCTGATGAATCTCGGCCTCGACCTGCGCGGCGGCGCGCATCTTCTGGCCGAGGTGCAGCTCGGCGACGTCTACGAGAGCCGGATCGACGGCTACTGGCCGGAGGTCCGCGATGCGCTGCGGGGCTTGCGCGACGAGGTCGGCACGATCCGCCGGCAGGACAGCGCCCCCGGTACGCTGCAGGTGCGTATCAGCCGGCCCGGGGGGCTTCAGGCCGCCGTCGACGCCGTGCGGGATCTGGCGCAGCCCATCGTCTCGCTCGGTGGCGTCGGGCAGGACGACATCGAGGTTACGGGGTCGGGCGACACGCTGACGCTGCGACTCTCGGAGACGGAGCGAGCGGCGACCGACAACCGCACGATGGAGCAGTCGCTCGAGATCATCCGCCGCCGCGTCGACGAGGCCGGCACGCGGGAGCCGACGATCCAGCGTCAGGGCGAGGACCGCATCCTGATCCAGGTGCCCGGCATCGGCTCGGCGCAGGAGCTGAAGGCGCTGATCGGTACCACCGCGCGCCTGACCTTCCATCCGGTCGTGGCCCGCGGGACCGATCCGCAGGCACGCGTCGACGGCAGCCAGATCCTGCTGCGCGGGCTGGAGGATCCGAACGAATATTACACGCTGGAGCGCACGCCTGTCGTGAGCGGCGACGACCTCGTGGACAGCCAGCCGGCCTTCGACCAGAACGGCCAGCCCGCCGTCACCTTCCGCTTCAACCCGGCCGGCGCGCGCGCCTTCGGCGTCTATACCGCCGAGAACGTCGGCGCCCCCTTCGCCATCGTCCTCGACGAGGAGGTGGTGACCGCGCCGCGCATCAACGAGGCGATCACCGGCGGCTCGGGCCAGATCACCGGCAATTTCGGCGTGGAGGAGGCCAACCGGCTTTCCATCCTCTTGCGCGCCGGCGCGCTGCCCGCCGAGATGACCTTTCTCGAGGAGCGCACGATCGGGCCGCAGCTCGGCCAGGACAGCATCGACGCGGGCAAGGTCGCCTCCATCGTCGCGATGGTCGCCGTGGTCGTCGTGATGGTCGCAAGCTACGGGTTGTTCGGCGTGTTCGCAACGGTGGCGCTCGGCGTGAACGTCATGCTCATCTTCGGCATCCTGAGCCTGATCGGCGGGACGCTGACGCTGCCCGGCATCGCCGGCATCGTGCTCACGATCGGCATGGCGGTGGACGCCAACGTCCTCGTCTTCGAGCGCATCCGCGAGGAACTCAAGACCGCGCGCGGCCCCGCCCGGGCCATCGATCTGGGTTACGAGCGCGCGCTGTCGGCCATCGTGGACGCCAACATCACGACGTTCATCATCGCCGTGATCCTGTTCCTCCTGGGCTCCGGGCCCGTTCGCGGTTTCGCGGTGACGCTCGGCATCGGCATCCTTACCTCCGTCTTCACTGCGATCTTCGTCACGCGGCTTCTCATCGTGATGTGGTTCGAGCGCCGCCGTCCCAAACAGATCGAGGTCTGACATGCGCCTGAGACTGGTTCCGGCCGAGACGAACTACGACTTCTTCATGTACCGCAGGCTGACGCTCGGTGCCTCCGTCGTGGCGGTGATCGCCAGCATCGTCATCTGGCTCACGGTGGGGCTGAACTTCGGCATCGATTTCCTCGGCGGCACGACGATCCGGACCGAAAGCGCGGAGAGCGTCGATGTCGGCGCCTATCGCGACGCGATCGCGCCGCTGGGGCTGGGCGACGTGACCATCACCGAGGTGTTCGACCCGACCTTCGAGGCCGACCAGAACGTCGCGCAAATCCGCATCCAGGCGCAGGAGGGGGCGGAGGCGGTCACGCCCGAGACGATCGCGGCGGTGGAAACAGCGCTGCAGGAGGTCGACCCTTCCATCACCTTTCCGTCGGTCGAATCCGTTGGGCCGAAGGTTTCGGGCGAACTCATCACCACCGCTCTCCTTGCGGTCGGGGCGTCGCTCCTCGCGATCCTCTTCTACATCTGGCTGCGGTTCGAGTGGCAGTTCTCGATCGGCGCTGTGGCGGCCCTGTTTCACGACGTGATCGTGACGATCGGGCTGTTCTCGCTTCTGCAGATCCGCTTCGATCTCGCCACGATCGCGGCGCTGCTGACGATCATCGGCTATTCCATCAACGATACGGTCGTGATCTTCGACCGGCTTCGCGAGAACCTTATCAAATACAAGAAGACGTCCCTGATCGAAGTGATGAACCGTTCCGTCAACGAGACGCTGAGCCGGACGATCATGACCTCGGGCACGACGCTCGTCGCGCTTGCCGCGCTGCTTGTCCTCGGCGGCGACGTGATCCGGGGCTTCGTCTTCGCGATCCTGTGGGGCATCGTCGTCGGCACCTATTCGTCGGTCTATGTCGCCAAGAATATCGTCCTGATGCTCGGGGTCGACCGCGACCCAAAGAAGCCCGCCGAGGCTGGCACGCAATTCGCCGATATCGATGCCTGAAGCACCCGGATCGGCCCTGGCGGAGCCGGGGCTGGTCTGCTGCTGGGCGCCACGTTCGTCGCCAGGCTCCGCCTCGGCTTCACGGGGTTCGGGACCGCCCTCATCTTTCTTCCGATCGCCGCCGGCGTCGTGGCGTCCAAGGCGGTCGCGATCCTGTCGCTACCGCACGCTCGCCCATCTCGTCATCGCGGTGGCGGGCCTGCCCTTGTTCGACTGAGGGCCCGGCCCTACCTCGACCCGCATGCAACTTACCGAGATGACCTACGACGACGCCCGCCCCTTCGACGGCTACGGCCCCGGCTTCTTCCGGGTCGGCGGTGACGTGGTGCAGGGCGCGGTGATCGTCCATCCGGGCGGCCTGCGCGGCTGGCAGGGCTACGCCGACATCGACGCGCTGACCGCCCTTGCCGGGAAGGTGGACGTGATCTTCGTCGGCACCGGAACCGAGATCGCCCATGTCCCCCGCGACCTGCGCGAGGCGGTGGAGGCGGCGGGGCTCGGGCTCGAGGCGATGAACACCCCTGCCGCCTGCCGCACCTACAACGTGCTGGTGGGGGAGGGACGGCGCGTCGCCGCCGCGGTCCTCCCCGTGGATTGAACCCCTACCAGTGGCCGGTATTCTCCATGCTGGCCCAGGGCTCCTGCGGTTCCTTCGCCTCGCCCGCCTGAAGCAGCTCGACCGACACGTTGTCGGGTGAGCGCACGAAGGCCATGTGCCCGTCGCGCGGCGGCCGGTTGATGGTCACGCCCGCCTCCTGCAGCGTCCGGCACATCTCGTAGATGTCGTCGACCGTGTAGGCGAGGTGTCCGAAATGCCGCGAATCGTCGGGCAGCTTCTCGTCGCCGTCCCAGTTGTAGGTCAACTCCACGTCCGCCGTCCCGTCGGCCTGCTCCGGCGGGCACATGAAGACGAGGGTGAAGCGCCCCTTCTCGTTCTCGCTCCGGCGGCGCTCCTGAAGCCCCAGCAGCTTGAAGAACTCGATCGTCTTGTCGAGATCCTTCACCCGGACCATGGTGTGCAGATAAGTCGTCGGCATATGCCCTCCGTTCCTGTTCCCCGCGGCACGTAGGACGCGGGCGACCGAAATCACGCCGCCCCTCTGTCCCGCGCGCGGGGTGCCCTGTAGCGTCCCCGCAAAACCGATGCGAGGGACGACATGACACCGGAACAGCTGGCCGAGATCGAGGAGCTTCGCGCGACCCCCACCCCCACCCTGCGCGCCGTGGCCCCGGGGATGGAGCGTCACCTCCATACGGCCCACGAGGTGCTCGACCATGGGATGATCCGGGTGGTGGACTACATGGGCGACGACGCGGCGATCTGTCAGGCCGCGCGGGTGAGCTACGGGCGGGGCACCAAGGCCGTCTCCAACGACGAGGGGCTGATCCGCTACCTGATGCGGCACTGGCACTCGACCCCCTTCGAGATGTGCGAGGTGAAGCTCCACGTGAAGCTCCCCGTCTTCGTGGCGCGGCAATGGATCCGCCACCGCACCGCCAACGTGAACGAGTATTCCGCCCGTTACTCGATCCTCGACCGGGAGTTCTACATCCCCGCGCCCGAACACCTCGCCGCGCAATCCGAGGTCAACAATCAGGGCCGGGGCGAGGCGCTCGCGGGGGAGGAGGCGGCGCGGGTGCTCCGCTGGCTCCGCGACGACGCGAACCGCGCCTACGACCATTACGAGGCGATGATCTCGCAGGAGGGCCAGCAGGGACTCGCGCGGGAGCTGGCGCGGATGAACCTGCCCGCGAACGTCTACACGCAATGGTACTGGAAGGTGGACCTCCACAACCTGTTCCACTTCCTGCGCCTGCGCGCCGATCCCCACGCCCAGATGGAGATCCGCGTCTACGCCGAGGCGCTGTGCGAGATCGTCCGCGACTGGGTCCCGGCGGCCTACGCGGCCTTCGAGGATTACCGGCTGGGCGGGGCGTCGCTCTCGGCCCGGGGGGTGGACTGCGTCCGGCGGATGCTGGCGGGGGAAGAGGTGACGCAGGAGACGAGCGGGATGAGCAAAGGGGAATGGCGGGAGTTTATGGGAGTGGTGAGATAGATGGCTTGAAAGTATCCCATATATTATAGGTTAGATTAAGCGGGATGTTTTAGATGCCATAGGAATCGTCTTTTCGAATAGCCTATGTGATTGCTGAGCCAAATAAGGTGGAACGAGATGTTTGTTAGGCGGGACGAAGCTTATGCGGTAGAAAGGTCTCTTGGTAAGGTCGAAAGCTGTCTTAGAGGCTTTCACCAAGCAGCCGATTGGGGTGCGTTAGAAGATTTCTGGCATGATTATATAAAAGAATGGAGAGACGCTTTTGAGCTTATAAAGGCCCGTAACAAATTATTATTCGATAGTCGGCTTTTGCCGAATCTTGAGCCGCAGGTCAAAAGCAGTCCTATACTACAATATATCAGGCAAGCTCGGTCTGCTTCAACTTATACCGTTTCAAGATCCGTTGTCCCAACATTAGGGAATACAATTCTTGGAACAGCATCTTACCCGAGAATTTTGCAAGTTAGTAACGGAAATAATATACAGACCGCCCCATCTAATGCCTATAACAACCAAGTTGCCGTTGAAAGCGCAGATGGTACTTTCAGCTATGAAAGGCTCCCAGATTTTGAGAAGGGGGTTGTTTCAAAAAGCCATCCTGAGAGTAGGGTTTCACGCGAGATGTTTCTTCGGCCTGAGCCCTTTATTAATAAAGGTGTCGAGTATAAGCCACCTGTAATCGTAATAAGTAGAGAGCGGCACTTGGAATGTATAATGGAGTATGGACACGATTGGCTCCTCGGTCATGGTAAGAAGCTTATCACCAAAATTCGGGACCTCCCTGTTTAAAGGAAATGATAAGCAAAGGGTAATGAGAATTTAGCGCCGTCTTTCGCTATAGGAAAATAATTAGATATGAATAGATCGACATTCTGCTAAGTCCCACCTTGCTTGATCCTTATAGCGGGAGCGGACGGCGACTAGCACGCTCAGCGGAAACCCCGATCCGGCTGACGTAGGACCCCACCTCACTCCACGAGGCCGGGTCGCCCCGCGGCCCGGCACACGCCCGTCCGCCCCATGGCGGGCGTGTTCCACGCCCCCCTCGGTCGGGCGCATGCCTCGGTTTCGGCCCTTACATTTACAGGACGATCAGAGCCGTTCCCTAGCCCTCCGTTTACGCTCCGGGCGCTCTGCGCTCCGATCGCTTTACCGGAGCGATCGGTTGGCTAGACCCGATCGCGCATCGCCCCCCAAACCATCCCCGCCTGCGCCGCCCACGGTCCGAAGATCCGCCCGCCCGGAAGCGCCGGCACGGGGAGGCGGGCGAGGAGGTCGAGGCGGGCGCGCTCGCCCCGCATCGCCTCGACCGCCACCCGCCCCGCGAGGCCCGCCAGTGCCAGCCCGTGCCCGGAATAGCCTCCCGCCGCGAAGACGCCCGGCGCCACCTCCGCCAGATACGGCAGGCGCGTCGCCGTCACCGCGAGCGTGCCGCCCCAGGCATGGGTCAACTCCACCTCCGCCAGCTCCGGATAGACGCGGGCGAGGTTGGCGCGGACTTTTGACGGTATGTCGCGCGGGAAGCGGCGGCCGTAGCTCTCGCCGCCGCCGTAGATGAGCCGCCCCTCGGGCGTCCAGCGGAAGTAGTTCACCACGAAGCGGTCGTCGGCCACCGCGAAGCCGTCGCGTCCCTCGGCCCCCGGCACCGGCGCGGTCGCGGCGATGTAGTTGTTGATCGGCAGCACCCGCGCCGCCGTCGGCCCGGTCAGGTGCGGCGAATACCCGTTCGTCGCGTGCAGCACGAACCGCGCGGCGACGGCCCCCTGCGCGGTCGCGGCCTCGGTCCCGTGGACGCGGTGCACCTCCGAGCGCTCGTGGATCACCGCGCCCGCCTCGGTGGCCTGCCTTGCCAGCGCGCGGATATAGGCCAGCGGGTTGCATGTGCCGCCCACCCGGTCGAGCACGCCCCCCGCATAGGCCCGCGTCCCGATCGCCGCCGCGATCTCGTCGCGGGTCAGCACCCGCGTCCCGGTCCCGTAGCGGCCGTTCATCCACTCGGCATCCTCGGCGATCCGCGCCAGTTCCCCGTCCGAGCGCGCCGCCGTCAGGATGCCCGAGCGGTGCCCCGCCTCGGGCGGCAGCGCGTCGCGCGTCAGCCGCACCGCCTCCTCCGACAGATCCCAGAGCGCGCGGGCCGTCCGCTCGCCCAGCTTCGCCTCCAGCCGCCGCTGCGACCAGTTGAAGCCGCGCCCGATCTGCCCGCCGTTGCGCCCCGACGCGCCCCAGCCCACGCGCTGCGCCTCCAGCACCACGACCGACATGCCCGCCCGCGCGGCGTGGAGCGCGGCCGACAGCCCGGTGATCCCGCCCCCCACGACGCAGAGATCGGCCTCGCGCCGGGCGCGGAGCGGCGGATGCCCGGGCGCCGGCGCCAGCCCCTCGTCGTAGATCGTGCCGGGCCAGGCGTCGCCGTTCGCATGCAGCCAGCTCATACGTTCAGGAGCAGATGCTCACGCTCCCATGGCGATATCACCTGCAGGAACGCCCCGTGCTCCAGCCGTTTCACCGCGGCGTAGATGGCGGCGAAGCGCGGATGCAGGACCTCGTGGATCTCGGTATCCGCATCGAACAGGTCGAGCGCGGCGGACAGGTCGCGCGGGATGCCCTCCCCGGAATCGTAGGCGTCGCCAGTGAATTGCGGCGCCGGCTCGATCTCTCTCATCAGTCCGAGATAGCCGCAGGCCAAGGAGCCGGCGAGCGCCAGATACGGGTTGCAATCCATCCCCGCGATCCGGTTCTCCACCCGCTTCGCCTCCGGCTCGGAGACCGGCACGCGCAGGCCGGTCGTGCGGTTGTCGCGTCCCCATTCGAGGTTGATCGGCGCGGCGAAGTCCCGGACGTAGCGGCGGTAGGAGTTCACGTAGGGCGCCAGCAGCGCGATGACCGACGGCAGGTGCCGCTGCATTCCGCCGATGAAATGCAGGAACGCCGCCGTCTCGGTCCCGCCGCCGCCGTCGAAGAGGTTGCGTCCCGTCTCCATGTCCACGATCGAGTGATGGATATGCATGGCCGAGCCCGGCTCCTCCTGAATGGGCTTGGCCATGAAGGTCGCGTAGCAATCGTGGCGCAGCGCCGCCTCGCGGATCAGGCGCTTGAAGTAGAAGATCTCGTCGGCCAGCTTCACCGGGTCGCCGTGGCGCAGGTTCATCTCCACCTGACCGGCGCCGCCTTCCTGCAGGATGCCGTCGATCTCCAGGCCCATCGCCTCGGCGAAGTCGTAGATGTCGTCGATCACGGGGCCGTATTCGTCGACCGCCGACATGGAATAGGCCTGCCGCGCCGCCGCGCGCCGACCCGACCGGCCCATCGGCGGCTCCACCGGCTTCGAAGGATCGACGTTGCGGGCGACGAGGTAGAACTCCATCTCCGGGGCGACGACCGGTTTCCAACCGCGGTCATGATAGAGGCCGACGACGCGCTTCAACACGTTGCGCGGCGCCATCGGCACCGGCGCGCCGGCCTGATCGTACATGTCGTGGATCACTTGCATCGTCCAGTCGGCCGTCCAGGGCGCGGCGCAGGTGGTCGAGAAGTCCGGCGTCAGCACCATGTCGGGCTCGAGGAAAGCGGCGTCGCCGTCATCGGCCCAGTCGCCGGTGATCGTCTGCTGGAAGATCGAGTTCGGCAGATAGAAGTGGCTCTGCTTGGCGAACTTGGCCGCCGGCATCGCCTTGCCCCGGGCGATGCCCGACAGGTCGGCGACGATGCACTCCACTTCGTCAAGGCGCCGGCCCTCCACATAGGCGCGGGCATGCGGCGGCGCGCGCTCCACCCAGTTGGAGCCGGACGGGGGCAGGGGGGCGTGGGTCGAATCAGCCTTCGACATCGGCCACCCGCATCTTGAAAAACCGCGCAACGGCGGCAGCGATGCGGTCCGCGTCGACCGGGCGGCCGGTCTCGGCGGCGGCCGCGTCCATGAGTGCGTCCGGATAGGTCCCAGTACCGCGGCGGAGCGACACGAACGCATTGATAAGCGCATCGTCGAACTCGGGATGCGGCTGCACCGTGAAAGCGCGGCGCCCGTAGGCAAGGATCGCGTTGACGCAGAACTCGTTTCCGGCCAGCACCACGGTCCCGTCGGGCAGGTCCGTCACCTGATCCTGGTGCCACGCGTTGAGCGTCAGCGTATGACCGCCCGCCGTCGCGTAATCCGCGCGGCCAAGGGCCCAGCCGCCGGGGAATTTCGTGACGCGGCCGCCCAGGGCCTGCGCGACGATCTGGTGACCGAAACAGATGCCCACCACCGGCACGTCGGCCGCCATCGCGTCCAGCACGAAGCGTTCGAGCGGGGGGATGAAGGGATGATCCTCGTAGGCGCCGTGCCGCGACCCGGTGACGAGCCAGCCATCGGCGGCATGCACGTCCTCGGGGAAGACCATGTTCTCGACGTCGTGGGCGGAGAACGCGAAGTCGTGCCCGTGGAGAAGCCGTGCGAACATGGCGTCGTAATCGCCGAGTTCGGCGCGAAGTTCCGGCGGCGTATGGCCCGCCTGGAGAATTCCGATATGCATGAAAACCTGCGCTTGCGATGCGTGCCGCGAGGCTAGGCCGGGATGCGCGCATCCGCAAGGCGAGGACGGGAGCGGGGGGACGGAATGGTCCCGGGTGAAGCGGGGCGGCAGCAGAGGCCGCCCCGTCCGGTCTCACATCGAGGGCATCAGCACCGTGTCGATGACGTGGATCACGCCATTCGAGGCTTCGATGTCCGGCTGGGTGACGGTCGCGTCGTTGACCATCACGCCGTCGGTGGTGCCGATCTCGAGCGTGCTGCCCTCGACGGTTTCGGGCATCATCCCGTCAGTCAGGTCGCTCGACATGACCGCGCCGGGGACGACGTGGTATGTCAGGATCGACGTGAGCTGCTCCTGGTTCTCGGGCATCAGGAGTTCGTCGACAGTGCCCTCCGGCAGAGCGGCGAACGCGTCGTCCGTGGGCGCGAAGACGGTGTAGGGGCCGTCGCCCTTCAGGGTCTCGACCAGGCCCGCGGCTTCAGCGGCGGCGAGAAGCGTGGTAAAATTGCCAGCTTCGGTCGCGGTGTCGACGATGTCCATGTCCTGCGCGTAGGCGGGTACGGCGAAGGCGGTGGCAGCAGCGATCGAAAGGAATGTTCTGCGGATCATTATGTGTCTCCCTTGAGACGCCGTTCGTGGCGTCGCGCAACCACCTAGCCGACC
This sequence comes from uncultured Jannaschia sp., assembly GCF_947494025.1. Lineage (GTDB taxonomy): Bacteria > Pseudomonadota > Alphaproteobacteria > Rhodobacterales > Rhodobacteraceae > Jannaschia. The sequence continues at coordinate 237,056 of NZ_CANLTQ010000003.1, forward strand.
ACTCCGGGGATCAATGCGCCTGCGTCAGGACGACACGCGTTCCGTCACAACCGCGTCACCGCGACCCCGCCGACAATCAACACGGCCGCCGCACTTTTCCAGCGGTCCACGCGCTCGCCGATTAGGCCCCAGCCGATCAGCACGGCGAACAGGATCGACGTTTCCCGCAGCGCGCCGACGAGCGCGATGGGCGCCACCGTCATCGCCCAGACCGCGACCGCGTAGGCGCCGTAGCTGAAGGTCGCGGCGAGTGCGCCGACCGCCCAGGTCCGCCGGTCCGCGCGCCAGAGCGCGGGACCGCGCAGCCAGGTGACGAGCGGCGAGAAGATCGCGACGTCGAGGAGGAAGAGCCAGCCTACATATTGAGCGGCCGAGGCGGCCACCCGCGCACCCGAGCCGTCGACGATGGTGTAGCCCGCCGTCATCGCCGCCGAGCCGAGCGCATAGGGCACGAGCCGCCGCGCCTCCCGTGCGCGCAGCGACCCCGCCGCCATCGTCGCGATGCCGCCCCCGAGGAGCAGGATGCCCGCGATCTCCGCCGCGCTGAGTACGTCGGTCAGAACGAGCGGCCCGACGAGCAGGACGATCATCGGCGCCGCGCCGCGTGCGATGGGGTAGACGCGGCTCAGGTCGCCCTGCTCGTAGGCGAAGGCGAGGAACAGCTTGTAGCCCGCGTGGAACGCGCCCGACAGGAGGAGCCAGGGCCAGACCTCAGGCGCGGGCCACGGATGGAACAGCGCCACGGCGCCCCCGGCGATCCCCTGGATCAGCGTCATGATCGCCATCCCACCGACCTTGGACGTGCCCGATTTCACGAGGCCGTTCCAGGCGGCATGGAAGAAGGCCGCGCCGAGCACTGCCAGCAGGACGCCTGTGCTCACACGGTGTCCAGGTAGAGGTCCAACCGTTCCGCCTCGGTCAGATCCTCGATGTCGCGCATCTCCTGCCGCTTGGTCAGGACCATGTTGCGGACCAGCGCCTCGGGCAGGAGGCGCGGGGTCATCGGGTCGCCCTCGAACCGCTCGATCGCGTCGATCCAGGCGCCGGGAATTCGCGGCAGATCCTGCGCGTAGGCGTTGCCCTTGATTGGCGCGGGCGGAGTCAAGCGATCCTCGATCCCCGCGAGCGCCGCGCCGAGGATCACGGCGAGCAGGAGATAGGGGTTCACGTCCCCGCCGGAAATGCGGTGCTCGATCCGCCGATGTTCGGGCGCCGCCTCGGGGATGCGGATCGCGGCGGTCCGGTTCTCGTACGCCCAGGCAAGCCCGGTCGGTGCATGCGCGCCGGGGACGAGCCGGTCGTAGCTGTTCAGGTGCGGCGCGAAGATCAGCGTCGAGGCGGGCGCGGCGGCCAGAAGCCCCGCGACCGCGTGGCGGAGCGTGTCCGAACCCTTTGCCGTGCCGTCGTCGAAGACGTTGCGCCCGTCCCGGTCCAGGACGGAGAAGTGCACGTGCATCCCGTTGCCGGCGTAGTCCGGATAGGGTTTGGCCATGAAACTCGCCGCGAAGCCGTGCTTGCGCGCCTGTCCCTGGATCAGGAGCTTGAAGAGCCAAGCGTCGTCCGCCGCCTTCAGCGCATCGGACTGGTGCGCGAGGTCGATCTCGAACTGCCCGATCCCGGCCTCGGAAATGGCGGTGTTGGCAGGAATGTCCATCGCCTCGCAGGAATCGTAGAGCTGTGTGAAGAACAGGTCGAACGCGTCGAGGGCCCGCATCGACAGCGTCTCCGCTCCCGGACGCCGCTTGCCCGAGCCGGGGGCCTTCGGCACGCGGAGCTGCCGCGTCGAGTCGTCGACGAGGTAGAACTCCATCTCCGTCGCCACGACCGGGGTGAGCCCGCGTCCGGCGTAGCGGGCCAGCACGGCGGCGAGCGCGTGACGCGGATCGCCTGCGAAGGGCCGGCCGTCCCGGTGGAACATCCACACGGGCAGGAGCGCGGTCGGCGTGTCGAGCCAGGGCATCGGCACGAAGCCCCGCTCGGTCGGGTGCAGGTGTCCGTCGGCGTCGCCGCTTTCGAAGACGAGCGGGCTGTTCTCGATATCCTCGCCCCAGATGTCGAGGTTCAGGATCGAGAAGGGAAACCGTGTGCCGTTGGTCTCGAGGGCGTGTGCGAAGCGGCGCGGCACCCGCTTGCCGCGGGCCTGGGCGTTCAGGTCGCAGGCGGCGACGCGCACCGAATGGATGTGCGGATGGCGGTGCAGCCATCCTTCCCGGCTCTCCTGCTCGGCATCGGCGGCCGCCCCTGCGGGATCGACGCCGCGGTCCTTCATCGCATGATCTGCGGCAGGAGGCGCGGACGCCGGATGGTGGTCTGCGGCAGATGACGGTTCAGCCGGCTGTTCACGTGGCCCATGAGCCCGATAATAACGAGCGTCAACAGGATGAAGTACCCCGCAAGGATCGGGTAGGGTACGAAGGGGTTGAACGTCTTGTCCGCGAAGTAGCTCGCGTAATAGAGCGCGTCGCCGTTCTGCTGCCGTGCGGGGAAACCGGTGAAGAAGACGAGCGTGGTAGCGTGGAACAGGAAGATCGCCTCGTTCGTGTAGGCCGGCCAGGCCAGGCGCAGCATGGTGGGCCAGGTGATCCGCCGGAACCGCCGCCATCCGGTCAGCCCGTAGGCCGAGGCCGCGTCGAGGTCGCCCTTCGGCACGGCCTGCAATCCGCCGTAGAAGATCTCGGCCGAGTAGGCCGCGGTGTTGAGGAACAGCACGACGAGCGCGCCCATCCAGGCCGAGGAGAACGGCTCGAAGACGGGGGCCACCTGCTTCAGCGACAGGAACAGGAAGTAGCCGAAGAAGAACTGGATAAAGAGCGGCGAGCCGCGGAACACGAACACGAACCATTCCGCGGGCTTGCGCAGGAGCGCGTTGTCGGAGGCCTTGCCCACCGCCAGCAGCGTCGCGAGCGCGAAGCCCGAGATGAGGGCAAGCACGCCGAAATAGACGTTCCAGATCATGCCGGAGCCGATCAGGACGACCTGCTGACAGAGCGTGAAGTCGGCACGCGGCAGCAGGCGCTCGCCGATGCCCAGCGAGCGCAGACCGTAATCGAGAAGCGTCTCCCAGCACATCAGTGCGGTCCCGCGTTGGCGCCCGCCCGGCGCAGCCGCTCGCCCGCCGCCGTGGCTTGCCCGTGGCTCGCCCGCGCCGACAGACGTGCGAGGACGATCTCGGAAAGGCGGGTGAAGACGAGGTAGAAGACGAGGAGCGCGAGGAAGTACCAGACCCGCCAGTCGGGATGCGGATAATCGGTGAACCGCGACGTCTTTGCCGCGCCGAGCTCTCGCGCCCAGTAGACGATGTCCTCCACGCCGAGCAGGAAAAGAAGCGGGGTGGCCTTGATGAGGATCATCCACAGGTTGCCGAGGCCCGGCAGCGCGTAAGTCCACATCTGCGGCACGACGATGCGCCGGAAGGTCTGCCCGCGCGTCATTCCGTAGGCCTCCGCCGTCTCGACCTGCGCGCGCGGCACGGCCCGCATCGCGCCATAAAGCACGTTGGCCGCGAAGGCGCCAAAGACGATGGCGAAGGTCAGCACGGCGAGCGCGAAGCCGTAGGTCTCGTGCACCCATTGCGGTGCGTTGCCGAGCGGCATCTTGGCCACGTCGCAGACGAGGAAGTCGCTGCCCTGCCGCACCGGCTGGTCCCAATCCGGGCATTTGATCCTGTGGCGCAGGTATTCGATCCCTTGGTCGAGGGCGATCACGAAGAACAGGAAGAATGCGATGTCGGGCACGCCGCGCACGATCGCGATGTAGCCCTTGCCGAGCCACCGGAGCGGCAGCACGCCGGACCGCGCCGCCACCGCGCCGCCGAAGCCGAAGGCCATTGCCGCCGGCGCCGTGATCGCGAGCAGCAGGAGCACGGTGCCCACCGCCCAGTAGAGCGACAGGTGCTTGCCCGTGGTCAGATAGCACAGAAGCCAGGGCAGGCCCTCGAGCGTGGCGGGATCGGTGCAGGCGGGGAGCATTACGTCCCCCATCCCGCATGTCGGCGCCGCTCTTGCGAGATCGCATTCATGGTCGCATTCCCTGGGGGCGATCCCATCTGACGGTAAAGCCGAAATGGCGGGGCAGCCCAAGACGTGGACCGCGCCGTTCTTCGGGGATGTCGCGACGATCCACCGGGCGCATGGCGACAATCGCGGCGCCCGGCTGCGGCGTCTCGGCCACGACACACTTCGCGGTTTCTTGCCGGACAGCTTCGGGGCCGTCCTGCCGAATGGCCACCGCGAATGGGGAACGGGGGGCGTGTAGTCCCAGAGAAGCAGGAACACCCGCACCGCGGTGGGCAGGGGCCGAAGCCGGCGGCGACATCTTATCCACGGCCCCCACGAAGGTTCACTCGTAGATGTCGGCGTCCTCGCCGAACCACTTCACGATCAGATCGTTCAGGCTGCCATCTGCCTTCATCGTCTCGATTGCGGCGTCGAAGGTCTCGCGGAGCTCGGTGTCGCTTTCGCGCAGGCCCATGCCGATACCGTCGCCGAGCTGGACCTCATCACCCACGAAGGCGAGCTCGCCGGCGGATTCCTCGACCGTGGGCACCAGCGCGTCCCGGTCTGCGAAGACCGCGTCGGCCTCGCCGGAGCGGACGGCGGCCACCGTCTCGTCGAAGGTCGCGTATTCGAGGAGCATCGCACCCGACTCGGCGACATGGGCCGCCTGGATGGTCCCGGCCTGCGCGGCGACGACGCCGTTCTCGATATCCGCATCCTCCGACATCCCGACATAGGCTGACGCTGCAGGCGGGATGTAGTTCTGCGTGAAGTCGATCACCTCGTCGCGCTCGTCGGTGATCGACATGCCGGCGATGATCGTGTCGAAGTTCCCCGAGGTCAGGTTCGGGATGATCGAATCCCAGTCGTTCGTGACCCATTCGCAGGTCAGTTCGGCCCGGACGCAGAGCTCGTCGCCGAGCTCGCGCTCGAACCCATCCACCTCGCCCGCGTCGTTAAGGAAATTGTAGGGCGGGTAGGCGCCCTCGGTCCCCATGCGGATAGTGTCCTGCGCAAGGGCGGCATTGCCCCCGAGCGCGAGGACGACGGCGATGGCGATGGCTCTCATGTGGTCTCTCCGTGTTGGGCCGCCCCTGTGGTCGGGGCTGGCGGGATGGTCATGCGGCGACGGCGCTGAGGAAGCCGCGGAGGCGTTCGGACCGGGGCGCACCGAACAGGCGGTCGGGCGGCCCCTGCTCCTCGATCAGGCCCTGATGCAGGAAAACGACGTGGTCGCTCACATCGCGGGCGAGGTTCATGTCGTGGGTGACGATGACCATGGTGCGCCCCTCGGCGGCGAGCGCCTTGATGACGCGGATCACCTCCTGCTCGAGTTCGGGGTCGAGCGCGGAGGTCGGCTCATCGAAAAGAAGCGCGCGCGGCTCCATGGCGAGCGCTCGGGCGATGGCGGCGCGCTGCTGCTGGCCGCCCGAAAGCTGCGCGGGCCAGGCGTCGGCCTTGTCGCCGATCCCCACCTTGTCGAGATAGCCGCGCGCCGCCGCCTCGACCTCGCCGGGGTCGCGCTTCAGCACGTGGACCGGCGCCTCCATCACGTTCTGCAGGATCGTGAGATGCGACCAGAGGTTGAAGGACTGGAACACCATCGAAAGGTTGGTGCGGATGCGCGTGACCTGCTTCGGGTCGGCCGGCCGCCGGGCATGCCCGTTCCCGTGCCAGCGCACGGGCTCTTCGCAAAACAGGATCTCCCCCTTCTGGCTGTCCTCGAGCAGGTTGGCGCAGCGCAGAAGCGTGGATTTTCCCGATCCCGAGGAGCCGATCAGCGAGACGACCTCGCCCTGCCGGGCAAGGAGGTCGATGCCCTTCAGCACTTCCAGACAGGCATAGGCCTTGTGGAGCCCACGGATTTCGAGAACGGGAGGCGCGTCGGTCACGGGGCGCTTTCCAAGGTTTGCGTTCGCACGTTTACGCCGCAAATCCCGCCGGAATGCAATGGGCGGACGGACGTGCCGTCGCGACGAGGCCCCGGCCGAGGCCCTAAAGACGCGCCTCGGCCCGCTGCCGCGCCAGCGCGCTGTCGCGATCGGCGATGCCGAGGAGGTTGGCGAGGAGCCTGAGAAGCCCGTCCTCCTCCTCGTCGCGCGTTCCGTCCGCGAGGACGACCGACCAGAGCGCCTCGATCACCGCGATCCGCTCCTCCAGAGGTATCGCGTCCTTGACCGCGCGCGTGAAGCGAACGGTGTCGGGCGCCTCGGCCTCCAGCTCCTCGGCCTCCTTGCGGAGCGCCTCGGCGCCCCAGGCATCAAGGCCGTGACGGCGCATCAGGATGCGATCGATCCTGGAGATCTCCGCCGCCGCGTAGTTCCCGTCGCTGCGGGCGACGCGCACCATGAGAGCGGCGAGCGCGAGACGGGCGTCCGGTTCGGGAAAGGGGCCCGGTTCGGGCGTGGTGAGGCGGCGGAGAAGATCGACGAACATGTCCGGCATATAGGTGTGTAGACGCGCCACGGCCAGAGCGCACTTGCCGGCCGCCGTCGGCGGGATCGACGCCATTGCGTCGCGACCCACCCGATCGGGGAATCTGTCTTTGATTCGTGGATACGCCGGTGACGTGCGGGCCGAGCAGTAGGGGGATCGTGACCTTTCGAGAGGGCAAGCAGACGCAGGATCGGGTGGCCCTGCCTCCCATGTTGTGATTGTCAGGCGCGCTACGGCAATGGGCGGCCCCGCCCGGGGGGGGCGGTCTGGGTCGCTCGGCTTGCCGCCGGGCGGAACGATCCGAGGGGCTGAACGAGCCCCGCCGGAAGAAGGTGGGGCATAGCTGGAATGCGCGCGGATGCGCCGGCGGGGGGGATGCCCGGCGCAACCGGACGCCCTATCCGTTCCAGCCCTCGACGATCACCAGATCGGTCTCGCTGATCCCCTGCCGCAGACGGATCGCCGCCTGATAGGCGTCGCTGTCGTAACAGGCGCGGGCGGCGGCGTAGCTGGGGAATTCGATGACGACCGTGCGGGGCTTCGCAGCGCCCTCGCGCAGTTCCTGCGTCCCGCCCCGCACGAGAAACCGGCCGCCATGCTCCGCGAGCGGCGCGGCGTTGGCCGCGCGATAGAGATCGTAGCGCTCCGGGTCGTCCACCCGTCCCTGCGCGATCCAGTATCCCCTTGTCATGGTTCCTCCTCGAAGATGCGGGTCAGGTCGTCCGCGGCCTGCACGAGCCCCCAGGGCGGGTTCGCCACCGCGAGGCCGGAGCCCTCCATACCGTGCCCCGCACGCGCCGGCGGGAAACGTACCTCGTGCACGAACAGGTCCGGGATCGCCGCGCGCAGGGCGCGGAGCATCGGGCCGTGGCGGCGGTCGGGCAGGAGCGGATACCACAGCATCAGCACGCCGACGTTCCACTTGCGGTTGAGCTGCGGCAGCAGCGCGGCGAGGCGCTCGTACTCGGTGCGGATCTCCCATGACGGATCGATCAGCATCAGCCCCCGGCGCGGATCGGGCGGGGCGAGGGCGCGCGCCATCTCCAGTCCGTCGCGACGGTGGACGCGGGTGTTCGGGCTCGCGGGCATCGCCTCGAGCAGGGCCGCGTGTTCCGCGGGGTGCAGCTCGGCCAAGTCCATTCGGTCGAACCGGCGCAGAAGATGCGCGGCAAGGCGCGGCGAGCCGGGATAGGCGTCCGGCCCGTGCGCGGCGCGGATCGCGGCCAGCGCGGCCGGGTAGGGGTGGTCTGCGGGAAAGCGCGACAGGAGCCGTCCCACGCCCGCCGCCGCCTCGCCCGTGCGCGCGGCCATCGCGCCCCCGAGATCGTAGAGCCCGCGCCCGGCATGCGTCTCGAGGTAGCTCAGCGCCTTGTCCTTCCGCGTCAGGTAGCGCAGCGCCACGGCGAGCGCCGCGTGCTTGTGCACGTCGGCCGCGTTCCCGGCATGGTATCCGTGTTGGTAGCTCAGCATCCCCCGGGGGTAAGGCGCCGGAGAGCGAAGGGGAAGCGCCTTGCCGGTCCGCGGCCTGCCGCACCCGGCGGCCACGCGCGGTCGTTTCGCCGGCGGCTCGGGCGTTCATGCAACAGATGCGGAGGAATCCACGAAATTGATCGTGTGTTTGCCAAGGGACGTGCTAGCTGTCGCAGCATCGTAATCACGCTGCCACGAGATTCGCCCATGCGCTTTGCCATCGCCGTCATCGCCCTGTCCACGCTTGCCGCCGGCGCCTCGGCGCAGGATCTGGGCGGGCCGGTCCGTTCCACGCAGGGCGCCGGCTCCGCGATCGGGTTCACCTTGCGCGGCGGGGTGGGCACGGCGCCGGAATATCCGGGCTCCGACAGCTACGAGGCCGCGCCGGCCCTCGGCGGTTCGCTGAACTACCTGCGGCTCGGCGGGTTCTCCTTCGGCGATCCGGATCCGCTCTACCGGCCCACCGGCTTCGGCGCGATGGGATCGCTGCGCTATGTGCCCGAGCGCGATGCCAGCGATCACGACGAGCTCGAAGGGCTCGACGACGTGGACACCACGCTCGAGCTGGGCGGCGGCCTGCGCTACGCGACGCCCGATTGGCGGGTCTTCGGCGTGGTCCGCTACGGCGCTTTCGGGCACGAGGCCTTCGTGGGCGAGCTCGGCGCCGACCTGTATGCCCGGCCCACGGACCGGATCACCCTGCGCGCCGGACCGCGCGCGCTGTTCGGCGACGGCGATTACGTGGAATCCTATTTCGGCGTTTCCGGCAGCGAGGCCGTGGCGAGCGGCGGCAATTTGTCGGCCTACGATCCCGATGGCGGGCTCGTCTCCGCAGGGGTCGAGTTCAGCGCGGGCTACCAGATCAACGAGACCTGGGGCGTCGATGCGATCGTGACCTACGAGAAGCTGCAGGGCGACGCCGCTGACAGCCCCGTCACCGAGAACGAGGACCAGTTCCGCGCCAGCATCGGCGTCACCCGCCGCTTCACGCTGGGGTTCTGATCCTCAAGGGGGCGGGACCCGTATCCGCCCCTCGGCCACCGGCACGGCGCCGCCCGAAATGCGGATCGCCGTGATCCGGCCCTCTGTCACGTCCGCCTCGAACCCGATCTCGGAGGGGCGTCCCATGTCCTCGCCCTGTCGGATCGTATGTCGTGTCGTCCCCTCGGGCAGAGCGCCGTTCGCGAGGAGTTGCGCGGCGAGGATCGCACTGGCGGAGCCGGTCGCCGGATCTTCGGGAATGCCGACGGTGGGCGAGAACATCCGCGCGTTCAGATCCGGATCGTAGAGCCATGCCGCCTCCACGCCCACCCGCGCCATCAGCGCCGACCAGGCCGGCTCCTGCGGGCGCGCCCGCAGGAGCCGGTCGCGGTCGCGGACGGGAATATAGAGAAAGGCCGGTCCACCCGCGAAGGCGGCCGGCGCGTGCGGGCCGATCGCGTCGCGCGACAGGCCCAGCGCCTCCGCGGCGAGGGCCGGGTCCACCGGGCCGCCGAGGGGGACGGGCAGGACCGGCGCCGTGAATTGCGCGCGGTTGCCGTCGATGCGGACGGGGACGCGCCCGGCTTCCTCTTCCAGCACCACGTCGGAAAGCCCGTCGCGCGCGGCAAGGAACAGCGCCGCGCCGATCGTCGGATGGCCGGCGAACGGGATCTCCGCGGTCGGAAAGAAGACGCGGGCTTGGGCCGTGTGCGCCGGATCCCGGGGCGGCATCAGGAAGATCGTCTCGCTCAGGTTGAACTGACGGGCGATGATCTGCATCTGCCCGGTCGCGAGTTCGCCCGCCCCCTCGACGATGGCGAGCGGGTTGCCGGTGAAGGGCGTATCGGTGAACACGTCCCAGACGTGGAAGCGCAGATCGATCATGGCGCGACGCTAGAGCCCCGGGGGGCGAAGGTGAAGCACCTCGTTCCGTTCGTTTTGCCCAAGCAGCATCGTCAGGTGGCGCCCGCGACCGTCACGACGAAGACATGTGCCCCCGGGTCTCGGCGAAGAACCATTCCTGCCCAATTTGCAGGCGCTTTCCCCGGTCTACACCTTGTCATCAGCGCCGGGAGGTAAGTTCGTCCCGTCAGGCGCGATATTCCACCCGGTCGCAGGTCGGGCAGCCTATGTCGCCCTCCGAAACGGGGCCGGCCCTCTGCCGAATATGACATCGGGGCAACTGAACGTCCGACGCATGGCGTCATCTTCCGCTATGTTGCCCCCGCAGCCTCGGGAACCGCAGCGGCGCTCCGTGCGCTGATCCGGCATGATCCAGTCGCGCCGGCTATTGCTCCCGCTCCTTCTCCTTCCGCTTCCCGCCCTGTCGCAGACCGTCTCGGTCGGGGTGATCGACGCGCCACCCTTCGCGATCCGCGACGAGACCGGCGTGCATACGGGCCTCGCGGTCGACCTGTTCCGCCTCGTGGCCGAGCGGGCGGAGATCGACTTCGAGCTCGCGGCGGTTCCGGACGATCCGGTAGCGGCGCTCGCCCGCCATGACATCATCCTGCCGGTGGAGGCGGACCGCGCGCTGGAGACGGCGGCGGACCTGACGCATCCGGTCTATACCGCGACGCTGGGCTACGCCTCCCAGGCCGGATCCGGACCGCTCGCGGTGGTTCGCGGGCTGATGACGCTTGAGTTCCTGCGCATCATCGCGAGCGTAGCGGCGCTGCTTCTTGCGGTGGGCGCCGCGGTCTGGCTCATCGAGCGGCGGCAAAACAAGGAAATGTTCCGCGAGGACATGCGCCGGGGGCTCGGCGACGGGTTCTGGTGGGCGGGCGTGACGCTGACCACGATCGGCTACGGCGACAAGGCGCCGATCACGGTGGCGGGCCGGGCGGTGGCGATGGTGTGGATGCTGACCGGCCTCGCCGTCAGCGCTTCGCTCACGGCGGCGGTGGTCACGCTGGCGGGCGGGGAGGGCGGCGACCCGGACCTGCCCGAGGCGCTCGCGAACCGCGAGACCGTGGTGATCGAGGACAGCGCCGCGGCGGAGTTCCTCGACGGGCGGGGCGTCATCTCGGAGCGTGTGCCCGACGCGGCGATGGCGCTCCGGCTCGTGGCCGAGGCAAAGGCCGACGTCGCCGTAGGCGCGGCGCCGCGCCTGCAATGGCAGAACGACCGCGCAGGCCACGACCTGCGGGTGCGCACGACGACATGGGATCCCGTGCTCGTCGCGATGGCGGTCGAGGAGGGCGACCCGCTGCGCGAAACGTTGAACCGCGCGCTTCTCGACGTGCTGACCTCCGAAGCCGGACAGGAGATCGTGCGGCGGTATCTGCCGGATGACGAAGGTTGATGCCTTCGATGTCCCGCGGATGTCTGGCGCCATGCCTGGAGGACGGAGGGTCCGGCCGCGGGTAAGGCTTCCGGCTTTCGTCATCCGGCACGCCCTCGGCTATCCGGTATGCCGCCAAACGCATCCCTGCGACATTGGTGTGGCGGGCGAAGGAGGACCGAAGGGCCCGTGCCTGCCGGCCGGCGGAGGAAACGGGACCGTCAACGAAACCGGGCGATATGCCTCGCTGCCTTACACCAGCCGCGACTGTTCCTTGGCGGCGCGCACGAAATCGCGGAACAGGGGATGCGGCGCGAAGGGCTTGGACTTCAGCTCGGGGTGGAACTGCACGCCGATGAACCAGGGATGGTCCCGAACCTCGACGATCTCGGGCAGGCGTCCGTCGGGCGACATGCCGGAGAACAGCAGGCCCTTCTCCTCGAGCTGCTCGCGGAAACGGATGTCGACCTCGTAGCGGTGCCGGTGCCGCTCCTCGATGACGGTGGTGCCGTAGACCTCGGCCACGCGGGACTGCTCCTTCAACACCGCGTCATAGGCGCCGAGCCGCATCGTGCCGCCCTTGTCGTCCTCCTTGCGGCGCGTGACCTTGGCGTTGCCCTTGATCCATTCCTTGAGGTGATAGACCACCGGCGTGAACTCGCGCGGGTCGATGTCGCCGGCGAACTCCTCGGACCGGGCGGTCGGCAGGTCCGTCATGTTCCGGGTCGCCTCGATCACCGCCATCTGCATGCCGAGGCAGATGCCGAGATACGGGATGCCCTTCTCGCGCGCGAATTGCGCGGCCTTGATCTTTCCTTCGGTGCCGCGCTCGCCGAAACCGCCGGGCACGAGGATCGCGTTGAAGCGCTCCAGATGGGGGGCAGCGTCCTCGCGGTCGAAGATCTCCGCGTCGACCCAGTCCACCCGGACCTTGACGCGGTTCGCCATGCCACCATGGGTCAGCGCCTCGGCGATGGATTTGTAGGCGTCCTCGAGCTGCGTGTACTTGCCGACGATCGCGACCCGCACCTCGCCGTCGGTGTTGTGGATGCGGTCGACCACGTCCTCCCACCGCGCGAGATTGGGGCGCGGCGCGGGGTTGATGCCGAACGCGTCGAGCACCGCCTGGTCGAGCCCCTCGCGATGATAGGCGAGCGGCGCCTCGTAGATCGACTTGAGATCCTGCGCCGCGACCACCGCCTCGGGCCGCACGTTGCAGAACAGCGCCAGCTTCTCGCGCTCCTTGCCGGGGATCGGTCCCTCGGAGCGGCAGACGAGGATGTCGGGGGCGAGCCCGATGGAGCGCAGCTCCTTCACCGAGTGCTGGGTGGGCTTGGTCTTCAGCTCGCCGGAGGCCTTGATGTAGGGCAGGAGTGTCAGGTGCATGAAGATGCACTGGCCGCGCGGCTTCTCCTGGGAGAACTGGCGGATCGCCTCGAAGAAGGGCAGGCCCTCGATGTCGCCGACCGTGCCGCCGATCTCGCAGAGCATGAAGTCGACCTCGTCCTCGCCGATGCGGATGAAGTCCTTGATCTCGTCGGTGACGTGCGGGATCACCTGGATCGTCTTGCCGAGGTAGTCTCCGCGCCGCTCCTTCTCGAGCACGTTGGAATAGACCCGCCCCGAGGAGATGGAATCGGTCGCCCGCGCGGCCACGCCGGTGAACCGCTCGTAATGGCCGAGGTCGAGGTCCGTCTCCGCGCCGTCGTCGGTCACGAAGACCTCGCCGTGCTCGTAGGGGCTCATCGTGCCGGGATCGACGTTCAGGTACGGGTCGAGCTTGCGGAGCCGCACGGTGAAGCCCCGCGCCTGCAGGAGCGCGCCGAGCGCGGCGGAGGCGAGCCCCTTGCCGAGCGAGGACACCACACCGCCGGTGATGAAGATGAAACGCGCCATTCTGGGTCGATCCCCCGTGGTTCTCTGCTCGGAGCAATGGTGCGATCAGCTGGAGGATCGCACCACCACGGGGCTCGAGAATATCGCGATTTCCGCCGGGGCCGCAAGCTGCGTCACGCGGCGTGGTCGCTCGTCCGGCCCGTCCGATCGGTCTCTCTGGCGGCGGATTGGACCGGCGGGACAGGGATTGCAAACCGAAACCCGCTCCGTCGGGGCCGCCCCGCGCCGAGATCAGGTGTCCTTCGTGCTGGCCGTTACGTAGTTCACCGAAAGGTCCCGCTCCGACAGGCGCCACGACCAGGTGAGCGGGTTGAAAACGAAGCCCCTCCGGTCCACCGGCGCGAGCCCGGCCTTCCCGATCAGGTCGTAAAGCTCGTCGGGCGTGATGAACTTCGACCAGTCATGCGTGCCCTTCGGCAGCCAGCGCATCACCTGCTCCGCCCCGAAGATCGCCATGACCCAGGATTTCGGATTCCGGTTGATCGTCGAGCAGACCATCAGTCCCCCGGGGCGCAAAAGCCGCTGGCAGGCCGTGAGATAGGCGAGCGGATCGGCGACGTGCTCGACCACCTCCATGTTGAGGACGACGTCGAAGGACGCCTCGCCGGTCTCGACCAGCGCCTCCGCGGTCGTGTGCCGGTAGTCGATCTCGAGGCCCGACTGCGCGGCATGGGCCTGCGCCACGGGAATGTTGCGTTCGGCCGCGTCCACGCCCACCACATCGGCCCCGAGCCGCGCCATCGGTTCCGCCAACAGGCCCCCGCCGCAGCCGATGTCGAGGATGCGGAGCCCCGCGAAGGGCTTCCGGTCGCGCAGGTCGCGGTCGAACTCGCCGGCGATCTGCGTCGTGATGTAGTCCAGCCTGCAGGGGTTCAGCATGTGCAGCGGCTTGAACTTGCCCTCGGGATCCCACCATTCCGCGGCCATCGCCTGGAACTTCTCGATCTCGCCCGGGTCGATCGTGGTCGTCATGTTCCCCTCCGTCGCAATCGGGCCTTTCGGTGCCGGCCCCGCACTCTATATAGGCCGGACATGGATCAGCACGCCCATCAGACCACCGCCAGCACGCTCTATCCGCCCTGCGATCCGTTCGACCAGCGGATGGTGGAGGTCGGCGACGGGCACACGCTCTACGTGGAGCAATGCGGTCGGCCCGACGGGCTGCCGGTGGTCGTGCTGCATGGTGGTCCGGGGGGCGGCTGCTCGCCGATGATGCGGCGGTTCTTCGACCCCGCGATCTGGCGCGTGATCCTGTTCGACCAGCGCGGCTGCGGCCGGTCGCGACCGCATGCCGCGGTCACGCACAACACGACCTGGCACCTCGTGGAGGATATCGAGCGTCTGCGGGAGATGTTCGGCATCGAGCGCTGGGCCGCGTTCGGCGGCTCCTGGGGCGCGACGCTGGCGCTGATCTACGCGATCACCCATCCCGACCGGCTGGCCCACCTGTTCCTTCGCGGCGTGTTCCTGATGGAGGAGCGGGAGCTCGACTGGTTCTACGGCGGCGGCGTCGGGGCGTTCTGGCCCAAGCAGTGGGCGCGCTTCGCCGAGGCGATTCCCGAAGCGGAGAGGGACGACCTGATCGGGGCCTACAACCGCCGCCTGTTCGACCGGCCGCCGCACGAGCAGGTGCGCTTCGCCCGCGCCTGGGCCGCGTGGGAGAACGCGCTCGCCTCGGTCTCCTCGCAGGGGCGCTCCGGCGAGCCGGGCGGCGAATACGCCCGCGCCTTCGCGCGGCTCGAGAATCACTACTTCACCCATCGCGGTTTCCTCGACCACGACGGCTGGATCCGCGCCAATCAGCATCGGATGGCCCATCTTCCGGGCGACATCGTGCAGGGGCGCTACGACATGATCTGTCCGCCCGCCTCGGCCTACGCGCTTGCCGCGAACTGGCCGGACGTGCGTCTCGACATTGCGCCCTTCGCGGGGCATGCCCTTTCCGAGCCCGGAATCGCCGAGCGACTGGTCGCGGCGACGCGGCGCGTCGGCGAGGTCCATTCGCGCGAGATGCGCTTCTGATCGCAGCCCCTCACCCGGGCCGCCCGACGCGGAGTACGGATATTGCGGATCGAGGACACCGAACTCGGGGGCGTGAAGATCCTGACGCCCCGGCGCTTCGGCGACGCGCGCGGCTTCTTCGCGGAAACGTGGAACGCCCGGACCTTCGCGGAGCTCGGCATCGAGGCTGCGTTCGTGCAGGACAACCATTCGTTGTCGGAAACGGTCGGCACGATCCGTGGCCTGCACTTCCAGGCGCCGCCGCACGGACAGGCCAAGCTGGTGCGCTGCGGGCGCGGGCGGCTCTTCGACGTGGCCGTCGACATCCGCGCGGGCTCGCCCACCTACGGGCGGTGGACGGGCGCGGAGCTGAGCGCGGAGAACGGCCAGATGCTCTGGATCCCCGAAGGCTTCGCCCACGGCTTCGTCACCCGCGAGGCGGCGACGGAAATCGTCTATAAGTGCACGGGCTACTATGCGCCGGAGGCCGACGGTGCGGTCCGCTGGGATTCCTGCGGCATCGACTGGGGCCTGACCGGGACGCCGATCCTGTCGGACAAGGACGCCGCCGCGCCGCCGCTCTCCGACGTCACGACGCCGTTCACCGGCGGGACGACGCAGGCTTGAGCGCCGGATTGCGGGCGGACGTTTACCGGTAGACGTCTTTGCGGTTTGCAAGTCGGTCCGGAGCGACCATGACGCGGCAGGACACCCGGCATCCGGCCGGACCAGCGAAGGAGCGATAGGGCGATGAAGCTTCTGGTGACGGGCGGCGCGGGGTTCATCGGCTCCGCCGTGGTGCGGCAGGCGGTGCGCGAGGGGCTGGAGGTCGTCAACCTCGACGCGCTGACCTACGCGGCCTGCCTCGAGAACGTGGTCGAGGTCGCGGAGGCGCCGAACTACGCTTTCGTGGAGGCCGACATCACCGACCGCGCGGCGCTCGACGCGGCGTTCGCGGAGCACGCGCCGGACGCGGTGATGCACCTCGCCGCCGAAAGCCACGTGGACCGTTCCATCGACGGGCCCGGTGCCTTTGTCGAAACCAACGTGACCGGCACCTACAACATGCTGGAGGCGGCGCGCGCTCACTGGACCCGGGCAGGCAAGCCCGAGGGCTTCCGTTTCCACCACATCTCGACCGACGAGGTGTTCGGCTCGCTCGGGCCGACGGGCCAGTTCACGGAGGCCACGCCCTACGATCCGCGCAGCCCCTATTCCGCGTCCAAGGCCGCGAGCGATCACCTCGTCCGCGCCTGGCACGAGACCTACGGCCTGCCGATCCTGCTCACCAACTGCTCCAACAATTACGGCCCGTTCCACTTCCCCGAGAAGCTGATTCCCGTGGTGATCCTGAACGCGCTGCATCGCCGGCCGATCCCGGTCTACGGCGCGGGCGAGAACGTGCGCGACTGGCTTTACGTGGAGGATCACGCGGACGCGCTGCTGACCGTGCTCCGCCGCGGCAAGGTCGGGCGGAACTACAACATCGGCGGCGAGAACGAGGCGCGCAACATCGACCTCGTCCGCACGATCTGCGGCATCCTCGACGAGCTGCGCCCCGACGGCGCGCCCCATGCCGACCTGATCGAGTTCGTGACCGACCGGCCCGGCCACGACGCCCGTTATGCCATCGACCCGTCGCGGATGCGTGAGGAGTTGGGCTGGCGTCCTTCCGTGACGCTGGAGGAGGGATTGGCGCGGACCGTGCGTTGGTATCTCGACAACGAATCGTGGTGGCGGCCGCTTCTGGACCGCCAGGGCGTGGGGTCGCGTCTGGGCCAGGCGTCGTGACGATTCTCGTCTTCGGCCGCACGGGACAGGTCGCGCGCGAGCTGGCGCGGGCCTCGGACGACGTGACCTGCCTTGGACGCGACGAGGCGGACCTGTCCGTGCCCGGCGCCTGTGCGGCCGCGATCGAACGGGCGGCTCCGCGGGCGGTGATCAACGCCGCCGCCTGGACCGATGTGGACGGGGCCGAGACGGCGGAAGCCGAGGCCACACGGATCAACGGCGACGCCCCGGGCGAGATGGCGCGGGCCTGCGCCGCGGCGGGCATTCCGTTCGTCCACATCTCCACGGATTACGTGTTCGACGGCAGCGGAGAGACGGCCTGGACCCCCGGCGACGCGACAGGCCCGCTCGGCGCCTACGGCCGCTCCAAGCTCGCGGGCGAGGACGCGGTGCGGCGGGCGGGCGGGCGGTTCGCGATCCTGCGGACGAGCTGGGTCGTCTCCGCCCATGGGCGCAACTTCGTGACGACCATGCTGCGCCTCGGGGCGGAGCGCGACGAACTCGCCATCGTGGCGGACCAGATCGGCGGGCCGACCCCCGCCCGCGACATCGCCGCCGCCTGCCTGTCGCTCGTCCGGAGCCTCGACGATGGCGGACCGTCGGGCAGCTACCATTTCGCCGGCGGGCCGGACACGAGCTGGGCCGGCTTCGCGGAAGCCATCTTCGCGGAGGCGGGACTGGACTGCGTTGTCCGGCCGATCCCCTCCTCGGACTATCCCACCCCCGCGTCGCGGCCACTGAACTCGCGGCTGGACTGCACGTCGCTTCGGGCGGATCACGGCATCGGCCGGCCGGACTGGCGGCAGGGACTCGCAGCGATCCTCCGTGATCTGCGGGGGTAAGGCTTCGATCTGTGCCCGCTCCGGGCCAACGGTCGGGACGACGAGGTAGGAAACGAAGTCCCGCCCCCGGATGACGGCTGCTTCGCAGCTCGGCGACGGGTGGTCCCGGAACGTGTCGTCGACGGGCCGTTACCGCTCCGCGCGGCCATGGCATCGACATGCGCCGGATAGGCAACAGGCGAAACGATATCTTCGACGCGGATCCGCCGATCCGCCGCTGTCAGATTGCCGTCGGAATGCTCTTGTCATAGCACATGGAGGTTGCAGCCCGCGCCGCCGGGCTGGAAGGGAGACGATTTGTCGAAGCTTTCTGATGAACGCGCATCGCGGCTGGAGACTCTGCTGCGGTCCCTGAGTCGGCGCCACAAGTACGTCGTGTTCCTGATCCTCGACCTCGTCCTGGTCGTCATGTCGCTGGCGGTGACCCTCTGGGCCATGCCCCTCCCAGCCGGATTTCCGCCGCCGGGCGTGGCCCTGATCGTCGCGGCGCCGATTTTGTCGGTGACAGCAGCGGGGCTTGCGGTCGGGCTCGGGCTGCCCTCGCTCTCGCTCGCCGAATACGACAGCAGCGCCACGATCCGCAGCGCGCTGCTCTCGGTCTGCCTCGCCGTGGCCGCGTATGTCCTGACCAGCGCGACAGGCCTCGCGCTGCCCTTCGTCGTCTATGCCGGGTTCGCGGTCACGCTGTTCCTGGCGATGTTTCTCAGCCGCGTCGTCGCATTGCAGGCCGTTCTGTCGGTCTACCGGCGGGGCGGACAGGTGACGCGCGTGCTGATCTACGGTGCCGGCGCGACCGGCACGCAGCTCGTGCGCGCCTTCCGAAGCCACAAGGGCATCCACCCGATCGCCTTCGTCGACGACAAGCCGTCGATGCAGGGCCTCACCATCGCCGGCCTGACCGTCTACGGTCCGACCCGCATCGCCGAGATCGCCCGGAGAAAGCGCATCCACCGCGTCCTCCTCGCCGTTCCCTCGCTCAGCCCGCCGAAACAGGCGCGGATCGCCGCGCGCCTGCAGGCGATGGGGCTCGAGGTGCAGGCGCTGCCGTCCTTCTCGCAGCTGATCGGGACCGAGGCGCTGATCGATCGGCTGGAAACGCTGAAGCCGAAGATGCTGCTCGGTCGCGACGAGGTGAAGACCCCGCTGATGGAGAGCACGGCCTCCTATGCCGGCAAGTCCGTCCTCGTCTCCGGCGCGGGCGGCTCCATCGGATCGGAGCTTTGCCGGCAGATCATCGAATGCGCGCCGAAGCGGCTCGTCCTCTACGAGATGAGCGAGATCGCGCTGTTCACGGTGCATCGGGAGTTGCGCTTGCTGGCGGAGGCCATGCAGGTCGAGCTGGTGCCCGTCCTCAGCTCGGTCTGCGACGCGCGGCAGGTGCGGCAGGCCCTGTCCGATCAGGGGGTGGAGGTGATCCTGCACGCCGCCGCCTACAAGCATGTGGCGATGGTGCAGCGCAATCCGCTGGCGGGCTTGGCCAACAACGTTCTCGGCACGCAGATCATCGCGGCCGCCGCCGTCGAGGCCGGCATCGAACGGTTCATCCTCATCTCCACCGACAAGGCCGTCCGCCCCCGCGGCGTGATGGGGGCGAGCAAGCGGCTGGCCGAGCTCATCGTGCAGGATTTGGCGAGTCGGGTCCCCGAGGGCGGCCCGGTCCTGTCGATGGTTCGGTTCGGCAACGTGCTCGGTTCCTCCGGATCCGTCGTGCCGATCTTTCACGAGCAGATCCGCCGCGGCGGGCCGGTCACCGTCACCCATCCGCATGTGACCCGGTACTTCATGACCATCGAGGAGGCCGCGCGCCTTGTCCTGCGCGCGGGCGCGATGGCCGATGGCGGCGAGGTCTTCCTGCTCGACATGGGCGACCCGGTGCGGATCGTCGATCTGGCCCGGCAGGCGATCGAGGCGTCCGGCTACTCGGTCCAGAGCGATTCGAACCCGGGCGGCGACATCCGCATTGATTATATCGGCCTCGCCGATGGGGAGAAGCTGCACGAGGAGCTGTTCTTCGACGGCTCCGAACGCCCGACCGCGCACCGCAAGATCTTTCGCGTCCGGGAGGCCGGCGTGTCCGAGTTCGAGGTGGCCGACATGCTGCGCAAGCTCCGCCGCGCCGTCGAGGAGGGCGATGCCGAAGCGGCGCTGTCGCTGGTCCGGCGGCGCGTCACGGGCTTCGGGGCCGATCGCACGGCGCAGAACGCCGCGCTGCCCGCCGATCCGGCCAGCCTGCCGGGCCTTTGACTTGCGTTTGACTCGGCAGATGGCCTGCGGCACGACCGGCCCATGAAACGCGCGCTCGTCACCGGCTCGGCCGGGTTCATTGGCTACCACCTGTCGAAGCTCCTGCTCGAACGCGGCTGGCAGGTCACGGGTCTCGACGTCTTTTCGGATTACTACGACGTCGGGTTGAAGCGCCGCCGCCACGAGATGCTGGCGGGCCCGGCCTTCGCCGAGGTCGAGGCCAGCGTGGCGACGCCGGGTCGCGTGCGCGACCTGATGGCCGAGGAACGCCCCGATGCGGTGATCCACCTCGCCGCGCAGGCGGGCGTGCGCTACTCCATCGATGCGCCCCGCGAATACGTGGAGGCGAACCTCGACGGCACCTTCGAGGTGCTGGAGGCGGCGCGGGCGACCAAGCCGTCGCACCTTCTGATGGCCTCGACCTCTTCGGTCTATGGGGCCGGCACCGACATGCCGTACCGCGAAACGATGAAGGTCGACACGCAGCTGTCGTTCTATGCCGCCACCAAGAAGGCGAACGAGGCGATGGCGCACAGCTACGCCCATCTCTACGGCATCCCGACGACGATGTTCCGCTTCTTCACGGTCTACGGACCCTGGGGGCGGCCCGATATGGCGCCCTTCAAGTTCGTCCGGGCCGTGCTCGCCGACGCGCCCATCGACGTCTACAACCACGGCCGGATGCGCCGCGATTTCACCTATGTCACGGACCTCGTGGAAGGCATTGCCGACCTCATCGACGTGCCGCCGGGCACCGAGCCCGTCTCCGCGCGCGACAGTCTGAGCCCGGTCGCGCCGCACCGGATCGTCAACATCGGCAACGGCGAGACCATCGAGCTCGGCCGCTTCATCGAGGCGATCGAGGCGGCAACCGGCAAAACCGCGCGGCGCAACCTGATGGACATGCAGCCGGGCGATGTCGGCGCGACGTGGGCGGATACCGGGCTTCTGACCGACCTGCTGGGCCGTCCGCTGCGGCGCACCTCCGTCGAGGACGGCATGCGCGCCTTTGTCGAATGGTACAGGGCCGAATACGGCGGGGCGGCCGAGAGCCGCTAGCGGGCGCGGCACCGGAGCCCCCGCCGTCACCAATCCGACCACGGGAGCGACAGACCTCGCCACGCCGGAAACGGAGTTCACCTTTTGGCAATGGATGGCGCGCAGAAGCGCTTCGAGCCATCTCGACAGCGTCGGTGAAAATCGGGCATGGCGCCCGTATTCGCGACCACGAAGCAATCACGACGAAGAGGTCTTCCAATGCGCATCGCAATGATCGGTACGGGCTATGTCGGCCTCGTCTCGGGCGTCTGCTTCTCCGATTTCGGGCACGAGGTAATCTGCGTGGACCGGGATCCGAAGAAGATCGAGATGCTCGAGGCCGGCCGCGTGCCGATTTTCGAGCCGGGCCTCGACGACCTGATGGCGCGCAATGTCGGCGCCGGGCGCCTGTCCTTCACCACCAGCCTGAAGGAGGCCGTCGCCGGCGCGGACGCGGTGTTCATCGCCGTCGGCACGCCCACGCGGCGCGGCGACGGGCATGCCGATCTCAGCTACGTCATGGCCGCCGCGGCCGAGATCGCCGAGGCGCTGACGGGCTATGCCGTTATCGTCACCAAGTCGACCGTTCCCGTGGGCACCAACCGCAAGGTGGCCGAGGCCGTCCGCGCGTCCAACCCGGATGCCGAGTTCGACGTCGCCTCCAACCCCGAATTCCTTCGTGAAGGCGCGGCCATCGACGACTTCATGCGGCCCGACCGCATCGTGGTCGGGGTCGAGACCGAGCGTGCCGAACAGGTCATGTCGGAGATCTACCGGCCCCTCTATCTTCGCGACTTCGCGATCATGGTGACCGACCTCGAATCCGCGGAGATGATCAAGTACGCGGCGAACGCCTTTCTCGCGACCAAGATCACCTTCATCAACGAAATCGCCGCCCTTTGCGAACGCGTCGGCGCCGACGTGAAGAAGGTCTCCAAGGGGATGGGTCTCGACGGGCGGATCGGCAACAAGTTCCTTCATGCGGGGCCGGGCTACGGCGGCTCCTGCTTTCCGAAGGACACCGCGGCGCTCGCCCGGATCGGGCAGGAGCACGCGGTGCCGATGCGCATCACCGAGGCGGTGATTCAGGTCAACGACGGCGTGAAGGCCCGCATGGTCGAGAAGCTGCGCGATCTCTGCGACGGCTCCTTCAACCGCAAGACGGTCGCCGTGATGGGCGTCACCTTCAAGCCGAACACCGACGACATGCGCGAGGCGCCGAGTCTCACCATCGTGCCCGCCCTCGTGGGCGGCGGCGCCAAGGTCCGGGTGGTCGATCCCGAAGGGCGGCGCGAGGGCGAGGCGCTGCTGCCCGGGGTCGAATGGATGGAGGATCCCTACGAGGCCGCGCGCGACGCCGACCTGATCGTGCTCCTGACCGAGTGGAACGAGTTCCGCGCGCTCGACCTTTCGCGCATCGCGGGCGACATGCGGACGGCACGGATGGCGGATCTGCGCAACATCTACTCGCACCAGGTTGCGAAGGAAGCCGGGTTCGAGGGGTATGACGCCGTCGGGCGCTGATCTGCGCCTGTGCGAATCCTCTTCGTCCACCAGAACATGCCCGGCCAGTACCGGGAGCTTCTGGCGTGGCTGGTCGGGCAGGGCGGACACGAACTCGTCTTCCTGACGCAGCGCCGGGACCATCCCGAGGTCGCCGGGGTGCGCAAGGTCGTCTACCGTCCGCATCATCGCCCGGCGAAGGACGCCTACGGCCTTTCCAGGGTCTGGGAGGACGCCGCCGGCACCGGCTACGGCGCGGCGCAGGCGATGGCCGGGCTGCGCGACGCGGGCTTCGTGCCCGACATCGTCATCGGCCATACCGGATGGGGCGAGCTTCTGTTCGCCAAGCAGGTCCTGCCGGACGTCCCGGTGCTGGGCTTCTTCGAATACTATTACCGCGCCGAGGGCGGCCCGGTCGGCTTCGACCCCGAGGAGCCGCCGGGCGCGACCGCGCCGTTCCTGCTCGCGGCGCGGAACGCCGTCCCGAACAGCTCGATCCAGGCCGTCGATCGCGGCATCTGTCCGACGTTCTGGCAGCGCGACACCTTTCCCGCCGCCTTCCGCGACCGGCTTTCCGTCTGCCACGACGGCATCCGCACCGACCGGCTGGGCCCGAATCCGGGCGCGACGCTCAACCTCGGGCGGGCGGGGCGGCTTTCGCGCGACGACGAGATCGTCACCTACGTCGCCCGCAACATGGAGCGGACCCGCGGCTTTCACGTTCTGATGCGCGCGCTGCCGGCGATCCAGGCTGCGCGCCCGGCGGCCCGCATCCTGATCGTCGGCGGCTCGGGCACGTCCTACGGCCGGTCGAGCGGGATGGAGGGCGGTTTCCGTGCCGAGCTCGAGCGGGAGGTCGGCCACCTCGTCGACTGGGACCGCGTGCATTTCCTGGGCCGCGTGCCCTACGAGGCGTTCCGGACGATCGTGCAGCTCGGGCGGTGCCACATCTACCTGACGATGCCCTTCGTGCTCTCCTGGTCGCTTCTGGAGGCGATGGCGATGGAGGCCACGATCGTCGCCTCCGACGTGGCGCCGGTGCGCGAGGTGATGCGCGACGGGGAAACCGGGCGGCTCGTCGATTTTCACGACCCGGCGGCGCTCGCGGGGGCCGTGACGGAGGTGCTGGCCCGTCCGGAGGCGCATGCCGGCCTCGGTCCCGCGGCCCGCGCGCATGTCGTGGCGAACTACGACTTCCTCACCGCCTGCCTGCCGCGGCAGATCGCGGAGATCAACGCGCTGGTGCCGCCGGAGCGCCGCCTGCAACCTTGAAGCGCGGACGATGCGCTTCGTGGCGCGATGCGGCCGGGCTCGCGCCGCGCGGCCGTCCTTCCCCGTGCGAGTTGCGCCGCTCGGGCGGCCCGCGTATCTGCCGCCCATGAACGATGCCTTTGAGACCGGACGAGAGGTGCTGCGGACCGAGGCCGCGGCCTTGCAGGCGCTGGCCGACGACATGCCGTCCGGCTTCGCGGCGGTGGTCGACCTGATCGCCGCGGCGACGGGCCGGGTGATCGTCACCGGCATCGGCAAGTCCGGTCACATCGCCCGCAAGGTGGCCGCCACGATGGCATCCACCGGAACGCCCGCGCTTTTCGTCCATCCGGCCGAGGCGAGCCACGGCGACATGGGGATGATCGGCGCGGACGACGTTGTCCTGATGCTGTCCAACTCGGGCGAGGCGGTGGAGCTGCGCGACATCATCGCCCATACCCGCCGCTTCGGCGTGCCGCTGATCGGGCTCTCCTCCCGCCCCGATTCGACCCTGATGCGGACGGCCGACCATCACCTCACGATCCCGGCCTTGCCGGAGGCCTGCGGGCTGGGCGTCGTGCCGACGACCTCCACCACGCTGACGCTGGGCCTGGGCGATGCGCTCGCCGTGGCGCTGCTGCGGCGCCGGAACTTCCGGGCGGAGGATTTCGGCGTGTTCCACCCCGGTGGCAAGCTCGGCGCGCAGATGGCGCGGATCTCGAGCCTGATGCATGCCGACGTGCCGTCCGTCCGGCCCGATACCCCGATGTCGGAGGTGCTGCTCACGATGACCTCGGGCGGCTTCGGCATCGCCGCCGTGATCGAGCGCGGGCGGCTCTTGGGCGTCATCACCGACGGCGACCTACGCCGCAACATGGCCCACCTGATGACGGAGCGGGCCGGCGATGTCGCCACGCGGACGCCGCTGACGATGCCGCCCGACGCGCTGGCCGCGCGCGCGCTGGCCGTGCTGAACGAACGCAAGCTCAACGTCCTCATCGTCGTGGAGGCGGACGCGCCGGTGGGCGTGCTCCATATCCACGACCTTCTTCGAGCGGGGGTCGCATGAAGACCGTCATCCTGATCCCGGCGCGCTATGCCTCCACCCGCTATCCCGGAAAACCTCTGGCCGAACTGCGCCAGCGGGACGGAACGACGAAACCGCTCATCCGGATGACCTGGGAGGCGGCGCAGGCGGTCGCGGGTGTCGACGCGATCCACGTGGCGACCGACGACGACCGCATCCGCGCCGCCTGCGAGGGGTTCGGCGCCTCCGTCCTGATGACCTCGCCCGCCGCCGCCAACGGGACCGAACGCTGTGCCGACGCGCTGGACCGCATCGAGGCCGACCTCGTCGTGAACCTGCAGGGGGACGCGCCGCTCACGCCGCCCTGGTTCGTGGAGGCGCTGATCGAACGGATGCGCACCGACCGGGAGGCCGCCGCCGCCACGCCGGTCCTGCGCTGCGACCGGCAGACCTACGAGATGTTCGTGGAGGACCGCCGCGCCGGCCGCGTGGGCGGCACCACCGCCGTCTTCGACCGGCTTGGCCACGGGCTCTATTTCTCGAAGGAATTGATCCCCTACATCGCGCCGGGCCGCGTGCCCGATCCGGTGCCCGTCTTTCACCATGTCGGCGTCTACGCCTACCGCCCCGACGCGCTGCGGGCCTATGCCGGCTGGCCGGAAGGCGTGCTGGAGGCGCGCGAAGGACTGGAGCAGCTTCGCTTCCTCGAGAACGGCGCGACCGTCGCCTGCGTCGAGGTCGAGGCGCGCGGCCGCGTCTTCTGGGAGCTCAACAATCCCGAGGACATCCCCCGCATCGAAGCCGTCCTTGAAGGAGCCTGAGCCATGGATCCCATCGCCTCGAACGTCGTGGACGTGGCCGGCATTCCGGTCGGCGGCAGCCATCCTTTCGTCCTGATCACCGGGCCCTGCCAGCTCGAATCGCTCGACCACGCCCGGATGATGGCGGAGCGCATCACCGCGGCCTGCGACGCGACCGGCACGCGGTTCGTCTTCAAGGCGAGCTACGACAAGGCCAACCGCTCCTCGATCGGCACGGCGCGGGGCTTGGGCATGGAGGAGGGGCTGCGCATCCTAGCTCAGATCCGGGACGAGTTCGGCTGCCCGGTCCTGACCGACGTGCATCTGCCGGACCATTGCGCGCCGGCGGCGCAGGTTTGCGACGTGCTGCAGATCCCGGCCTTTCTGTCGCGGCAGACCGACCTCCTGCTCGCCGCGGGCGAGACGGGACGCGTCATCAACGTCAAGAAGGGGCAGTTCCTCGCGCCGTGGGACATGGCCAACGTCGCGGCCAAGATCGAGAGCACGGGCAACCGGAACATCCTCCTCTGCGAGCGGGGGACGAGCTTCGGCTACAACACCCTCGTCAGCGATTTCCGCGGCCTGCCGGTGATGGAGCGGACCGGCTACCCGGTCGTCTTCGACGCCACCCATTCGGTGCAGCAGCCAGGCGGGCAGGGCGCCTCCTCGGGCGGGCAGCGGGAATTCGCCCCGGTGCTCGCGCGCGCGGCCTGCGCGGTGGGCGTTTCCGCGCTGTTCATCGAAACGCATCAGGATCCCGACACCGCCCCCTCCGACGGGCCGAACATGATTCCGATCGACCGGATGGAAGCGCTGATCGGCGAGCTGCGTGCTTTCGACGACCTGCGGAAAGGTCGCTGAGGCAACCGATCCCGCGCCCGTCGCGTTCGCCCGGAGCAGACCAGGGGCGCACATGTTCGAATGGATCACCGGCGCGATGGCGGCGGGCGGGTACTGGGCCGTCGCCGGACTGATGCTTTTCGAGAACGTCTTTCCGCCGATCCCCTCCGAGGTCGTCATGCCGCTCGCGGGCTTTCTCGCGGCGACGGGGGAGTTGTCGTTCCTCGGCGTCCTCGTCGCCGGCACGGTCGGCTCGGTCGCGGGCGCGACCTTCTGGTACTGGATCGGCCTGAAGCTCGGCGAGGACCGCCTGCGCCGCTTCGCCGCGCGCCACGGCCGATGGCTCACGATCTCATCGGAGGAGGTCGACCGCGCCTCGGCCTGGTTCCTGCGGCACGGCACCTGGGCGATCCTGATCGGGCGTATCCTGCCGGGGCTCCGGACGTTGATCTCGGTCCCCGCCGGGGTCGCGCGGATGCCGCTCCTGCCGTTCCTGCTCTACACGACGCTGGGCAGCGTGGTCTGGATCGCCGGGCTGACCGTGCTCGGCTACGTGCTCGAGGCGCAGTACGAGCGCGTGGCCGGCTGGATCGACCCTGTCAGCTGGATCGTCGTCGGCGCACTGGTCGCGGTTTATATCTGGCGGCTTGTCAGGCAGGCGCGCGACTAGGCGGGTTCGCGTCGCGCGGGATTTCGGCGGCCGTCCAGTCCGTCACCTCCGGGTAGTGCCGCCGCCGCCAGGCGCGCACCCGCGGGTTCATCGCCCGGCGCCAGAGCGGGGGCATCATCGCCAGCGCCGTCATCACCGGATAGCCGGCGGGAAGCTGCGGCGCCTCGGTCTTGTCGTAGGTTTGCAGCAGCGGGAACGGCCGGTCGGGCCGGACATGGTGATCGGAATGGCGCTGCAGGTTGATGAGCATCCAGTTCGACGCCCGCTTCGCCGAGTTCCACGAGTGATGCGGCCGGACCGGTTCGTACCGTCCGTCCGCCAGCGTGCGCCGGGACAGGCCATAATGCTCGACATAATTCACGAGTTCCAGCTGCCAGATCGCCGTGGCCGCCTGCACCGCGAAGAGCGCGAGCCCCAGCCAGCCGCCGGCGAGCGCGGCCAGCGCGAGCGCCGTGCCCTGCAACGCGGCGTAACGCCAGAACGGGTTCGCCCGATGGCGCGCCGGCCGGCCCCGGCGGGCCAGCATCGCCGCCTCCGCCCGCCAGGCCGAGACCGGGCCGGCCAGAACGACGCGGGGCAGGAACCGGTGGAACCCCTCGTTGTAGCGCGCGGTGGCCGCGTCGCGCGGCGTGCCGACGAAGCGATGGTGGACCAGCAGGTGCTCGGAGCGGAAATGCGAATAAAGCACCATCGCCAGCAGCACGTCGCCGAGCCAGCGGTCGAGCCGCGGCCGGCGGTGCACCAGCTCGTGCGCGTAGTTGATGCCGATGGTGCCGGACACGACCCCCATCCCGAAGAACAGCCCCCACATCTCCGGTGCGGAGAGGTGCGTGGTCCGGGTGGCGTAGAAGATGAGCCCGTAAAGCGTCGCGACCTGCACCGGCGCCCAGATCAGCGTGATCGCCCGGTACCAGCCGAGCGCGTCGTCGCCGGTCGCCGGATCGGCGTTCCGCGCCTCCTCCCCCGTGATCGCGTCGAGGAGCGAGAACAGGCCCCAGGCGTAGACCGGCACCGCCGCGACCCACCAGCCGCCGAGCACCGCGCCGATCCAGATCACCGGCACCATGGTGAGCGAGCTCCAGAACGGCAGCGCCGCCACGGGGGAGCGTAGATGGGCGTCGGGGATCATCGTCATCGCGCCTGTTTCCGGGGTCAATAGTTAACGCAAGGTTACCGCGTCGCCCCATCCTGTCTCAAGACTTCTTCGGCCAGAGCGCGAGAGCCTTGGCGAAGAGCGTGGGCAGGCTGCGCGGATCGAGCGCCCCCCACCGGCCCCGGTCCGGGTTGCCGGAGGCTTCGGTGGCGTGGACGTCGAGCGTCAGGCCGAAATGCGTGAAGCCGTGGCGGACCTCTCCGATCCGCCGCCAGGGTGCGGCGAAGGGCGGCGCCTCCCTCGGCGCGTCGCTCCACTCCGAGGTCGGAAAGGCCAGCATCCCGCCAAGCAGGCCGGAACCGGGCCGCGTTTCCACCAACCAGTCCGTGCCGCGCCGGGCGAGATAGACATGGCCGCGCCGCTCCGGCTTCGCGGCCTTGGGCGCCTTGCGCGGCAGCGTTCCGGCGATCCCCGCCGCGCGGCCCGCGCAATCCGCCGCGAGCGGGCAAAGCATGCAGGCGGGCGAGCGGGGCGTGCAGATCGTCGCGCCAAGATCCATCATCGCCTGCGCGTGGTCGCCCGGCCGGTCGGCGGGGGTCATCTCCGCCGCGACGACCCGGATTTCCGGTCGCGCCGCCGGCAGCGGCGTCTCGATGGCGGCGAGCCGGGACACGACGCGCTCCACGTTGCCGTCCACCACGACGGCCGGTTCCCCGAACGCGATCGCCGCGACGGCCGCCGCCGTGTAGGGGCCGATGCCGGGCAGGGCGCGCAGCCCCGCCTCCGTCTCGGGAAAGCGCCCGCCATGCTCGGCCACGACGACGCGCGCGCATTTCAGGAGGTTGCGCGCCCGCGCATAATAGCCAAGGCCGGCCCAGGCCGCCATCACCGCCCCGTCCTCGGCGGCGGCAAGATCGGCGACGCCGGGCCAGGTCGCGGTGAAGGTCGCATAATAGCTTCGCACCGCGGCCACCGTGGTTTGCTGCAGCATCACCTCGCTCAACCAGACGCGGTAGGGGTCGGCGCGACGGTCGGCCCCTGGCGGGACCCGCCACGGCAGGTCGCGCGCCTGCACGTCGTACCAGGCGAGCAGCGCCTCGCTCCGCGGATCACGCATAAATGTTCTCGCCCCTGTTTCCCGGCCCCCGCCGTCATGTAGGCTCCGCGCGAGCAACGAGGAACCCCGGCCCCCATGACCCGATTCCGCAAGTCCGCGCGCCGCGTCTCCGCTCTGGTCGAAAGCGATGTCCGCCGTCTGGGCGAGCGGCGGGGCTTTTCCGAGACGCGGCTGCTGACGCATTGGGCGGAGATCGTCGGCGCGGAGGCCGCGGCGATGAGCCGCCCGGTCAAGGTGTCCTTCCCGCGCGGCGGCTTCGGCGCCACGCTGACGCTGCTGACCACGGGGGCGCAGGCGCCGATGCTGCAGATGATGCTGCCGCGCTTGAAGGAACGGGTGAACGCCTGCTACGGCTATTCCGCCATCAGCCGCATCGACGTGACCCAGACGGCGCCCACCGGCTTCGAGCAGGGGCAGGTGGCGTTCTCGGCGCGTCCGAAGGCGCCGAAGGAGCCGCCGCCCGAGGCGGTCGAGCGCGCGCGTCCCCTCGCGGAGGGCGTGGGGGACGAGGCGCTGCGCCGGTCGCTTGAACGGCTCGGAGCCAACATCATATCGAAACGAGGCGCCTGATCGGGCGCGACCAGACGGAGACCACGATGATCACGCGACGCAGAGCCCTGACCTATACCGCCACTGGACTGGCGCTCGCCGGCCTGCAGGGCATCCTGCCTCTCGGCCTGGCGGGTGCGGCCCGGGCGCAGGACAGCGGGATCGAGGATATCACGCTGGGCGACGCGGACGCGCCGGTGAAGGTCGTCGAATATGCGAGCTACACCTGCCCGCATTGCGCGAGCTTCCACAACGACACGTTCAAGGCGTTTCGGACGGAATACATCGACACCGGCAAGGTGCACTTCACCTACCGCGAGGTGTATTTCGACCGCTACGGCCTTTGGGCGTCGATGATCGCCCGCTGCGCCGGGCCGGACCGCTATTTCGGCGTTTCGGACCTGCTTTATTCGAGCCAATCAGACTGGGCGCGGCAAGGCGATCCGGCCGACGTCGCGGCGAGCCTGAAGCGCATCGGCGCGCAGGCGGGTCTTTCGGCGGAGCAGGCGGATGCCTGCCTGCAGGACGCCGAAAAGGCGCAGGCGCTGGTGAACTGGTACGAGGAGAACGCGGCGGCGGACAACATCCGATCGACCCCGTCCTTCCTGGTCGACGGCGAGCTGCATGCGGGCAACCTGAGTCTCGAGCAGATCGGCGCGTTGGTCGACGACGCGAGCTGAGCCACGAAGGTCGAGGCGCTTCGCGTCGGCGTCACGCCCGCTACCTGGGGGCGCTCTTCGTGGCTGAGGCTTCGGGAACGGTCGCGAAGCCTAGAGCCCGATCCGGGCCAGTGCCGCATCGAGCGGCGCCTCGTCCTCGATCTCTAGCCGCACGGGCAGCGTCAGCACCCGGCCGCGTAGCGCGGGGGGCAGGCGCACCGCGTCCTTTTCCGTCGTGACCGGCTGGGCCGAAAGCTTCGCCGCCCGCTCCCCCAGCCGCCGCAGGAGCGCCGGCGTCAGCGGTTGGTGGTCCGCGAGCGCCTCCGTTCCCCGCAGTTCCACACCGAGCGTGCGCAGCGTGTCGAAGAACTTCTCCGGCCGCCCGATCCCGGCAAAGGCGAAGACCGGCAGGCCCGCCCAGTCCATCCCTGTCCTGAGCGGCACCAGATATCCCCGGAGCCGCGGCGGATCCTCGGGCAGGGCGACCGCGCCGTCGCCGATCGTGAGCGTGAGATCCGCCCGCGCCAAGCCGGCCGCGACAGGCTCGCGGAGGGGGCCGGCCGGGATCACCCGCCCGTTGCCGAACCCCGCCCCGGCATCCACAACCACGATGGAGAGGTTCTTCACCAGCGCGGGGTTCTGGAACCCGTCGTCGAGAATCACCGCCTGCGCCCCGGCTTCGACCGCCGCCCGCGCCCCGGCCGCCCGGTCCTTCGCCACCCAGGTCGGCGCGAAGGCCGCGAGGAGGAGCGGCTCGTCCCCGACCTCCGCCGCCTCGTGCCGGGCGATATCGACCTGCACCGGCCCCTCGAGCCGTCCGCCATGCCCGCGAGAGACGATATGCGCGGCGACGTTCCGGTCCCGCAGGCGTTGGGCCAGCGCAATCACCGTGGGCGTCTTGCCTGCCCCGCCGGCCGTGAGGTTGCCGACACAGATCACCGGCACGCTCAGGCGCGCGCCCTCGCGCGCGACCCGGCGGGCGGTGCCGCGGGCATAGAGGGCGCCCAGCGGCGACAACAGGCCGGACAGCAGGCCCGGCGGCCGCGACCAGAAGCCGGGCGCCTTCATCAGTCGACGCCGTCGAGCATCGCGAAGAGCAGATCCATCGCTTTCTCGGTCACCTCCGCCCCTTCGGAACAGACGCCCCAGGCGGCGTGGGCCATACGTGCGGTCACGTCCGGCTCCAGCACCTCGGCCAGCGTTGGGCCGAGCGTCTCCGCCGTGACCTTCCGGCT
Organism: uncultured Jannaschia sp.; assembly: GCF_947494025.1. Lineage (GTDB taxonomy): Bacteria > Pseudomonadota > Alphaproteobacteria > Rhodobacterales > Rhodobacteraceae > Jannaschia. Next base: position 268,778 of record NZ_CANLTQ010000003.1, read on the forward strand.
GGCCGCGACGGCCCGCAAACGGTCGTAGATGTCGGCGAAGTTTGCGATCTCCGAGCCGTGCAGGATGGCGCTGCCGAGGGCGGCGGGCTCGAACGGGTTGTGCCCGCCCACATCCACCAGCGAGCCGCCGACGAAGCTTGCGGTGCAGATGCGGTACCAGAGGCCCATCTCGCCCATCGTGTCGGCGAGGTAGATCTGCGTTTCCGGCGTGATCACCTCCCCGGCGGAGCGCTGCGCCACGCGCCAGCCGTCGTCGCGCAGCGCCGTCACGATGGCGGGTGCGCGGTCGGGATGGCGCGGCGCGATCACGAGGAGGAGCTTGTGCCAGGAACGGAGCGCGGTGCGGTGCGCCTCCGCGGCCAGCGCCTCCTCGCCCTCATGGGTCGAGGCGGCGAGCCAGCAAGGCCGCCCGCCGAGCGTGCCGGCGATGCGAACCCGCTCCGCCTCGTCATGGGGCAGGGCGCCCGAGCCTTCCTTCAGCGTGCCGGTCACCTCCAGCCGCTGGGCCGGCAGGCCGAGCGACAGGAGCCGGTCGGCAGTCGCGCCTTCCTGCGCGTGGACATGCGCGATCCGGCGCAGAAGCCGCCGCGAAGCGCCCCGCGCGAACCGCCAGCGGCGATAGGCGCGCTCGGTCATCCGGGCGTTGATCATCGCCAGCGGAATGCCGCGCGTCGCCGTCTCGTGGATCAGCGCGGGCCAGATCTCCCCTTCGGCCAGAACGGCGATATCTGGCCGCCAGTGATCGAGGAAGCGACGCATCCAGGATCGCAGGTCGAGCGGCACGTATTGGTGGATCGTGCGCGCCGGCAGGCGCCCGGCCAGGACCTGCGCCGAAGTCACCGTGCCCGTGGTCAAGAGGAACGACAGCTCCGTGCGCTCCTCCCCCATGCGGCGGATCATCTCCAGAAGCGACACGCTTTCGCCCACGCTCGCCGCATGGAGCCAGATCAGCGGTCCGTCCGGCCTGTCCGTCGAGGCGATCCCCCGACGCTCGTCCAGACGCGCGGCATCCTCCTTGCCCTCGGCCAGACGGCGCGCGAGCAACCGCTCCCCGTGCCTCTCGGCACGGTCGGACCAGAACAGATACGCCCCGAGAACGGGAGACGGGGACATCTCGGTCAGCCGAGCTCCTCGGTCGGAGAGGCCGCGGCCTCCTCGTCGCGCAGGCGGTGGATATGGGCGATGAAGTAGCGCATGTGGGCGTCGTCCACGGTGCGCTGCGCCGCCGCCTTCCACGCGTCGTAGGCGGAGGCGTAGTCGGGGAACATGCCCACGATGTCGATCTGATCGACATCGGTGAACTGCGTCGAGCTCGGGTTCACGAGCTCGCCGCCGAAGACGAGATGCAGGCGTTGGACCATCGGGGCTCTCCTATGTCTGTGGTCCGGCTGTAACCGGTCCGCCGCGCGGGTTGAAGGTCAGAACAGCCGGTCGAGCAGCGCGTCGGCCACGCGCGGGGTTCCGGCGACCACCCCGTCGAGCCGGGGCTCCGGATTGTTGAACCGCAAGGCCCCGCCATGCCGGTCCGCCACCCGGCCCCCGGCTTCCGCCACGAGCAGGGCGCCGGCGGCGATGTCCCATTCCCAGGCCGGGCGGAGCGTCACCATCGCGTCGAAACGCCCCTCGGCCACCAGCGCGAGGCGGTAGGCCAGCGAGGAACGGAAGTTGCGCGCGATGGGCGGCAGCCCGCCCTTCCAATGCGCGTCGGCGAAGTTGGCACGCGTGCCGAGGACCTCCGCCCCGTCGAGCCGGTCCCGCCCGCTGACCGCGATGTCCGTCCCGTTCCGGGTGGCGCCGAGGCCGCGGGCCGCGAGATAGAGGTCGTCCTTCATCGGCAGGTGAATCGCCGCGGCGAGCGGCACGCCATCCTCGACGACGCAGAGGGAATGGCTGAAGTTCTCGGAGCCTTCCATGAAGGCGCGCGTGCCGTCGATCGGGTCGACGACGAAGACCCGCGCGCGGCCTTGCCGCGCCGGCCCGTCCGGAGTTTCCTCCGAGAGCCAGCCGTAATCGGGCCGCGCCGCGCCGAGCCGGTCGCGCAGCATGGCATCGACGGCGAGGTCGGCCTCCGTCACCGGGCCCTGTCCGTCGCCCTTGTCCCAGCTTTCGGGGTCGCGCCCGAAATGACGGCGCGCGATCTCGCCCGCCGCGCGCGCCGCCTCGGCCAGAAGCGCGCGGTCGGCGGCGGCGTCAGGCGCCGGCAATCGTGAGGCCTTCGACGAGGAGCGACGGAACCTGACGGCTGACATGGCGGCGCGCGTCGTTGGCCGGGATGATCGAGCGCAGCATCGGGCGCAGGTTGCCCGCGATGGTGCATTCGTTGACCGGCCGCACGATCTCTCCGTTCTCGACCCAGAAGCCGGAGGCGCCGCGGGAATAGTCGCCGGTGGTGGCGGAGATCGACGAACCGATCATCGAGGTGACGAGGAGCCCGGTGCCCATCTCCGCGAGAAGGTCCGCGCGCGTGCGCGTGCCGGACGTCAGGAGGACGTTCGACGGCGCGGGGGAGGGAGAGGAGGCCGCGCTGCGCCCGGCATTGCCGGTGCTGGTCATGCCGAGCTTGCGGGCGGTGCGCAGATCGAGGATCCAGCCCTGCAGCACGCCGTCCGACACGATCTTCCACGGCTCGACCGGCAGGCCCTCGTCGTCGAAGGGCTGGCTGCGCATCAGGCGGGGCAGGGTCGGGTCGTCGAGCAGCGCGAGGCCGGCGGGCAGCACCGGCTCCCCGAGCGCGTCGTGCAAGAAGGTCGCGCCGCGGGCCACGGCGCGACCGTTCACCGCGCCGAGCAGGTGGCCGATCAGCTGCCCCGCCACGCGCTCGTCGTAGACCACGGGCCAGGCGCCGGTCGGCGGCTTCGAGGCGCCGAGATTGGCGATCGTCCGCTCGCCCGCGATGCGCCCGACATCCTCCGGCGCGTCGAGGTCGGCGCGGTGCACCCGGCCGTCGCCGTAGTAATCCCGCTCCATGCCGGTGCCTCGCCCGGCAATGGCGACGCAGCCGATCGAGGTCTGCGTACGGCCGTAGCCGCCGGAGAACCCGTTCGTCATCGCGGCATGGAACCGCGTCTCGTGGTAGCCCGCGCCGGCTTCGGAGACCTGTGAGACACCCCGCACGTCAAGCGCCGCAGCCTCCGCCCGAAGCGCCATCTCCTGAAGCTCCGCAGGGAGGGGGACCGGTGCCGGGTCCATGAGGTCGAGCGCCTCCGCGTCCCATCCGGCCGCGAGCTGGTCGGGGTCGGCAAGCCCGGAGAACGGATCCTCCGGCGCCTCGCGGGCCATCGCCACGACGCGCTCCGCCATCCGTTCGAGCGTCGCGGGCGCGGCGTCGGAGGCGGAGACGATCGCCTGCCGGTGGCCGAGAAACACGCGCAGGCCGATCTCGATGCCCTCGGCGCGTTCCGCCTTCTCGAGCCGGCCGCCCTGCACCGCCAGGTCGATGGCCTTCGTCTCGGCCACGACCGCGTCGGCGGCGTCGGCGCCGGCCCGCCGCGCGACGTGGAGAAGCTGGTCCGTCAGTCGGGGCAGGTCGGTCATGTGTCGCTCGCGATCGTGGGCTGCGTTTCGCAGGTAGCCCCGGGCCGCGGCGGGAACAAGGGCGCCCCCCGGACGCGGTCAGCGCAGCGGCAGGCCGTTCGCGAGGATGCCGCCGTCCTCGTCGAACACGATCGTGGATTCGAGCTGGTCCTCGCCCACCTGGTCGGCCACCACGCCCGACATGCCCTTGACGAAGGCCGCCTGCTCCGCCGGGATCAGTCCGAGCGCGACGAGCCGGTCGATCAGCGCGAACCCCCCGTCGAGGGCAAGCTCGATCGTGCCGACCGGCATGGTCGGGTCGAGGGTCGGGAAGTCGAGCGTGCCCGAGCCGCGCAGCACCGCGCCCACAGCGTCGAGCAGGACTTCGTTCAGCGTGAGCGACGTCAGCGTGCCCGGCGGGCCGGCGAGGTTCGCGAAGGCGTCCGGACCGCCGAACAGGTCCACGCTCATCTCCGCGGTCCCGTCAACATCCGCCACCAGCGTCGCCGGATCGCGCGGCAGCTGCCCCGTCGGGTCGACGAGGCCCCAGACCGCGTCGTCGATGACGAGATCGCGCAGCGTCAGGTCGAGCCCGAACGGCGCCTCGGTCCCGGTCTCCGCCAGCGGCAAGGTCACGCCGGAGCTCGCCTCCGACATCGTGACCTCGACCGGAACGGGGAAGTTCGGCAGGGCGAGCGTCATGGCGTTGTTCGTGGTGCCGAGCAGATAGGACAGTGCGTCGCCCGTCAGCTCGAACGTGGCGCGGCCGGATTCGGACCGGCCCTCGATCCCGGTCGGGCCGCCGTCACCTGTCGTTTCCGGCTCCAGCCGGAGGGTGGCGCCCGCGTGACGAAGCTCGCCCGAATATGTGATGTTCGTGTCCGCGAGGCTCTCGACCGGCCCCTCGGGCATCGCGCCGTAATTGCCGGTGACCTCGCCCTCGATCCCCGTGGCCCCATAGGTCATGCTGTCGGGTGCGGAGGCCGTTCCGGCGGTAACCGTCAGCGCCTCCGCCTGCATCTCCTGTGCGAAGGCGTTCGGGTCGCCGTCGATCCCGGAGCGGTATTCGGAGGCGAGGCCCGACAGGCCGATCGTGAAGTTTTGCGGCGCGGGAAGGTCCGGATCGGAACTTTCGCCATCGCTCAGCTCGATCCGAAGCGTCTCGCCGTCGATGTCGTAAAGCCGCACGCCGTCGTCCTCGCTGACCACGACCGAGAGGCCCTCCTGCGAGAGCCGCATCGTCTGCGTCTGCGTGACGTCATCGACGGTGGACGTCGTCTCTGTCTCGACCACCTCCTCGAGGCCGATCTCGACGTCGCCGTTTGCCGTTTCCGTCAGGGTCACGTCGCCGTAATTCGACCGGCTTTCCACGCCCCCGGCCGTACTGGTGGCGGTCACGTCGGTCAGCGTCAGCACGCCGCCCGCGTAATCCTCGGACCGGGCCTCGAGCGTGCCGCCGAACCGGGCGAAGACGTCCTGCCAGTCGGACCAGATCGTCTGCGCGTCGATATCGGCGGCGGCTCCGCCGGCGGTCGACAGCATCAGTACGGCGGCACCGGCAAAGGCATGTTTCGGCATGGTCGCGTTTCCTCTAGAAAGGTCGCGAACACATGATCCGACCCTGCCCGCAGGGTCAACGGGGGCATCCATGACCGATCTTACAGGCAAGACCATCCTCATCACCGGCGCGTCCCGCGGCATCGGCGCCGCGGCCGCGCGCGCCTTCGCGGAAGCCGGGGGCAACGTCGCGCTGCTGTCGCGCGGAACCGACGCGATCGCGGACCTCGCTGGCGAAATCGGGCCGAAGGCGCTCGCCATTCCCTGTGACGTGGCCCGCTGGACCGAGGTCGCCCGCGCGGTGGAAGCGACGGTGAACGCCTTCGGCGGGCTTGACGTCATCGTGAACAACGCGGGCATGATCGACCCGATCGCGGGCCTCGCGCAGGGGGAGCCGGACGCCTGGTCCGCCGCGATCGACGTGAACCTGAAAGGCGTCTACCACGGGATCCGCGCCGCGCTGCCGGTCATGCTGGGGCAGCGGTCGGGCACCGTCATCACGATCAGCTCCGGCGCGGCCAGCAATCCGCTTGAGGGCTGGTCGGCCTATTGCGCCTCCAAGGCGGGCGCGAAGATGCTGACCGATTGCCTGCACAAGGAGCACGGGCGCACGCTGCGGGTCATGGGCCTGTCGCCCGGCACGGTGGCCACGCAGATGCAGCGCGACATCAAGTCGAGCGGGATCGGCCCCGTCGCGCAGCTCGACTGGTCGGCGCATATCCCGCCCGAATGGGTGGCGCGGGCGCTGGTCTGGATGTGCGGACCCGAGGCCGACGACCTGCGCGGCACGGAGCTGTCGCTCAGGGACGAGGACCTGCGCGGGCGGATCGGGCTCGCGTGATCCGCGCTGCGCGCGCCGGCGATGTTCTCACGCTGACGCTCGACCGGCCCGCGAAGGCCAATGCGCTGACCACGGAGATGCTATCGACCTTGCTGGCGCATGTCCGGGGGGCGGGGGATCTCCGGCTGATGATCCTGACCGGGGCGGGCAACGCGGCGTTCAGCGCCGGCGCCGACCTGACGGAGATGCGCGGCGGCCTCGCCGACTCGCCCCTCTGGGAGGAAGTCTCGGGCGCCATCGAAGCGGCGTCCTGCCTGACCGTGGCCGCGCTGAACGGGACGCTGGCGGGCGGCGCCTTCGGCATGGCGCTGGCTTGCGACGTTCGGCTCGCGGTGCCGGGGGCCACGTTCTTCTATCCGGTCGCGCGGCTCGGTTTCCTGCCGCAACCCTCGGACCCGGTCCGGCTGGCCCGCCTCGTCGGCCCGGCTCGTGCGAAACTCGTCCTTGCCGGCGGGGCGCGGCTCGACGCGCCCGAGGCGCTGGCCTTCGGGCTGTTGGAACGAATCGTGGCGGACCCCGTGGCCGCCGCGCGCGACCTCGCGCCGGGAGCGGCCGCCCATGTTCGGGCGATCAAGACGATGGTGCCGTGACGGCGTTCGATCGACGGGCCATCCTGGCTATTCCCGCCGGCGGTACGCGGGCCGTCCCATCGCGCCGGACGCATGCTTCCGGTACGACGGCGGGGGCCGCCCTTTTGATGGACCGGCAAACGATCGGACCGATGAACGGAAAGCGGCGACCCGTGGGGCCGCCGCTCCGGTAATCCCGGATGAGTACGCCGGCTCGCGCGGGCCGGGCGCGGTCAGTCCAGACCGGCCAAAACCTTGTCAAGTGTCGCCGGCAGGTCGCGGACGCGGACGCCCGTGGCCTGAAAGATGCCGTTGACCACCGCCGCCGCGGCGCCGCAGATGCCGAGTTCGCCGATGCCCTTGACCTGCATCGGGTTGGCCCAGGGGTCGCGCTCCTCCAGCAGGTTCACCGTGATCTGCGGCACGTCGAGATTCACCGGCAGGTGGTACTCGGCAAGGTCGCGGTTGACGATATGGCCGTCCCGCGAATCGTGCATCAACTCCTCGGTGAGCGCCATGCCGATGCCGAAGGTCATGCCGCCAAGGCATTGCGAGCGGGCGGTCTTGGGATTCATGATCCGGCCCGCGGCGAAGGTGCCGTGCATCCGCCGCACGCGCGTCTCGCCCGTCACGGCGTTCACCGCCACCTCGCAGAAATACGCGCCCCAGGTCGCCTGCCGCACGGCGTCGCCGGTATCGCCCGGCTCGATATGCCCCTCGCTCTCGACCGGACCGTCGAGCACCTCGGACAGCGGAATGGAGCGGTTGCCGGCGATGGCCCTGCCGTCCTTCAGCGTCAGATCCTCCTCGGTCGTCTCGAGCGCCGCGGCGATCTTCTGGCGTACGCCCTGACAGGCGAGAAAGACCGATGCGCCGGAGCTGGCCGCGCCCCAGGATCCGCCGGAGCCGGAGGCCGGGGGCAGGTCGGTATCGCCGAGCATCGTCTTCACGTTCGCGGCGTCGATGCCCAGCATCTCGGCGGCGAGCTGCGTCAGGATCGCATAGGTGCCGGTGCCGATATCGGTCATGTCCGTCTCGACCAGCGCGGTGCCGTCGGGTTGCAGCGTCACGCGCGCCTTCGATTCCATCAGCGCGTTCACGCGGACGGCGCTCGCCATGCCTTGACCGATGAGCCATTCGCCTTCGCGACGGCCCCCCGGCTCGGGCAGGGTGTCGTCCCAGCCGAAGGTCCGGGCGCCGTCGTCCAGCGCCTCCGCCAGCTTGTGCGAGGAGAACGGGATGTCGCTTGTCGGATCCTGTTCCGGAATGTTGCGTCGGCGGAGCTCGACAGGGTCGACCCCGGTCGCACGGGCCAGTTCGTCCATCGCGATCTCGAAGATCGTGATCCCGACCGCCTCGCCCGGCGCGCGGACGGAGCCGGCGCAGGTACGGCTGACGCGGGCGATGTGGTGGCCGATCTGGCGATGAACGCCGCCGTAGGTAAACGGCGTCGCCTGCGTCACCGGCTCGGAGAAGGCCTCGTCGGGAAGGTTCGACACCCAGGCATCGTGGCCGATCCCGGAGAGCACGCCATCGGCGTCCGCGGCGAGCCGGATGCGCTGCTTCGTTTCCGACCGGCGCATCGTCGCCTCGAAGACCTGCTGGCGCGAGAGGACGACGCCCACGGGGCGGCCGGTCTCCTTCGCGGCGAGCGCGGCGCCCACCGCGTCGGGCGCGATACCGAGCTTCGAGCCGAAACCGCCGCCGACATAGGGCGAAAGCAGGCGTACGTTCGCCGGGTCGATACCGAGCGAGTCCGCGATCTCGTTGCGGTTGTACTTCAGCATCTGCAGCGAGCTGCGCACCGTCAGCTTGTCGCCGTCCCATTGCGCGATCGCGGCATGCGGCTCCATCGCGGCGGAGTTGTGGGCGGGCGTGGTGTAGGTGCGGTCCACGGTGAACGCGGCCTCCGCCATCGCCCCGTCGAGGTCGCCCTGCGTCGATTGCTGATCCTCGGGGCTGTCGTAATCCGTTGGATTGACCGGCTGCCGGTCGGCCTCGGCGATGTCGAGGCGCACGTTCATTGCGGCGGCGCGGGCCGTCTCGAACGTGTCGGCCACGACGAGCGCGACGGGCTGACCGATGTAGTAGATGTCGGCATCCGGCTGCACCGGCGCGGAATTGGCGGTGCCCTGAGCCGGGTTGCGGATGAGCTTCGGTCCCGAAATCACCGTCTCCACGCCGGCGGTGCCGCGTGCGATGGAATCGTCGATGGAGACAAGCCGGCCGATCCGCGGCGCCCGCACGAAGAAGCCGTGCAGCATCCCTTCGGGCTGGACCTCATGGGCGTAGGGCGCGCGGCCGGACACCTTGAGCGGGCCCTCGGGGCGGTCGAGCGGCGTGGACAGGACACCCTGCGCCATGTCGTCGAGGCGGTTGCGCCGGTCGGGCGCGTCCATCTTCTGGTGGATCGTCATGGTTCAGGCCCCTTGCGTGAGTTCGCCCAGCACGGCCCGGAAGGTCCGGCGCAGGAGCGGTATCTTGAAGTCGTTGCCGCCCTGACCCTCGGCTCCCGCCAGAAGGATGTCGGCGGCCGCGTCGAAGGTCTCCCGCGTGGGCTCACGGCCGGCGAGGGCCGTCTCGACCTCGAGATTGCGCCAGGGGCGCGGCGCGACGCCCCCGAAGGCCAGCGCGGCCTGTTCGATCACACCGTCCTTTACCGAGACGATGCCGGCGACAGAGACGAGCGCGAAGGCGTAGGAGGCCCGGTCGCGCACCTTGCGGTAGGTTTGCCGGCCGGGCAACGGGGCGGGCAGGATCACGGCGGTGATGAGCTCGCCCGGCTTCAGTACGGTCTCGATGTCCGGCCGGTCGCCGGGCAGAACGTAGAACTCCGCCAGCGGCACGGTGCGGGTGCCCTCCGCGCCCTCGATCTCGACGGAGGCATCGAGCGCCTGCATCGCGACGGCCATGTCGCTCGGATGTGTGGCGATGCAATGCTCGGAGGCGCCGAGGATCGCGTGGAGCCGCGTGGCGCCGCCCTTCGCGCGGCAGCCGGAGCCGGGCTCGCGCTTGTTGCAGGGCGAGGCCACGTCCTGAAAATAGTAACACCGCGTCCGCTGAAGCAGGTTGCCGCCCGTCGTCGCCATGTTGCGAAGCTGGCCGCTCGCCCCGGAGAGGAGGGCGCGGGACAGGACCTCGTAGTTGCGGCGGACGCGGTCGTCCACGGCGAGGTCGGAGTTCGAGACCAGCGCGCCGATGCGCAGGCCGCCCTCATGGTCCTCGATCCGCTTCAGGTCGAGCCGGGTGATGTCGACCACTCGCTCGGGCGTTTCCACGCCGAGCTTCATCAGGTCGAGGAGGTTGGTGCCGCCGGCGATGATCTTTCCGGCATCGAGGGCGCCGGAAACGTCCTGGGCGCGGGCATAATCGAAGGGCTTCATTCCGCAGCCTCCTTCCATCCGTTGACGCCGGCCACCTCGGAGATGGCGTCGACGATGTTGGGATAGGCGGCGCAGCGGCACAGGTTGCCGGACATGCGCTCGGAGATCTCCGCCTCGCTCAGTTCGGGCGACGCGGTCAGGTCGTCGGTCACGACGCTGGGCCAGCCGGCCTTGATCTCGTCGAGCATCGCCGTGGCCGCGCAGATCTGCCCGGGCGTGCAATAGCCGCATTGGTAGCCGTCGTGGCGCACGAAGGCGTCCTGCAACGGAGAAAGCGCGCCGGGCTCGCCCAGCCCCTCGATCGTGGTGATCTCGACGCCGTCCATCATGCAGGCCAGCGTCAGACAGGAATTGATGCGGCGACCGTCGGCGATCACGGTGCAGGAGCCGCACTGGCCATGGTCGCAGCCTTTCTTGGAGCCGGTCAGACCGAGATGGTTGCGCAGCGCGTCGAGAAGCGAGGTCCGGCTGTCGGCCTCGAGCTCGTAGGACGCGCCGTTGATGGTGAGGGTGGTTTTCATGATCGCTCCGGCGTGTTTCGCAAACCGAACGACCCGGGTGGAACAAGTGTTCCTTTTTCTTTCCCGACGCGACGGCCGGTCGCGGGAGAGGGGCAGAGGGTTGCCGTCCGGTCGACGCGCCGGGTGAAGACGGCCCTGCAGGCTCCCGGCATCAAACATGCGAGTGCCGGCGAGGTCGGGACTTCGCCGGCACGCCGATCCGCTCAGAGGCAGATCATCTCAGGAAGGCTGCCTCCGGAGAAGCTCCGTCCCGTCGAGCGTCAGGCGGACCGGACCGGACGCGTCCGGCAGGTCGGTGCCGTCGACCGAGACCTCGACCAGCAGGTCGCCGCGGGTGAAGGCAAGGATGCCCGGCGCCGCGTCGCGCGGCTCGTAGGGGGCATCGAGGAGGTCGGGCCGGTCCCGACGCAGCCGCAGCAGGGTGCGGGTGAGGGCGAGCTTGGCCGCGTCGAAGGGCGTCTTCGTCTCGCTGCGGGCCAGCGCGTCGAAATCGACGACGGCGCGATTGTCCGGATCGGTCAGGCGGAAGCTGCCGATCTCGGTACCCTGATAGATATCGGGGATGCCGGGGATCGTGAGCTTCAACGCGCATTGCGCGAGCGACAGGTTCGCCGCCCTTTCGGCCAGGGGCACGACCGCCTCGGGCAGCGGGTCGATCGCGTCCGCGATGTCCTGTGCGGCCCGTGTGACGCGGGCCTCGTAATCCTCGTCCGGGGCGGTCCAGAACGTGTCGCGCTTGGCCTCGCGCATGGCCTTGACCATGTGTTCGGGCAGGCGCTCGGCCAGCTGGCCCTCGGGCTGCGCGGCGAAGGCGGATTGCGCGAGATACCAGCCCCAGGGCGCGGGCAGGTCGGTCAGCGCGCGCAGCGTGTCGCGCATTTCGACATCGTGACTGATCGCGGCGATGCGCATCCGCGCGTCTTCGGAGCGCTTGGTGTCGTGGCTCGAGGTAAGGGTGAGGGCGCCGGGCATGGTCGATTGCCGCACTTCCATCGCCCGGTGGAAGCCCGCGACGTCGATCGCCGGTTCGTCCGGCTCCCCGCCGACCTCGTTGGCCGACAGGAGCGGCGTGTAGCGGTAGAAGGCCGTGTCCTCCTGCGCCTTGGCAATGGCCGCGCCGGTGAGTTGCTGGAGGCGGACGCGAAGTTCTCCGCAATCCGGGTCGATGAGGAGGGCGTAGAGGTCGAGGATCGCGCCGGGATCGTTCATCTCGGCCATGGCGCGCGCGACGTTGTTGCGCATCGCCTTCGAGTCGTCCTCGCTCACCGTGTCCATCGTGGCGTAGGTGCGGTAGCGCGGGAAGGCGCCGACATAGCGGATGATCGCCTCGCGCCAGGCGCCGCGACCCCATTCGCCGCCTTGTGCGAGGGCGAGTTCCACGAGGCGGTCGAGCTCGGCCGGCAGCTCGGTCGTGACGATCTGGCGCTTGGCGGCGGCCAGCACGCGGCGGAAGTCGCTGCTGGTGCGCGCGTCGAGCTCCTCGGCGCCGGCGGCGTCGGTCAGGACCTGCGCGATGGCGCGCGCGGCGACGTATCCGGTCGTGCCCTGCACGGGCCATTCGGAGGGAAGCACTTCGTCGCCGGTCAGGATCTTCTCGACCCAGACCGGGCGGTCGCCCACGCGGTCACGCAGCTTCGCGAGGTAGGCGGCCGGATCGGCAAGGCCGTCCACATGGTCCACCCGCAGGCCGTCGACGATCCCCTCGTCGATCAGCTCGAAGGTCAGGCGATGCACGTCGTCGAACACCGCGTCGTCCTCCACCCGGACGCCGATCAGGCCGGTCACGGTGAAGAAGCGCCGGTGCGAGATCGCGGCCGCCTCCGTCCGCCAGTGCGTGAGGCGCCAGGGCTGCGCATCGTGGAGTTCCCGGATGTCCTCCGGCCCCGTCACGGCGAGCGGCACGCGCAGGTCGCCCGCGATCATGTCGGTGCCGTCGGTGGTGATCTCGCCCTTTTCCGCCATCGCCGCGAAAGGCTCCGGCAGCCAGGGCAGGCGCAGGCGGTCGGACCAGTCGATGTCGAAATGCCCCGCATAGGCGCTGTCGAGCCCGTTGGCGAGAACGTCATGCAGCCAGGGATTGGCCACGTTGAAGGCCATGTGGTTCGGCACGATGTCGAGGATGAGTCCGAGCCCGTGCGCCTTGAGCGTCCCCGAAAGCTTCTCCAGCCCCGCCCGGCCGCCGAGCGACGGCTCGATCTCGTTCGGGTCGGTCACGTCGTAGCCGTGGGTAGAGCCCGGCGTCGCGGTGAAGAGAGGGCTCGCATAAAGATGCGAGACGCCCAGATCGGCGAGATAGGGCACGAGCGTTTCGGCCCGCGCGAAGTCCATGTGCTCGCGGAATTGCAGGCGGTAGGTGGCGGAGGGGAGTTGCATCAGGATCTCGGTCTGGCGGTGCGCATCGACCCGGTCACGCGGGCGAAGACGGGATGGTCGGCGATGTCGTCCACCGCGACGGACGACCGTGGTCGCCAGTTCGGGTGGCCGTCGGTGACGCCGGGAAGGTTGGTGGGCGTTTCGGGACCGACGAGGTCGGCCAGCCGGACCCCGGCAAGGAGACAGGGCGTCGCGGCCATGAAGGCATGCGCCGCGTCGAGCACGGCGTCGGGCAGCGTTTCCGCCTCCGGATCGGCCTCCACGCCGAAGGCGCGCACGAGATCGCGCCGCTCCTTTTCGCGGTGCGCGCGGTGCTGGACGCTGGCCTCCGGGGAGACGAGGCCGTTCGCCTCGCGCAGGTCGATGTCCTGTCCCGTCCACCAGGCCGACAGGATCGGCAGGTCGTGGGTCGACAGGCATGCCAGCGCGACCTCGGGGTAGGAGCCGGCGGCGTCGAAGCCCGTCTCGTCCTGCTCGAAATAGACGATGCGGTAGCTCAGGATGTTCGCGGCGGTCATCACCTCGCGGAAGCCGGATGGCACGAAGCCCAGATCCTCGCCGATCAGGATGGCGTCGTTGCGGTGCGCCTCCTCGCACAGGACGCGAAGGAGGTCGGCCATCGGATAGCGCAGGTGGGTGCCGTTCGCCGCGGGCTCGCCCGCGGGGATCAGGAAAAGCTGCCAGATCGCCATGGCGTGGTCGATCCTGAGCGCCCCCGCGTCGCGGAGTTGGGCGCCGATCATGGCGCGGTAGGCAGCGTAGTCGTCGCGCGCCATCTTCTCGGGAGAGGGGGCGGCGAGGTCCCAGTTCTGACCGTGCTCGGAGAACACGTCGGGCGGCGCGCCGACGCCGAGCCCGGGCATCGCGGCGGCGGTGCCGGACCAGGTCGCGGAGCCGTCCTGCGCCTCGCCCACGGCGAGGTCAAGATAAAGGCCGATCCGCATTCCCGCATCCTTCGCGGCCTTCTGCGCTGCGCGAAGCTGGGTCCGGGCGACGTATTGCAGCCATTGCTGGAAGCGGACGTCTTCGGCCTGCGTCCTGCCGATCTCGGACGCCGCCGCGCCGTGTGGGTCCTGCAGCGCCTTCGGCCAGCCGGTCCAGCCGACATGGCTTTGTCCCGCGGAGATCACCTCGAAGAGCGCGTGCAGGCGCAACGCCTCGCCCTCCTCGGCCAAGAAGGCGTCGAAGTCGGGGTCGTCGCCCGCGGCGGCGAAGGCCGCGCGCAGCGCGCCGAGCTTCGCCCGGGTGACGGCGGCATAGTCCACGAGGTCGGCATCGGGCAGGTCGTCCGGTCGCTCGCAGCCAAGCGTGTCGGGCGCGATGTAGAGCGGGTTCAGAAAGCGCCGGTTGGAGGGCGAGAAGGGCGAGCAATGCTCCGGCGCCGCGAGGAACAGCGCGTGGAGCGGATTGACGCCGAGGAAATCGGCCCCCGCCATGCCGCAGGTCCGTGCGAGCCGGGCGAGGTCGGAAAAGTCGCCGATCCCCCAGTTGCGGTCCGAGCGCAGCTCGTAGAGCTGGCAGAACACGCCCCAACCGCGGGCCGGGCGCGGAGCCCGGGCGCCGGTGGAGGGCATCGCCTCAGCGGCGGGGGCGCCGGAGGGCGCGCCGCCCGAGTCGACGCCGAGCCGTTCGAGGATCAGCGCGAGCGTGGTGTCGGGAACGTCCCGCTCTTCGTAGGCGGTGGTCAGGCCGTGATGCCGGGCAAGGCTGCGCAGGCTCATTTGTCGAGCCAGAACGCGGCGGAGACGGGGGCGCCCGGGGCCTCGCCGGTGAGCTGGATCAGATCGCCCCCGGCCGGCGGCAGAGCCACGGCCCGGTCGCCGAAATTGGCGCGCAGACGCAGCGTGCCGCCGTTCAGGCGCCAGTCCACCGCCACGCAACGATCCGGCACCTCCAGCACCGTGCCGCTGTTCGGCCCGGTCCCGGACAGAAGCGGGACGACCTTTTCCTGCCGCAGGCGCAACAGATCGCGCACGAAGGCATAGGTCGCGCGATGCGGCTCGGCGGAGAGCTTGTCCCAATCGAGCTTGCTGTCGGTGAAGGTCGAGGGCGCGATCGGATCAGGCACGTCGTCGCCCTGGTGGTCGCCGAAGCCTTCGAACTCCTTGCGCCGGCCCTCGGTCACGGCGCGGCCGAGCTCGTCGTGGAAGTCCGCGAAGAACAGGAACGGGCGGGTCTCGCCGTATTCCTCTCCCATGAAGAGAAGCGGAATATGCGGCGACAGGAGCAGCGTCGTGTGCAGCGCCCGGATCATGTCGGGCGTGGCCAGCGCGGCGATGCGCTCGCCGATGGCGCGGTTGCCGACCTGATCGTGGTTCTGCAGGAAGTCGATGAAGGCCGCGGGCGGCAGGTGGTCCGACGGCGCGCCGCGCGGCTCGCCTCCTTCGTAGACCTCGCCCTGATAGCAGAAGCCGGTCGCGGCGGCCTTGGCCATCAGTCCGGCAGGATCGTTCTCGAAAAAGGCGTAGTAGCCCTCCGTCTCGCCGGTGGCGAGGACGTGCGCGCAATGGTGCCAGTCGTCGTTCCACTCCGCCGTCATCAGGGGAACCCGGTCGCCATCCCGCTCGTGGAGGTAGGTGATGTTGCGGTTGTCCTCGGTGGTCAGATGCACCTCGCGGTCCATCCGGGCCCGGATGTCGCGGGCGAGCTGGACCAGCAGCTCCGGCTCGGACGTGTCGCGAATGTGGTCCACGGCGTCGAAGCGCAGCCCGTCGAAGCGGAACTGCTGCAGCCAGTAGATCGCGTTGTCGATGAAGAAGCGCCGGACGGGGCCTTCGCTGTAGTCGATCGCATTGCCCCAGGGGGTGTGCCGCCCTTCGTCGAAGAACTCGGGCGTATGCGCGGAGAGGTAACTGCCTTCGGGGCCGAAATGGTTGTAGACCACGTCGAGGATCACCATCAGCCCCTTGCCATGCGCCGCGTCGACAAGCGCGCGCAACTCGTCGGGCGTGCCGTAGGCGCGGTGCGGCGCGTAGAGAAGCGTGCCGTCGTAGCCCCAGCCGCGTTCGCCACCGAAGGTCGCGACGGGCAAGAGTTCCAGCGCGGTCACGCCGAGATCGACGAGGTAGTCGAGCTTCTCGTGCATCGCCGCAAAGGTGCCCTCGGGCGTGAAGGTGCCTACGTGGCATTCATAGATCACCGCCTCCTCCCACTTGCGGGCGGAGGGGGGATGCTTCCACTCGTATCGCGGGACGACCACGCGGCTCAGCGAATGGACGTCGCCGGACTGGGCATGCGCCGCCGGGTCGTGGAACATCCGGCCGTCGGGGATGCGGAAGCCGTATTCCGACCCGTCACGCGCCTCCGCGACGGTCGCGAACCAGCCGTCGCCCTGCTTGTCCATCTCGTGATCCCGGCCGTCGAGATGCAGCACCAGCGATTCGAGCCCCGGCGCCCAGAGACGGAAATGAACCCCGTCCGGGCCGATGCGGGGGCCCCAGTGTCGGTCGGAATCGTGGGTATCGAACATCAGATCGCGCTCTCGTTGTCGGAAGGCGGCGTCGCGGCCGTCTCCTCCGGGGGTTGCGTATTCTCGGGCCGCGGTTCGGAGGGGACGCCGCCGTCCGGCTCCTCCGCCTCGGCCAGTTCTTCGGGCTCGCTCTCCTGCCCCTCGAACTCGATCGGGCCGGTCTCGACCGCCTCGAGCAGAAGAAGCGCGCGTTCCTTCAGCGTGACTTCGCCCGAAACGGTCGGCCCGCCTTTTTGCGTGACCTCGGCCGCGTCGGTATCCACCCGGACCTCCCACTCCCCCGGGGGCAACCGGTAGGTGATCGCGCCGGGGTTCGCGTTCAGCGCGAGCAGCAGGGAGCGGTCCTCGCGCCCCGCGATGACGAGCGACAGGAAGCGCCGTTCGGGGTCCTGCCAGTCGCCCGGTTGCATGGCCGCGCCCGTCCGGCGGTGCCAGGTGACGAACCGGCCCTCGGGGTTGCCGTCGGTCCCGTGAAGAAATCGCACGGGCGCCAGCAGGTCGCGCGACTTGCGCAGCCGGATCAGGTCGGCGGTGAACTTCGCGAACGGATCGTCGGTCTTGGACCAGTCGAACCAGTTCATGTCGCCCGGTTGGCAATAGGCGTTGTTGTTGCCGTTCTGGCTGCGGCCGTGCTCGTCGCCCATCAGGATCATCGGGGTGCCCTGGCTGAGCAGGAGCGTCGCCATCATGTTGCGCCGCTGCCGGTCGCGCAGCGCGAGGATGTCGGGATCGTCGGTGGCCCCCTCGACGCCGTGGTTCCAGCTCACGTTGTGGGAATGGCCGTCGTTGTTGTTCTCGCCGTTCGCCTCGTTGTGCTTGTCGTTGTAGGAGACGAGATCCATCAGCGTGAAGCCGTCATGGGCGGTGACGAAGTTGATGGAGGTCCACGGCCGACGGCCGCGATGCTCGAACTTGGAGGCCGAGCCGAGCAGGCGGTCGGCCATGTCCGGCGCCCGTCCGCCGTCGCCCTTCCAGAAGGAGCGGACGGTGTCGCGGTAGACGTCGTTCCATTCGGCCCAGCCCGGGGGGAAATTGCCGACCTGGTATCCGTTCATGCCCGTGTCCCAGGGTTCCGCGATCATCTTGACGCCGGACAGGACGGGATCCTGGAGCACCGCGTCGAAGAACGGCGCGTGGGGATCGAACGTGTCGCGACGGCGTCCGAGCGTGGAGGCGAGGTCGAAGCGGAAGCCGTCGATATGGCATTCCTCGACCCAGTACCGGAGCGAGTCCATGACCATCTGGAGGACCCGGCGGTTGTCGAGATCGAGCGAGTTCCCCGTGCCGGTCGTGTCGTAGTAGTACCGCTTGTCGTCGCCCAGAATGTAATAGCTGGCGTTGTCGATCCCGCGGAAGGACAGGGTCGGTCCCAGCTGGTTGCCCTCGGCCGTGTGGTTGTAGACCACGTCGAGGATCACCTCGATGCCCGCATCGTGGAGGCGGCGCACCATGACGCGGAACTCGTCGAGCGCGCCGTGCTGCATCATGTAGCGCATGGTCGGTGCGAAGAACCCGATCGTGTTGTAGCCCCACCAGTTCACCAGACCGCGCTCCAGGAGATGGCGGTCGTTCGGGAAGGCATGGATCGGCAGGAGCTCGATGGCGGTCACGCCGAGCTTCTGGAGGTGGCGGATCGTTTCGGGATGGGCGAGGCCCTCGAACGTGCCGCGCAGCGGCTCCTCCACGTGGTTGGCACCTCGGGTGATGCCCCCGACATGCGCCTCGTAGATCACCGTCTTGGACCAGTCCGTATTCGGCCGGCGGTCGTTGCCCCAGGCGGAGGCGTTCGCGGTGACGACGCATTTCGGCATGACGAAGGCGCTGTCGCGCCGGTCGAAGCTCAGATCCTCCCGGCGCGCGCCGAGCCGATAGCCGAACAGGCTGTCGTGCCAGCGCAGGTCGCCCTTGTGCGCGCGGGCATAGGGGTCGGCGAGAAGCTTGTTGGGATTGAAGCGGTGTCCGGCCTCGGGCGCGTAGGGTCCGTGAACCCGGTAGCCGTAGAGCTGCCCCGGGCGCACCTCAGGGAGGTAGCCGTGGAACACCTGATGGGTGTATTCGGGCAGGGGGATCCGCGCGACCTCACGGCGGCCGCTGTCGTTGAACAGACAGAGCTCGACCTTTTCGGCATGGGCCGAGAACAGCGCGAAGTTGGTCCCCGCCCCGTCCCAGGTCGCGCCAAGGCGCGACCCGGTCCCGGCTTCGAGGGCGTAGGGTGTGGAGGACATTCAGGTCGAACCTTCCGGGATTCGTGTGGTCAAGTCTCCGGCGTCAGGATCAACGTGGAGAGGGGCGGCAGCGTCAGGCTGGTCGAAACGGGACGACCATGCCAACCTTCCCCATCGGCCGTGACGAACCCGCCGTTGCCCGATCCGGTTCCGCCATACTGGCTGGCATCGGAATTGAACACCTCGCGCCACCGGCCGCCCTGCGGCAAGCCGACCCGAAACCCGTCGCGCAGCACCGGCGCCATGTTGCAGATCACCGCCATGGGCGGATCCCCTTCCGCGCCGAGGCGCAGGAAGCTGAACACGTTGTTCTCCGCGTCGCCGCCGTCGATCCACTGGAAGCCCGCCGGGTCGCAGTCGCGCGCGTGGAGCGCGGGGTGGGACTTGTAGACGCCGTTGAGATCGCGGACCAGCGATTGCAGGCCCTTGTGGTTCGGATCCTCGAGGAGGTGCCAGTCAAGCGAGCGGTCGTGCGACCATTCGCGCTCCTGTCCGAACTCGCTGCCCATGAACAGGAGCTTCTTGCCCGGATGCGTCCACATCCAGCCGAGATAGGCCCGCAGATTCGCGAATTTCTGCCAGGTGTCGCCGGGCATCTTGCCGATCAGGCTGCCCTTGCCGTGCACAACCTCGTCGTGGCTGATCGGCAGGACGAAATTCTCCGAATAGGCGTAGTGCAGTCCGAAGGTCATCTTGTCGTGGTGCCAGCGCCGGTTGATCGGATCCTCGGCCATGTAGCTCAGGGTGTCGTGCATCCACCCCATGTTCCATTTGAAGTCGAAGCCCAGGCCGTCCTCCGCCACGGGGCGGGAGACGTTGGGGAAGGCCGTGGATTCCTCGGCGATGGTCATGCCGCGGGTTCGGTCGGCCACGCGGGCGTTGACGCCCCGCAGGAAATCGATCGCGTCGAGATTCTCGCGCCCTCCGTGGCGGTTCGGAATCCACTCGCCCGCGTTGCGCGAATAGTCGAGATAGAGCATCGAAGCGACGGCATCGACGCGCAGCGCGTCGACGTGGAATTCCTTCACCCAGTACAGCGCCGAGGCGCGCAGGAAGTTCGCCACCTCGTTGCGGCCGAAATTGTAGATCAGCGTGTTCCAGTCCTTGTGGAAGCCCAGCCGCGGATCCTCGTGCTCGTAGAGCGCGGTGCCGTCGAACCGGGCAAGGCCGTGCTCGTCGGAGGGGAAGTGCGCAGGCACCCAGTCCATGATGACGCCGATTTCCCGCCCGTGGAGGTAGTCCACGAGCATCGCGAATTCCTCGGGCGTGCCGAACCTGTAGGTCGGCGCGAAGAGGCCGATCGGTTGGTAACCCCAGGAGGGCGTGAAGGGATGCTCGGAGAGGGGCAGGAACTCGACATGGGTGAAGCCCATTTCGGCCACGTAATCCGCGAGCATCGGGCCGACCTCGGCGTAGCTCAGGATCCGGTCGTCGTCGCCACGCCGCCAGGAGCCCAGATGCACCTCGTAGATCGAGATCGGCTCCTCCGTGGCGGTCCGGCGCGGGCGGTCGGTCCACGCCTCGTCCTGCCACTCGTGCGCGACGGGCCCGTCGACGATGGAGCCGGTGGCGGGCGCCGGTTCCTGACGGAACGAGAGGGGGTCGGCCTTGAGCGGCAGCACCTCGCCGTAAACGCCGACGACCTCGTACTTGTACAGCTCCCCGCGCGCGATGCCCGGAATGAACAGCTCCCACAACCCGCCGCCCAGACGGCGGCGCATCGGGTGGCGGCGGCCATCCCAGGCGTTGAAATGCCCGACCACGCTGACGCGGCGCGCATTCGGCGCCCAAACGGCGAAGGCGGTGCCCTCGACGCCCTGATGCGTCGTCGGATGCGCGCCGAGGCGCGTCCACAGCTCCTCGTGCCGCCCCTCGGCCAGAAGGTACTCATCCATCTCGCCCAGGAACGGTTCGAAGCGGTAGGGGTCGTCCCTCGTCCATTCGTGATCGCCCGCGCGGCATTGCAGGCGGTAATCGGCAGGCGCTTTCCCGCGCCCGAACGCGCCGTGGAAGACGCCCTCCGGATGGATGCGCTCGAGCTTGAGCAAGGGCTTGCCCTTGCCGTTCACCACCGTCACCTCGCCCGCGTCGGGGGCGAAGACGGTCAGGGTGCCATCGTGGATTCCCAGCGTGCCGAAGGGATCGGTGAGGCGCCCGCGGACGATGGCCTCGCAGGTCTGTTCGTCGGGTTTCATTCGGTATCTTCCATGACTTGGAGGAGGCCGCGAAGCGGCACGTCGATCCAGGTGGGCCGGAAATCGCGCTCGTAGTCGATCTCGTAGGCGCTCTTGCGGATAAGGTAGAGGTCGAGCAACGCATCCTCGAACGCGCTGTCGGCGGGACGGACGGCGGCGTCGCCCATCGTTTCCCGCCAGGCATCGAGGAACGCGCCGGAGGTGGCGCTGCGCCAGTCGCGGACCTGTGCCATCGTACGCTCGGGGTCGGCGCCGGCCTCGATGCGCCGGCCGAGGGCCGACCAGAGCGCATAGTCGAAGCTGCGCAGCATGCCGGCCACGTCGCGCAGGGGCGAGGATTTCTCCTGCCGCTCCGCGAGGCTACGCGACGGCTCGCCCTCGAAGTCGATGATGGCGAGGTCGCCCTGCGCCACCAGGACCTGCCCCAGATGATAGTCGCCGTGGACCCGGCAGGCGGCGCCCGAAGGCGTCATCGTGCCGACCCGGTCGATCCGGTCGAGGATGGCGTCGCGTTGCGCGGTGACCTGCCCGGCAAGCTCGGCAGCTTCGCCCTCGAGCGGGGCCTTCGCCAGCCGGTCCAGCGTGTCGGCCACCTCGGCCCGCGTTTCCGCGACCAGCGACCGCAGCCCCTCCGCATCGAGCGGTTCGGTCCCGAAGGCGCCTTCGCCCGAGGCCAGCGCGAGGTGCAGCTCGGCCGTGCGCTGCCCCAGCAGGGTACCGAGGTCGAGCGCCCCGATCATGAGCGGACGCTCGTCGCCCTCATGCCCATGCTCGCGCGCCTCCATTTCCCGGTCGAGACCCTCGGTGACGAAGGACCACGCGTCGCCCTGGTTCGGAACGTAGGCGGAGGCGGCGGCGAGGATCGTTTCCGTCCCCTCGTCATCGATCCATCGGATCGTGCCCAGAAGCGCCGGGGTGGCGGCGTAATCGGTTTCCCGCGTCAGGAAGCGCGCGACCTCGATATCGGGCTGCACGCCCTCGCGGACGCGCCGGTAGAGCTTGAGCACGAGCTTGTCGCCGAAGGCCACGGAAGCGTTCGACTGCTCGGCGCCCAGAAGCCGCGGCTCCGTGTCGCCGGTCTCCAGCTCGATGCCTTCGAACACGAGCTTGCCGCCGTCGCCCTCGATCTCGGCCCCCTCGCGCATCGCGTCGAGCAGGGCGCGCGCCATCTCCTCGTCGGAAGCGCCGTCCATCAGCGCGCCGACGCGGTTCTGCCGGCGCAGCTTGCCGAGCGTCGCGGGCAGCCGCGGGGACAGCGACAGGGCGTTCTCGCCCCAGACGGCCGAGAGCGGCAGGAAGTAGCTCTGCGTCTCGCCGCCGGTCTCCACATCGGCGATCGACAGGAGGTGGCGGCCCTGCGCCAGCTCGCCGAGCTGACGCAGCGAGACACGCGACACCCCCTGCGTCTTGCCGGCGAACCACCGCTGGAGCGCGACGTATCGTGGCAGCGTCTCGGCCTCGAACTGGCGCCCCTCGCGCCCGCGAAGGGCAGTGGAAAGGCGCCCGTCGCGCGTGGTGAGCGTCAGGAAGTCCGGCAGGACCGGGGTGACCGGCGTGTGCCAGGACGGCGCCTCCTCCTCGTCGGCGAGCAGGAACCAGAAGAACCCGTAGGCCGGCAGCGTCAGCATGTAGGGCAGGTCGCCCACCGGCGGGAAGGGCGACTGACCGACGAGCTCGACGGGCACGCGCCCCCTGAACCGGCTCAGGTCGATCTCCACCGCCTGCGGCGCGCGGCTCAGGTTGGCCACGCAGAGGATCGCCTCGTCACCGTGGGTTCCGGCTTCGACGCCCTTGGTGCGCCGGATATAGGCGAGCACCTTGCGGTTGTTCGGGTAGAGCAGATCGATCTCGCCGCGGCCGAACACGTCGTGCTTCTTGCGAACGGCCACCATGCGCCGCATCCAGTTCAGGTAGCTCGATGGCGAGGAGGACTGCGCCTCCACGTTCACACCGTCGTAGCCGTAGACCGCATCCTGGATGGTGGGGAGGTAGAGCCGTTGCGGATCGGCCCGGCTGAAGCCCGCGTTGCGGTCGGCCGACCATTGCATCGGGGTGCGGACCCCGTCGCGGTCGCCGAGATAGATGTTGTCGCCCATCCCGATCTCGTCGCCGTAATACATGATCGGCGTGCCGGGCATCGACAGGAGCATGGAGTTCAGAAGCTCCATCTTGCGCCGGTCGTTCTGCATGAGCGGCGCCAGCCGCCGGCGGATGCCCATGTTGATGCGCGCCCGCTTGTCGGAGGCGTAGGTCTCCCACAGGTAGTCCCGCTCCCGGTCGGTCACCATCTCGAGCGTCAGCTCGTCGTGATTCCGCAGGAAGATGCCCCATTGGCAATCTTCCGGAATCTCGGGCGTCTGCCGGATGATGTCGGTGATCGCGTGGCGATCCTCCTGCGCGACGGCCATGTACATCCGGGGCATCAGCGGGAAGTGAAAGCCCATGTGGCACTCGTCGCCCTCGCCGAAATAGGGGCGCGTGTCCTCGGGCCACTGGTTCGCCTCGGCAAGCAGCATCCGACCGTCGTAATGCGCGTCGAGATCGCGGCGCATCGCCTTCAGGATCTCGTGCGTCTCGGGCAGGTTCTCGTTGTTCGTGCCGTCCCGCTCCACGAGGTAGGGGATCGCGTCGAGCCGGAGCCCGTCCACGCCCATGTCGAGCCAGAAATGCATGACGTCGAGCACCGCCTCCAGAACCTTCGGATTGTCGAAGTTCAGGTCCGGCTGGTGGTCGAAGAAGCGGTGCCAGTAGAACTGCTCGGCCACCGGATCCCAGGACCAGTTGCTGTCATGCGTGTCGTTGAAGATCACGCGGGTCGTGTCCATCCAGCGGCTCGGGTCGTCGCTCCAGACGTAGAAGTCGCGCTCCGGGCTGCCCCTCGGGGCACGGCGGGCGGTCTGGAACCATTCGTGCTGATCGGAGGTGTGGTTGATGACGAGCTCGGTGATGACCTTCAGGCCGCGGCGATGCGCCTCGTCCACCAAGTTCCTGAAATCGTCCATGTCGCCGTATTGCGGGTTCACCGCCTTGAACTCGGCGATGTCGTAGCCGTCGTCCCTGAGCGGCGAGGGATAGAACGGCAGCAGCCACACCGCGGTCGCGCCGAGCGACTGGATGTGGTCCAGCCGCTGCATCAAGCCCTTGAAGTCGCCGATGCCGTCGCCGTTCGAATCCTGATAAGCCTTGACGTGGCACTGGTAGATGACCGCGTCCTTGAACCAGTCCTCCCGGTCGGTGTCCGCGACAATGGTGGGGGAAGGGGCGTTCATCGGGCGGCTCCGGGCGGTGTGAGTTTCCAGATGGCATAGGGACGCTCGTGCGGGTCGAGCGTCAGGCGGTGGTCGCGCCCGTGCCAGGTGAAGGAGTTTCCGTTGATGAGGTCGGTGACCTCGATCGAGGCTTCGGACGGCAACCCGAACTCCCAGAGCGGGACTTCGAAGCCGAACTCGGCGCCTGCATGGGGATCGAGCAGAACATGGAACAGCACGGCGTCCTGTGTGGCCGGGTCGTGGCGCAGCCAGCTCAGCACGCGGTCGTCGTGGGCGGGCGCGAAGCGCAGGTTGCGCATGTCGCGCATCGCCGGGTGCTCGCGCCGGATGCGATTGATCAGGCGCACGTCGTCCTTGATGTTGCCGGGCGCGTCGAAATCGCGGGGGCGGAGCTCGTACTTCTCGGAATCGAGATACTCCTCCTTGCCGGGCATCGGCGCGCCCTCGCAGAACTCGAAGCCCGAATAGAGACCCCAGTTGCCGGCAAGCCCGGCGGCGAGGATCGCGCGCGTCCGGAAGCCCGGCCGGCCGCTCGTCTGTAGCGGGACCGGGTTGATGTCGGGCGTGTTGACGAAGAAGTTGACGCGCATGTAGTTCGCGCAGTTCTCCGTCGTCAGTTCGGTCAGGTACTCGGTCAACTCGTCCTTGGTGTTGCGCCAGGTGAAGTAGCTGTAGCTCTGGTTGTAGCCCAGCTTGGCGAGCCGCTTCATCACCTTGGGCCGCGTGAACGCCTCCGACAGGAAGATCGTCCCGGGAAATTCCGCGCGGACCTCGGCGATCAGCCACTCCCAGAACGGGAAGGGCTTGGTGTGCGGGTTATCGACGCGGAAGCAGGTGACGCCGCGCGCCGCCCAGAACAGGAACATGTCCACGACCGCGTGCCAGAACGGCAGGTTCGGGCTGCCGTCATCGAGGTAGTAGCGGAAGTTGACGATGTCCTCGTACTTCTTCGGCGGGTTCTCGGCGTATTTGATCGTGCCGTCCGGGCGCCACTCGAACCAGTCCGGATGCTCCTTGAGCCACGGATGGTCGGGCGAGGAGTTCAGCGCGATGTCGAGCGCGATGTCGAGCCCGTGCTCCCGCGCGGTGGCGACGAGATGATCGAAATCCTCGAGCGTGCCGAGCTCGGGGTGCACGTCCATGTTGCCGCCCTCGGGCGAGCCGATCGCATAGGGCGAGCCGACATCGCCCGGCTCGGCGCGCAGCGTGTTGTTCTTGCCCTTGCGGTTCGCCGTGCCGATCGGGTGGATCGGCGGGAAGTAGAGCGTGTCGAAGCCGAGATCGGTGACGTAGGGCAGGTGCGCCTCCACGTCCCGGAACGTGCCGTGGACAGGCTTGCCCTCGGCATCGCGGCCGCCGAGAGAGCGCGGGAACAGCTCGTACCACGCGGAGAACGCCGCCGCCTCGCGGTCGACCCAGAGCGGGTAATCCGGCGATTGCGTCAGGTTCGCCCGCGGCCCGATCCGGGCCATGAGCGCGCGCGTCTCCTCGGAGGTGAGGACGTGTTGCGCGTCCGGGCCCTCGGCGGCGCGGCGCAGATCCTTCACGGCGCGTCCATCATCGCCGCGCGCCTTGGTGCGAGCGAGGATGTCGCGAGCCTCCATCAACTCCACCTCGACCGACTGGCCGGCAGCGACCTTCTTGCCGGTGTCGCGCGCCCAGGTTCCATAGAGGTCGCGCCACGCGATCACCCGGAAGCGCGCGGGGCCGACGGTGTCGAGGACATGGGTGCCGTGCCAGAGGTCGTTGACGTTGTGCGCGAGCGGCACTTCGGCGACCTCTTTCGAGCCTGCGACGGTCAGGAGGACCGCGGCGCCGAGCACCTCGTGCCCGTCGGCGAAGAGATCTGCGGAGAAGCGGGTCGGCCAGCCGGCGACGGCCTTGGCGGCGAAGCGCCCCGACTCGACGGTCGGAGAGACGGATTCGATCGCCAGCCGCGCGCGGGCAAGCGCCTTGGGCGGGTCTGCGCGGCTCATGAGCGACGGTCCCGTTCGATGTCGATATGGGTCATTCTGCCCCTTCCTGACGGACGGCGTGAGTCCGTCCCCTTCTGTCATGTTCTTCGTTCTCGCCTAGTCCCGGAACACGTCGAGCGAAAGAGGGGTTCCATTCGTGTCCCCCCGCGCGGGTCCGCAGAGTGTCGCGAAAGCGAGGCCGACGGGGCCGGCAAGCCGATAATCGTACAATTGCGCTCCGGGGGCCTTCGACTACTGCATCGACCGTGATAGCCGGGTCGCGACACGCGCATTGGAGGTCGCATCATGGAAGGTTTGTTCGAGGGGCTGGGCGCCGCCGCCCTGATCATTCTCGCGATCGTGGGGCTCGCGGTCGGCTGGGTGGCGGGCGCGATGACCGGCCGGAGCAAGGCGCTCTACGCCGTGATCGGCGCCGTGGCCGCGATGGCGACCCCGTTTGTTCTCGCCGCGCTCGGTGTGACGGCGCTTGCCGCGGGGGGGCTTTTGCTCATCCTCGTCGTGGGCGCGGTCGGCGCGGCGCTCGTGGTGGCGCTGATCCGCGCGATCAAGTGACGGCGGGGGTGCGTGGGGCCTAGAACTCGCGCGACCAGCCGACGCTGCCCTGAAGGTCCCCTTCGGAGCGGTAGGCGAGGCCGATGCGTGCCGCGCCGATCCGGCCGAACCCGTATTGCAAGGTCGGACCGATCTGGTAGCTGAACTCGTCCGCCTGTTCGGCGAACGCGCCGAGTTCGACGGCCAGCCGGTCCATCGGCTTCACGCCCACCACCCCGGCATAGGTCCTTCGCGTGTGGTCCCCTTCGGCGAAGGACAATCCGAGATCGAGCGTCGTCCAGCCGTCGCCGATGCGGCTGGAGAAGCCGCGGCCGACGGTTCCGCCGAAACCCACGCGTTTGATTTGCGTGCCGTCGCTCTCGATGTCCTGCCCGACGGTGAACTCCAGTGCGGCGAGCCACGGCTCGAGCCAGGCGGGGACGGTCTCTCCGCGAGGCAAAGGCAGGGGCAGGCGCACGAAGGACCGAAACCGGCCGTCCACGTCCTGATCGGCGATGCCCGTCTGCATGAGTTGTGGAAGGCCCGTCACATGGCCTCCGACATCGACTCCGTAGGTCCAGCCGAAGGGCCCGCCATATTCGACATAGAACCCGGTCCAGCCGTCCGACCCGCCGTGGTGCGACAGGAGTGCGTAGGCGCTTCCCTCGTCGCGCATCCACGGCCCCGCCGCGGCGAGCGACGGCAGGCACACGAGCAAAAGGGCGAGCCGGGCCAGCATCGCCCGGTTCTGCGCGGCAGATGGTTAACCGAACGTAAAGGGCCGCCCCGCGATCACTCGCGCGTCAGGGCGTTCGCCTTGCCGATGCCGCTGTCCCCGGCGCTGGTGAAGTCGATCGTCACCCGGTCGCCCGCCTCGAGATCCTCGGGCACTTCGAGGTCGCCGAGTTCCCAGACGGACCGGTCGCTGAAGACGATCACGTTCGCCTGCCGGTCGTAGGCGAGGATGGTGCCGCTCACCTCGTCCGCGAGGGCGGGGGTGGCGGTGAGAAGGGCGAAGACAGCGAGCGGAAGGCGCATGGGCGTGGTCCGGGATGTGCCGGGCGGCGGGGATGCCGCCGGTCGTGCCGAAGAATAGCGGCGACGGCCGGCGCCGCAAGCCTCAGCGCTTCTTGCGACGCTTCACGTTGCCGCCGCGCTGGCCCGGCCGTCCGGCGGTTGACCGCCCTTCGGCCTTGCGCGCGTCCTCGACCGCCTGCGCCACCGCCGATTGCCGCGACAGCGGGTCGTCCGAGACGACCAGATCGACCTGTTCCAGCCGCTTGACCTCGTCCCGCAGCCGCGCGGCCTCCTCGAATTCGAGGTTCTCGGCCGCCTTGCGCATCTGCTCGCGCAGTCCGTCGAGATGCGCCTGCAGGTTGGCGCCGGCCATTGGCTTGTCGATCTTTGCGGTGACGCGGTTCATGTCCACGTCGCCCTGATACAGCCCCGCCAGCACGTCCTCGACGTTCTTGCGGACCGTCGCGGGCGTGATGCCATGTTCCTCGTTATAGGCGTTCTGCTTGACGCGGCGGCGCTCGGTCTCGCCCATCGCCCGTTCCATCGAGCCCGTGATGCGGTCGGCATACATGATGACACGCCCGTCGGCGTTCCGCGCCGCGCGCCCGATCGTCTGCACAAGCGACGTCTCGGAGCGCAGGAACCCCTCCTTGTCGGCGTCGAGGATCGCGACCAGCCCGCATTCGGGGATGTCGAGCCCCTCGCGCAGGAGGTTGATGCCCACCAGCACGTCGAACGCGCCAAGCCGAAGGTCGCGCAGGATCTCGATCCGCTCGATCGTGTCGATGTCGGAATGCATGTAGCGGACCTTGATGCCCTGTTCGTGCAGGTATTCGGTCAGATCCTCCGCCATGCGCTTCGTCAGCACGGTCGCAAGCGTGCGGTAGCCCGCCTGCGTCACACGGCGAATCTCGTCGAGAAGGTCGTCGACCTGCATCTCCACGGGCCGGATCTCGACCGGCGGATCCAGAAGCCCGGTCGGGCGGATCACCTGTTCGGTGAAGGCGCCGCCGGTCTGCTCCAGCTCCCACGCGGCGGGGGTGGCGGAGACGAAGACCGATTGCGGCCGCATCGCGTCCCATTCCTCGAACTTGAGCGGCCGGTTGTCCATGCAGGAGGGCAGGCGGAAGCCATGCTCGGCCAGCGTGAATTTGCGGCGGTAGTCGCCCCGGTACATTCCCCCGATCTGCGGCACGGAAACGTGGCTCTCGTCGGCGAAGACGATGGCGTTGTCGGGGATGTACTCGAACAGGGTGGGAGGCGGCTCGCCCGGGGCGCGGCCCGTCAGGTAGCGGGAATAGTTCTCGATCCCGTTGCAGACGCCCGTGGCCTCCAGCATCTCGAGATCGAAATTGGTGCGCTGCTCCAGCCGCTGCGCCTCCAGAAGCTTGCCTTCTCCCACGAGCTGATCGAGCCGGGTCTTCAGCTCCGCCTTGATGCCGAGGATCGCCTGCCGCATCGTCGGGCGCGGCGTGACGTAGTGGCTGTTGGCGTAAATGCGGATCTTTTCGTAGCTGTCCGTCCTCGATCCGGTCAGGGGATCGAACTCGGTGATCGCCTCGAGCTCCTCGCCGAAGAACGAGAGCCGCCAGGCCCGGTCGTCGAGGTGGGCGGGCCAAACCTCCAGCGAGTCGCCCCGCACCCGGAAGGAGCCGCGCGAGAAGGCCGCGTCGTTACGCCGGTACTGCTGCGCCACGAGATCGGCCATCACTTTGCGCTGATCGTATTCGTTCCCTGCGATCAGGTCCTGCGTCATCGCCCCGTAGGTCTCGACCGAGCCGATGCCATAGATGCAGGAGACGGAGGCCACGATGATCACGTCGTCCCGCTCGAGCAGCGCGCGGGTGGCGGAGTGCCGCATCCGGTCGATCTGCTCGTTGATCTGGGACTCCTTCTCGATGAAGGTGTCCGACCGCGGCACATAGGCCTCGGGCTGGTAGTAGTCGTAGTAGGAGACGAAGTATTCCACCGCGTTGTCGGGGAAGAAGCCCTTGAACTCGCCATAGAGTTGCGCGGCGAGCGTCTTGTTCGGCGCGAGGATGATCGCAGGCCGCTGCGTCTCCTCGATGACCTTGGCCATCGTGTAGGTCTTGCCGGTGCCGGTCGCGCCGAGCAGGACCTGGTCGCGCTCGCCGTCCTTCACGCCCGCCGACAGCTCCCGGATCGCCTTGGGCTGATCGCCTGCCGGCTGGAACGTCGTGTCCATGCGGAAGCGGATGCCGCCTTCGAGCTTGTCGCGGGCCGCCGCCGGACGCTGCATCATCGGCAGGTGCCCCGTCGCGTCCTCGCGCGGGGGCAGGGTCATGGTCTCGCCCTTCGGACGGTTGTCGTTGTTGTGCGCCATGGGGGGCCTCGTCGTGCCGGGGTCGCCTCCAATCTATGCCGTTCGGCGCGTCTCACAAGGCGGCATCGCGGATGCGTCTTGCCCGGGTCCGGCCCGCCCGCTATCTCCGGACGCAACCGCCCCAACCGGAGTCCGACCATGCGTGCCCGCATCTACAAGCCCGCCCGGACCGCCATGTCGTCCGGCACCGCCAAGACCCGCGACTGGGTGCTGGATTTCGTGCCCGAAACCCCGCGGGAGATCGACCCGCTCACCGGCTGGACCGGCTCGCGCGACACGCAGGCGCAGGTGCGGCTGATGTTCGAGAGCCAGAAGGAGGCGGAGGATTACGCGCGCGACAACGGCATCGACTACATCGTGCTGCGTCCGCAGAACCGGAAGGCGAACCTCCGCGCCGGAGGCTACGGCGAGAACTTCGCCACGAACCGGCGGGGCTCTTGGACGCATTGACGCGGGTTTTGTAACTCCGACCAACGTTCCGGCCAACTGGGGGTAAGAATCCGGCCAAAGCAGGCTGGAGAAGATTTTTCCTGAGCCGTATCCATCAGGTCTTTCAGTTGCTTGCAATCGGATGAAGACCATTCCGGCTGCCTGCCCCGCCGGGGCACCGCATCGCTTCAGTTGACTCCTGTCCCTTTCAAAGTTCACGCCCTGCTCCTAGGGTCCGGACCATTTCCACAGCCTCTTTCTTCGCCACCCTCCGCGGCAGCCGGCTGCGGCGCCTGTCGGAAGTGCAGAAAGTGCTGCATCGTGATCCTGCGTCCAGTGCTTGAAGACATCGCGGTTACGGTCTTGCAGGAGATCGAGGTTTCGGGGCTGATACGCCGAGCGGCGGCGTGCAGGATCATGTGGTGCGCCCGTGCGACCGTGTTCATCGAGTCGATCTGCACGAACCCGAGAGCGTCGATCACGCGCTTCAGGTCGGCGCCCTTCCCGGCGCACGTCGGGTTGCTCGCCAGCCCGTGCCGGTCGAGAAAGATCGCTCTCGCGGTGCGGTTGTCGATCTTCGGGAGCGCGGTCATGGCTGCTTCCTATTCGCCCGCTCCAGACACATCATCCCAGACTCCCGCAGCAAAAGTTGGACGCTCCGGATCTCTTGGCTGTCGGCAGGATCAGTTGCCCCTCCCAGCGGCTCGACCGGCACTTCCGGCCCAAACCGGCCATCCATTGTGGCCGCAAGCGCCGCGCCGCGGCGTCACCGAGCCAGCCACTTGCATGTTGCGCGGCACCGCAGAACGGCCGAAACATTGCAATTCGAGATGCAATATTTCGATGGGAGTCTGATGAGTAGCGCAAAAGCCTCATGGAAAGACGTCAAGCAAAAGCTGTCCGCCTTTTCTTCGACCCAACTACTGGGGCTTGTTCAGGATCTATATCGCCTGACTCCAGAGAACGCAGCGTTCATGCATGCCAGGTTTTTGAGCAATGAGAAACGGCAAGAACACCTCGCCCCATATATGGCGCGGATTCAAGGCGCCCTCTGCCCGAAGCAGCCTTGGAAGCAAGATGTAAAGCTGGCCGAAGGCCGGAAAGCGATCAGTGATTTTAAGAAAGCCAACGGTAACATTCACGATGTGCTCACCCTCATGACTTACTACGTGAGATGCGGCAATGATTTTACACTCGAGTTCGGGGATATCGACGAAGGTTTCTACGACAGCTTGTGCTCTATGTTCTCAAGCATTGTCCACACTCTCCGGAAACAGAAAGATCGTGAGCTATTTGAGGAATTTTTGCCGTTACTTGAGAAGGAGTTCGCCCGGGTCGACAACCAAATCGGCTGGGGATACCCCGATGAGTTGTCGGATCACCTTGCGGATCTGAAGGGTGCGTTTGAATAGCCGTTCAAAGCGGCTCAGGTCCCGCAAAATCCAGATCGACGTTGACGTCCAGACCCTCAGCTGCCGTTCACCGCCGCTCTCGATCCCGCAGCGCACCCCGACAAACCGACCATTCGCCGCGATCGCGAAGCATCACGACAATTGAACTCACATAGTGCGGACGGAGTTGCCGTCCGACGAAGGGCTTGGAATGTCCGCCTGTTTAGCTGTGCTATAGTTGAAAGGTGACCGAGGTATCATTCGTCACGATCTGGGACATGATCGGGTTCGTTGCATCGGCCC
>NZ_CANLTQ010000004.1 GCF_947494025.1 uncultured Jannaschia sp.
CATGGTTCTATAGAACCGTCCTGACATACTCGACGCCGGCCGGCTCCAGGGGCGGGGGCATCCACCACATCAGTTCACTTCTCATCTCGGGGCTGCCGGTGACCATGATGTGGTGGTTCTGGCTCAGATGCCACAACCTTGCTGCGGCCGTCCGATCATCCATCACGTCCACATCGGACCAGTCCCGCAGGCTTGAGCGGTCGGCCGTGCCGATCCGCAGTGCAAGAAGCTGAGCATCATCTTTCGCCCTCCGTATACGACAGGCGCCGAGATTTCCCTGGCCGTCGAGGATCACTTCGACCCGAGCAATGGTTTCCGGCATAAGCGTGCAGTCCGCGATGACCGAGTGCTTGCGCACGCGTGACTGCATGATTCGAAGCCCGAAATCCGCGCTGTCGAGCAGCTGTTTCAAGCGCGCCATGTCCCTGTAGATGTAGTGCTCGCCAACTGTCGTGTGGGAGACATGCCCGATGATCTTCTGGACGTTGTCTTCGCTGACTCCGGCGGCCCACAGGGCGGACGAGAAGGTTTTTCTAAGGGCATAGAAATCCTGGCTCGTGTCGTCGATGCCGAGCCCAATAAGCACGGTCCGTATCCTCCCTCCGAAAATCGAGCCCGGGTCGCTCGGCTTCGCGTTGACGATCTCGGGGAACAGGTAGGCGTCGGAGCGCCCGAGCCGCATGATCCAGTCCAGAAAACCGAGATCGATCAGCATCTGGGAGATCGGGACGATCCGCGTCGCGTCTTGCGTCTTCCCCCGCTGGTCGGCATCCCAGCACAGCCGCAGGCAATGGACCCCGTTCTTGAGAACCAGATCCCTTCGCCGCAGTTGCAGCACCTCGGTCACACGGGTGCCCATGGTCAACAGAACCAGAGGGACCCAGTAGAGCGCGTCGCGCGCGAGAAACTTGCCGGGCATGGCGCGGCGACCCCTTAAAGATCCGCGGTAGAGTGGCGAAGTTAGAAGCGTTTTCAGGTGCGCATCGTCCCAGCGATCGCGCTCCTTGGGCTGGGTGGCGCGCAGCAAGACCGGATTTTCTTTCTGGCGCTCCTCGGTGTCGCGCGCCACGAGACGGTCGAGGGTCCGGTATCCCATGATCTTGGTTTTGCCGGTGTAGCCAAGTTCCCTTTCCGCTGCGCGAAGGATTCTGTGTATGCCATCCAGATGGCGCTTCAGGTTGGTGACCGTCACCCTCGGAACGAGGAGGTCGTTCACACGGGCCCGCCGGTCGGCTTCCGAGAGGTCCGGATCGGCGGCAAGTTCGTCGAAGACGTGCTGGTCTCGCTCGTCGGCCTCGCGGATCTCGTCGAGCTTCGACTTGATCGCCCCCCCATCGGATGTGAACCTGTTCTTGCCATGCGCCTTGCCGTGTGCCTTCGGCAGCCGACTGAGGGTCCGCATCAGGTCGGGAAGCTGTCCTTCGAGATCGTCGAGCGGGACGTCGCCGAGAAACTCCGCCACCAGGCGCCCGGTGGTTTCGGTTTTCTTCCGCATCTCGGGCGTCGCGTGTTCACAAGCGGCCCTGACACCGTCCGACAGCCGGATGAGCGGGGCGACCTCGCCGTTCGGCTTGGTGGCGACGCCATGCCGGCGCAGCGTTTCGGCAACGGCAATCCGAGGATCTTCGCCGAGTTCGTGCACTTCGAGCTCGGCCTCGCGCAGCTTTACCAAGGCCGACGTCGCCGAGCGCGCGAGGGCCAGTGGCGTTGGGCCCGCGACGGGGACACCGAGCGTGTCGGCGGCCCCCTCCCCACGAGCTTCGACCTGCGTGAAGGACCTCTGTCGGATCTCATCGCGCGGGGACTGAAGGCCATCGTGAAGCGCCCGGATCGGGCACTCCGGATCTGGCGAGGGCGCGTCGGCATCGGCGATAATCCGCGCCGCTTCCTTGCGCACCAGCTCGCCACGATGCGCCCGGCATCTGCGTTGGGTTGACCGAGCCGTTCGTGCTTCACCTGCGCTTCCAGATCGGTGATGGCCGATACCAGCCGGACACCGCGCCGGTGCGCGACGCCGGGGTCTGAGGTTCGCAGTGAGAAGGCCCAGAACCCCGGGGCGCCTTCATGCACGAGCTCTGTTAACGCCCACTTTCTGAAATGGAAAAAGCGGCCGCGGAGCTGGATGCAGTAGCCGGTTCCGGCACGCCGCGCGCGGCGTCGGACAGGGGGCGCGGACGACCGCGTGCGACGGGCTTATGATACAGGCTGTGATACACACCGGGAGGGGGTGTGGCTACTCGAGCCCGATGAACAGGGACATTTGTTGATTTCAATGGGTTTTTTTGCGGTCATTGGCTGGGGTGGTAGGATTCGAACCTACGGTACACGGTACCAAAAACCGCTGCCTTACCACTTGGCTACACCCCAACCGTGCGGCGTGGGATAGGCGAGGTGGAAAAGCGTCGCAAGTCAAAAATCCACGTTTCTTCGCCCGTGTCGCGGCCCGTCACTGCGCATTCCGATCCGAGTGGCGTGCGGCGCGGACGAGGGCGAGGATGTCTTTCGCGGCGGTCGGTATGTTCGTCCCCGGACCGAAGATCGCGGCGACGCCTGCTTCCTTCAGGAACGCGTAGTCCTGCTGCGGGATGACGCCGCCGCAGACCACGAGGATCTCGTCCGCCTCCTGCGCGCGCAGCGCCTCGACGAGCTTCGGCGCAAGGGTCCGATGGCCCGCGGCCTGCGACGAGATGCCGATCACATGGACGTCGTTGTCGATCGCGTCCTGCGCGGCCTCTTCCGGCGTCTGGAAAAGCGGGCCGACATCGACGTCGAATCCGATATCGGCGAAGGCGGTGGCGATGACCTTTGCACCGCGGTCATGGCCGTCCTGCCCCATCTTGACGACGAGCATGCGGGGGCGCCGCCCCTCCTCCTCCGCGAAGGCCTCGACGTCGCGCTGGATCGCGGCGAAAGCTTCGTCGCCCTCGTACGCCGCGCCGTAGATGCCGGCGAGGGTCTTCACCTCGGCCCGATGGCGGCCAAAAACCTCCTCCATCGCGAGACTGATCTCACCCACCGTGGCGCGATGGCGCGCGGCCTCGACCGCCGCCTCGAGGAGGTTGCCCCCCTCGGTCGCCCGCCTCCGAAGCTCAGATAGCGCCGCGTCGCAGGCGGCCCGGTCGCGCGAGGCACGGATGCGCTCGAGCCGCGCGACCTGTCCGGCCCGGACCCGGTCGTTGTCGATGGCGAGGATGTCGATCGCCTCCTCGGTCTCCCGGCGGTACTTGTTGACGCCGACGATGACGTCCTCGCCGCGGTCGATCTTGGCTTGCCGCGTGGCCGCGCTCCGCTCGATGCGGAGCTTCGGCATGCCCGAGGCGACGGCCTTGGTCATCCCGCCCATCTCCTCGACCTCCTCGATCAGCGCCCAGGCCGCCTCGGCCAGATCGTGGGTCAGCCGCTCGACGTAGTAGGATCCGGCAAGCGGATCGACGACGTTGGTCACGCCCGTCTCCTCCTGCAGGATGAGCTGCGTGTTCCGCGCAATCCGGCTCGACGTCTCCGAGGGGAGCGCCATCGCCTCGTCGAAGGAGTTCGTGTGCAGCGACTGCGTACCGCCGAGAACCGCGGACAGCGCCTCGTAGGCGGTGCGGACGACGTTGTTGTAGGGATCCTGCTCCTGCAGGCTGACGCCCGAGGTCTGGCAATGGGTGCGCAGCATCGAAGATTTCGGGTTCCTCGGCTCGAATTCCTGCATGATTCGGTCCCACAGCAGGCGCGCGGCGCGTAGCTTGGCTGCTTCCATGAAGAAGTTCATACCGATCGCGAAGAAGAAGCTGAGCCGTCCGGCGAAACGGTCCACATCCATGCCGCGCGCGATCGCCGTGCGGACGTATTCGCGTCCGTCGGCCAGCGTGAAGGCCAGTTCCTGCACGAGGTCGGCGCCGGCTTCCTGCATGTGGTAGCCGGAGATCGAGATCGAGTTGAAGCGCGGCATCTCCTCGGCGGTGTACTCGATGATGTCCGCCACGATCCGCATCGAGGGTTCGGGCGGATAGACATATGTGTTGCGGACCATGAACTCCTTGAGGATGTCGTTCTGGATCGTCCCCGAGAGCCTGGACCGGTCCACGCCCTGCTCCTCGCCCGCGACGATGAAGGCCGCGAGGATCGGGATCACCGCGCCGTTCATCGTCATCGAGACCGACACCTCGTCCAGCGGAATGTCATCGAAGAGGATCTTCATGTCCTCGACCGAATCGATGGCGACACCGGCCTTGCCCACGTCGCCCACGACGCGCGGGTGGTCGCTGTCGTAGCCGCGATGGGTGGCGAGGTCGAAGGCGACCGAGACGCCCTGCTGGCCTGAGGCGAGGGCCCGGCGGTAGAAGGCGTTCGATTCCTCGGCGGTCGAAAAGCCGGCATATTGGCGTATCGTCCAGGGCCGGCCGGCATACATGGTCGCCTTCACGCCGCGCAGATACGGCGCCTCGCCCGGCAGGCTGCCGAGATGATCGAGCCCGGCGAGATCGTCCGGCACGTAGATCGGCGCGACCCCGATCCCTTCCAGCGTCCGCCAGGTAAGGTCCTCCGGCGTGCGGCCCTTCAGTTCGGTGGCGGCCAGCCGTGCCCATTCGGCCTTTGCGTCGGATCGTGTCATTCGCAGGTCCCCCCTGTCTGTCCGGTTGTTCCGACACGCCCGCGCCTGGAATGGGTCACATCCGTGGCATCGTCCGGATCGGTCCTTCGCAGACCGCCATTTTGTCCTATATTCCTAGTGTAACGGACGAAAGGTCGAGATGCGCAAGCTGTTCACTCTCCTCGCCGCCATGTCCCTCGCTCCCGGGGCCTGGGCGGCGGATGCCGGCTCCCTCGAAGCGGCCTGGCTTGCGGATCCCTCGCGCATCTTCGAAGCGGAAGGCGTCGATCTGGCCGAGTTGCAATGGCTGGCGCGACCGGTGGTCGTCTTCGCCAATTCGGCACGCGACCCGAACTTCATCGAGCAGATGGAGGAGATCGAAGCGCGCATGGCCCAGCTCGTGGAGCGCGACGTGATCGTCGTCGTGGACACCGATCCCGAAGCGCGCACCGCGCTGCGCGACAAGCTGCGCCCGCGGGGCTTCATGATGGTGCTGATCGGCAAGGACGGACAGGTGAAGCTACGCAAGCCCCTGCCCTGGTCTGTCCGCGAAATTTCCCGGTCGATCGACAAGATGCCGACGCGCCGCCGCGAGCGTCACGGGAGTGGATAGTTGCGAAAATCAACGAAGCACCCCATATTATGGTCAAGGGCAATCAAGGGGCCTTCGATGGAACGCGACGAAGACATTCCGCTCATGCCGATCCCGGGCCTTCCGGGCCGATCCGGTCCGAGACCGGGTTATTGATCGGCAGACGGCGCTTTCCGGCGCCCGACGTGGCGGCAAAGCGTTCCGCCGCCTCCGGCCCCGCATCCGCGTAGATGCGGATCAGCTTCAGGACATATTGCCCCATGGCGAAGGCACGGAGCCGCATTGCCATGAAATCCTCGTAGAGCGCGATCCGGCGATCCGCGGGCAGGCGCGCGTAGCTCTCTCCCCGCATATCCTGCGCTAGCGCCATGATGGCGGCGATGTAGCTGTAGAACGCCACGATCGCGTCGATCGTCTGACGCGGCAGCACCTCGATGTCGGGAATCAGCGCGGTGAAGACGCGGTCGTGCACCTCGTGGGGGACGAAGGGCACGAAGTCCGGATCGGCGCGCATCCGGGCGATCAGGTCCGCCGCGTCCTCTTCCGCCCGTCCCTCGCCGTAGAAGACCGACAGCGTGTTCTGGATTTCCGCGAAGAGCGCCTTGTGGACGTCCCGCGTGCGCGAGCGGCGCTGCCGCCGGGCCTCCGCCCTTTCCCGCGCGCCGTTCACGATCCAGCCGAGCGCCACCACTCCGCCCGCGATCACCGCCTGCCAGATGCGCGGGTCGATCGTGTCGATCAGGCTCGAGGCGTCCACCTCATTCGAACTCCAGGATCACGTCGTCGACCGCGAGGCTGTCGCCCGGCGCCGCGTTGACCTTGGACACGACACCCTTGCGCTCGGCCCGGAGGACGTTCTCCATCTTCATTGCCTCGACGACGGCGAGCGCCTGACCCTGCTGCACCTCGTCGCCCTCGGCCACGTCGATCCGCACGATCAGGCCCGGCATCGGGCAGAGCAGCATCCTGGATGTGTCCGCCTCCGCCTTGACGGGCATGAGCGCAGCGAGTGCCGCCTGCCGCGGTGTGCGGACATGGACGGTCAGGTCGGCGCCCCGCGTCCGGATGCGGAACCCGTGCGTGATCTTTCCAACCTTCAGAACGAGCGCCTGTCCCCCGACGGACAGGCGCGCAAGCGGCTGGCCCGGTGTCCAGTCGCTCTCGACCCGCAGCACCTCCTCGCCGATCCGGACATCCGCCCCGTGCCGGTCAGCCTCGATCACGGCTTCGAGACGCGTCGTCCCTTCGGGTCCTGCCAGCGTCACGACCCAGTCGGCGCCGACCTTGCGCTCATGATTGTCCATCCGCCCCGAGACGCGGGTACGCCGAATTTCGGCAACTCGGTGCATCGCGGCGCAGGCGGCAGCGATCCGGGTCAGATGCTCCGGCGGCAGCGTCGCGCCCCCGAAGCCGTCGGGATATTCCTCGGCGATGAAGGCGGTCGTGATCTCCCCCGAGACGAAGCGGGGATGGTCCATCACCGCGGACAGGAACGGCAGGTTGTGGCCGATTCCCTCGACCTCGAACCCGTCAAGCGCGTCGCGCATCGCCTCGATCGCCCCGGCACGGTCCGGCGCCCAGGTGCAGAGTTTGGCGATCATGGGGTCGTAGAACATGCTGATCTCGCCGCCCTCGAAGACGCCGGTGTCGTTGCGGACCTTGAGCGCGTCCCCCGCGACCTCCTGGGGCGGGCGATACCGGGTCAGACGTCCGATCGACGGCAGGAACTCGCGGTACGGATCCTCCGCGTAAAGACGGCTCTCGATGGCCCAGCCGTTCAGGGTGATGTCGTCCTGTCCGATCGACAGCCGTTCGCCGTTCGCGACACGGATCATCTGCTCCACGAGGTCCACGCCGGTCACGAGCTCCGTCACCGGATGCTCCACCTGCAGGCGCGTGTTCATCTCGAGGAAGTAGAAATTGCGGTCGCCGTCCACGATGAACTCGACCGTGCCGGCGGAGGTGTAGCCCACGGCCTGCGCGAGCGAGAGAGCCTGCGCGCCCATCGACGCTCGGGTTCCGGCGTCGAGAAAGGGCGACGGCGCCTCCTCGACGACCTTCTGGTTGCGCCGCTGGATCGAGCATTCCCGCTCGCCCAGATAGACGCCGTTGCCGTGGCTGTCGCACAGGACCTGGATTTCGATATGCCGGGGCTGGGTGACGAACTTCTCGATGAACATGCGGTCGTCGCCGAAGCTCGACGCGGCCTCGTTCTTCGAAGCCTGGAAGCCCTCGCGGACCTCGTCCTCGGACCAGGCGATCCGCATTCCCTTTCCCCCGCCCCCGGCACTGGCCTTGAGCATGACCGGATAGCCGATCTCGCCCGATATGCGAACGGCCTCGTCCCCGTCCGCGACAAGCCCCATATGGCCCGGCACGGTGGAGACACCGGCCTCCGCGGCGATCCGCTTGGACGTGATCTTGTCGCCCATCGCCTCGATCGCACCGACCGGCGGGCCGATGAAGGCCACCCCCTCGGCGTCGAGCGCCTGCGCGAAGCGCGGGTTCTCCGATAGAAAGCCATAGCCCGGATGCACAGCCTGCGCCCCGGTCGCGCGGATCGCCTCCATGATCCGGTCGATGACGATGTAGGACTGGTTGGCCGGGGCGGGCCCGATATGCACCGCCTCGTCCGCCATACGGACATGCAGTGCGTTCCGGTCCGCGTCGGAAAAGACCGCCACCGTCCGTATGCCCATGCGCCGCGCGGTCTTGATGACACGACAGGCGATCTCGCCCCTGTTGGCGATCAGGATCTTGTCGAACATTGTCCCCCCGGGCTTGATCGTATGCACCTCAAAACAGAAAGGGCCGCCCGGTCGCAAGACCGGACAGCCCTTCGATCGCTCCGTTGCCCCCGTGCGTCGGGGCGGGCGCTCAGAAGTCGTTCGACAGGGCGCCGCCGGCCGCGCCGATCGCACCGCCCGCGAGGCAGTCGCCATCGCTGAGAATCTCGCCGGCCGCGCACCCGACGGCGCCGCCGATCGCGGCGCGTTCGAAGTCGCTTCCCTGCTGGCAAGCCGACAGGCCGGCGACGAGAGCGAGGGCGGGAATGATGAATTTGCGGTGCATGGTGGTCCTCCGTTCAGGTTGCAAGGTGCGAACGCGGCGAGGTCCGGGCCGGTTCCGGACATGGTCGATCCCTAGTAGCCGCGGTTCAGGGTTGCGAAGTCGTCCGCAAGCGCCCCCACGAGGACGCCCGCGACCGCCCCGCCCGCGACGCTGCCACTGATCGCGGAGGCCCCGAGCGCACCGACGACGGCCCCGCCAAGCGCGCGCTCGCCATCGGTTCCATAGCAACCGGAAAGGGCCAGAACGACGGCGATTCCGCCGGCCCGGGCGATGAGGGTCTGCATTGTCCCGCTCCTGCGTCTTGTCTTCCTGTTCCCGGGCACGGCCATCGCTTCGCCCTCATGTTGCGGGACGAGTGCTATAAGGTTCCGGACCGGGGCGCCACCTCGTGGTTCCGCCTATGTCTCGACAGGATGAGGTGTGCATCCGGAGTCCGAACGGTGATGCGCTCTCACGACACGTTGGTTGCGATGATGAAGTCGATTCCACCCGGACGTATCGGAGCCATCCAAGGAGCATAAACGGACGTCTTACTCGAGATCGTCCATATCCGGCATGTCGAATTCTTCGTCACCCTCGAAGAGTTCGGGAAATCCCGCCGTCGCGCGGTTCAGATCCACGCGCAGCCTTGCCTCATAATCCGTGGGGTCGAACGGATCGTCCACGGCAACGACCTCCCGACCGAAAAGCCAGGAAAGCCGCCCGGCATCGAGATTGCCGCGCTCGAACGGTCGGTCCTCGAAATGATCGATCAAGGCAGTCAGGAACGCCCGGTCGGCGGCGCGGTCGACGGCTTTGCGATCGCGGTATCGTTCGCGTCGTGTAATCGGCGTCGCACCCTTCGGGTTGGCGCGGCGTATGACGAATTGCAGATCGGTGCCCGGCAGACGGCCCGGGAATCCGCGATGCTTCAACACGTGGCATCTCCATGGCGACGGCGGATCGAACAGCGACGCCCTCGCACGAAGAAGCCGACACGGCGCAAGCGCACGATGCCGGCTTCGATCTGATGCGAACGTCCGGAACGGAACCGTTCCGAATGCGCGCCGCCTCAGTACTTCGTGGTGACGGGTTCCGGCTCAACGGGAACGTAAACCACCTCCTGTTGCTCTTCGGTACGGCCCGAACAGGCCGCGATCGCAGCAGTGAGGCCCAGAACGGCGACGAGGTTGACGGCTTTGCGCATGAATATCTCCTGTCTCTCTACCGGGGCGGGTGAATTGATGGTCGCCCCTCGGTCCTGAACACGTTTCACGTCCCCGGAGTTCCCGCAATCGTGATCTTTCGCGAACGGGCGCGACCGTTGCCGTGGCGGCAGACAACCGCCAGTCCCAAGTCTCCCGGACGCCGTTGCAATGACCGTCCATCCGGGGTGGAACGCGAAAGGCGCCGCGCTCAACTGTTCCGCAGAGCGTCGATCAATTCGTCCTTCGTCATGTCGGAACGGCCCTCGATCCCGACTTCCTGCGCCCGTCCGTAGAGGTCGTCCTTGGACCATTCCTCGTAGGACGGCGACTTGCCTCCCTTCTTGGAAGGATGCATCTCCTCGTTCGCTTTCGCATTGGCGATCCGGGCGGCCTTCTGCTCGGACGCGCCCTGATCCCGCAAGGCTTCGTAGGTCTCGTCGTCCTTGATGTTCGGTCCGTGATCCTTGGTCATGGTTCGGCCCTCCGTTCGATGCGCGGCTTGCCGACGGAACCCACGACCGGCCCCGGGTGTTCCCGGCCGGCCTACAGCGGAATGGTATCGTGCTTTCGCCAGGGCCGGTCCTGCCGCTTCGTACGCAGGCTCGCGAAGGCACGGGCGATCCGCTTGCGCGACATGGCAGGCACGATCACCTCATCAATGAACCCTTTTTCCGCGGCGACGAAAGGATTTGCGAAGCGGTCTTCATAATCCTTCGTTCGCGCGGCGATCTTTTCCGGATCGTCGAGTTCCGAACGGTAAAGGATTTCCACCGCGCCCCTCGCGCCCATGACCGCGATCTCCGCTGTGGGCCAGGCATAGTTGAAATCGCCGCGCAGATGCTTGGACGCCATGACGTCGTAGGCTCCGCCATAGGCCTTGCGCGTGATGAGCGTCACCTTCGGCACCGTCGCCTCCCCGTAGGCGAAGAGAAGTTTCGCCCCGTGCTTGATGACTCCGCCGTATTCCTGCGCGGTTCCGGGCAGGAAGCCCGGGACATCCACGAGCGTCAGCAGCGGGATCGAGAACGCATCGCAGAACCGCACGAACTTCGCCGCCTTGCGGCTTGAATCGATGTCGAGACAGCCGGCCAGCACCATCGGCTGGTTCGCGACGACGCCGATCGTGCGCCCTTCGATCCGGATGAAGCCGGTGAGGATGTTGCGCGCGAATTCGGATTGCAGCTCGAAGAAGTCGCCCTCGTCGGCGAGCTTCCCGACCAGCTCGGCCATGTCGTAGGGGGCGTTCGGGTTGTCCGGGATCAGCGTGTCGAGACTTTCCTCCACCCTGTTCGGATCGTCGAAGAACGGGCGGACGGGCGGGATCTCCCGGTTCGAGAGCGGCAGGAAATCCACCAGCCGCCGCGTCTCGGCGAGCGCCTCGACATCGTTCTCGAAAGCCAGGTCGGCCACGCCGGATCGCTTGGTATGTGTGCTCGCCCCGCCCAGCTCCTCGGCCGTGACGACCTCGTTCGTCACCGTCTTCACGACGTCCGGGCCGGTCACGAACATGTAGCTCGAATCGCGGACCATGAAGATGAAATCAGTCATCGCGGGCGAATAGACGGCCCCCCCGGCGCAGGGCCCCATGATCACGCTGATCTGCGGAATCACGCCGGACGCGTCGACGTTGCGCTGGAACACCTCGGCATAGCCCGCGAGCGAAGCCACGCCTTCCTGGATGCGCGCCCCGCCAGAATCGTTGAGCCCGATGACCGGCGCACCGTTCTGCAGCGCCATGTCCTGAATCTTGCATATCTTCTGCGCGTGTGTCTCTGACAGCGAGCCGCCGAAAACCGTGAAATCCTGTGAAAAAACGTAAACGAGGCGACCGTTGACCGTGCCCCAGCCGGTCACCACCCCGTCGCCCGAGGGGCGGTCCTCGGCCATGCCGAAATCCGTCGCGCGATGGGCCACGAACATGTCGAACTCCTCGAAGCTGCCGGCGTCGAGCAGCAGCTCGATCCGCTCCCGCGCCGTGAGCTTGCCTTTGGCGTGCTGCGCGGCCACCCGCCGCTCGCCGCCGCCCGCTTGTGCCCGTGCGCGACGGGATGCCAGTTCCTCTAGGATGTCCTTCATGCGTATTCCTTTCCCTTGCCGCCCTGCTTAGCCCGCGATACCCGCGTCGGGAAGCCCGGCACGGGAGGCCGAGCATTCGCGTGTCACGCCGAATGCACATACGGGTGTGCGCAGGCGGCACTACCCCCTGCCGGGGGCGGGCTATAACGCCCATTCATGGCCATACTGACAGAGCAGCCCCTTCCGCCGGTGCGACATACGCGGACGCCCCCCCATATCCTCACGCTCGTCGCTCTGGTCAGCGTTTCCACGCTTGCCATGAACGTGTTCCTGCCTTCGCTCCCGGCGATGGCGGAATATTTTCAGGCCGATTACAATGTCGTGGCCCGTGCCGTGGTCCTGTTCCTCGGCGTGAACGCGATCTTGCAGGTCTTCATCGGGCCGATCTCCGATCGCTACGGGCGACGCCCGGTCATCCTCGTCGGGATCGCCCTGTTCATGCTCGCGACGTTGGGATGCATCTTCGCGCCGAACGTCGAGACCTTCCTCGCCTTCCGCATGGCGCAGGCCTGCGTCGTGGTCGCAATGGTCCTCGCCCGCGCGATCGTCCGCGACCTTTACGCACAGGATCGCGCGGCCTCCATGCTCGGCTACGTGACGATGGGGATGGCCGTCGTGCCGATGATCTCACCCGCGATCGGGGGCTGGCTCGACGCGCATTACGGCTGGCATTCGAATTTCTGGCTCATGCTCGCGGTCGGCGCGGCGCTCTGGCTCGTCACGTGGTTCGACTTGGGCGAGACGGCGCCGATGTCGGGCGGCTCCTTCCGGAGCCAGGTGCGGCAATATCCCGAATTGGTCACCTCGCGGCGGTTCTGGGGCTATTGCCTCGCCGCCGCTTTCGCGTCCGGCGCCTTTTTTGCCTATCTCGGCGGGGCGCCGTATGTCGGCAGTGTCGTTTACGGCATGCCGCCCGAGACGCTGGGACTGTTCTTTGGCGCTCCGGCGGTGGGCTACATGATCGGCAACGGGATATCGGGACGGTTCTCGCAATCGGCGGGCGTGGACCGAATGATCTTGATCGGGGCCATTGGACAGGCATCGGGCCTTGGCATGCTCCTCGTGCTGACGCTTCTCGGTTTCATCTCGCATTGGGTGTTCTTCGGCTTCATCACCTTCGTCGGGCTGGGCAACGGCCTCGTGATTCCGAACGCGACGGCGGGAATGCTTTCCGTACGCCCGCATCTCGCCGGAACGGCCTCGGGCCTCGGCGGCGCGATCATGATCGGCGGCGGCGCCGTGCTGGCGGAGGTCGCCGGGCATATCCTTCCGCTCGGCGGCGGCGCCCTGCCCCTGATCGCGCTGATGGCCTTGTCCGGCTGGGCCGCGATCGCGTCGATCGTCGTCACCATCCGCCGCAACCGGCAGATCGCCTCCTGACAGGCGTATCGTCCAGGCCGCCGACCGCCCCGGCTTCGATACGACTTGTCGCAGGCCCGCCGGTGCGCGATCATCGGCACGACCCTCAGAGGAGATCCCATGGAACTGACCGGAACCCGAACCATCCGCGCCCCGCGCGAGACCGTCTGGGCGCGGTTGAACGATGCTGAAACGCTGAAGGCTTGCATTCCCGGCTGCGAGGA
Source organism: uncultured Jannaschia sp. (assembly GCF_947494025.1). Taxonomy (GTDB): domain Bacteria; phylum Pseudomonadota; class Alphaproteobacteria; order Rhodobacterales; family Rhodobacteraceae; genus Jannaschia. The sequence continues at coordinate 13,090 of NZ_CANLTQ010000004.1, forward strand.
ACTGACTGGCTCCCCCGAGGACGGGTTCGAGGCGGTCGTGAAGCAAAAGGTCGGACCCGTGAAGGCGACGTTCAAAGGGACGGTGACGCTGAGCGACGTGAACCCGCCGGAAAGCTACCGCATTTCCGGCGAGGGCAAGGGCGGCGTCGCGGGCTTCGCCAAGGGCGGCGCGGATGTGAGGCTCGCCGACGTGCCCGAAGGGACCGAGCTCAGCTACGCGGTCGACGCCAAGGTCGGCGGCAAGATCGCGCAGCTCGGCTCGCGCCTGATCGACAGCTTCGCCTCCAAGATGGCGGATTCGTTCTTCGAGAACTTCAAGGATCGCGTCGAGGGCGAGAGCGTCGCGCCGCAGGATCCGGTCACTTGATTCGAAGCGCGTCGCGCAAGCGTCTGTAGAAAAACGAATTACCTCACGGGCCGCCAGCCGGCGGTCCGCGCTTCCGCCTCGGAACAGAACCACCGCTCGCCCTTGCTTTCGGCGATACGCGTGTTCGCGTAAAACCGGCTGCCCGGCAAATGATAGATTTGCCCGTTCTCGCTGATGTTGCCCTTGATCTCACATCCGTCCGGCGCGGTATCGGACGTGCTCGTTCGCTGCTGCCCGCGCATCGCCGCGCGCCAGACGCTCGGATCGTCCATTTCGTAGGCCCAGAGGCCGCGCGAAAGGAGCGCGGCTTCCTTCTCCTCCTCTGCGTAGGTCGTGTCGCTGCGATAGGTTCGCGCGAGGCCCGTGCGGACGAGCTCGGCGCCGATATCGACCCCGCCTGCCCGGCAGGTGGCGAGGACGCGATCGTAACGGTCCCGCCCCTCCACCTCGCAGGTCGCGGCGCGGCCGGAGAAAAGCTCCACCGCGCCCTCGGTCGCAAGCGCCCCGCAATCGACACCTTCGCCCGACACGGCCCGGCAGGTCTGGCCCATTTCGGCAGCGTCGATACCGACGAGCCGGATGTTGGCCGCGGCGCCGATATCGATTGTGTCGGCGTCGATGACGCGGACCGGCCCCCGCAGGGTTTCGGCGGCGAGTGGTGTGGCGAAGGTCAGGCAGAAGAGAAGCGTTCGGATCATGCCGAACCAATGCACGATCATCTGTGCCGGTTGCGAACGGAATAAGGCGAAATCGCCGGAATTGTTTCTAGAACTTCGCCGCGCTCGAGGGCGGCGTAATCTCGCGCTTGCGCCGCGACTCCCGCCACGCGATGAACGTCACCGACAGGATGATGATTGCGGCGCCGACGATCACCCACAGGTCGGGCGATTCGTCGAAGAAGGCCCAGCCCAACAGCACCGCCCAGATAAGTTGCAGGAACGTCGCCGGTTGCGTGATCGAGACCGGAGCAGCCGCGAAGGCCCGCGTCATGCTGTAATGCCCGGCCGTGGCGAAGACCGCGACGACGCCCATCCAGAATACTTCCGTCATCGTCGGCGTCACCCATACCGCCACGGCGAAAGGCAAGAGCCCCAGCGTCGTGAAGAGCGACAGCATCGCGACGACGATCATGGCCGGGTACCGGTCGGACATCGGTTTTGCCAGAAGGTAGGAGGCACCGAACAGTACGGCCGTCACCAGCATGGTCAGATGGCCCGTCTCGATCTCGCGCAGCCCGGGCCGCAGGATGATCACCGTCCCGGCCAGCGCGGCGAACACCGCAAAGAGCCGCGGCCAGGCGAGCCGTTCGCCCAGAAACAGCGCCGCGCCGAGCGTGACATAGACGGGATTCAGGTAATTCATCGCCGTCACTTCGGCGATGGAGATCTGCGTCATGGAGTAGAACCAGCACATCACTCCCACCGCGTGGACGAGCCCGCGCGCGGCGAAGAATCCGACCTGTCGCGCCGGCATCCGCGCCGTCAGGAGCGTGCGCGTCATGGGCACGAGGAAGACGAACCCGATGAGATAGCGCAGGAACGCGGATTCCGCGGCCGGGAGATTTGCGCCCGCGAACTTCACGACCGCTGTGACCATGACGAACAAGACACCCGTCAGAAGCATCCAGAGGATGCCTTGCAAAGGTCTGGACGGCCGGTTCATCCACCTGCCTTGTACCGGACGCAACCCGGCCGCAAGATCCCGTCCCGGCATCCCGGCGGACGATCAGGTGGAAAGCAGGCTTGCGGCAATCGTCCACATCACGAGAGCGATCCCCGCGTCGAGCGCGCGCCATGCCGCAGGTCGTGCGAAGACCGGCCGCAGGAACGCCGCGCCGTAGCCCAGCGTGAAGAAAAAGACGAAGGACGCGGTCATCGCCCCAAGCGCGAAGAGTGCTGGCGCGTCCGTTTGCGTCGAGACACCGCCGAGCAGGACCAGCGTGTCGAGATAAACATGCGGGTTGAGCCAGGTGAGCGCGAGACAGGTCGCGACCGCCCGGCGAAGCCCGCCGGCCGCCGCGCCCGGATCGAGATGCCCGCCGCCCCGCCAGGCCGCCCAAGCCGCCCGCGTGCCATAGAAGATCAGAAAGGCCGCTCCGCCCCAGCGGAAGAGCGGGACGATCCACGGCGCCCCGGTCACCATCGCCCCGAACCCCGCCACCCCGGCCGCGATCAGCACCGCGTCCGACAGCGCGCAAGCCAGCACGATCGGCAGGACATGCTCCCCGCGCAGCCCCTGCCGCAGGACGAAGGCGTTCTGCGCGCCGATGGCGAGGATGAGCGAAAGGCCGAGCCCGAACCCGGCGACGAGGGAGGTCACGTCCGACCGTGCGGGATGCTCACTGAAGCTGCGCCATCACCTCGTCGCTCGCCTCGAAATTAGCCGTAACGCTTTGCACGTCATCGTCGTCCTCCAGCGCGTCGAGCAGCTTCATCAGCGTCTGCATCCCCTCGAGGTCGAGCTCGGTCGTGGTCGTCGGGCGCCACACGAGCTTGGCCGAGTCGCTTTCGCCGAGTTGTTCCTCGAGCGCGGAGGAGACGGCGGCCAGATCGGTGTCCGCGCACCAGACGACGTGGCTTTCCTCGTCGGACTCGACATCCTCGGCCCCCGCCTCGATCGCCGCCATCAGGACGTCGTCCGCATCGCCCGCGGCGGCGGGATAGACAACCTGGCCCTTGCGGTCGAACATGAAGCCGACGGAACCGGTCTCGCCGAGGTTGCCGCCGTTCTTGGAGAAGGTGGAGCGCACGGAGGAGGCGGTGCGGTTGCGGTTGTCGGTCATCGCCTCCACGATCACGGCGACGCCGCCCGGACCGTAGCCCTCGTAGCGGATCTCGTCGTAGTTCTCGCCCTCGCCGCCGGACGCCTTGGCAATCGCGCGCTGGATCACGTCCTTCGGGACGGACTGACCCTTGGCCTCCTTCACCGCGAGGCGCAGCCGCGGGTTCTTGTCAGGATCGGGGTCGCCCATCTTGGCAGCCACGGTGATCTCCTTGGAGAGCTTGGAGAAGAGCTTGGCGCGAATCTTGTCCTGGCGGCCCTTGCGGTGCTGGATGTTCGCCCATTTGGAATGGCCCGCCATCGGGGGTGCCTCCGGTCTGTTCTGAATGATGTCTCGGTCGCGACGCTATAGCGGCTCGCCCCCGGCCCGCGCAATCCCGGCCCCGTTCGCGTTGCCCCGTTAGCGTTGCCCCGTTCGCGTTGCGTTGTGGCGTGCGATGCCATTAGAGGGGCCGGACGCTTGCGGGGCCCCAGATGACGACCGACCAGATCATCCTCTTCGCGCTCTTCGGCGGCGTGTTCGTGTTCCTGCTCTGGGGACGCCTCCGCTACGACATCGTCGCGTTCTCGGCGCTGCTCCTCGGCGTCGTGCTGGGCGTGGTCCCGAAGGAGGAGGCCTTCGCGGGGTTCGGCCATCCGGCGACCATCGTCGTCGCGCTCGTTCTGATCGTCTCCGCAGGCCTTGTACGCTCCGGGGCGGTCCTGCTCATCACCCGCACCATGATCGACGCGGGCCGCGGTATCGGCAGCCACATCTCCATCCTAGGCGGCATCGGCGCCGTGCTTTCGGCGTTCATGAACAACGTGGCCGCGCTCGCGCTCCTGATGCCCGTGGACATCGCGACCGCACGAAAGGCCGGCCGCCTGCCGAGCGCCACCCTAATGCCGCTCAGCTTCGCCACGATCCTCGGCGGGATGATCACGCTGATCGGCACGCCTCCCAACATCGTCATCGCGGGCATACGACAGGACCGTCTGGGCGAGAGTTTCGCGATGTTCGACTTCGCCCCCGTGGGCATCGTCACGGCCGCGGCGGGCCTCCTTTTCGTGGCGGCGTTCGGCTGGCGGCTCATTCCGGGCACGGGCGAGGCGCAGGGCGGCGGCGAGAAAGACCTGACCCGCTACGTGGCCGAGCTCACCGTGCCGAAGGAACACCCCCGGATCGGCAAGCCCGTCTCGGATTTCAACGACGTGGCGGAGGAGACGGGCGTCCATATCATCGGACTGATCCGCGACGGCCGGCGCATGTTCGGCAGCGCACGCCATGTCGGGCTGGAGGCCGGGGATTCGCTTCTTCTCGAGGCGGAGCCCTCGGCGCTCGACGAGTTCCGCGCCTCCGAGGATCTAGACTTCTCCGACGACCGGCGGATGACCCTGCTCGAGGCGGCCGAACAGGGATTGAGCCTCGTGGAGGTGGTCGTCACCGAGAACAGCCGTATCAATGGCCGGACCGCGCAGGCGATCGGGATGACCTGGCGACAGCGGACGGTGCTCATGGGCATTTCCCGCAAGGGCCGGCGCATCACCGAACGGGTGCGCGGCACCCCGGTCCGCGGCGGGGACATCCTTCTTCTCCTCACACCGACGGAGCAGGTCGAGGAGGTGGTGACCTGGCTCGGCGCGCTACCGCTGGCCGACCGGGGCCTTGCCGTGACGGAGAACAGAAAGATCTGGCCGGCCGTCGCGCTGTTCCTCGTGGCCGTCCTCGGCGCGAGCTTCGGTCTTGTCGACCTGACGGTCGCGCTCGGCGCGGTGGTGCTGGGCTATGCGCTGACGCGGATCGTGCCGCTGCACGAGATCTATAGCCATGTCGAATGGCCCGTCGTCGTATTGCTGGGCTCGATGATCCCGCTCGGCGCGGCGCTCGAATCCTCGGGTGGAACGGAGCTGATCGCGGGATGGCTGAACGGCGCGACCACGGGACAGCCCGCCTGGGTCGCGCTGCTTCTGCTGATGGTCGTGACGATGATCCTGTCGGCGATCCTCAACAACACCGCCACCGCCATCGTGGCGGCCCCCGTGGGGATCGAGATGGCCGCCGCGCTCGACGTCGATCCCGACAGCTTCTTGATCGCCGTGGCCGTGGCCGCCTCCTGCGCGTTCCTCACGCCGATCGGACACAAGAACAACACGCTGATCCTCGGGCCGGGGGGCTACAGGTTCGGCGATTACTGGCGGATGGGTTTGCCTCTGACGGTGGTGATCCTGGTCGTGGCGCTGCCGGCGACGCTTTTCTTCTGGCCGTTGCGCTAGAGGCGACGGCCGGGACCCTCGGCGGGGATATTCGGGAAGCGAAGACGGAGGCGCGCCGACGGATGCGCTTGCCCCTTCTTCGAGCGCGGCGCATGAACGCGCCATGGCTTTCCTGCGATTTACCATCCTCGGCTGCGGGTCCTCCGGCGGCGTGCCCCGGCTCGGCGGTCACTGGGGTGATTGCGACCCCGGCGATCCGCGCAACCGCCGCCGACGCTGCTCGCTTCTCGTGGAACGGATCGGCGATGCGGGAACCACGCGCGTCCTGATCGACACGTCGCCCGACATGCGTCAACAGCTTCTGGACGCGGAGATCGGCACGCTCGACGGCGTCGTCTGGACGCACAGCCACGCCGATCACGTGCACGGGCTCGACGATCTGCGGATGATCGTCTTCAACCGTCGGCGGCTGCTCGACGTCTGGGCCGACGCCGACACGTTCGCGGCCCTGCAGATGCGGTTCGGCTATGCGTTCGAGACGCCGGACGGGTCGAGCTATCCGCCGATCCTCGCGCGGCACGAGTTGGCCGGGCCGATCGAGATCGAAGGCGCGGGCGGAACGATCGCCTTGGCCCCGATCCCGGTGGAACACGGGGACATCCAGGCGCTCGGGATCAAGATCGGCGGGTTGTGCTACATGCCCGACGTGTCCGCCATTCCCGAAGCGGCGATCCCGCTTCTGGCGGATCTCGACATCTGGATTCTCGACGCGTTGCGGCGCAGTCCGCACCCGACCCATTTCAGCCTGAGCGAGGCGCTCGACTGGTTCGCGCATCTCCGGCCCGCGCGCGGGATCCTGACGAACATGCATGTCGATCTCGACTGGGCCACGGTCGAGGCGGAGACGTCTGCGCATGTGACGCCGGCCCATGACGGAATGGTGCTGGAACTGCCGTGCTAGACGTCCTGGCCGTCACGGTCCCCGTCTTTCTGATCATCGGCGCAGGCTACCTGTCCGTCTGGCGAAAGGTTTTCAAACAGGGCCACGTCGATGGGCTGATGGTCTTCACCCAGCACTTCGCCATTCCCTGCCTGCTGTTTCTCGCGATGGTCGACCTCGATCTAGCCGAGGTGTTCGACTGGCGACTCCTCGTGGCCTACTATTCGGGCTCGCTGGTCAGCTTCGCGGCCGGGGTGCTCGGCACCGTATTCTGGCTCAAGCGGGGCGGCGAGGATGCGGTGGCTGTCGGGTTCGCGGCGATGTTCGCCAATACCGTCCTGCTGGGCCTGCCCATCGCGGAGCGGGCGTTCGGAACGGAAAGCCTCGGGTCGATCTACGCGATCATCGCGCTCCACGCGGCCTTCTGCTACTTTGTCGGCGTCACAGGGATGGAACTCGCGCAGGGCGGCGGACAGGGTCCGCTTGGCGCCGCGCGGGCGGTCGGCTGGTCGATGACGCATAATCCGCTGATGCTGGGCATCGCGCTCGGCCTCCTCGTGAACCTGACCGGGTTGCCGATTCCCGACCCCGCACTCGAAGCGGTACGCCTCGTCGCGCGCGCCGCCTTGCCGGCCGCGCTCTTCGGTCTCGGCGGGGTATTGGTGCAATACCGGCCTGAAGGCGACGCGCGCGGCATCCTCCTCGTCTGCGGTATCGCGCTGATCCTGCATCCGGTCTGGACCTACGGCGCCGGGCGCGCGCTCGGCCTCGAGACGGAGCAGTTCCGGGCCGCGGTGATCACCGCCGCCATGGCGCCCGGCGTGAACTCCTACCTGTTCGCCGCCATGCACGGCCGCGCGATCCGGATCGCCGCATCCTCTGTCCTGCTCGCGACGGCCGTCTCGGTCCTTACCGTGTCGGCCTGGCTTCTGGTACTCTGAGACGACGGCTCCGGCGATCGTGCCGGAGCCGGGTCGGACCTTGCCATCGATACCCGTGGATCAGCCGTCCACGGCGGCGGGCCAGACCGGCGCGCGCTGCTGGGCGAAGTAGTCCTTGTCGAGTTCCCACGCGACGAAGAGCGGCACCTCCTCGCCGTCGGTCGGCGCCCCGTTCCAGTCGGGACGCTGTACCGGCCGCATCGAAGCTTGCAGGCCGCTGCAGAACGGCTGCCGGGCGAGCCATTGCCGCATGTCCTCGCGCTTGCGGCTCGAATGGAACGGGCCCCAATCGGCGGCCACGCCGCGCATCCCGCGGGAAATCACGTCGTCGCGCGGGACCGTGACGTTCATGATCCGCACGGCGCAGGCCATGTTCAGCGCGCCGTCCTTCAATGCCGCGCCGGACCGCGCCTTGCAGCCGTAACCACGGGCCGTCGCCGGAAGGATCTGGACGAGACCGTACCAAAGTCCGCCACCGCCCACGGCCGTGGGCCGGTAGGTGCTTTCGTGCTTGGACAGCGTCGAGAGGAGCCCGGCCCAGAACGCCTTGCGGCCCCATTCGTCGGCCTCCGGATAGGCCGGACACCACTCGCCGATGTCGCGCGGGACGGTCTCGATCAGGCGGGCGCCCTGCGTGTCGAGCGCGTGCATCACGGCCCGGGTCCAGCGGCCGGAGCCGTTCACGTGATCCCAACGCAGATCGGGCAGTTCGACCGTCGCGGCGCGCGGCGCGGGACGATCCGATTCCCCCGGCGCGAGAGACGGACCGGCCCCTGGCGTCAAAGCGGACATGGTGCTCGGCACCGTCGTGAGGACGCGCTGCGACGCGGGCTCCGCGCTCGCCGGTCCGGACAGAATGGGACCGAAAGCGGCCAACACGCCCGCCATCAGCGCGCGCTTCAAAGGTTTCGTCATGAAGTTCCCCCGAACGTTCATCTATGGACGCCGCGAAGGCCGTGCGAAGGATCGCGGCGGGCATCGCGGTTTCGCGCCACCCCTTGTCCGAACTCCGATGGCAGTCGGAACGGACACCGGTCGGATAGCATCGTCCGGCCCTTGCGCAAATCTCCGCCCCCGGATCGCCCTCCGATCGGCGATCTCCCGCCTTCGACCTGCCGTCTTGCCCCGCCTCCGGACCGGCCCTAAACCCGGTTGCGACCCGACCAGCCGACCGGAGGCCCCCATGCTCGACCTGACCTACGACACGCCGAAACCCCGCGTGATCGCGGGGGAGACCGATGATTGGGAGGTGGTGATCGGCATGGAGGTCCACGCCCAGGTCGCCTCGAACGCCAAGCTCTTCTCCGGCGCCTCGACCCGCTTCGGCGCGGAGCCGAATTCGAACGTGGCCTTCGTGGATGCCGGGATGCCGGGCATGCTGCCGGTCATCAACGAGTTCTGCGTGGCGCAGGCGGTGCGGACGGGCCTCGGCCTCAAGGCGGCGATCAACCTGCGCTCGGCCTTCGACCGGAAGAACTATTTCTACCCCGACCTGCCGCAAGGTTACCAGATCAGCCAACTCTACCACCCGATCGTCGGCGAGGGCGAGGTGCTGGTGGAGATGGGCGACGGCACGGCCCGCATCGTCCGCATCGAGCGCATCCACCTCGAACAGGATGCAGGCAAGTCGATCCACGACATGGATCCGACCATGTCCTTCGTGGATCTGAACCGCACCGGGGTCGCGCTGATGGAGATCGTCTCCCGCCCCGACATCCGCGGGCCGGAGGAAGCCGCGGCCTACGTCACCAAGCTGCGCCAGATCATGCGCTATCTGGGAACCTGCGACGGCAACATGCAGAACGGCAACCTGCGCGCCGATGTGAACGTATCGATTTGCCGCCCCGGCGCCTACGAGCGCTACCAGGAGACGCAGGACTTCGGCCATCTCGGCACGCGTTGCGAGATCAAGAACATGAACTCGCTGCGCTTCATCCAGCAGGCGATCGAGGTCGAGGCGCGGCGCCAGATCGCCATCGTGGAGGCCGGCGGCAAGGTCGTGCAGGAGACGCGGCTTTACGACGTGGAGCGGGGCGAAACGCGCTCGATGCGTTCCAAGGAGGAGGCGCACGATTATCGCTACTTCCCCGATCCGGACCTCTTGCCGCTCGAACTCGAGCAGGAGTGGGTGGACGATATCGCCGCCGCCCTGCCCGAGTTGCCGGACGCGAAGAAGGCCCGCTTCATGGAGGCGTTCGGCCTGTCGGACTACGATGCCGGCGTGCTGACCGCGGACACCGCGAACGCCGCGTTTTTCGAGGAGGTCGTGGCCGCGTCCGGCAACGGCAAGGTTTCGGCAAACTGGGTCATCAACGATCTGTTCGGACGGCTGAAGAAGGACGATGCCGGGATCGAGGCGAGCCCGGTGAGCCCTGCGCAGCTTGGCGGGATCATCGCGCTGATCGAGCGGGGCGACATCTCCGGCAAGATCGCCAAGGATGTCTTCGAGATCGTCTATACCGAAGGCGGCGACCCGGCGGAGATCGTCGAGGCGCGCGGCATGAAGCAGGTCACCGATACCGGGGCGATCGAAGCCGCGGTGGACGAGATCATCGCCGCCAACGCGGCGCAGGTCGAGAAGGCGCGCGCCAATCCCAAGCTTGCGGGCTGGTTCGTGGGTCAGGTGATGAAGGCCACCGGCGGCAAGGCGAACCCCAAGGCGGTCAACGAGATCGTGAGCGCGAAGCTCGGGCTCTAGTCCCGACCCCAGCGCCTTCCGACCCGCGAACGGTCAGGAGACGTCGTCGAGATCGAGCGAGAGCGCATGGATCCGCGTCATCACGTCGCCCAAAGCGGCGTGGACCATCCGGTGCCGGGTCAATCGGGACTTGCCCGCGAACGCGCCGGCGGCCATCGCGACATGCCAGTGGCTCTCGCCGGAGCCGTCGTCGCCGGCATGTCCGCTGTGTTTCGCGCTTTCGTTGCTCACGGCCAGACGTTCGGGGGCGAACGCGTCGTTCAGACGCGCCTCGATGATCGACTGCATCCGCATGAATAATCCTTCCGAAAGGTCTTCCCTCTGACGGCGCTATGGCTAAACTCTGGCGCCTCAGGCCGGAAGGGGTGCAGATGACCAAAAGTAACCCGTTCAACTTCGACATGCGCGTCTCCACCGCGAAGAAGCGCAACCCGCGCGGACGGCGGGGCATGTCGGGCGCGGTCGAGACCTCCACCCGCGTGTGCGATCACGAGGGCTGCGAGGAGATGGGAAAGTTCCGCGCGCCCAAGAGCCGGGATTCCACGGACGACTACTACTGGTTCTGCAGGGATCACGTGCGCGAGTACAACGCGAAGTGGTCCTTTTTCGACGGCGCGACCGAGGCCGAGCTCCAGCGGCAATCCGAAAAGGACGCGCAGACCCGTCCCTTCCGCAAGTCGGTCGAGGAACGCGCCTGGGCGCGCCTCGGGATCGAGGATGCGCATCAGGTCCTCGGCGGCAACGCCACGCGCAATCCCGGCCGCGGCGTGGTCGGGCGCAAGCTGCCGCCCACCGAGCGCAAGGCGCTCGAAATCCTCGAGGCCAAGGACGATTGGGACAAGGCCTCGATCCGCAAGGCCTACAAGGGCCTCATCAAGGTGCTGCATCCCGACATGAACGGCGGCGACCGCAGCCAGGAGGAGCAGCTCGCCGAGGTCGTCTGGGCCTGGGACCAGCTCAAGGACAGTCGTAACTTCAAATGACGCGTTCGTCCCGTTCGGCCTTCCAGGCCCTGAGTTCCGCCACGCGCGGATCAAGGGGCGCGGGACGGTAGGGCGACGCCCCCTCCGGATCGTGCGCCCAGCGGTGACGCGCGGCCTCGCTCACTTCCTCCCAGAAACCGACCGGATCGCGCGGACGCCCGAACCGGCGCAGGACCTGCGCGAACAGGCCGCCCCTCGGCGGATCGGAGCTGACAAGGCGGCCGAGCGGATCACCCTCCGCCGCGATCCTGCTTCGCACCAGCGGATCGAACCCAAGGCCCGCATCCTCCGCCCCGTCGATGATCCAGTCGAGCGCGACCGCGCTCTGATCCCTGATCGCGCCGCCCCCGCCGACGGCGCCGTGGTCGCCGGGAAAGTATTCCTGCCGGTAGGGCCGCCCCTCGCGATCCGCATTCAACTCGTCGAGATTGTCCCACAGGGTCGGACGGAATGGCCGCCGGCGTTCGTCGATGGCGACGGCGTGCCGGGCGGCCCGCACCATGGGGCCGAGCGTGGTGTTGTGGAACGCGTAGCGCCGATGGATCACCGTTCCGGGGGTCAACACGCCCGGAATGCCCAGCGCGCCCACCGTATCCCAGACCCCGAGATAGGCGATGTCGAATGGGATCGCCTGATCCGCTCCGAACTTCGCGTAAACGGAGGCATCCGTCGGATCGGTCATGATCCAGGGCGAATGGAGGGCGCGCCATTCGGCGTTGCGCATCTGGCCGCGTGACGCGCTCCCGTGCCGCCGTCCGGTGTAGCGGGCGACGGCCTCGGGAAGACGGGTCAGAGCGTCCCGGCTCAGAAGACCGGTGAAGCGGATGAATCCGACGAGCGACCGCGCGGTGAAGGCCCCGCGCGAGAAGCCGAAGACATGGATTGCGTCGCCCGGCTCGTAAAGGAAGACGAGATGGCGATAGGCCTCGACGACATTGTCGAGAAGCCCCAGGCCGAGCAACCCGCCCAGCACGCGATCGCTCGTCCGGGCAAGCCACGTCACGCCGCGCCGCCCTGAACCGACGCCCTCGACATAGATCGGAACCTGCGCCTGCCCGTCGTCGCCCTGCGGCGCGACCGCTTGCGCGAGACGGACCACATTGGTCGGATGCGGATGTTCGGCGACGTTCCAGGTGCCGTCGCAAAGGATGACGATGCGCTTCATGCACGTGACCATACCACGCGTCGACGCGAAACACCCCCGGCCCACCATTGGGACCGGAGGCGTTCGTTTCGGGCGTCCGATCCCATGGGGGCGGATCGGCGGCCCGTCAGCCCGTCTGGCGGACAGGGCAGATGCAGCGCGAAATCACTGCTGCGGCAGGAGAACGCGGTCGATCACGTGGATGACGCCGTTCGATTGCTGCACGTTGGCGATGGTGACCGTGGCGGTGCGGCCATTCTCGTCGGTTAGCATGATCTCATCGCCTTCGTAGGTCGCCTGCAGGGTGCAGCCGCCGACGGTCGGGACCGGATGCGTGCCGCCGTCGTCGTCGATCATGCCGCGGATCGCCATGGCGTCGGCATCGGCCGCCACGACGTGGCAGGAAAGGATTTGCGCGAGTTGCGCCTTGTTCTCGGGCATCATCAGCTGCTCGAGCGTCTCGTCGGAGATCATGTCGAAGGCGTCGTTCGTCGGTGCGAAGACGGTGAACGGACCTTCGCCCGACAGCGTCTCGACCAGACCGGCGGCCTGCACGGCGGCCACGAGCGTGGTGTGATCGGCGGAGTTCGCAGCGTTCTCGACGATGTTCATGTCGGCCATCATCGGCGCGCCGCCCACCATCGGGTTCTCGGTCGTCGTGTCCTGGGCGAAGGCGGCGCCGGACAGGGTCAGCGCCGCGGTGGCGGCAAGTGCGATGTAGTTCATTTCGGTCTCTCCCGTTGGGATCGTGGGGCCGGGCGTCCTCGCCTCGGTTGCTCACAGTCACGGGATTCTCCGCCGCAAAGTTTCACACGTCGCGGCGGAAACGATTCATATCTCGAAAAGCGGCTCGGCCGCCAATATCTCGCCGGTCGGCTGTCCGGTGGGCGAGCCGCCCTCGGGTTCGTCGGAGACCGCGAAGACCACGCCCACGTCCAGACCCTCGGGGCGCGGGATATCGATCTGCCCGCTTTCGGGCACGAGTCCGAGCGAGACGGGATCCGCATCGCCCGCGATCAGCCAGAGCTCGAGGGACCTGCCCGGCGCGGCGGCACCCTCCTGCAGGATGATGCGCAGCGTATCCTCATCCGCCCCGGCGGCGACGAGCAGTCCCGCCTGCGGGGCCGCGAGGTCGACATGGAGAGTCGGATCGAAGGGATCGGCCGGCTGCAACAGGAAGAACGCCGCAGCGAGGGCCGCGACGGGCACGCCGACGATTGCGCCCCACCCCGCCCAGCCGCGCCGGGATTCGTGCGGGAACAGGCGCGCCTCGATCTGCCGTTTCAGCCGCGCGGGCGGCACCTTCTCCTCGGTTCCGAGAAGCGTCGCGAGGTCGGCCGCCCATTCCGCGTGCAGCGCCCGGAGCCGCGGCTCCTGCGAGAGCCGCCGCTCAAGTGCTGCGGCATCGTCGCGATCCAGAAGGCCCAGCACGTATTCGCCGACGAGGGCGACGTCATCATCGTTGGGACGTTCGGGAGGGCGGTCGGGCGCGTCGATCATCGGGAGATACACTCCCGCAGCGTGATCAGGCTTCGACGAAGCCAGGTCCGCATCGTGTTGAGCGGCACGTCGAAACGCGTGGCGAGTTCCGCATAGGTCTGGCCCAGCAGATAGGCACCGCGAACGGCCTCGGATCGCTGCGCCTCGAGTTCGCCCAGGCATTGAGCAACCCGCTTGGCCTGACCCCTGGCCACGGCATGCGCCTCAGGGCCCGGCGCGGCGTCGCGCAGGGTGTCGTCCGCGGGCATATCGACGCGACCGCTTTCACGGCGGCGGGATCGCAGGATGTCGATGCAGTGATTGCGCGCGACCGTCGCCATCCAGGTGATGGGCGACAAACCGTTGACCCGATACCGGTCGGCGTTGTTCCAGATCTTGACGTATATGTCCTGCACGGCGTCTTCGGCCTCTCCGCGATCACCGAGGACACGCAGCGCGATCCCGAACAGTTTCGCCGACGTTGCGTCGTAGAGCCGGCCGAACGCGTCACTGTCCCCGATCGCCGCGCTGGCGAGCCAGCGCTCGATCTCATCCAATGTAGCCAAGAATCCCTCCGAGCGACCTCGGAGACCGGCAGGAGCCACCCCCGCCTTTCCCTTGCGGTCCCCTCCCTTATGTTGCATCCGAACACGCGGCTGCAAGGAGAGTAACGAGATGGCGGATGGCGGTCTGGAGATGAAGTTGAAGCCGACCCGGGACGTCTCCGTCCGGGAGGCGTTCGGGATAGACTCGGACATGACGATCAAGGGGTTCGAGGATCCGGGAGAGCGCACGCCGGCGATCGACACGACCTACAAGTTCGACCCCGACACCACGCTCGCCATCCTCGCGGGTTTCGGCTGGAACCGCCGGGTAATGATCCAGGGCTACCACGGCACTGGCAAGTCCACCCATATCGAACAAGTCGCCGCCCGGCTCAACTGGCCCTGCGTGCGCGTCAACCTCGACAGCCACATCTCCCGCATCGACCTGATCGGCAAGGACGCGATCCGGTTGCGCGACGGGGTGCAGGTGACCGAGTTCCACGAGGGGATCCTTCCCTGGGCGTTGCGCAACCCGGTGGCGATCGTGTTCGACGAGTACGATGCCGGTCGCGCCGACGTGATGTTCGTGATCCAGCGCGTCTTGGAGCATGACGGCAAGCTGACGCTGATGGACCAGAACGAGATCATCACGCCGCACCCGTCCTTCCGCCTTTTCGCGACGGCGAACACGGTGGGCCTCGGCGATACGACGGGCCTCTACCACGGCACGCAGCAGATCAACCAGGCGCAGATGGACCGCTGGTCGATGGTGGCGACGCTGAACTACCTCAGCCACGACGCGGAGACGATGATCGTGCTGGCGAAGAACCCGCATTACAACAACGAGAAGGGCCGCCAGACCGTGTCGCGCATGGTCACCGTCGCCGACCTGACCCGGACCGCCTTCATGAACGGCGACCTGTCCACCCTCATGTCGCCGCGCACGGTGCTGGCCTGGGCTCAGAACGCGGAGATCTTCCGTGACATCGGCTATGCGTTCCGGCTGACGTTCCTGAACAAGTGCGACGAGCTGGAGCGGCAGACGGTCGCGGAGTTCTACCAGCGCTGCTTCGACGAGGAATTGCCCGAGAGTGCCGCAAGCCTGTCGCTCGGCTGATCCGCCTTCGACAGTTCGCGTAGCTCGGGTGCAGGAACAGATTCTGCACGGCTCGCATGACCGAACCGTTTCGATGGACGCGTCGTGCGAGGCTGGACGTGCGCTGGAAACGCTTGCGGAAGCCAGTGGCGAGTGGAAACGCGTTTCGGCTCTGACCTTATGGACCGGACGGTTGCAGCCCGGTTCAACGAGACCGGCCGTTCAGGCCGTCGCTTCGGAAGGACCGGGATGCGAATTGGACCCGATCCGCATGCCGTCGCCGACGCGACGTCCCCCTGTCTAAGTGTTCGGCAGGCCCGATCGCTCCGCGTGTGATCCTCGCGAACGACACGGGCGAGATGCGGTACGAAGACGATGTCGAACGGGCATGTCGCTCCTCGCTCCGGACACAGGTGGCCGGTCGCAGGCAGCCGCGGTTTCACCAGGGAACGCCGCGACGCCCCCTGAGACAGACCCTTCCGTAGTTCGACGGGGCAAGCCGATTTAGTTTGCGGACAGCCAAAAAAAAGGCGGCCCGAGGGCCGCCCTTCGCATCCTGCCGCGAACGATCAATTTCCGGCGGGTTCCGTCGTTTCTTCCGTTGCGGCATCGCCGGCCGGGGCCATTCCGGCATCGCCCGCAGGCGCCATTCCGGTGCTGTCTGCCGGAGCCATCCCGCCGGTACCGGTCGTGCCCATCGTGTCGGCCGCCGGCTGGTTCGCCGCGGCTTCCTGGTCTTCCATGCTGACGAATTCAGGGGCGGCTTCGAGATCCTCGCGCGTGGCAGCGGTCTGCAGGCGGGTCTCGCCGTTCTCGTCCGTCATCACTTCAAGCTGCCCCATCTCGATCGCCACGGCCTTCTCACCAAGGCCGAGGAAGCCGCCCACGCCGATCACCACACCCTCGACGGTGCCGTCGAGGTTCACGATCATGTCGCTGATGTCACCGATGGACTCGCCGTCCATCGAATGGACGGGGCTTCCCATCAGGTCGCTGGCGAGGGCGGTGTTCTCGCCCTGCATGACGATCTGCCCCTCGACAGGCTGCGCGGGCTCCTCCATCTCGGCCGTCTCGCCCGTCTCGGTCGTGCCCTCGATCTCGACGGGGACGGTCTCGGTCGTGGTATCGTCCATCGTGCCTTCGGTGGCCGGCTCCATGTCGGTGCTGTCCTCCGCGGGAGGCGTCGCGGTCGTGTCCTGCGCGTAGACGGCCGCCGGGCCTGTTGCCAGCATGGCGATAAGGGCGAGCCGGCTGATTCCCATAGTATTGGACATGTCGGGTACTCCTGATCCAAATCCTGTTCACAGCGTCGCGCCAAGATCTTTGCGGAATGTCCTCCCGCGTGACGCCGGTACGATGCGGTACAATCTGAACGACGCTGGCCCCCGATCCGTTCCCGCGACCTGTGCGATCGGCTCGGCCCCCGTGTACAAAGCGCGACGCCAGGATCAGCCGCGCGTGGCGATCCGGTTCAGGAGCAGGTCGATATGGAGCCGCGCGTTGTAGGCGTAATCGCGATAGGCCAGCGGGAGCTTGAGTCGCGCGATCTCGCCGTCGATCTCGCGCAGCTCCGTCCGCAGATCCTCGAGCTGTGCGGCGTCCGTCGCCCGCGCCGCCTCCGCCTCGATCCGACGGATCCGGGCGTAGTGCCGGAACACCCGGGAGCGGACGCGGAATGCGTAGAGACCCGGCAACGCGCGGAGCAGCGGCAGGAGCAGAAACACGATCGGCAGGAGCAGGATCGCGAAGCGGTTGATCTGTGCGACGATCCAGTAGGGCAGGATGTCGGCGAACACGGACGGCCCGTCGGCGAGAAGGTCGCGCGCATAGCTGTCCTGTGGCAGCGCCGTCTCGTCCATCGACGGATAGGTGCCCGCCGGGGTCAGCACGTCGCCCGGCCCGTGGAGGCGGATCGCGGCCTCCACGATGCGATCCACCGCGGCCGGATGCAGACCGGGCAACGCCACGATGCGCGCGACAAGGCCAAGCAGGCGCAGATCCTCGGCCGGCAGGGGCGGATCGAGCGAGAAGGTGCCCGAGGGGACATCGACGATCCGCGCCTGCTCCATCCGCCGCGACAAGGCCGCGACATGCGCCAGCGGCAGAAGCGTCACGCCCGGATCGGCGAGGATGGGCTGGAGATAGGGCGCGGAGAGCGGAGCGACGAAGACGGCCACGTCCGCCTCCCCCGCCGCGAGCGCCCGCGCGGCGTCCGCGCCCCCGAGCGGAAGCAGCGCGTTGTCCGCCTCCGGCACGCCCGCCGCCGCGAGGAGACCGCGCACCGCCGCGCGCGTTCCCGACCCCTCCCCGCCCGCCGCGATGCGCAACCCGGCCCATTCCGCCACGTTGCGGGGGATCGGGACGGGCCGATCCGCGACCGATGCGCCGGCCGCATCCCCGCCTGACGGATTCACGCGCGCGAAGACGAGAAGCGGCTCCGTGAAGACCGCGCCCAGCGTCTCGACGGTGGCGTCCGGCTCGATCCCGCCCTGCAGAAGCGCCGCGTCGACCGCGCCCCGCGCCAGCAATTCGGCGTTCTCGACCGATCCGGCCGTGGCCACGAGGTCGAGCGTGATGCCGTCCCGGGCCAGAATGTCACGATATCGCTCGGCGATGCGCCAGTACCCGTTGCCCTCCACCCCTGCGGCGAAGCGCACGCGGTCCGGCGGCGGCAAGTCGCGCGCGAACCAGAGTGTGACGCCGAGAACGCCCACCACGAGAAGCGCATAGCCGAGAATACGGATCATGGTCGGATCGAACGTCGCATCACGCCCGGGATAAGGCCGCCTTCCGGGCGTTCGCGCAACCCTCGCGCCGTGCGACGCCTTGCCTTTCGACCCCACGGGCGCAATCTAGCCGGTATGAGCAAGCCAACCGACAATCCCGCCGATCCGTTCAAGAAGGCGCTGGCCGAAGCCACCAAGACTATGGCGGACGATTCCGAACTGTCCGTCACCTTCTCGGTCGATCCGCCGGGGCGGACCGGCGACAGCATCCGCCTGCCGCAGGTGAGTCGGCGGATGACGCGGGACGAGGTGCTGCTCGCGCGCGGCACGGCGGACGCCTTCGCGCTCCGCCACCGCCATCACGACGCCGGTGTGAACGCCCGCTACATGCCGCAGGGCAACATGGCGCGCGACCTTTACGACGCGATGGAGACGGCACGTTGCGAAGCGGTGGGCGCGCGGGCCATGCCCGGCACCGCCGGCAACATCGACGCCAAGATCGGCGTGGAGGCGGCGCGCAAGGGTTATGCCGACGTGTCGGACAAGGCGCAGATCCCGCTCGCCACCGCGGCCGGCTACTGGATCCGGCAGATGGCCACCGGCCGCGACCTGCCGCGAGGGGCGGACAACGCGTTCGAGCTCTGGCGCGGCTATATCGAGGAGCAGACCGGCGACCGGCTCGACAACCTGCAGGACGTGCTGGCCGACCAGCGCGCCTTCGCCCGCCTCGCCCGGCAGCTGATCGAGGATCTGGGCTATGGCGATCAGCTCGGCGACGACCCCGACCAGGAGGACGAGAACGAGGAGGAGGACGGCCAGGCCGAGGAGGAGGAACCCGATTCCACCGGCAACGAAGAGGAGGAGGACGAGGCCGACGCCTCGCCCGAGCAGAGCCAGGACCAGCAGGACGATCCGAGCCAGGCCGAGGTGTCGATGGACGACATGGCCGACCAGGAGGCCGGCGAGGAAGCGGAGATGCCCGAGGCCGACGAGTCGGCCGAGCCGCCCCCGCCGCCACCCGTCTCCGACGCCGATCCGAACTACACCGTTTTCTCCGACCGGAACGACGAGATCGTCATGGCCGGGGAGCTGGCCGAGGTGGCCGAGCTCGAGCGCCTTCGCGCCTATCTCGACCAGCAGCTCGAACCGCTCAAGGGCGCGGTCTCCCGGCTCGCCAACAAGCTGCAACGGCGGCTGCAGGCGCAGCAGAACCGCTCCTGGGAGTTCGATCTGGAGGAAGGCATTCTCGATGCCGGACGCCTCGCCCGCGTCGTCGCCAACCCGACCACGCCGCTCAGCTTCAAGATGGAGCGCGACACCGAGTTCCGCGACACCTGCGTGACGCTGCTTCTCGACAATTCCGGCTCCATGCGTGGGAGGCCCATCTCCATCGCGGCGATCTGCGCCGACGTGCTGGCCCGGACGCTGGAGCGCTGCGGCGTGAAGGTGGAGATCCTGGGCTTCACGACCCGCGCGTGGAAAGGCGGAACCGCGCGCGAGGAATGGCTGAAGGCCGGTCGTCCCGCCGCGCCGGGGCGTCTGAACGACCTGCGCCATATCGTCTACAAGTCCGCCGACGCGCCCTGGCGGCGGGTGCGACCCAATCTCGGCCTGATGATGAAAGAGGGCCTGCTGAAGGAGAACATCGACGGCGAGGCGCTTGAATGGGCGCATCGCCGCGCGGTCGCGCGGCACGAGGCGCGCAAGATCCTGATGGTGATCTCCGATGGCGCACCGGTCGACGATTCCACGCTTTCGGTGAACCCGGCGAACTATCTGGAGAAACACCTGCGCGACGTGATCGCGATGATCGAGAAACGCCGCGCGGTAGAGCTTTTGGCCATCGGGATCGGGCACGACGTCACCCGGTATTACGACCGCGCGGTCACCATCACCGACGTGGATCAACTCGCCGGTGCCATGACCGAGCAACTCGCCGCCCTCTTCGACGCCGATCCGCGGGCCCGTGCCCGCGTCATGGGGATGCGCCGGGCCTCCTGACGCCTTCTTCCTGGCGTCAATACTCCGGGGCGCGCGAGGGGCCGGTCCTCGCTCCACCCCGAGCGGTGGATCCCTGTGATCCATGATCGAATGACGGCGGGTCACCGTTGCCGACCGTCCCCGAATGGTGCGGTTTTGCGCATCCCTCGATGCGCCGTAGTCGCACGGTCCCCGCGCGCTCCCCGGATCATCGTGCCCCGCGGGCTTTCGCCTGTTCCGGCCTGCGACTATGCCGGGCGCGAAGGAGACCGCCCATGTTCCAGAGTTTCGACGTCACCGCCCGCCCCGATGCCGCTCCGCCGCGTGTGGCGCGGCTCCGCGCGTGGATGGCGGAGGAGCGGCTGGATGCCTTTCTCGTCCCCCGTACCGATGCCTGGCAAGGCGAGTACGTCGCGCCTCGCGACGAGCGGCTGGCCTGGATCACGGGGTTCACGGGGTCGGCGGGCTTCGCGGCGATCCTTGCCGACCGCGCCGCGATCTTCACCGACGGACGCTACACCGTGCAGGTCGCCGCGCAGACCGACCCCGACACGTTCGAAACCGTGGACTGGCCCGCGACCGGACTGGCCGACTGGCTTCCCGACGCGCTGCCGGAGGGGGGACGCGTGGGCTTCGACCCGATGCTCCACCCCGTTCGCGAAATCGCGAAGCTGCGCGAACTCGACGGGGTGGAGATGGTGCCGGTGGCGAACGGCGTCGACAGGATCTGGGAGGATCGTCCCGCCGCCCCCGCAGCGCCGATGCGGCCCTATCCCGACGCACTGGCGGGGCGCACGGCCGCGGAGAAGCGCGCGCAGATCGGTACGGCGATCGAGGCGGCAAGCGCGCAGCAGTTCGTGACCAACCAACCCGACGCGATTGCCTGGCTCCTCAACATCCGTGGCGGCGACATCGCGCGCATGCCCGTCGCGCAGGCCTTCGCGGTGATCCATGCCGACGGATCGGTCGACCTGATCTGCGATCCCGCCAAGACCGGACCGGTGGCCGACCACCTCGGCAGCGAGGTCCGCGTCGTGCCGCTGGACGACCTGATCCCGCTGCTCGAGTCCCTCGCCGGCCCGACCGGCTTCGACCCCGCCGCCTGCACCGTGGCGATGCACGCGACCCTGCGCGAACCGCTGGAAATGGATGACCCGGTCGCGCTCCCGAAGGCCCGCAAGACGGACGCCGAGATCGCGGCCACGCGGGAGGCGCATCTGCGCGACGGGGCGGCGATGGTCCGGTTCCTGCACTGGCTCGACACGGAGCGCGCGCCCGGGACGACGGAGATCGACGTGGTCCGCGCGCTGGAGCGTTTCCGCCGCGATACGGATGCGCTGCGCGACATCAGTTTCGACACGATCGCGGGATCCGGCCCGAACGGCGCCATCGTCCACTACCGCGTCAACGAAGAGACGAACCGGGTCCTCGACACCGACAATGTTCTCCTTGTCGATTCCGGCGGACAGTACGAGGACGGCACGACCGACGTGACCCGGACGATCCCCCTCGGCCGGCCACCCAAGGCGGTCGCCCATGCCTTCACCCGCGTCCTGCAAGGCATGATCGCCGTCAGCCGCGTACGCGTCCCGAAAGGCGTGACCGGGGCCAATCTCGACGCCCTCGCCCGCGCGCCGCTCTGGGCCGAGCACCGGGACTACGACCACGGCACCGGACACGGCGTCGGCGTCTATCTCGGCGTCCACGAAGGCCCGGCGCGGATCAGCCGGGCGAGCCACGTCCCGCTCGAGCCGGGCATGATCCTGTCGAACGAGCCGGGCTACTACCGTGCGGGCGAATACGGCATCCGGATCGAGAACCTCGTCACGGTCGTGGCGGCCGAGCGTCCCGACGGCGGCGACGCGCGGGCGATGCGGGCCTTCGAGACGCTGACCTTCGTGCCCATCGACCGCCGCCTCGTCCTCTCCCCGCTCCTCTCGTCCGACGAGCGCGCCTGGATCGACGGCTACCACGCCGAGGTCCTTTGTCGGATCGGGCCGCGTCTCGACGCCGGACCCCGGGCCTGGCTCGCGGCGATGTGCGCGCCGCTCTGAGGCTTTCCAGCATCCGGTACGCAGGATAGGGTCCGCGCGAAACGTGAGGAGACATCGCGAATGACCAAGATCGACGTGACACCGGCGACCGGCAACTGGACCGTCCGGACGGAAGACGGCATCCTCGTGGAAAGCCGCAACGCCCTGGCGCTCCGCGAGGGCGACCGCGCGCCGGTCATCTATTTCCCCCGGGCCGACGTCGCCATGGCGCTTCTGGAACGGACCGGGACGGAAACCGAATGCCCGTTCAAGGGAACGGCGAACTACTACGCCTTCGTCGGCCAGTCGGCCCGCATCCCCGACGTGGCCTGGACCTACGAGAACGTCGAGAACGCGGATGCCAAGGCGATCGAGGGACATCTCGCGTTCTACGGAGACAAGGTGACGGTCGAGCAGATCTGATCCCGCCGCGCCTCGGGCGGCTCCCCCATCGCTGAAACCAACGGCGCGCCCTCCTCGGGCGCGCCGGGTTCGTCAGCCCCGGCGGGTCCAGGGCGCGCTCGACCGCACCCATCACGACCCGCGCCTGCCCATGCTCCACCGCCGTCCGGTGCCGCTCGCCGAGACCGACCCGCGCTCGCGCGCCGGAGGTCCGCCGCGCAGGCGCGACCATCGCGTTCGAAAGCCGCTTCGCTTCCGCGATCTCCGCCCCGGTTCACCATCAGGATTGCGTAGTCGTTGCGGTCGCCCGCATTACCCAGGATCGACCTGCCCGACCGGCTCGCAGGTGCGGTGCCGCATCGGCTGAAGGGGCGTGTGGTTCTTCAGCTGCGCGGCCCAGCGACAATCGCGCCCGCCCCGGTTTGCGGCGATCCCTCGAATCACGCGGCTTCCGCAGAAACGCCGGTCCCCGGTACCGTGGGATGTCAGGAGAAGGTGTGCCTCAGGTCGGCCTGCATCGTCTGCCGCGTTCAGGATGCGGATGGCGGCAACGCCCGCATATCAAATCCGCGCCTCGAGGCCCATCTGGACAGCGAGGGATCACCCGCCGATCGCCCCTCGCGCACCCCGATCCGGTCGCGCATCACGCCGCAACGGACGACCGTGGTCACCGACGCGCAAATGGAGGTGATGCCGCCGAGCGGGACATCGGCGCCGGGATCGGTAGGCGACGGCGTCGGGGGCATCTCGGGTTGTCGGATTCCGGCCCCGTGCAGGCGGAGATCGCTCTTCCCCGTCGATAGCCGTTCGCCTAGCATTCATGGCAATTCGTCGAGCGTGTCGTTCGGGATCATCGATCCTCCCCTTCGGCGCCGTGCCCGCGCGAGGGGCGTGAGAAGGAGAAGGATTGACCGACGCGCCCTCCCGCAAGGCGAATCCGTCCCGGCCGGCGGGCACGACCCTCGCCACGCTGCGCCGCTCCTGGCGGATGATCCGTCAGCAGGGGCCTTCCAAGGTCCAGTTCTGGTTCATCGCCCTCGTCGTCGGCATCGCATCGGGCTACGCCGCGGTCGCGTTCATGCTGTCGATCGAGTGGCTGCAAACGCACCTGTACGGCACCGACGATCCCCGCCGCCTGCACAGCTTCGCGCGGACGATGCCGTGGTTCCGCGTTCTGATCCTGCCGGCGATCGGCGGGCTGATCGTCGGCTGGCTGCTGACGCGCTTCACGCCGGACGCGCGGGTCCGGGGCCCGGCCGAGGTGATCCAGGCCTCCGCGATGAAGGAGGGCCGGGTGGAGCGGCGTGCGGGCCTTGCCTCGGTCGCGGCCTCGCTCATCACATTGTCGGCGGGCGGCTCCTCGGGGCGGGAGGGGCCGGTCGTCCACATGGTCGGCATGATCGCGGGCTGGGTGTCGAACCGCTTGAACGCCGACGGGATCACGGGACGCGACCTCCTCGGCTGTGCGGTGGCCGCGGGCGTCGCGACGAGCTTCAACGCGCCGCTCGCCGGGGCGCTCTTCGCGATGGAGGTCGTGCTGCGGCACTTCGCCGTCCATGCCTTCGCGCCGATCACCATCGCCGCCGTCTCCGGCGCGGTCATCAGCCGCATCCATTTCGGAGACCGGACGGAGTTCGCGCTTCCGCAGGAGGGAGCGCTCGCCTTCTACCTCGAGCTTCCGGCGTTCCTGCTGCTCGGGATCGTCGCCGCGTTCGTCGCGGTCGCGCTGATGCGCTCGGTCTTCGTGGCCGAGGACGTGGCGACGCGCTGGCAGGCCCGGCTGGGGTTGCCGCCGATGCTGCGCCCGGCCGTCGCGGGGCTAATGCTCGGTATCACGGCCATCTTCTTTCCCCATATCATCGGCGTCGGCTACGAGACGACCTCGGCCGCGCTGTCCGGGCACCTCACGCTTGCCGATGCGATCATCTTCACCGTCGTGAAGGTCGCCGCCACGAGCATTACCATGGGCGGACGCATGGGCGGCGGCATCTTCTCGCCCGCGCTGATGGTCGGCGCGCTGACCGGACTCGCCTTCGGAGGCATGGCCACGGCCTTCCTTCCCGATATCTCCGGATCGGAGACGCTTTACGCACTCGCGGGGATGGGGGCGGTGGCGGGCGCGGTGCTGGGCGCGCCGATCTCGACCACGCTCATCGTGTTCGAAATGACGGGTGACTGGCAGACGGGGATCGCGGTGATGACGGCCGTCTCCGTCGCCTCCGCGTTGTCGGGGCGTCTCGTCTCCCGGTCGTTCTTTCTGACGCAGCTCGAACGGCGCGACATCCATCTCGCCGACGGACCGCAACGCTACCTGCTGGCGATGTTCAAGGTGTCGGCGGTGATGAAATCGCCCGAACACGCCAAGGCCCCGTCCGAAGACCGGGTCCGGCGGGCCCTGAACGAAGGTCTGTTCGTCTCCCCCGGCGACACGCTCGAGGCGGCGATGCCGCTCTTCGAGACGTCGGGAGCGGACTTCCTCGTCGTGGTCCGCGCGGAAGACAAGGCCGAGACGCCCGACATCGTCGGCGTGATCCTCCACATCGACGCGCTCCGCGCCTTCAATCGTGCGCTGGCGGCCACGGCGAAGGAGGAGCATTCCTGATCCGGGAGGTCAGCGATCCCCGTCGTCGATCAGCGGGTCGACGATGTCCGCGCCCTCCACCCGGTTCGAGTTCACCCTGGTCGCGACGCGATGCCGCGCCAGCCGCCGTTCCGGCGCGGCGCGCATCAGCGTCGCCGCGCCGTGCCCCGCCTCGCCCAGCCAGAGCGACCAGTCGTCCGGGTGAAGCGTGACCGGCTCCCGGTGATGGATCTCCGACATTGCCGTGCCGGCGGCGCAGGTGACGATGGCGCAGCTGGGCAGATCCTCCGGGCCCCAATCCTGCCAAAGCCCGGCGAAGGCCAGCGCCCCGCCCTCGCGCGGATGAAAATACCACGGAAGCCGCTGCCCGTCCGCTTTTGTCCATTCGAAGAACCCCGTCGCGGGGATGAGGCAGCGCCGCGCGCGGATCGCGGCGCGGAAGGCGGGTTTCTCCGCCACCGTCTCGGCGCGCGCGTTGATCAGAAGCGGGCCGTCCGTCGGGCTCTTGTACCAGTGCGGAAGGAACCCTCAGCGCATCGGCCGCAGCCGCCGCCCCGCGTCGCCTGCCGTTACGACCGGCACTTGCGTCGTGGGGCAGACATTGTAGCGCGGCCCTTCCGGCAGATCGTTCGACGGCACGGCGGCGAAGAGGTCCACCATCGCCCCGTGCGGCAGCGTCAGGGCATAACGGCCGCACATCGCCCGCCCCTCATCGCGCGTCGAGCGGAAACTCGAGCTCCACGCGGTGCCCGCGCTCCATCGCCGCGACGTGCAGATACCCGTCGAGCTGCGAAGCCGACGCCTCCATGATCCGCTGTCCGAGACCGGCGCCCGCATTCGCGCTGCCGACGCCGTCGTCCTCGCAGGACAACCGGTACCGCCCGTCGCCTTCCGCCGTTCCGTGCAGGACGACGCGACCGGTGCGGCCGTCGGGAAACGCATGCTTGCACGCGTTCGAGATGAGCTCGTTGACCAGGACGCCCAACGCCGAAGCCCGCTTGTTCAGAAGCTCCAGCGGTTCGAGATCGACGTCGATC
Source organism: uncultured Jannaschia sp. (assembly GCF_947494025.1). GTDB lineage: Bacteria > Pseudomonadota > Alphaproteobacteria > Rhodobacterales > Rhodobacteraceae > Jannaschia. Next base: position 39,016 of record NZ_CANLTQ010000004.1, read on the forward strand.
TCGATGTTCGGCGGCGCTATGTTCTCCAGATAGGAGACGACGCGACGCAGATAGTTCGAGATCTCGATGGGGGCATCCGGATTGTCCGCCTGGTAGAGGTCGCTGTGCAGCTCGACCATGACGTTGATGCGCTGCTCCACCTCCAGAAGCGCCGCGCGGACTTCCTCGCTCGCACGTCGCGCCGTCATCCGCGTCATCGCGGCGACACCCGCGAGGCTGTTCTTGACGCGGTGATCGACCTCCCGCCGCATCGCATCCTGCTGGCGCAGCGCCTCGTGCAGCTCCAGCCGCTGCATCACCTGGTCGGCGAGGATGCGCAGGGCGCGGCGTTCTGAATCGCCGAGCCGTCGCGGCCGGTGATCGAGCACGCAGAGCGTTCCCAGCACGACGCCGGTGCGCGTCTTGATCTGCGCGCCAGCATAGAACAGCATCGGCGCGTCCGGATCGGTGACCAGCGGGTTGTCCTGCGTCCGCATGTCCAGCCGGGTGTCCGGTATCTCCAGGATCTCGTCCTGCAGGATGGCATGACTGCAGATCGAGGATTCGAGGCCCGTCCCGTCAAAGGCGATCCCGCACCGCGTCTCGAACCTCTGGTCGTCGGCATGGACGATGGAAACCATCGCGACCGGGCAATGGCAGGTCTGAGCAGCCAGCTCGACGATGCCCTCGAACGCACCACGGTTCGAATGCGTGTCGAGCTCGTACCGGCGCAGGGCGGCAAGGCGTTCAGGCTGGTTGATCGGCTTCTGGGCCAGCATGCAGATCTCCCCGGTGGCAACGCACGGGACGGACCGCGGAACCGGACGCCCGGCGCGGTCTGCACTCCTGCGGTATCGTTCGCGGCATGTAGGATGCGTCGCGATCCCATGTAAAGGCGGCTCCACGCGTCACGTGGAGCCGACCTCATCGCCCCCGGTTTCGTATCCGGGCCGGTGGCGTCGTGTTTACTTGACGGTAATCCGGTCGTCGGTCGTCGGCGTGTAAGGCCCCTGCCCGGCCAGGTACTCGGCCAGCACCTCCGCGACGTCGGGTCCGTAGTCGTACGCATCGGCCGCATCGGTGAACATGGCATAGCCGTCGCCACCGTTGCGGACGTAGTTGTTCGACACGACGCCGTACATTTTCTCGGGGTCGATCGGCTCGCCATCCACCATCACGTCGCTGATACGGCTCCCGGGCTCGGCGTCCGGATCGAAGGCAAAGGACATGCCCGCGACCTGCGGAAAGCGGCCCGCGCCCTCCTCGATCTGGCTCACGCCGTTCTCCAGCGCCTTCACCAGGGTCGCGCCATCGACGCGAAACGTCGACAGCGTATTCTGGAATGGCAGAACGGTGAGCACCTCGCCCATCGTGACCTCGCCGGCGTCGATCGAGGCGCGGATACCGCCACCGTTCTGGATCGCGACGTCGATCCCCTGATCCTTCACGCGGTCGAGCATCGCCTCGGCGATCAGCACGCCCATCTCGCAGACCTCCGCCCGGCAGGTTTCGCGACCGCCGTCGATTGGCGCCTCGCTCTGCGCGACGACCTCGTTGCGGATTTCATCGAGCGGCAACGCCATCTCCCGAATCCGGGCAACGGTGGCGTCGTCTTCCAGGATGGTGCTGTCGATGATGATCGGCTGCCCCATGGCGGCGATGATCTCGCCGTTGTCGTCGAAGACCACGTCGAGCGCGCCAAGGAACTTGCCGTAGGCATAGGCCTGCACGATGGCGGTCCTATCGACCATTGTCGGATAGGGCCCCTCCGCCCCCTCCATGTCACCCAGCAGCGTGTTCGTATGACCGCCGACGATCACGTCGACACCGGTCGTGTTCGCCGCGACCGCCTTGTCGGTCTCGTAGCCGGAATGGCTCAGCACGACGATCTTGTTCACGCCGTCCTCGGTCAACCGGTCGACCTCCGCCTGCACCGCCTCCGACGGGTCGGTGAAGGTCACGTTCGGCCCGGGGCTGGCGAGTTCGTGGGTGTCCTGCGGTGTCAGGCCGATCAACCCGATCCGCTCGCCCCCCTTCTCGATCACCACCGATTTCTGGATCGCGTCCGCGAGCTCGGGCTCCCGGCTCACGTCGGCGTTCGACATCAGGATCGGAAAATCGAGCGCGTCCACGAACTCCCGCAGCACCTTCGGGCCGTCATCGAATTCATGATTGCCGACGGTCATCGCGTCGTAGCCGAGCTTGTTCATCATCTCGGCCGACATGGCACCCTTGTAATAGCTGTAGAACAGCGTTCCCTGGAACTGATCGCCGCCATCCACGAGGATGTAGTTCCCCGTATCCGCCTTGGCGTCCGCGATCGCGTTCACGAGTCGAGCCGTTCCGCCAAAGCATTCGCCGGCTTCGTTCTCCTCGGCCGCGCAGGGACCGTCATAGGCGCTGATCGGCTCGAATCGGGCATGGAAGTCGTTGGTGTGCAGGATCGTGAGTTCGTATTCGGCCTTCGCGAGGGTTGTGGTCGCGGCGACGATCGCGGTCGCGGTGAGAAGTCGGTTCATTTTGTCGATACCCCCTGAATGGTTCCGCGCGATGGTGCGCGGCTCGCATGGGCATGTCAAAGGCATATGACGCGACGCGGTCTTGACGCAGAGGGGCAGCCACGCCATCGGAGGGCGATGATCTACAAGCTCTTCCGCACCCCGGAATGGAACGCGTTGCAGGCCGACGGCACCACGCTCGGCGCGCCGGTCGACGTGGACGACGGCTACATCCATTTCTCCACCGCCGCGCAGGTGGCGGAGACGGCGGCAAAGCATTTCGCGGGCGTCGAGGGTCTCTGGCTCGCTGCGGTCGAGGAGGCGGCGGTCCGCGACAACCTGCGCTGGGAGGTGTCGCGCGGCGGCGCGGAGTTCCCCCATCTGTACGCCCCCCTCCGCCACGACCAGGTCGCCTGGGCGAAACCCTTGCCGCTGGACGAGGACGGTCACCACGTCTTTCCGGACGACCTCGAATGATCGAACGGGCGGCGCTCGCGGCGCTCCATCGCCTGGACCCGGAACGCGCCCATACGCTTGCCCTCGCTGCCCTCCGCGCCGGGCTCGGTCCCCGCTCCGGGCCCGTCACGACGCCGCGTCTGGCGACGCGCCTCGCCGGCCTCGACCTGCCGAACCCCGTCGGGCTCGCCGCGGGATTCGACAAGAACGCGACCGCGCTCGGTGCCATCGCCCGTTGCGGCTTCGGCTTCTTCGAGGCCGGTGCCGTCACCCCCCGCCCGCAGGCCGGCAATCCCCGGCCACGTCTTTTCCGCCTGACCGAGGACCGGGGCGCGATCAACCGGTTCGGCTTCAGCAACGAAGGGCTCGAAATCGTGGCCGGGCGCCTGCGCCGCCGGCCGAAGGGCGCCGTGATCGGGATAAATGTCGGCGCCAACAAGGACAGCGCGGATCGTGCCGGCGACTTCGCCCGCGTGATCGAGGTCTGCGGGCCGCATGTCGATTTCGCCACCGTTAACGTCAGCAGTCCCAACACCGAGCGCCTGCGGGACCTGCAGGGGGCGGAGGCGCTCGCCGCGCTGCTCGCGGGCGTGCTCGCGACGCGCGACGCCCTGCCCCGCCGGATCCCCGTCTTCCTGAAGATCGCACCCGATCTCGACGCGTCCGCCCTCGCGGCGCTCGCGGCCGCCGCCACGGGCGTCGACGCGATCGTCGCGACCAACACCACCCTCGCGCGCGAAGGTCTCGTCTCGCGCCATGCCAGCGAGACCGGGGGCCTGTCCGGCCAGCCGCTCTTCGATCGCTCGACGCGCATCCTCGCCCGCCTGTCGGCACTGACCGACCTGCCGCTCGTCGGCGTAGGCGGCGTGGCCACTGCGGAGCAGGCCTATGCGAAGATCCGCGCCGGCGCCTCGGCGGTGCAGATCTACACCGCGCTCGTCTTCGAAGGGATCGGCCTGCCCACCCAAATCGCGCGCGATCTCGACGCCCTGCTCGCACGCGACGGCTTCGCGAATGTCGCCGAGGCGGTCGGCATCGATCGCGACCGCTGGCTCTGACCGGGACTCACGTCTTTGCTTCGCAAATATCCCGGGGGTCCGGGGGCCGGCCCCCGGCCGTCGCGGCGCGCACCAGCGCCGGGTAGCGCAACCCCAGCGTGATCCCGCGCACCGCGAAGGAGATCATCAGCGCCGCCCAGAGCCCGTGGTTGCCGAACACCGGGACGAGCGCGGCGAAGGCCGCGACGTAGCAGGCGGCGCTCATAAGCATCATGTTGCGCATGTCGCGCGTCCGCGTGGCCCCGATGAAGATGCCGTCGAGCATCCAAGCCGCGAACCCGACGAGCGGCGCCGCAACCATCCACGGCAGGAAGTCCCGCGCCGCCCCGCGCACGTCCGGCGCCGTCGTCATGACGTCGACGAGCGTGCCGCCGAACGCCGCGAAGGCGAGCGCCAGCGCGGCCACCGTTCCAAGCCCCCAGACGCTGCACATCGCCACCGCCCGCCGCAGCCGCGGCCGGTCGCCCGCACCGAAAAAGCGCCCGACCAGCGCCTCCACCGCGAAGGCGAAGCCGTCGAGCGCGTAGGACGTGATGTAGAGGAACTGCAGCAGCACCTGGTTCGCGGCGAGCGCCACCGTGCCGAACAGCCCGCCGCCCAGCAGAAAGGAGGTGAACGTCGCTTGCAGGAGGACCGACCGGATCAGGATATCGGTGTTCACCGCGATCATCCGCCGGAGGCGGACGGCGTCGAAGATCTGCGCCCGGTCCCGCCAGGCGGCATCGGTGAACGCACTACGGCATAGCCAAAGCGCCAGCGTCAGGCCCGCCCATTCCGACAGGAACGTGGCCCAGGCCACACCCGCCACCCCGAAGCCCAGACCGAGCACGAACCACAGATCGAGAAGGATGTTCGCGCCGTTCATCGCGACCTGCACGACGAGCACCGCCCCCGTCCGTTCCTGCGCGATGAGCCAGCCGGTCAGGCCGTAGATCGCGATGGCCGCGGGGGCCGACCAGATGCGGATGCCCATGTAGTCGCGGGCCAGCGCCTCCGTCTTGGGACTCGTGGGCGCGAGGCGGAACGCGCCGGCGAAGATCGCCCATTGCAGCGCGATCAGGGCGCCGCCCGCCACCCCCGCGATGAGCAGCGCGCGGGTGAGGAGTGCGATGAGTTCCGCGCGATCGCCCGCGCCGAGCGCCTGCGCGGCGAGGCCCGTCGTGCCCATCCGCAGAAAACCGAAAATCCAGTAGACCGAGGAAAGGATGATCGCCCCCGCCCCCACCGCCGCGATCGGGGCGGCCTCGCCCAGTTGACCGACGACGCCGGTATCGACGGCGCCGAGGATCGGCACGGTCGCGTTCGACAGCACCACGGGGATCGCCACGCGAAGGATGCGGCGATGCGTCAGATCCTGCGCGTCGCCCGCGCTCATTCGCGCGTCGGCATGAGGAAATGCCCCGTCGCCTGCGCGAAGAGCCGGTCGCGGTTGTCCTGCCAGCCCCCCACATGGACGCTGGCGTAGCGGCGCCCCGAACGGTTGACCCGTGCCCGCGCATAGGCGTCGCGCGGCAGGCCCGGCCGGAGGTAGTCCACCGAGAAGTCGATCGTCTTCGGCAGATGCGCGGGTGCCCCCTGTGCCAGTCCGCCCATGTCGAGCCGCCCGCGTTCCATGTCGTCCCAGAGCATCGCCCAGGACAGCGTCATCATCGCCGTGACTTCGAGGAACGCAGCCGTCGCGCCGCCGTGAAGTGCCGGCAGCAGGGGGTTGCCGACGAGCTTCTCGTCGTAATGCAGCACGCCGGTCAGCTCGTCCCCGCGCCGATCGAAGGTGATCCCGAGGAACCGGATATAGGGCACGCCTTCGACCAGCGCTCGGAGCGCCGCGTCGCGCCGCTGCTTGACCACCTGTACGGGCTCGGGCGGCCTCATTCCCCGGAGGCCCGTTCCAGCGTGAAGGCGCCGTTCGCCACCGCGACCGGTCCCTTGTCCGACGCCTCGTCGCAGGCCTCCGCGCGCACGAAGGCAACGCTGCGCGTGACGTGATGGCAGATCGCGCGGGCGGTGATGCGCTGCCGGGGCTCGGCCGCGCGCATGTAGTCGATGCGCAGGTCCATCGTCGCGGTCGTCAGCGCCCCGGTCGGGTGCGACATGACCGCCGCGCCGCCGCAGGTATCCATCAGCGCGGATATTGCGCCGCCGTGGATCACCCCGGTCCGGGGGTCGCCGACAAGGGCCTCCGACCAGGGCATCGACATCGTCACGCTCCCCCCGCCCGCGGCCTCGACCTCCATGCCAAGGGCCCGGCAATGCGGAAGGGCCGCGATGAACTGCCGCGCCGCCTCTGTCGCCCTGTCGTCATGTCCGCTCATCTGCGGAGCCATGCCGCGAAGCCCCGGAAGCCGCAACCCCGTCCGATGGACAGGCGGGCGGCGAACGTGCGATCATCGGAGCCGGAGGTGCGGTATGGCGGAACGGCTCGATTTCAAGGCGATGTGCGCCCGGTTCGACGTGACGCCACGGACGCTTCGACATTACGAATATATCGAGCTTCTGGCGCCCGCGCGGGTCGGACGGACCCGGTATTACGGGCCGCGGGAGATCGCCCGGATGACGCTGATCCTGCGCGGCCGCAAGTTCGGCTTCTCCCTCGAGGAGATCCGCCAATGGCTCGCGCTCTACGACGCCGACCCCGAAGGGACCACGCAGAAGCAGGCTTGGATCGACCTCGCCGACCGGCAGCTCGACGAGCTTCTGGAGCGCAGGCGCCATCTGGAGGCCGCTATCGCCGAGCTGACCAGCCTGCGAGACGGCGTGCGGGACGAGCTCGGGAATCGGTCCTGATCCATCCTGCGGAGACAATCGGCCGAAGCGAGCGTCTCTGTCGCGTCGATGGGTAAAAATGAACTAAAAACCGCCGGTCCTGGCCCAAAGTTGACGTAACGTCCACATTACGTAAGCGTCAAACGGTCCTGTATCGAATTCCTCGAATTTGAACCTCATCCGTATTTTGGGTGGGCTATAACGAGGGAAGTTATTATGGCAGAAGAATTTCTTACCATCCGCCAGATGTGCGACGCATTCGACGTCACGCCGCGGACGCTGCGTTTTTACGAGCAGAAGGAGTTGCTGTTCCCCCGTCGCGAGGGTCAGAAGCGGTGGTTCACCCGCCGCGACCGGGCGCGTCTGAAGCTCATCCTGCGCGGCAAACGGTTCGGCTTCTCGCTTGAGGAAATCCGGCAGCTTCTCGACCTTTATGACCTCGGCGACAGCCAGTACACGCAGATTTCCCGCGCCCACGAGATCGGAAGCGAGCGGCTGACCGCGATGAAGAAGCAGCGCGACGAGCTCGACGCCGCGATCAGTGAATTGTCCGAACAGCTCCGCTGGGGCGAGAAGATGCTGAACCAACTGCAATCCCGGCAGATCGTCTGAACCGACGAGCCCCGGGATCGCGCAACCGCAAACGCGATCGAGGAGACGCAGAATGCCAACCTACACCGCGCCCACGAAGGACATCCAGTTCGTCCTGCACGACGTTCTCGGCATCAGCCGGCAGGACGTGCCGGGCTACGCCGATCTCGACCGGGACTTCACCGGCGCGATCCTCGAGACGGTGGGGCAGCTCGCCAGCGAGGTGATCGCGCCGCTCAACATGGTGGGCGACCGGCAGGGCTGCCGGCTGGAAAACGGGGTCGTGCGCACGCCGGACGGCTTCCGCGCCGCCTTCGACCAGCTCCGCGACGGCGGCTGGACCGCGCTCGACGCGCCCGAGGCCTATGGCGGCCAGGGCCTGCCCTACATCACCTACACGATGGTGGGCGAAATCCTGTCGGCGGCGAACATGGCCTTCAACATGTATTACGGCCTGACCCACGGCGCGGCCTCGGCCATCGCCGTGCACGGGACGGAGGCGCAGAAGGCGCTCTGGCTGCCGAAGATGTACGGCTGCCAATGGACCGGCACCATGAACCTGACCGAGCCGCATGCCGGCACCGATCTGGGCCTGATGCGCACCCGGGCCGAGCCGCAGGCGGACGGCACCTACAGGATCACCGGGCAGAAGATCTTCATTTCCGCGGGCGATCACGACATGGCCGAGAACATCGTCCATCTCGTCCTCGCCAAGATCCCCGGCGGGCCGGACGGCACCAGGGGCATCTCGCTCTTCATCGTGCCGAAATTCGTCGTGAAAGCGGACGGCACGCTCGGCGCGCGTAACGGCGTCTCCGTCGGCAAGCTCGAGGAGAAGATGGGGATCCACGGCAACTCGACCTGCGTGATGAATTACGACGGCGCGACGGGCTATCTGCTGGGCGAGACGCACAAGGGCATGCGCGCGATGTTCACGATGATGAACGAGGCCCGGCTCGGCGTCGGCCTGCAGGGCTACGCGCAGGCGGACGTGGCCTACCAGAACGCGCTGGCCTATGCCGTCGACCGGCTGCAAGGGCGCGACGTGACCGGCGCAAGGAATCCGGGCGGGCCGGCCGATCCGCTGATCGTGCATCCCGACATCCGCCGCAACCTGATGGACCAGAAGAGCTTCGTCGAGGGCGCCCGCGCCTTCACCTTCTGGAGCGCCATGCTGATCGACCGTGCGCAGGAGGGCGGCGACAAGGCCGCGGACGGGCTGGTCTCGCTCCTCACGCCGGTCGTGAAGGGGTTCCTTACCGACAAGGGCTTCGAGAACGCCACGGCCGCGCAGCAGATTTATGGGGGTCACGGCTATATCGAGGAATGGGGCATGTCGCAGTTCGCCCGCGACGCCCGCATCGCGATGATCTACGAGGGCGCGAACGGGGTGCAGGCGCTCGACCTCGTGGGCCGCAAGCTCGCCACCGATGGCGGCCGCAACGTGATGGCGTTCTTCGAGATCGTGAAGACCTTCGTCCGCGAGAACGCGGAGGACGAGCCGTTCAGGACCGGCTTCCTCGACCCGCTCAAGGCCGCCTCGAAAGACCTGCAGGAGGCGGCGACCTTCTTCATGCAGGAGGGAATGAAGAACCCCAACGCGGCGCTGTCGGGTTCGTACGATTTCATGCACCTCTTCGGTCATGTCTGCCTGGGGCTGATGTGGGCCCGAATGGCGAAGGCCGCCGACGCGGCGCTGGAGCAGGACGGCGCCGACCGCGACTTTCTCGCGGCCAAGATCGCGACGGGTCGGTACTACATGGCCCGCCAGCTGCCGGCGACGGCCATGCACCTTGCACGCATCAAGACCGGGGCGGATACCATCATGGCCCTCGATTCGACAGCGTTCTGAACGAAGCGCGAAACGCCGGCGACCCGGATTGCCGGGGGCCGGAGCACATGGAGCTGCATATGTCTCAAGCACGATCGCAATTACCTGACGTGAATGCCGAAATGTCGGAGGTAGGCTATCGCCGGCTTCGGCAGTTCGTCGAGGAAACGGGGCTCGAACAGGGCGACGCGCTGTCGTTCCTGTTCGAGGCATTCGACGTCGTCACGCATCACGAGGCGCTTCGCCACCGCCTCGGTCTCTACAAGGCGGTGACGAATGCGTCGTCCGCCCGTGATCCACGGTAACCGACCGACACATCCCGTGACGCTTGCACGCCGCGCGGATTGCTCCATCCTGAGCACATATCGGCCGGGCGACAGGTCCGTCCGGACGCCGCACCGAAAGGAGGTTCGATGACGATCAGGCTGCATTGCTTCGGCGAAAGCGGGAACAGCTACAAGGCGGCCCTCGCCCTGGAGCTGTCCGGTCTCGACTGGGAGCCGGTCTTCGTCGACTTCTTCAACGGGGCGGCGCGGCAGGAGGCCTTTCGCGGCGCGAACGTGATGGGCGAGGCACCGCTCCTCGTTGACGGCGCGTTCCGGTTGAGCCAGTCGGGCGCGATCCAGCAATGGATCACGGACCGGACGGGACGCTTCGGCGGCACGGACGCGGAGCGCTACGAGGTTCTCCGCTGGGTGCTGTGGGACAACCACAAGCTTTCGAGCGTCGCCGGGGTCACACGGTTCTTGATGAACTTCCTGCCCGAGGCGAAGCGCCCGGCCGAGGTGATCGCGTTCCAGCAGGGTCGCCTCCGTGGCGCGTTCGACGTTCTGAACGCGCATCTGACGGATCGCGACTGGATCGTCGGCCGTAACGTCACGAATGCGGATCTGAGCTGCTGCGGTTATCTCTACTACCCGGAACCCTTCGGCTTCGACCGGACGGAGTGGCCCGCCATCGACGCCTGGCTCGACCGGATCGCCGCCCTGCCCGGTTGGAAGCCCCCCTACGACCTGATGCCCGGTCGCCCCTCCGACCGTGGCCTATGAGGAAGCTCGCATGACAGACGCCTTTATCTACGACGCCGTCCGCACGCCCCGCGGCAAGGGCCGCCCCGACGGCAGCCTTCATGAGGTCACGGCCGTCCGCCTGTCGGCGACGGTTCTCGACGCCCTCAAGACGCGCGCGGGCTTCGAGGGGCATGCCGTGGAGGACGTGATCTGGGGCAACGCCACGCAGGTCATGGAACAGGGCGGATGCCTCGCGCGGACCGCGGTTCTTGCCTCCGACCTCGACGAGCGCATCCCGGGGCTCAGCATCAACCGCTTCTGCGCCTCCGGCATGGAAGCGGTGAACCTCGCGGCGAACCAGATCCGCGCGGGTGCCGGCGACGGCTACATCGCCGGCGGCGTCGAGTGCATGAGCCGCGTGCCGATGGGCAGCGACGGCGCCGCCATCGCCGTCGATCCGAGCGTGGCGATGGAGACCTATTTCGTCCCCCAGGGCATCAGCGCCGACATCATCGCCACCGAATACGGGATCAGCCGCGACGACGCGGACACCTATGCGGTCGAGAGCCAGCGCCGGGCCGCCATGGCCTGGGAGGAGGGCCGGTTCGATCGCTCCATGCTGACCGTGCGCGACGTGAACGGGCTGCCGATCCTCGCGCGCGACGAGTACATGCGGCCGGGCACCGACATGCAGTCGCTCGGCGCGCTCAACCCCGCCTTCCAGGCGATGGGCGAGACCATGCCCGGCTTCGACAAGATCGCGCTCCTGAAATACCCGCATCTCGAACGGATCAACCACATTCACCACGCCGGCAATTCCTCGGGCATCGTCGATGGCGCCGCGGGCGTCCTCGTCGGCTCGAAGGCGTTCGGCGAAAGATGGGGGCTCATCCCCCGGGCCCGTATTCGCGCCACCGCCAAGATCGGCTCCGATCCGACGATCATGCTGACGGGACCGGTTCCCGCGACCGAGAAGATCCTCGCCGACAGCGGCATGAAGATCGGCGACATCGACCTCTTCGAGGTGAACGAGGCGTTCTCCTCCGTGGTGCTGCGATACATGCAGGCCTTCGGCGTCGATCACGACCGCCTCAACGTCAATGGCGGGGCCATCGCGATGGGCCATCCGCTCGGCGCCTCGGGCGCGGTCATCATCGGCACGCTTCTCGACGAGCTGGAGCGGTCCGATAAGGAGTTGGGGCTCGCCACCCTCTGCGTGGCGAGCGGCATGGGCGCGGCCACCATTCTCGAACGCGTTTGATGCCGGAGGCGGCCGAGATCTATCAGCGGCTTGCCGATGCCACGTCCCGGGCCGCATGGGACCGGGACTTCGACGCGCTCGGGCAGCTCACGGATTACCCCTACACCTTCACCAGCGACCGTGGCACCCGCGTCACCCATACCTTCGAGGAGTTCCGGGCCGACGTGGAGGCGTTCCGCCAGAGCCTCGCGACGCTCGGCGCGACGGCCTACCATCGCGTGTGCCTGAAGGCGGAATACGTCGAGGGCAGCCCAGACCGGATCGATGGAACGCATCGCAGCTACGTGCTGCGCGGCGGAAGCTACCTGGTCGACCCCTACGAGTGCGCGATGGAACTGGTCCGCCGGAACGGCCTGTGGCTCACGCGGCGCATCTCGCTCATCACCTTCGACGAGCGGGTCCAGGACTTCATGCCCCAGCGCTATTTCGGACGCTTCGACGCGCTCGAAGCGGGCAAGCCGGCGCAAGGCCACGGCAAAGGAGACGAAAGATGACGGATTTCACCTGGTCCAGGGACGACGACGGCATCGCCACGATCGTCTGGGACGTCGCGGACAAGTCGATGAACGTGCTGAGCCTGGAGGGCTGGGACGCGCTCGAGAGCTGCTTCGACGCGGCGCTGGCCGATGCGGAGGTGCGCGGCATCGTGATCACGTCGGCCAAGGACAGCTTCGCCGGCGGCATGGATCTCAACGTCATCGCGCGCATGAAGGCCGAAGCGGGCGACGCGCCGGCGCAGGGCCTGATGGACGGTCTGATGCGCTGCCACGGTATCCTGCGCAAGATCGAGCGCGCAGGGATGGACCCGAAGACGCTGAAGGGCGGCAAGCCGGTGGCCTGCGTCCTTCCGGGCACCGCCCTCGGCATCGGATTCGAAATCCCCCTCGCCTGCCACCGCGTCTTCGCCGCCGACAATCCGAAGGCGAAGATCGGCCTGCCCGAGATCATGGTCGGCATCTTCCCCGGCATGGGCGGCACGACGCGGCTCGTGCGCAAGCTCGGCGCGATGGGCGCCTCGCCCTTTCTGCTCGAGGGCAAGCTCAGCGACCCGAAGAAGGCGCGCGCGGCGGGCCTTGTCGACGGAGTGTCGGACGACCCGATGGGCGATGCGCGCGCCTGGATCCTTTCCGCGAAGGATGCCGACCTCGTGAAGCCCTGGGACCAGAAGGGCTACAAGATGCCCGGCGGCACGCCCTATCACCCGGCGGGCTTCATGACCTTCGTCGGTGCCTCCGCGATGGTGAACGGCCGCACGCAAGGTGCCTTCCCGGCCGCGAAGGCGCTGCTGTCGGCGGTCTACGAGGGTGCGATGGTGCCCTTCGACACGGCGCTCAGGATCGAGGCACGGTGGTTCGCCCACGTCCTGATGAATCCCTCCTCGGAGGCGATGATCCGGTCGCTCTTCATCAACAAGGAGGCGCTGGAGAAAGGCGCGAACCGACCGGAGGCGCCCGACCAGCGGGTCGCGAAGCTCGGCGTTCTCGGCGCGGGCATGATGGGCGCGGGCATCGCCTATGTCGCGGCGAATGCCGGGATCGAGGTCGTCCTGATCGACCGGGAGCAGGCCGCCGCCGACAGCGGCAGGGCCTACTCCGAAGGGCTGCTCGACAAGGGCATCTCCCGCAAGAAGGTGTCGGAGGAGAAGAAGGCGGAGGTGCTGGCCCGCATCCATGCCACCACCGGCCTCGACGCGCTCGCCGGCTGCGACCTCGTGATCGAGGCGGTGTTCGAGGACGCGGACGTCAAGGCGGAGATGACCCGCGCGGTAGAGGCCGTGGTCGGCCCGGACTGCATCGTTGCCACCAACACCTCCACCCTGCCGATCACCGAGCTCGCCCGCGCGAGCGCCCGGCCCGGGCAGTTCATCGGCATCCATTTCTTCTCGCCCGTCGACAAGATGATGCTGGTCGAGATCATCAAGGGCACGGAGACCGGCGACCGCGCCGTCGCCAAGGCGCTCGATTTCGTCCGCCAGATCCGCAAGACGCCGATCGTGGTGAACGACGCGCGCTTCTTCTACGCCAATCGCTGCATCATCCCCTATATCAACGAGGGCATCCGCATGGTCGCGGAGGGCGTCGCGCCGGCGCTGATCGAGAACGCGGCCAAGCAGCTGGGCTTCCCGCTCGGGCCGCTGCAACTCGTCGACGAGACCTCGATCGACCTCGGCGTGAAGATCGCGAAGGCGACGCGCGCGGCGATGGGTGACGCCTATCCCGACGGCGCGGTGGACGAGGTGCTTTTCGCCATGGCCGATGCCGGGCGCCTGGGCCGCAAGGCGAAGGCGGGCTTCTACAGCTACGACGAGGCGGGCAAGCGGCAGGGCTTCTGGTCGAAGCTCGACGCGCGCTACCCGGTCGCGGAGGCGCAGCCGGACCTGCACGAGGTGCAGAACCGGCTGATGCTGGTGCAGGTGCTCGAGGCGGTCCGCGCGCTGGAGGACGGCGTGCTCGAGGACATCCGCGAGGGTGACGTGGGCGCGATCCTCGGCTGGGGCTTCGCGCCCTGGTCCGGCGGACCGTTTTCCTGGCTCGACATCGTCGGCGCGGAATGGGCGGTCGCGACCTGCGACGCGCTTGCCGAGCGGCATGGCCCCCGTTTCACAACGCCGGACCGGCTGCGCCGCATGGCGGCGGAGGGCGCGCGCTTCTACGCCGCCACGGGCCCGAAGGCCGCCTGAGCGATCAGCGGAGGGTCCGCAGCCGCGGCTCCCCCTCCGCGTTCATTGCCATGTATGCGGCGCGGGCCGCGTCACGCTCGACGATTGCGGCGTCGCCGGCCTGTATCTCGCAGGCGACGCCCTCCGCCACCACCACCACCGGGCGACCGAAATCCAGAATCGTGTAGTGCAAATCGGCGATCGGCCGCTCCACGATCAGGCCGCGCAATCCCACGAGGTCGCGGATGCTCACGGAGATCTCGGGCATGCCAGCGACGCGCTCCACCGTCGGCCCGTCGAGCACCACGCGCTGCGCCGGAGACAGGCGAAGCGGCCCCGGATTGCCGAGCGACCCCACGGGAACGCGGACGGGCCAGTCGTCCCGCCGGTAGATCAGGTCGAGGCGTCGCATGATCGTCCGCTCGATCCGCGCGATCTCCAGCGGTCCCGCCGTCGTGCGCACGCGGTCGCCGACCTCCAGCATCTCCACGTTGCGCATGTCGTCGGCGGTGGCGACGCGCGTGCCGATCAGAAAGGCGCAGGGCGCGTGATCGTCGCGACCGGCGGCGGACATGCTTCGCTTGGAGGGGACAGGCTTGGCCATACGCTGCTCTCGCACGGACGCGGGCGGAACGGCAAGAGCCGCCCCGCGCGCCAGGCGGCCTGCCCGAGGCCGGGATCCGGCAAAATGTCAGCCTTCCCCGAACCGGTAGCCGAAGCGGGCGATATCCTCCGCGCAGATGTCGGCAACTTGCGCGCGCGTCTCCGCGCCGTAGGCCGCACGCCAATCCGCAGGCCGGTCGGATCGATTGACGTGCGGCAGGTCGAGGCGGAAGCCGAGCAGCGCCTCGAACGGCACGAGGTCGGTCGGCAGATGCTCGATCCGGATAAAGATCGGCGCCGTCCCACCCGCCACGTAGCGGGTATAGGGAGTGCGGCGGACGGCCTCCGCCACGGTCGGGTGCGCGACGAAGCCGGCGAAGTCCGTGTCGCGCGCCACCGCGACCGCCGGATGGTCGAAATCCTGCCCCCGCGACCAATGGTAGTAGCTCACCATCCGTGCCCAGGGATTGCGGACCAGCATGACCGGACGCAATGCGTCCATCACCGCGTCGGGGAGGAGGCCCCGGGCATCGGCGAGGGTCGAATGCTTCCACACCCGCCCCGCGGCGCGCGCGCCCTTCACGCGCCCGCGGCGGCGAACGGCCTTCGGCGTGTCGCCGATCAGGATGTCGTCCGCCATCGCCCGTGCTTCCAGCGCCAGTGCCATCGAGGTCCCGCCGGTCTTCGGTGCATGGACGAAGGCGTATCCGCGTCCGGGCGACAGGATCACGCGACCCGCGCCCGCCGGCCCCGAACCACGATCAGCGAACCCGCCGTGGCGATCAGCCCGAGGCCGAGGATCGAGACGGGCGAAAGCGCCTCGCCCCAGAGCAGCAGGCCGAACAGCGCAGAAAAGCCGAGTACCGAATATTCGAAGACCGACACGAGCGATGCCTCGGCCAGCTGGTAGCCGCGCGTGACGCAGACGACGGCGAACAGGCTCCCTCCCGCCTGCAGGACGCACCACGCGAGCACGTTCGCGTCCGGCCAGACCCAACCCCGCGCGAGGAACCCGTCGCCCGGCCCGAGCGCCGCGATCGCAGCCAGTCCCAGAAGCCCCCAGAGCCCCTGCGCGGTGAACGAGCCCAGCGCGACGACCAGCGCCGATTCAGCGCCGAGCCATTCGCGCGTCGCGATCGCGCCCATCGCGTAGAACGCGCCGCCGAGCACCGGCACGAAGACCAGCGGCTCGATCCTCGCCGGATCGGGCGAGAGCACCATCACCACGCCCGCGAAGCCGAGAGCCACCGCCGCGATGCGGACGGGGCCGACCCGCAGGCCGAACATCGCGACCGAAAGGATCAGCACCCAGATCGGCGCGGTGAAGAGCCCGGCCGCCGCCTGCGCCACCGGCAGAAAGCCCAGCGCGCCGAAATAGATCATCAGCGCCGTCGCCATGATCCCCGACCGCAGGAGGAGGCCGCGCCAGTTCGACACGCGCAGCCGCCGGCCCGAAAGCGCCAGCCATCCACCGACGAGGATCCAGATCATCGCCGTGCGGACGACGTGGAAGGTCCACAAGCTCGACGTTTCCGCGATGATCCGGATGAACTGGTCGATGAAGCCGATGGTGAGCGTCGAGGTCAGGATGAAGCCGGCCGCGGCGACGGGTCTGTTTTCCATGTGCGCCCTTGTCCTGCTCCGCCGCGTCGGCGCAGTATTGCGACCCGGACGAGGAGGAGCAACGGCCCGATGCGCCGCATTGACGACAGACAGCGACGCGCCGCGAGGTCCGGTTGACCGCACTCCACGGCATCGAACGTCTCGAGACGACGGGGCTCTGGCGCCCCGATGCGGGGGCCGACCGGCGGGAGGTCTACGTCACGCTGGGCGAGGCGGAACTGGTCCTGCAGGATTTCGGCGGCACCGCGCTGAGTCACTGGTCCCTGCCCGCGCTCGTCCGCCGCAATCCCCGCGAGGCGCCCGCCCTCTACGCGCCCCACGAAGAGGCCGGCGAGGATCTGGAGATCGCCGAGCCCGAAATGATCGCCGCGCTCGACCGTGTCGTCTCCGCCGTCGAGATGGGGCGCCGCCGGCCCGGCGCGCTCCGCCGGGCGCTCGTCGGACTGGCGGTCGGCGTCGCGCTCGGCGCGCTGGCGATCTGGCTGCCGGGCGCGCTCCGGCGGCATGCGGCGAACATCATTCCGCCGGCGCAGGCGCGGGACATCGGCGACCGGATGCTCGACGTGCTTGCCCGACGCGCGGGCCCGGCCTGCAGCTCGATCCCCGGAAACGAGGCGCTCGCGAGGCTTCGCCAGCGTCTGGCGCCGACGCGGCCGCTCCGGCTCGCCGTGCTGCGCGATCTCGAAGTGCCCGCGCTGGCGTTGCCCGGCGATCTGATCGTCCTGTCGAACCGCATCCTCGAAGCCCGCGACGATCCGGACGTCGCGGCGGGACATCTCCTGGCCGCGATCCTGACGACGCGGACCCAGGCGCCCCTGAACGGCGTCCTGCAGGATCTCGGCCTCGGCGATCTGCTCCGTCTGCTGGCCTCGGGGCGCGTTCCCGACCGGGCCATCGCCGGCCATGTCTCCGAACGTGCCGCCAGGCCGCCCGCCTTGCCGCCGGAAGAGCGGCTCCGCGCCGGCTTCGACGCGGCCCAGCTCGCCTGGACGCCCTGGGCCGGAGCGACGGGGCGGGCGACGACCGGCGCGGCCCCCTCCGACATGCCGCCTTCGCTCGAGGACACCGTCTGGCTCGCCCTGCGCGACATCTGCCGCTGAGATCAGTGCCGCACCGTCTCGACGGGCTCGACGGTGAAGAAGAAATCGGGCGGATGGTCCGCGAACGTCACCGCGTCCGGCACGGAACCAGGCCCGGCGAGGAAGACGTTCGCGCCGAAATGCGCGTGCATCCGGCTCAGCCGGTCGAGCCGCGGGCCCGTGATCTCCGCCAGAAACGCCGCGTTCGCCGGAACCGCTTTCAGCGCGGCGATCCGCGCCCGGTGCGCCCGGACGCAGGCGTCGTGGGCGGCCGCCACGCCCGGCAGCGCACGAAGCTCCGCGATCCCGTCCGCGAGCGCCGCCGCATGGGCCTGCATCCGCAGATCCCGCTCGGCGTTGTTGTTCATCCGGAACCAATAGCCGAGCCCCTGATCGCGTTCGACATGGTTCACCCGGCCCCGGTCGCGCTTCACGAGAAAGCTTTCGGCGTCGCGCACGGCATAATGCTTCAGCGTCACCAGATCGTAGCCATAGGTCTCCGCCGTGGAGCGCCAGCTGTTGCGCAGCATCTCCCGCGGCATTGGTCGTCCGGACCCGTTGACCCAGTCCACCTGCCGCCAGAGGTCGGGACGCAGGCCCTTCGGCCGATGCACCCCCATCTTGCGGAAGATCGCGTTGCGGCGGAACAGCGTCTTGAACCCCCAGGCCTGATGCGGCTTGCGGCAGAATTCCGGCGCGCAGGCGGTGAAGCGTTGCGTCACGGGGACGTCCTCGAAGGTCGCGCGTCCGTCGTTCCCGAACAGCCGCCACGTCATCGAGATCATGTTCGCGTCGCCCACGGCGGCATAGAGATCCGCGAGCCGCCCCTGGCCCGCATGCACGTCGATGAACTCGTCCACGTCCATGCAGATCGCCCAGCCCGCACGGGCCAGGATCGCCTCCTCCTCCGCGGCGGCGAGCGCGGCATGCTGCGGCTTGAGGCCGGTGCCGGGGAACGGGTTGTCGCGTCGCGTGACGATGCCGGCGGCCGCGAGCGCGTCGAGCAACTCGACCGTCCCGTCGGTGCAGTCGTTGGTGTAGATCAGGATGTCGTCCACGCCGATGCCGCGATGATGGGCGATCCATTCGAGGATGAACGGCCCCTCGTTGCGCATGCAGGTCACGATCGCCGTCCGGCCCGGAAGCGCGGCGGGCAGGCGAGGCACCGGGGCGGCGGAGACCGGGGGCAGGACGGGGTCGTGGCCGAACCGCTCCCGCGACAGGTGCAGAAGCGCGTCGCTCCGCACCAGCCCGGATTTCGGCGCGAGCGGCCGGTCCCCCGCCTCGTTGCAGCGGAGCGCCATCGCGCGGTGGAACGCGGCCGCCCCGCCGGTGTCGGATTGCAGACGTCCGATCCGCGTCAGCCGGAACGGCGCGTCGGCCGGCAGCCGCGCGGGCGCGGCGATCCAGCGGCGGTGGCCGCCCGCTGTATCGAAGAGCGTGCAGACGTGGTCGCCGAACCCGACGGCGCGGCCCTTTCGCAAGCGCCACGGATAGATGCGTCGGCCGTGAAGCGGCAGGATTCCGGCCTCCGTCGCGTCGATCCGCGCGAAGGCGCCCCGCCCCGGCGGCGCGGGCGCGAGCAGGTCCGAGACATCGAGGAACGCGACCGCCCGCGCCGCCGTCAGGAACCGCCAGCGCAGCGCCTCGAGCACGACGAGCTCCGCCAGCGGGGCGGTCCACGGGTCCGGCGCGGGCACGTCCATGCGGTCCTTGCCGGGGGCGTCGGGCGCCTGCAGCGGATGCCGCTCGCTCGCCTCCGCGCCGCCGAGCGGGACGGGCGAGGTGACAACGATCACGCGGGTCAGCCCCGCGACCGGCCGGTCCGACAGGGCCGCCCCCAACGCGGGAGCCAGCGGCGACTCCCCCGGGCGGGTCCGGTCGAGGATCAGAGCCGCGTCCGCCCCCTGCCCGGCATGCCAGTCGAGCCAGTCGCGGACATTCCGCACGCTTTCCCCGTTGCGACAGCCCAGCATCACGCGGAGCCCCGCGAACAGATCGGGCTCGGGCGCGGCGACCGGAACGCGCGCCTCGCAGCCCGCAACCGGCACGGCAACTTCCGTGCCGCCCGCGACGCGCGCCATGACCGAGCCGTTTACCGAGACGAGCGCCCCGTCGATCCGCACGGGGTCGAGCCCGCGCCCGAGGAACACGCGCGCACCGTCCGGGTCGCCCACGGCGTCGAGCACCGTCACGTCGCCGACGACGCGGCCGTTCAGGATCCGGGTTTCAAACATACGCCCGAGCCATCCCCAGAAGCGCCCGGCCGAGCCGTGGGGACGGCGCGAGCGAGCCGCCCGCAAGCACGAGCCGCCCGCAAAGCCGCAAGCCGTCTTCCGTCGCGAGCACGCGGTCGCGCGTCGCCCGGTGCCAGTCGCGCGCCGCCGCCTCGGCCGCCGCCACGCCCGGGAGGTCGCGCAGCCGCGACGCCTCGGCACGCATCACCGGCAGTTGCGGTCCGATCATCCCGCAGGTCGTCTGGTTGAAGTTCCGCTCCACCCAGTATTCGAGCCCCGGCACCTTGCCCGTGTGGTTCGGCAGTCCCCGCGCGCGCTTGAGCAGGAACTCGTGGATCGAGCGGACCGCGTAGTGATTGAGCTGCACCCGCCGTCCCTCCGGCGCCATCCCGCCGCGCCAGAGGAGGATGCGCTTCGGATCGGCCGACAGCGCGTCGTCGCGACCCCCCGTGTCGTCGAAGAAGACGGGCGGCGCGGATTGACGGGGCCGGTGGATGCCGAAGCCGGTGAAGGGTCCGGCCCGGCGGAAAAGCGTCTTGAAGAAGCTGGCCAGCGCCGGATAGGCGAGGCCGGGCGGCGCGGCGCGGTCGAAGCGCTCGGGCACGGACCCCGTCCCCGCCTCGAGCCGTCCCGCCGAGCCGAAGAGCCGCCAGGGCAGCGCGATCGCCTCCGCCCCCGGCATTCCGCCGACGAGTTCGGGAAGCGTCGCGGCGCCGTCGAGCGCCACGAACTCGTCCACGTCAAGATGCAGAAGCCAGTCCGCGCCCGTGCAGACCTCGTGCGTCCAGGCCGCCGCCATCGCGCGCCATTGCGGCGCGGGCCCGTCCCTGCCCAGCACGTCCCCCTGTGGCACGTGCACGACACCGACGGGGGCCAGCGCGTCGAGGAGCGCCCCGGTTCCGTCGCGGCAATCGTTGGTGAAGGCCAGCACACGACCGACGCCCAATGCGCGCAGATGGGCGAGCCAGTCCACGACATAGGGCCCCTCGTCGCGCAAACAGGTGACGACGGCGATGGACGTGGAAGACGGATCGGGCATCGGCCCCCGGGGGATCGGTCGGATGCGGCCGTTAATGAATCGTCAACCTTGCCGAAAGGTTAACGACGAAGCCAAGGGTTGAGAATGTCCTGACGGCGCCTCAGACCGGCGCGGGCGGCGTCGTTTCGAACCGGACGTCGTCGCCGAGCGGGGCCACGAAAAGGCGGCGCACGCCGTCCACGTCGGTCACGTAGACTTCCGCCCGCGGGCCGCTGCCGCCCAGCGGCGCCTCGATGGTGAAGCGCTCGGGCCGGGGCGCGGGCTTGTAGGCGACGGTAAAGGGCAGCGCGTAGCCGCAATCGGTGGTGACCCCTGACCAGTTGCCGGTCACGCCCTCCGGCCGTTCGGCCGAGCAGCGGGTGCCATCCGAGAGCCTGAGCGTCACGCGGGCGGCGTCCGCCGTCGCGCGCGTCACCCGCACCTCCCCCTCGGGCACGTCGAACATGTCCTCGCCACGCGGGAGCCCGAGCGTCTGGCAAGCGCAGAGGGCGAGGGGCAGAAGGAACAGAATGCGCATCGAAGCCTCCGCGGGGATCGGGTCAGAGCGGCCAGATCAGCGGGATCAGGGCCGACGAGAGGAGCGCCACGACCACGTTCATGCCGATTCCCACCCGTGCGAAATCGGTAAACCGATATCCGCCCGGACCATAGACCAGCATGTTCGTCTGATAGCCGATGGGTGTCGAAAAGGCACAGCTCGCCCCGACCATGACCGCGACGACGAGCCCGCGCGGATCGACGCCCAGCGTGTCGCCCAGCGCGATGGCGATGGGCGTGACGACGACGGCGACGGCGTTGTTGGACACGAGTTCGGTCAGCGTCGAGGTCAGCGCGAAGACGGCGAACACGAGGAGCGGGGCCGGCAGATTGCCGAGGAACGGCGCGATCGCGCCCACGATCATCTCCACCGCGCCCGACGCCTCGAGCGCGGCGCCAACGGCGAGCATCGCGAAGATCATCGCCAGCAGACGGCCGTCCACGAAGCCGAAGGCCTCGTCGGCATCGACCGAACGCGTCAGCAGGACGATCACCGCGCCCATGACGGCGAGCGCGAAGATCGGCGCGAGGCCCAGCGCCGAAAGCGCGACGATCCCCGCGACCACGGCCACGGGGATCCAGCCGCGTTCGCGCCGAAAGGCCTTTTCGCGCGGCTGGTTCACCTCCACGAGGTTCAGATCCTGGCTGAGCCGGTGGATGTCCTCGGCCGCGCCTTCCAGAAGAAGCGTGTCGCCCACCCGCACCGTCACGTCGTCGAGCTGCCCCGAGATGTTGCGGTCGCGGCGGTGCAGCGCCAGCGGATAGACGCCGTAGCGCCGCCGGAGGCGCAGGTCGCCGAGTCGCCGTCCGACCATCCGCGCGTCGGGCGTGATGAGAACCTCCACCGTCGTCGTCTCTACCGCCCCGACCTGATCCAGGCGCTTCAGGTCCGGGTTCCGCTGCAGCGTCAGCAGCTCCGCGATCTCGGTGCGCAGGATCACCCGGTCGCCGAGCTGGAGGACGACGCCCTTCAGGTTGCGCCGCAGCGAGGCGTCGCCCCGCACGACGTCGATCAGCCGCACGCCCTCGCGCTTGAAGAGCTGCACATCGGTCGCCTCCCGACCGATCAGGTTCGATTCCGGCGGGATCACGGCCTCGGCGAAGAACTTGGCGGCGCGGCGCTGGCCCAGCATGGCGGCCATCGAGCTCCGCTCCGGCAGGAGGTGGCGGCCGACGAGATACAGATAGGCCATGCCCGCCAGAGCGACCGGAACGGCCAGTATCGAAACCTCGAAGATGGAAAACGGCGCGAGCCCGCGCGTGCGCGCGACGCCGTCCACGAGAAGGTTCGTCGAGGTCCCGATGAGCGTGATCGTGCCGCCGAGGATCGAGGCATAGGAGAGCGGGATCAGGAGCTTCGACGGCGCGAGCTTCATGGTCCGGGCGAGCTGCACGAAGACCGGGATCATCACCACGACGACCGGCGTGTTGGCCACAAAGGCCGAGGCGATCAGCACCACGCCAAGCAGCATGCCGATCGCGAGGCGCGGACGCTGCCCCACCTGCCCCTCCGCGAAGCGCGTGAACCAGTCGAGCGCGCCGGTCCGCACCAGCGCGCCCATCAGGAGGAACATCGCGGCGATGGTCCAGGGCGCCGGGTTCGCGAGTACCGCCACGCCCGCTTCGTAGGGCAGGATGCCGAGCAGCAGCAGGACCACGGCGCCCGCCATCGCCACCACCTCGGTCGGATAGGTCTCGCGCACGAACAGGCCGAGCATGGCGAGGAGGACGGCGATCGTCACCCAGGCCTGCATGGCCTGGGGGATCTCGATCCACGTCACAGGGCGGGCCCCGATTGCGACAGCCGCCCGCCCTGGCGCACCTGGACGACCTCGCGGGCGAGGCCCGTCGCGTCGTCGGTCTCCACGAAGAGGCCGCAAAGCGTCGCCTCGCCGTTCGCCGGCTCGAAGCGTTCGCGCGACATGCCGGTCACGAAGCGGCGCATGGGCTCCGTCTTTTCCATCCCGATCACCGAATCGTAGTCGCCGCACATCCCCGCGTCGGACTGGAAGGCGGTGCCTTGCGCGAGAATCCCGGCGTCGGCGGTGGGCACATGGGTATGGGTGCCGACCACGACGCTGGCGCGGCCGTCGCACCAATGACCCATCGCCATCTTTTCGGACGTGGCCTCGCAATGCATGTCCACCAGCGTCGCCTGCACCGCGCGACCGAGCGGATGGGCCTTCAGCACCGGCTCCACGGCGGAAAACGGATCGTCGTAGGGGCGCGACATGAAGACCTGCCCCAGCACCTGCATCACGAGGAGCTTGCGCCCCGCCACGTCGAAGACGCGCCAGCCGCGACCGGGCGCGGCCTTGGCGTAGTTGATCGGACGCAGGATGCGGGGCTCGTGCTCGACGGCCTGCATCATGTCCTTCTGGTCGAAGGCATGGTCGCCCAGCGTGACGACGTCCGCCCCCGCCTCGAACAGGCCCTTCGCCTGCGCGGCGTTGAGGCCGCGCCCGGAGGAGGCGTTCTCGCCGTTGACGACGACCGCGTCGAGGCGCCAGCCGACACGGAGCGCGGGCAGTCGTTCGGTGATGGCGCGCCGGCCCGCGCGGCCCATGACGTCGCCGAGAAAGAGAATTCGCATGGGCCGGGGTTACGCGGGGCGACCGCGGCGTGCAACGGCGATGCGGCGTCGATCCGGGGTCCGGCGCCCGCCGGGCCATTGCAGCCGGACACCGCGCCGCGTATCCCTGTTCCCGATACGGAGGGACGCTCATGACCACCGCAGTTTTCATCGACGGCGAGGCCGGCACGACCGGCCTCCGGATCCGCGACCGGCTGTCCGCGCGGGGAGACATCCGCCTGATTTCGCTGGGCGAGGCGAACCGAAAGGACGAGATCGCCCGCCGCGACGCCTACGCGGAGGCCGACGTGGCGATCCTGTGTCTGCCCGACGACGCCGCGCGGCAGGCGGTGATGATCTCCGGTGGCACGCGCCTCATCGACGCCTCCACCGCGCACCGGGTGAACGCCGAATGGACCTACGGGATGCCCGAATTGCCGGACCAGCGCGCGCGCATCCGCACGGCGCAATGGGTCGCCAATGTCGGCTGCTACGCGACGGGTGCCATCGCCATGCTGCGGCCGCTGACCGATGCCCGGATCGTGGCGCACGACCACGGCGCCGTGCTGACCGGAATCTCGGGCTACACCGGGGGCGGCAAGTCGCTGATCGCCGAATACGAGCGCGGCGAGGCGCCCGACTACTACCTTTACGCGCTCAAGCAGGGGCACAAGCACCTTCCGGAGATCATGAAATACGGCGGATTGACGCGCCGTCCGCTGTTCCAGCCCGCGGTCGGGCGGTTCGCGCAGGGCATGGCGGTGCAGCTTCACCTGCATGCCGACCTCCTGCCCGGCGGCGTTCCCGGACATGCCCGGATCGAGGCGGCGCTCCGCGAGGCCTACCGCGACGAGCCGTTCGTGAGCGTCGCGAGCGCGGACGAGCGGATCGACCCGCAGGCGATGAACGGAACGAACCGCATGGTCCTTTACGTCAATGGCGACGGAACGGGACGGGTCACGGTGATCGCCGTGCTCGACAACCTCGGCAAGGGGGCTTCGGGAACGGCGGTGCAGAACCTGAACCTGATGATCGGCGCGGAGGAGGGCGCGGGCCTCGATCCGGTCTGAGCGCAACCGCATCTTAACCCTCCGGGGGGCATGACGAATCGACTGTCACACCCTACGGGATCCGCGCCTTGTCCGACTTCGCCTTTCCCTCGCTCGACGCCCGGCCGCGGCTGACCAAGCGCCAGAAGGCGGCCGTTCTCGTCCATCTGCTGATTTCGGGCGGCGTCGATTCCGGCCTCCGGGAACTGCCGCCGGAGCAGCAGCGCGCCATCGTCCGCGAGATGGCCCGACTGCGCTTCGTGGACCGCGAAACGCTGGCCGAGGTCGTGCAGGAATTCGCCGCCGAGCTCGACAGCATCGGCCTGCACTTCCCCCGCGACCTTGCCGCCGTGGTCGAGACGATCGGCGGGCACCTTTCCTTCGATGTGGTCGAGTCCCTCGCCGCGGAGATCGGACCGGACGCACCCGCGGGCAACGGACCCTGGGCGGTGATCGGGGAGCTCGACGTGCCGTCGCTCCTTGCCTTCGCGGAGGGCGAATCCGACGAGGTCTGCGCGATCGTGATGTCGAAGCTGCCCTCGGCACGGGCCGCGGAACTCATGGCGGAACTTCCTCCCGAGCGCGCCGAAGCCGTGGCCGCCGCCTTCGCACGGACCGAGGACGTGACCCCCGGCGCCGTGGGCCGGATCGGCATGGCGCTCGGCCGCGAGAACGCCAGCCGCGTCGCCCCGGCCTTCGAGACGGATTCGGTGCTCCGTGTGGCCGGCATCCTCAACGTCGCGACGTCGCGGGTCCGCAACGCGGTGCTCGAAAGCCTCGACGCGAGCGACGCCGCCTTCGCGGCGCGGGTGCGCAAGGCCGTCTTCAGCTTCGAGAACATCCCGGAACGGATCGAGTCCCGCAGCATGCCGAAGATCCTCAAGGAGGTCGACGCGCTGGTGGTGGTCAAGGCGCTTTCCGGGCTGTCCGACGAGATGCGCGAGGTCGGGACCTTCATCCTCGGAACGATCTCCAGCCGTCTGGCCGATCAGTTCCGCGACCAGATCGCCGAGGCCGGCACGATCCCGGCGGACGAATCCGAGGCGGCCCGATCCGAGCTCGTGGCGGCGATCCGCCGACTGGAGGACGCCGGCGAGATCACGTTCCTGACGGGGGACTGATCGCGCCGAATGCGGGGGTCGCTGGTCCCCGCGTCGGCCGGGCCCTAGATAGGGGCTCATGGTTCTCGAATTTCGCGACGAAGGCATCTACTGCCCCGCCGGCCGCTTCCACATCGATCCCTGGCGGCCGGTGGACCGGGCCCTGGTCACGCACGGGCATGCCGACCACGCCTATGAGGGACACCGGCACTACCTCGCCACGCACGCGGCCGCGCCGGTGATGCGGCACCGTCTGGGCGAGATCGACCTCGAGGGCGTGGCCTATGGCGAAGTGCGCGACATCCACGGCGTCCGCGTGAGCTTCCACCCGGCCGGGCACGTCCCCGGGAGCGCCCAGATCCGGATCGAGCACCGGGGCGAGGTCTGGGTCGTCTCCGGCGATTACAAGACCACGCCGGACGGGCTGAGCGAGCCGTGGGAGCCGGTGCGCTGCGACGCCTTCATCACCGAATGCACCTTCGGCCTGCCGGTCTTCGATTGGCTGACCGACGCCGAGCTCGCGGCGCAGATCGACGATTGGTGGCGGGCCAACCGGGCGACCGGGCGGCATTCGGCGATCGGCGCCTATGCGCTCGGCAAGGCGCAGCGGGTCATGACCATGGTCGATGCCTCGATTGGCCCGATCCTGACCCACGGCGCGGTCGAGAACACCAACGCCGTCCTCCGCCGGCAGGGCGTGGCGCTGCCCGACACGATCCGGATGACGCCCGAGACCGACCTGAAGGCGCATCCCGGCGCGCTGGTCGTGGCGCCGCCGTCGGCGCTCGCCGGGCCGTGGCTCCGGCGGTTCGGTCCCGTCTCCACCGCGATCGCCTCGGGTTGGATGGCGCTGCGCGGGGTGCGGCGGCGGCGGGCGGCCGACCGGGGCTTCGTCGTCAGCGACCACGCCGACTGGGCCGGGCTCAACATGGCCGTGCGCGAGACCGGGGCGGAGCGCGTCTTCGCCACCCACGGCTACACGGCCGTGTTCCGGCAATGGCTGGAGGAGCAGGGCTACGACGCGCAGATCGTTTCGACCGAATACGGCGACGAATTGCTCGAGACCGAGGAAGCGGAGGTGTGATCTCCGGCGCCCGCTTCGACCGGATGCGCCGCGTCACCGCGCCCTGGGTAGAGCGGCCGTTCTTCGCACTGGCCCTGCCCTTCCGGCTCCAACGACGGATCTTCGAGATCGCCAACCGGCTCCTGCGCGCGCGCGTTG
The DNA here is from genome assembly GCF_947494025.1 of uncultured Jannaschia sp. Taxonomy (GTDB): domain Bacteria; phylum Pseudomonadota; class Alphaproteobacteria; order Rhodobacterales; family Rhodobacteraceae; genus Jannaschia. Next base: position 66,183 of record NZ_CANLTQ010000004.1, read on the forward strand.
CGCTGCGGATCGAATGGCGGGAGGCGGGCGGCATCCGCTGCCGCGTGGCGATCCCCGACGGCGCGACGGGCCGGGCGGTCTGGCTCCACGGCGGGGGCTTCGTGATGGGTTCGCCCGAAAGCCACGCGGGCCTGACCGACCGCTTCGCCGCGAGCGCGGGGCTGGAAGTCTGGGTGCCGGATTACCGGCTCGCCCCCGAGCATCCCTTTCCCGCCGCGCCCGACGATTGCCTCGCCGCGCTCCGCGCCGTCCCGAGGCCCTATCACCTGTTGGGCGACAGCGCCGGGGCGACGCTCGCGCTCGCGGCCCTGCAGGATCTTCTGCCCGACGCCGCGCCGCAAAGCCTCACCCTGATCTCGCCGGGCGCGAACCTGATCCCCGTGCGCGAGGTCCACGACCATTCCGAGATGGTCTTTTCCGGTCCCGCCCTGCGGCGGTTCCAGCGCGCCTATGTCGGCACGGCCGATCCGAACGCTCCACGCGTCTCGCCGCTCTTCGGCCATTATCGGGGGGCGCCGCGCACGCTGATCGAGCTGAGCCGCGGCGAGTTCCTCGAGGTGGACGGGCATCGCCTGGCGGCGCGCATGCGCGAGGACGGGGTGCCGGTCACGGTGCATGTCGAGCCGGACGTGCCGCACGACTACCACCTTTTCGCCGGGCGTTCCGCCGCGGCCGACCGCGCGCTTCACCGGATCGCCGCGCATCTGCGCGGGGCGGATGCGGCATGAAACGCTTCGCCGACCTCTTCACCGCGCTCGACCGGACGACCAGGACGCTGGCCAAGACCGCCGCGCTGACCGCCTATTTCGAGGAGGCGCCGGATGCCGACCGTCTCTGGACCATCGCGCTCCTGTCGGGGCGGCGGCCGAAACGGACGGTGAACGCGACGCGCCTGTCGGAATGGGCGGCGGAAGTGGCGGGGCTGCCGATGTGGCTCTTCCAGGCGAGCTACGACGTCGTGGGCGACCTCGCGGAGACGATCCACCTCGTCCTGCCCGACGCGGAGGCCGCGCCGGACCGGAGCCTGTCCGAGTGGATCGCCGACATCCGCGCCCTTGCCGCGCAGCCGGAGCCCGATCGGAAGGCCTGGATCCTCCGGTCCTGGACCGAGCTCGACGGCGCGGAGCGCTTCGTCTTCAACAAGCTCATCACCGGCGGCTTCCGTGTCGGGGTCAGCCAGAAGCTGATGACCCGCGCGCTGTCGAGGGCCACGGGGGTCGAGGAGGCCGAGCTCGCCCACCGCCTGATGGGAAACTGGACGCCCGAGACGACAAGCTATGCCGCGCTCATCACCGCGCCCGATCCCGAGGCCGATCTGAGCCGCCCCTACCCGTTCTGTCTCGCCTACGGGTTGGAGGGCGGCCCGGCGGAGCTGGGACCGGCGGAGGACTGGATCGCCGAATGGAAATGGGACGGCATCCGTGGCCAGCTCATCCTGCGCGGCGGGCAGCACCACCTCTGGAGCCGCGGGGAAGAGTTGATGACCGACCGCTTCCCGGAATTCGCGCGCGCGGCCGACTTCCTGCCGGACGGGACCGTGCTCGACGGCGAGATCCTGGCCTGGGACGCGGAGACGCGGCGGCCGATGGGTTTCTCGGCCTTGCAGACCCGGATCGGCCGCAAGACCGTGTCGAGGAAGGTGTTGGCGGAGGCGCCGGTCATCCTGCGCACTTACGACCTTCTGGAAGAGGATGGCGCCGACCTCCGCGCCCTGCCCTTCGCGGAGCGGCGCGCGCGGTTCGTGGCGCTCATCGCCGCTCTGCCGCCCGAGGCGCCTGTGGCGCTTTCCCCTGTCGTGGACTTCGCCGCTTGGGACACGCTCGCCCCGATCCGGGAGACGGCGCGGGCGGCACAGGCCGAGGGGCTGATGCTGAAGCGCAAGACCGCGCCCTATCATGTGGGCCGCAAGAAAGGCGACTGGTGGAAGTGGAAGCTCGACCCGCTAACCATCGACGCGGTGATGGTCTATGCGCAGGCGGGTCACGGACGGCGGGCGAACCTGTATACCGACTTCACCTTCGCCGTCTGGAAGGGCGAAGAGCTCGTCCCCTTCACCAAGGCCTATTCCGGCCTGACGGATGCCGAGTTCCGCCGCATCACCCACTGGGTCCGACGCAACACGCTGGCGCGGTTCGGCCCGGTGCGGCAGGTGCCGCCGGAGCATGTCTTCGAGATCGGCTTCGAGGGTATCCAGAAATCCACCCGCCACAAGTCCGGCGTCGCCCTCCGCTTCCCGCGCATGCTGCGCTGGCGCGACGACAAGCCGGTGGCGGAGGCCAACACCCATGCGGACCTGCTGCAAATGCTGGAGCAGTACGGATGAGGCCAACGGGAGACGTCCGACGCCTCGAAGCCCTGTTCGGCTCCGGGACACGCCGGGCAGCCCGACGCCATAGCGGAGCGCCGTTTCATGTCGGCACGCCGAACGGGCTGCAAGCGTCAATCGCGCCGCCTCAGGCCGTCTTGCGCAGGGGCGCCTGACGACCGGCGCGCCAGGCGCGGCAGGCATCGCCGAACGCCTCGAAGAGCGGACGGGAAACCGGATCGAGCGCGGCGTTCCATTCAGGGTGCCATTGCACCGCGAGGGCGAAGCCCGGCGCGTCCGCGATGTCGATGGCCTCGGGCGTGCCGTCGGGCGCGCGGCCGTCGATGACGACGCGCGGCCCCGGCTCGTCGATCCCCTGTCCGTGCAGCGTGTTCGTCATCACCCTGGCCGACCCCATGAGCCGCGCGAAGGGCCCGCCGACGGTGAAGGTCACCTCGTGGCGCAGCGCGAACTTCTCCTCGATCGTTCCGTCGGGGGGCATCCGGTGGTTGTCGCGGCCCGGCAGTTCCCGGATCTCGGGGTGCAGCGTCGAGCCGAAGGCCACCGCGACCTCCTGAAACCCGCGGCACAGGCCCAGGACCGGCTGCCCCCGCGCCACGGCCGCGCGGATAAGCGGCAGCGCGACGCGGTCCCGGTCGCGGTCGAACGCGCCGTGCGCCTCCGTCTCGGGATGACCGTATTCCTCGGGGTGGACGTTGGGCCGGCCGCCGGTGAACAGGAAGCCGTCGAAGGTCTCCAGCAACTCCTCGACATGCGAGACCGCCGGATCGGCCGGAAAGCAGACCGCCATGCAATCCGAGACCTTCGCCACCGCTTCGGTGTTCATGGTCCCGTTCGCATGGGCGGGGTACTGGTCGTTGATCAGGATGTAGTTCGAGATGATGCCGACGATCGGACGCATGAAGACCCTCCTGTTGGTCCTACATTAGTCGTCATGCCACGGTCACGAAAGGTTGCGTCGGGCACAGGTCCGACGGCACCACCGCACGAAGGGCTTAGGCCTCGCCGACGAGTCCCGCCTTCTCGAGCCCGGCGAGCCCCGCCTCCGCATCGTTGTCGGAGGTGTCGCCCGTCACGCCGATCGCGCCGATCACGGCGCCCTTGTTGTCGCGTACGAGGATGCCGCCGGGAACCGGGACCACGCGCCCGTCGAAGGCGCCGTTCATCGCCGCCATGAAGTAGGCCTGGCTCTCCGCCCGCTCCATCTGCGCCCGGCCCGCCATGCCGAGCATGACCGCGCCGTAGGCCTTGCCGAAGGCGACCTGGAACCGTCCCGGAGCGGCGCCGTCCTGCCGCTCGAACGCCTTTACGTGGCCGCCGGCGTCGAGCACCACGACTGTGAGCGGCTTCAGCGACATCTCGGCGCCCTTGTCGAAGGTGCCCTTGATGACCTGCCGCGCGCGACGAAGATTGATTTCGTTCATATGTCTCTTCCTTGTATCCGGGATCCGTCCGACGGTGAGCCGGGGCGCTATTGCGCCTTCAGCTCGAGCCGCCGCCGGTGCAGGACCGGCTCGGTGTAGCCCGACGGCTGCACCCGTCCCTCGAAGACCAGATCCTGCGCCGCGCGGTAGGCCACGCCATCGAACTCCGGCGCCATCGGGCGGTAGCCGGGCGTTCCCTCGTTCTGCGCATCGACCTTTGCGGCCATCTTCCGCATCGCCGCTTCCACCCGTTCGCGCGCGACGACGCCGTGATGCAGCCAGTTCGCCAGCGCCTGGCTGGAGATGCGGCAGGTCGCGCGGTCCTCCATCAGACCCACGTCGTTGATGTCGGGCACCTTGGAACAGCCGACCCCCGCGTCGATCCAGCGGACGACGTAGCCCAGGATGCCCTGCGCGTTGTTCTCGATTTCCGCGTCGAGCTCCGCGTCGGAAAGGTTGCGGCCGTGCATGAGCGGGATCGTCAGCAGGTCGTCGAGCGTGCCCCGCGGCCCGCCGCGCGCGAGCTCGTCCTGCCGCGTCATCACGTCCATTTCGTGGTAATGCGTCGCATGCAGCGTTGCCGCCGTGGGCGACGGCACCCAGGCGCAGGTCGCGCCGGCCTCGGGGTGGCCCGACTTCTGCGCCAGCATGTCGGCCATCCGGTCGGGCATCGCCCACATTCCCTTGCCGATCTGCGCACGACCCTTCAACCCGCAGGCGAGGCCGATATCGACGTTACGATCCTCGTAGGCCTTGATCCAGGACGTCGTCTTCATCTCACCCTTGGGCAGCATCGGCCCGGCTTCCATCGACGTGTGGATCTCGTCGCCGGTGCGGTCGAGGAAGCCCGTGTTGATGAAGGCGACCCGGTCCTTGGCGGCGCGAATGCATTCCTTGAGGTTCGCCGAGGTCCGCCGCTCCTCGTCCATGATGCCGAGCTTCACCGTGTTGGCCGGCAGTCCCAGGAGCCGCTCGACGCGCGTGAAAATCCGGTCGGCGAAGGCGACCTCCTCGGGGCCATGCATCTTGGGCTTCACGACGTAAACCGATCCGGTGACGGAGTTCCGGGGGCCTCCGGTCTTCTTCAGGTCGTGCATGGCGATCAGCGTGGTGATCGCGGCGTCCATCAGCCCTTCGGGGATCTCCATCCCGCCTTCCATCAGGATCGCGGGATTGGTCATCAGATGGCCCACGTTGCGGACCAGCATCAGCGCACGGCCCTTCACGGCATGGACGGTACCGTCCGGTGCGTTGAACTCCATGTCGGGGTTGAGCGTGCGGGTGAAGGTGCGGCCGTCCTTGGTCACGTCCTCGGTCAGGTCCCCGCGCATCAGGCCCAGCCAATTGCGGTAGGCCAGCACCTTGTCCTCCGCATCCACGCAGGCCACGGAATCCTCGCAATCCATGATCGCGGAGACCGCGCTTTCCAGATGGATCGCGTCGAGGCCCATCGGGTCGGTCTTGCCGATCGCCCCGTCCCGCGCGAGGACCAGCACGATGCCGAGGCCGTTGTTGCGCAAAAGGACGCGGATCGTCTCGCCGTCCCGGACCCAGCCGCGATAGGCGTCGGGATCGGCCAGCTCATGCCCACCCGGCCGCCCTTCCGTCCAGAACCGCGCCTCCCCGCTTTCGGCGGTGAGGTGCCCGTCGGTCAGGTCGAGACCCTTCACGTCGCCCCAGGATCCGTGCGCGAGCGGGACCGCTCGGTCTAGAAACGCCTTGCCCCAGGCGATGACGCGTTCGCCCCGTGCCGGATCGTAGCCCCCGCCCCCGGGCAGGTCGCCGATGGCATCGGTGCCGTAGAGCGCGTCGTAGAGATTGCCCCAGCGCGCGTTCGCCGCGTTGAGCGCGTAGCGGGCATTTGTGATCGGCACCACGAGCTGCGGGCCGGGCATCGCCGCGATCTCGGGGTCGGTATCGGCGGTGCCGATCGTGAAGTCGCCGCCCTCGGGGACGAGGTAGCCGATCTCCTGTAGAAAGGCGCGGTACTCGGCGGGGTCGAGCGCCTGTCCCTTGCGCTCGCGGTGCCAGGCGTCGACACGCTCCTGCATGGCGTCGCGCGTGGCGAGCAGCTCCGCGTTGCGGGGCGCGAGGTCGGACGCCAGCTCGGCGAAGCCGGTCCAGAACGTGTCGGCATCGATCCCCGTGCCCGGCAACGCCTCGGTCTCGATAAAGGTCGCGAGCTCGGGCGCGACGCTCAGGGATGATTTCTCGATACGCGACATGATGCGTCCCCGCTTGTGTTCGCGGGACGCTAGCCGCTGGGGACGGCACGGGCAACCAGATCGCGCAGACCCGCGACGCCCGGGCCTAGCGGGAGTCCGCCGCCCCCTCGCGGCACCGGCGGGAGCAGTAGCGGACCGCGTCCCAGTCCTTCGCCCATTTGCGCCGCCACGCGAAGGGCCGTCCGCAGCGGGCGCAGACCCTGGTTGGCAGATCGCCCTTCCGCACCATCTTGGCCATGACGCCCTCCTGCACGTACCCGACGCCATCTAGCCGCGCGGGGTCGCGCGAACAGGGGTGGCCACCGACCCGCCCCGGACCTAGCGTCCGGCCCGCACCAAGGAGACCACGATGCGCGACGACGCCCCCGCCCAGAACGACCGTGTCCACCTGAAGGATTACGCCCCGGTTCCCGTGACCGTGACGCATGTCGACCTGCATTTCCGCCTCGACCCGCTGGCCACGCGGGTGCAGGCGCGGCTTTCCTGCGAACGGCGGGGTCCCGGCGACATGGTGCTCGACGGCGAAGGGCTGGAAACGCTTTCCGTCACGGTGGACGGGGTCGACCCGGAGGCCCGCATGCGGATCGAGGGCGACCGCATGATCCTGAGCGACATGCCCGACAGCTTCCTTCTGGAGACGGAGGTGCAGATCGCGCCGGAGCGGAACACGTCGCTGTCCGGCCTCTACATGTCGGGCGGGATGTATTGCACGCAATGCGAGGCGGAGGGGTTCCGCCGCATCACGTGGATGCTGGACCGGCCCGACGTGATGGCGACCTACGACGTCGAGATCGAGGCAGAGCTTCCGATTCTGCTGTCCAACGGCGACGAGGTCCAGCCCGGAAGCTGGCGCGACCCCTGGCCGAAGCCCACCTACCTCTTCGCACTGGTCGCCGGGAACCTCGTCGCGACTTCCGACCGGTTCGCGACCATGGACGGCCGCGAGGTCGCGCTCAACGTCTGGGTGCGGCCGGGCGACGAGGGGCGGACGTCCTACGCGATGGACAGCCTCAAGCGCTCGATGGCCTGGGACGAGCGCGTGTACGGGCGGGCCTATGACCTGTCGGTCTTCAACATCGTCGCCGTGGACGACTTCAACATGGGCGCGATGGAGAACAAGGGGCTCAACATCTTCAATTCGCGTTACGTTCTGGCCTCGCCGGAAACGGCGACCGATTCCGACTACGCCAATATCGAGCGCATCGTGGCGCACGAATACTTCCACAACTGGACCGGCAACCGCATCACCTGCCGCGACTGGTTCCAGCTTTGCCTGAAGGAAGGGCTGACGGTGTTCCGCGACCAGCAGTTCAGCCAGGATGCGCGCGGCTTCGCGGTGCAGCGCATCGGCGACGTGATGAACCTGCGCGCGCGCCAGTTCCGCGAGGATGCCGGCCCCCTCGCCCATCCCGTCCGGCCCGAGAGCTTCGTGGAGATCAACAACTTCTACACGGCCACCGTCTACGAGAAGGGCGCCGAGGTGATCGGCATGCTCAAGCGCCTCGTGGGCGACGAGGGCTATGCCGCGGGCGTCGCGCTCTATTTCCGCCGTCACGACGGCGAGGCCTGCACGATCGAGGACTGGCTCGGCTGCTTCGAGGAGGCCTGCGACCGCGACCTTTCGCAGTTCAAGCTCTGGTACAGCCAGGCCGGCACGCCCCGCGTCACCGTCGAGGAACGGTTCGAGAACGGCACCTTCCGCGTCGACCTGAAGCAGGTCGTCCCCGACACGCCGGGCCAGACCGACAAGGCGCCGATGCATATTCCCCTGGCCTTCGGCCTCCTCGACCGGACGGGTGCGGAGATCCGGGAAACGGAGGTCTTCGAGCTTCGCGAGGCGCAGGCCACCATGACGTTCGAGCTTTCCGAGCGGCCGGTCCTGTCGATGCTGCGCGGCTTCTCCGCCCCGGTGATCCTCGAGTTCGAGCAGTCCGACGCCGACCGGCTGACGCTTCTTGCGCACGACACCGCGCCCTTTACCCGCTGGGAGGCCGGGCGCGCGCTCGCCAAGGACCGGCTGATGCGGGCCCTTACCGAGGACGGGGGGTTCGACGCGGCCTGGCTCGACGCGGTCGCGGCGGTGACGACCGATGCCGAGGCCGAGCCGGCCTTTCGCGCCCTGACTCTTTCCCTGCCCTCCGAGGACGACCTTGCCGGCTCGCTCCACAGCGCAGGCTACGCGCCGGACCCGGATCGGATCTACACCGTCCGCCGTGCCGCGCAGATGGCGATCGCCGAGCGGCTGGCGGGCGAACTCGCCCCGCTCCGCGACGCGGCGGCCGTGCCGGGCCCCTACGATCCACGCGCGGAGGATGCCGGACGACGCGCGCTCGGCGCGGCGCTTCTGCGCCTGCAGACCTATCTTGACCGCGGCGAGGCGGCGCGGGCCGCTTACGACGCCGCCGACAACATGACCGACCGCATGTCGGCCTTTGTCTGCCTGCTCGAGGCAGGCGACGAGAGCGTGGCCGGTCGATTCGAGGCGGATTGGCGTCACGACCGCCTCGTGATGGACAAGTGGTTCATGGCGCAGGTCGCCCATGCCGCGCCTCGCGACGCGGTCGGCACGGCCGAGCGGCTCACGACCCATCCCGACTTCGACGCGCGCAATCCGAACCGCCTGCGCTCCGTGATCGGCGGGCTGACCGGCGGCAACCCCGCGGGCTTCCACGCCGCGGACGGGTCGGGCTACGCTTTCCTGGCGACATGGCTCCTTCGCGTGGACGCCGCCAACCCGCAGCTCTCCGCCCGCATGTCCCAGGCCTTCGACGGCTGGACCCGCTATGACGCCGACCGTCAGGCGTTGATGCGCGGCGAGCTCGAACGCATCGCCGCGACCGGTCGCCTCAGCCGCGACCTGTCGGAGATGGTGGACCGGATGCTGGGATGAGGCGGCGGGTTCGTACCGTTCCGCGCCAGTCGTTAATTTGGCGTGGATTTGTTCGCTGGCTGACTATATTTCCGCTCAGACCATCCGGGCCGTCACCGGCCTGACATCCTTGACCGGTACGGACCTGCCATGCGTGACCGCCTTGACCCGATGATCGCCGAACGGGCGCCCTGGCTGGCTCGGGGCTCGGTCGCCGCGCGGGCGGCGCGCGTCGTGCTCGACCGTCTGCTGGCCTACGAGCGGACCGTCGAGATCGGGACGCATTACGTCGATCTGCCCGTCGACAGAATCATGGCCGACCTCGCCCGCCGCATCGCGCGGAGGGTGACGGCGACCGGCCTCGAACACATCCCGCAGCACGGCTCGGCCCTCGTCGTGGCCAACCACCCGACAGGCATCGCCGACGGAATCATCCTCCAGGACCTGCTCGTCCGGCGCCGGACAGACGCGTTCATCTACGCCAACAGCGACATCATCCGGGTCCTGCCGCAATTCGCGGACCTGATCGTTCCCGTCGAATGGCGCCCCGAGTTGCGCACCGTGACCAAGACGCGGGAAACGATGGCGTTGACCCGCGCCGCCTTCGAGAAGGGGCGGATCGGCGTGATCTTCCCGGCCGGGCGGCTGGCGAAGCGCCGGGGATTGCGTCTGCACGAACGACCCTGGATGGCCTCGGCCGCGATGATCGCGCGCAAGTTCGATCTGCCGGTCATTCCCGTGCATATCCGGGCGCGGAACTCGGCGATGTTCTATGCCTTCGACGCGATCCACCCGACGCTTCGCGACATCACGCTGTTCCACGAGACGCTGAACAAGGACGTGCAGCCGTATCATATCACCTTTGGCCGGCCGCTCGACGGAGGCACGCTGCCGAAGGATGCCGCGGCGGGGATCGAGATGCTGCGCGACGCGACCCTGCGCCTCGGTTCCGAGCGTCATGGCGAGATCAAGCTGACCGAGACGCGCCCGGCCGGCCGCCTTCGGGGGCCGCGCGCGGCCTGACCGGGCCAGCCTGCCGTCCGAGACCTTCCTCCTAGGGGGGACCGGGCGACCCTGCGCCTATGACAGTCCGTCGGCGTCATCTTTCGTATTGTTTTCATCAGATCGGAACGAAACGGGTCATCCGGCGAAACCCTTTCTTCGCCCCTCTCGTGTCAGGAACCGGGCGCGAACAGAGGTCATGTGGCGGCCCCGCGCCGTCGTGCGAAGGACGATGAGACCCGAATGGATCACGATAGCTCGAACCGCATCGCGCTGGCGGGTGCCGTCGCGCTGGCCCTCGCCCCCGCCGCCGCCCCGGCCGTCACGCTGGACGCGCTGACCACGCGCGACGAGCTCGGCTATACCTGCATCCCCGAGATCCTGCTGGAGATGGCCTACCGGGCCGAGAGCAAGGGCGTGGTACTGCCGCAGACCTGCCTGCCCGAACCCTGCAAGCGCCAGATCTCCGGCGAGGAACTGGCGATGCTTATGGGCCGGATGCCCGACGGGCCCGAATGGGGTCGCTACGTCGCACGCTACGCGGATCGCTGCGTGGCCGAGACCGGCGGCGCCTGGGAAGCGCATGGCATCGAGGACATCCGCGACGCGTCCTTCGACGGCGATGACGGACTGAGCTTCTGGGCGCCCTTCGTGTTCCGTTCGGCAGTGCTCGTGGTCCCGGCAGGCGTCGAGACCTCCCCGAACGGTTCGGGCCGCGAATCGGATGCGGCCGCGCCGCCGTTACCGATCTTCTCCCGGACCGGGCGTCCGGAAGCGCAGGTCGAGCCGACGCCCGGCTCCGACGACCCTGACGGATCGCTGCCCGTCGTCCCCTTGCCGCCGGCGCTCTGGCTTCTGCTCGGCGCACTTGGCCTCGGTGCTTCAATTCGCTGCTTCGCCGGCCGCGAAACTTCGAACGCCTGAGATCAGAAGATGAACTCGTCGGCCGTTCCCGGGTAAACCTCGTCGAACGTCTCGTCGTCAGGGGTTTGGGCCTGCGGTCCGACGGAGGGTGAAGCGTCGCGCGTGTCGAAACCCGCGCCGAAATCGACCGCGCGGAACAGGTTCAACGCTTCGTCCTGTTCCTCCGCGAAGGCGCGGATGGGCTCGGGCAAGGCCGCGTCGTCGCGGGCATCCAGAAGGAACGTACTCGGGGCCGTGATCGGCGCATCGTCGCCGCCGGAAAACGCGAGGCGCACCCCCCGATCGATCCCCGCGACGATGATGCAGGCGACCTTGTCGTTGCCGTCGAGATCGCAGAGAGAACGGGCCACGGTCGACACCCCGCAAAGAACACGTGATGCCGTTCTCATGCCCCCCGGCCGCGGCCCCGGTCCGACCCGAATGGGGCCTGGTCGGGGCGAACGAGGACAATCCGACGGATCGGTGCCAGGTGTTTTGGAACGCGAAACGCCGCCCCGTTCGGGGCGGCGTTGCGTCAAGTCCGATTGGTGCGGTCGAGAAGACTCGAACTTCCACGGGTGTTACCCCACAGCGACCTCAACGCTGCGCGTCTACCAATTCCGCCACGACCGCCAAGGCCAACCGGACTGGCGGGGGGATAGCGGCGGCGCGGGGCCGCGGCAAGGGGGTCCGCGCCCCTCCGAAGCAAAAAAGGCCCGCCGGGTCGGGCGGGCCTTTCGAATCGTACTGCCGGTCAGTCCGCCGCGGGCACGGGGAACGCGGGCAGCGTCGCCGGGATCGGCGTCGTGGCCTCCGCCGCCTCCGTCCCGCCGAGGCCGGCCGCCCAGACGAGCAACTCCGTCCGGTTCGGCTGGTTCGGCGCGAAGACCGGCGCCGCCCCGCCCTCGAGAGCGTCGGTCGCCGTGGCGTACCAGTCCCGCGCGAGGTCGGGCCGCTCCGCGGTGCCGAACCCGTCCTGCAGGTGGTGGCCCAGAAGCTCCGCATGCGGGGCCGAGCCCATCGAGACGAGAAGCAGCGCCGAGCCGAGCGCGACATCCATGTTGTCGCTGGCATAGCCCGCCGAGAGGCAAAGCCTGGCGGTTGTGCGCAACTGATCGGGGGTCATTCCGGTGGAGCCGGCGAAGGCGTCGACCGATTCCATCACCGCCGCCTGCGGCTTCGCCGACAGGCCGGCGATCTGAGCGGACATGGCGGGGCCGAAGCTCGCGCATTGCGCCTGCACCATCTCCATCGTCGTTCCCGGCATCGCCGCGACCATCTGTTCGCCCGTGTCGACCGCGAAGTTCCGGGCAAGGCAGAACTGCTCGGCCAGAGCCACCGGCGCGTCGCCGCCCGCCGAGGCGAGGACGAAGCCGCCGCGCTGCGCCGTCAGCAGGTTCACCTTGCCGCAATGGCTGGCCAGCGAATTGGCCACCAGCACGGGCGCGGCGAAGGAAGGCAGCGCCGGTGCGGCGGCCAGCCGGGTGTCGGGCAGCCCCGGCAGTTCGGGCGCCTCGGGCGCGGCAGCCAGGGTCGTGCCCGGCTCGTCCGCCAACCGGCATCCGTCGCCGTAGCACTCGAAGCTCGCCGGGGTCGGCGAATGCGCGAGCAGATCGTTGCGCGCATAGCCCGACGGCGTGGAGACGAAGACGAGCGCCTTGCATTGCTGCGCCGAGCACCAGAACGACGATCCCGAATAGGACGTGTCGAGAATGAAGTCGTTGTTGCCGTCGCCGTTCAGATCGGCGAGCTGCACGAAGCCCGCGCGCTGCAGCAATTGCTCGGGCGATGGATCGGAGGAGGCCGCGATCTCGTCCACCGCGCGGCTCACTTCGAGCGGCAGGCCCGGATAACCGACCACGCGCTCCTTCGGCTCGGCCGCGACAGGCGCGCCGGTCATCAGCGCGTATTGCGCCTTCAGGGCCGCCCGCGCGCCGAGCGGCGAGGTCGAGATCAGCCGCAGCGTGTCGGGATTGCCGGAGATCGCGCGGCTATGGGCGGCCGTCAGGACGCTGCGCTCGAACTCGGTGAGCGTGCCGTCCGCGGGAAGCGCCAGAAACGCCTGCATGGCGGAAACGGCGGACCGCGATCGCGCGCCCAGAACACCGTCCGCACCGCCCGCATCGAAGCCGAAATAGTTGAGCGCGGTCTGCACCTCGCTGTTCTGCTGGCGCTGCGCCGAACTCACGGACGGCGTGGAGCGGCGGAGCGTGGTCGTCCGATAGACCGTGCGTGGCCGCTGCGCCTGATTGGCGATGGCGCCCCCGATGATTCCGCCGATAATGCCCCCGGCGATATCGTCGGCGCCGGCAACGGCCATCGGCGCGGGGAGGCAAAGGGTGATCGCGGTGGCAGCCGCGACAAAGCGATTTGTAAACATGAACTCGTCCCTCCAGGTAACGGGCGAAAGAATGCCACCGATTCGGCCTTCCGCCTAACGAATAGTTACCGGGCGGGAAGGTTTCGCCCCCGGAGTCCGCCGATGCAGCCTGACTGGATCCTGTCCGACAAGCTCGTGCCCTACGCGCACGCCATCGCGGAGATGGAGGCCCGCGTCGCCGCCATCCGGGCCGGAACGGCGAACGAGGCGATCTGGCTCCTGGAGCATCCCCCGCTTTACACGGCCGGCACGTCGGCCCGCATCGACGATCTGCGCGATCCCGGCCGCTTTCCCGTTTTCGAGGCCCGGCGTGGCGGGCAATACACCTATCACGGCCCCGGCCAGCGTGTGGTCTACACCATGCTCGATGTCGCCGCGCGCGGCCGCGACGTGCGCGCGTTCGTGCAGACGCTCGAAGTCTGGGTGATCGACGCGCTGGCCGAGTTCGGGCTCCGCGGCGTGATCCGCCCGGGCCGTGTCGGCGTCTGGATCGAGCGGCCGGGGAAGCCCCCCCTGCCCGACGGCACTCCGCGCGAGGACAAGATCGCCGCCATCGGCATCCGCCTGACGAAATGGGTGAGCTTCCACGGCCTGTCGATCAACGTGGAGCCCGATCTGCGGCATTTCGACGGCATCGTGCCCTGTGGCATCTCCGGGCACGGGGTCACGTCGCTCGTGGATCTGGGACTGCCGGTGACGATGAGCGATCTCGACGACGCGCTGAAGCGAACCTTCCTGCGGCACTTTGCCTGACGGCACGGCGAATTGACGCGTCCCGGCCGCGCGCCATGTGCTGCGCGAGGCCGGGGCTTGCCGGCCACGGAGGGGGAAGCGCATGGACGTCACGATACACGGGCTCGCCACCGCGCTCGCGCCGCACGATCTGCCGCAGGATCTGGTTCAGGCACGGGCCGAGGCGATCCTGGGTCCGCGATACCCCCAATTCGCGCGCATGATCTCCTCCTTCGTGCAGGCCGGGATCGAACGTCGCCGCTCGGTCGCCCCGCTCGAATGGTTCGACGCCGGCACGCATGGCTGGGCCGAGCGCAACGCGATCTGGCACGCCGGCGCGGTCGCGATGTTCCGCGACGCCGCTTGTGGCGCGCTGGCCGAGTCCGGGTGGCGCGGGGACGAGGTGGACGTGGTGGTCACCGTTTCCTCCACTGGCGTCGCCACGCCCACGCTGGAGGCGGTGAACTGGCGCGAGATGGGGTTCCGGCAGGACGTGATGCGGGTGCCGGTCTTCGGCCTCGGCTGCGCGGGCGGCGCGAGCGGGCTTTCCATCGCGGCGCAGCTCGCGCGCGGGCGGCCGGGGGCGAAGGTTTTGCTCGTCGTCGTGGAAGCCTGCACGCCGTCGTTCCGCACCGACCGGCTGGAGAAGTCCGACATCATCGCCACGATCCTCTTCGGCGACGGGGCCGCCGCCGCCTGCCTTTCGACGGATGGCGCGGGCACGGTGACCTGCACGCCGGGGGTGCAGCATATCTGGCCGGATACGCTCGGGATCATGGGCTGGGATGTCGACGATTCCGGTCTGGGCGTCGTGTTCGACCGCTCGATCCCGGATTTCGCCACCCGCCACATGGCCGAGGCGACGGAGGACGCGCTTGCCGCAATGGGCCGCAGCCGCGCGGAGTTCGACCGCATGCTCTGCCATCCCGGCGGCGCCAAGGTGATCGTCGCGCTGGAAACCGCGCTTGGCATCGAACAGGGCGCGCTCGACCTCGAGCGCGACGTTCTGCGCGAGCATGGCAACATGAGCGCGCCGACCGTGCTCTTCGTCCTCGACGCCGCCCGCAAGGCGGGCCGGCGCGGACGGATGCTGATGTGCGCGCTCGGCCCCGGCTTCACCGCCTCCTACGTGCCCCTCGAGATCGCCGCGTGAGGACGGTGTGAGCGGCGCAACAGCCTTTCTCGTCTTCCTCGTTGCACAGCGGCTGGGGGAGCTATGGATCGCGCGGCGCAACACGGCGCGGCTCCTCGCGCGCGGCGCGGTCGAGCACGGGGCGAAACACTATCCCGCCATCGTCGCGCTGCACGCGACATGGCTCGCCGCGATGGCCTGGTTCGGCTGGGACAAACCTGTCCATCCGGGCTGGCTCGCCGCCTTCGTCGTGCTTCAGGTGCTGCGCGGCTGGGTTCTGACGACGCTGGGCGAGCGCTGGACGACGCGGATCATCGTCCTGCCGGAACCCGTTGTCATGCACGGGCCGTTCCGCCTGATCCCCCATCCGAACTACGCGGTCGTCGTCGCCGAGATCGCGGTCGCGCCGCTCGTGCTCGGCCTGTTCTGGGTCGCGCTGGTATTCTCCGTCCTGAACGCCGCGCTTCTGTTCGGCATCCGTATCCCTGCCGAATCGCGCGCTTTGGCCCCGTGTCGCCGGTGACGCCTGCCGTCGCGGCAACGTTCCCGGCCGACGCGACCTCTTGTGCCGTTGCCGCCGCGCGACGCGATTGCTAGAACGCGGCACGAACGCTTCGGGGTGACGCCCCGGCGCGGGATTCGCATTTCACGTTCACGGGGAGCGACCGCATGGCCGACGCCGCACATACGGGACACGAGGCGCACGGGAAGCCCGGCTTCTTCACGCGCTGGTTCATGTCCACGAACCACAAGGATATCGGGATCCTCTACCTGCTCGTCTCTGGACTGGCGGGATTCATCTCGGTCGCCTTCACCGTCTACATGCGGCTCGAGCTGATGGACCCCGGCGTCCAGTACATGTGCATGGAAGGAGCGCGGATCACCGCGGCGGCGGCCGGCGAGTGCACCCCGAACGGGCATCTGTGGAACGTGATGATCACCGGCCACGGCATCCTGATGATGTTCTTCGTGGTCATTCCGGCGCTCTTCGGCGGTTTCGGCAACTACTTCATGCCGCTGCATATCGGCGCGCCCGACATGGCGTTTCCGCGTCTGAACAACCTCAGCTTCTGGCTCTTCGTGGCCGGCACCTCGCTCGCCGTCACCTCGGTCTTCGTGCCCGGCGGCAACGGCCAGCTCGGCTCCGGCATCGGCTGGGTGCTGTATCCGCCGCTCTCGACGACCGAGCAGGGCCTGTCGACGGATATCGCGATCTTCGCGGTCCACGTCTCCGGCGCCTCCTCGATTCTGGGCGCGATCAACATCATCACGACCTTCCTCAACATGCGCGCGCCGGGCATGACGCTGCACAAGGTGCCGCTGTTCGCCTGGTCGATCTTCGTGACCGCCTGGCTCATCCTGCTGGCGCTGCCCGTGCTGGCCGGCGCGATCACCATGCTGCTGACCGACCGCAACTTCGGAACGACCTTCTTCGACCCGGCGGGCGGCGGCGATCCGGTGCTCTACCAGCACATCCTGTGGTTCTTCGGACACCCGGAGGTCTACATCGTCGTGCTTCCGGCCTTCGGCATCGTCAGCCACGTGGTCGCGACCTTCTCCAAGAAGCCGATCTTCGGCTACCTGCCGATGGTCTACGCGATGGTGGCGATCGGCGCGCTCGGCTTCGTCGTCTGGGCGCACCATATGTATACGGTGGGCATGTCGCTGACGCAGCAGAGCTACTTCATGGTCGCCACGATGATCATCGCGGTGCCGACGGGGGTGAAGATCTTCTCCTGGATCGCGACGATGTGGGGCGGCTCGATCGAGTTCAAGACGCCGATGCTCTTCGCGATCGGGTTCATCTTCCTGTTCACCGTGGGCGGCGTCACCGGCATCGTGCTGAGCCAGGCCGGAATTGACCGCGCCTATCACGACACCTACTATGTCGTGGCGCACTTCCACTACGTGATGTCGCTCGGCGCCGTGTTCGGCATCTTCGCCGGGATCTACTACTGGATCGGCAAGATGTCGGGGCGGCAATACCCTGAATGGGCCGGCAAGGTGCATTTCTGGGCGTTCTTCATCGGCGCCAACCTGACCTTCTTCCCGCAGCATTTCCTTGGGCGTCAGGGCATGCCGCGGCGCTACATCGACTACCCGGACGCCTTCGCGCTTTGGAACTATGTCTCCTCCTGGGGTGCGTTCCTGAGCTTCGCGTCGTTCCTGTTCTTCATCGGCGTGGTCTTCTACACGATCTTCGCCGGTCAGCGCGTCCGGACCCCCGCCTATTGGGGCGAGCACGCCGACACGCTGGAATGGATCCTGCCGAACCCGCCGCCGGAGCATACGTTCGAGACGTTGCCCACGCGCGAGATGTGGGACCGGCATCCGCATCACTGATGCCGTTCCGGGTCACCAAGAACATCGAGGGGGCCCCGGCATCTGCCGGGGCCTTTGCGTTCGAGGTGGAACTCTGGCCCCACCAGTCGCTTACCGGGACAGGTTTCGTGTGGGTGATCGGGATCGCGTTCGGTATGGCCTGCATCCCGCTGATCGGCTTGCTCGGAACGGTCGTTTTCCTCGCCATCCTGCCGTTCGCGATGATCTCGGTCGGGGGGCTCTGGTGGTCGATCCACCGCAACTGGCGCGACCGCGACATCCATGAGACCTTCGCGATGACGCGCGACAGCGCCCGCCTCGTCCGCGTCGAGCCCGACGGGCGACGCCGCGACTGGGAGGCGAATCCCTACTGGATACGGGTCGATCGCCACAAGAAGGTGGGGCAGATCGAGGATTACCTCACCCTCGCCGGCGGCTCTCGCGAGGTCGAGATCGGCGCCTTCCTTACGCCCGCCGAACGACGCGACCTCGAACGCTGCCTGCTCGTGGCCCTCGGTCGGGCAAAGGCGGCACCGGACGAATAGGGTTTATCGGGGGCGGATGGTCCGCTGCCGCCGCGTCGAACGCGTCAGTGGCGTTCCATGCCTGCGGCGACCACCCCCGATCGGCAGAGGCTGCTGCCCGTGCTCAGACCTGACGTTACTGTACCGGTGTTCGTCCAGCCGTCGGAACCCTCCGCCCGCTTGGGGAAGCCTGCTCTACGCTGCGGCGTCGAGCAGGGCGCGTGCCGCGCCGCGCGCCGCATCCGTGATGCTGTCGCCGGCCAGCATCCGGGCGATCTCGTCGATACGGTCGGCCGCCGCCACCGGCGTGACGGTGGACAACGTCGCATCGTTCGCGACGCGCTTTTCCACCCGCCAGTGATGCGCGCCAAGCGCCGCGACCTGCGGCGAGTGGGTCACGACCAGCACCTGCCCGCCATCGGCCAGCGCCTTGAGCCGGCGCCCGACGGCATCCGCGGTCGCCCCGCCGACGCCGCGGTCGATCTCGTCGAAGATCAGCGTGCGCGACCGGTCGCCGCCCGTCAGGCACACCTTGAGGGCCAGCAGGAACCGACTCAGCTCCCCCCCCGAGGCGATCTTGTCGAGCGGGCCGGAGGGCGCGCCGGGATTGGTCGCCACCTCGAAGGCCACCGCGTCGGCACCGTCTGGTCCGGGCGCGGCATTGGCGACCCGGGTCGTGAAGGTCGCGCGGTCCATGCGCAGCGGCGCGAGCTCCGCCTGCATCGCCGCGTCGAGCCGCGTCGCCGCCGCCCGACGCAGGCTCGACAGCTCGGCCGCGGCCGCGTCGTATTCCGTCCCGGAGACCTTCGCCGCCTCCGCCAGCCTGGCCAGCCCGCCCGTGGAGGCATCGAGCAGATCGAGCCGTCCGCGCAGCTCGATCGCGAGCGCCGGGAGATCGTCAGCGAAGACCCCGTGCTTCCGCGCCAGTGCCCGGATCGCGAAGAGCCGCTCCTCCGTGACCTCCAGCTCGGAGGGATCGAAGGACAGCGCGTCGAGGCAAGTCTCGACGCCCGCCTGCGCCTCGCCCAGCTCGATCATCGCGCGGTTCAGCGCGTCGAGCGCGCCGCCCAAAGCCTCCCCCGCCCCGTCGGCGGCCCCGTCGAGCCAGCGGGTCGCGTCCATCATCATGCCCTCCGCGCCCTGCGGTCCGATCGCCTGCAGCGCCTTGGCCACGTCGTCGCGAATTCGCTCGGCCCCCTGCATGAGGCGCCGCCGCGTGTCGAGCTCCTCCTCCTCCTTCGGCTTCGGATCGAGAAGCTCGAGCTCTTGGACGGCGTGGCGCAGGAAGTCCTCCTCCGCGCGGGCTTCGTCGCGCTTGGCTTCCGCATCGCGCAACGCCTTCCGGGCCGCTGCGAGACGGGTCCATGCCTGACGCACCGCCGAGAGGTCCGCGCCGGCAAAGGCGTCGAGCAGCGTGCGGTGTCCGTTCACGTCGAGCAGGCCCCGGTCGTCGTGCTGCCCGTGCAGTTCCAGCAGCGTGTCGGACAGGGCCCGCAGCACCTCCCCCGTGACCCGTGTGCCGTTAACCCACGCGGTCTTGCGCCCGTCCGGCGTGTTGACCCGACGAAGAAGCAGCTCGCCATCCTGCGCCGCGATCCCGTGCTCGTCCAGAACCGCCTGCGCGGCATGGTCCGCCGGCAGGTCGAACGCCGCCGTGACCTCGCCCTGCGCCGCCCCCTGCCGCACGAGCTCCGCGCGCCCGCGCCAGCCCAGGACGAACCCGAGCGAATCGAGAAGGATCGACTTGCCCGCACCCGTTTCCCCGGTCAGCACGTTGAGCCCGGCTCCGAACTCGAGCGAGAGGCGGTCGATGATGAGCATGTCACGGATGTCGAGGGATCGGAGCATGTCCGTTAACTACATCCGCCCGGCCCCGTTCCGCCAGAGCGCGTCGCGCGTCATCCTGATCGGGCCATTCAGAGCCAGTTCCCGCGGACGGTACGACGGTAGACGTCGACGAGCCAGTTGCTGCCCGCCGCCTCGGGCGCAAGCCCGCGGCCGGTCAGCTGTCGATAGGCGTCGTCATAAAAGGGCGAGGACTGGAAATTGTAGCCGAGGATCGCGCCGGCCGTCTGCGCCTCCTCCGTCAGCCCGAGGGAGAGATACGATTCCACCAGCCGCATCAGCGCCTCCGGCGTGTGGGTCGTGGTCTGGAACTCCTCCACGACGGCCCGGAACCGATTGATGGCGGCGGGGTAGTGCTTCCGCTTCAGGTAGTAGCGTCCGATCTCCATCTCCTTCGCGGCGAGATGGTCGAAGGCGAGGTCGAACTTCAGGATGCTCGATCGGGCGTATTCACTGTCAGGATATTGCTCGATCACGGTGCGCAAGGATTGCAGCGCCTGAAAGGTCAGGCCCTGATCGCGACCGACCTGATCGATCTGGTCGTAATAGCTGAGCGCGAGGAGGTACTGCGCATAGGCCGCGTCCTCGTCGGCAGGATAGAAGTCGATGAAGCGCTGCGCGGCGGCGCGCGCATTCTCGTAATCGCGGCTCCGGTGATGGGCGAAGGCCTGCATGATGAGGCCCCGCTTCGCGAATTCGGAATAGGGATAAAGCCGTTCCACCTCCCCGAAGAGGCGCGCCGCGTCCTCGGGATCGCCCTCCGCGAGGGCGAGCTCCGCCTGCTGGTAGATGGCGTCCGGGGCCGTATCCTCAAGCGCGACCGTATCGCTGCCGCAGGCCGCAAGAAAGGCGAGGGTCGCGAGCGTCGTCAGAGATGTGCCAAGCCGCGCCACGCGCCGTTCCGTCATGCGTTCTTTTCCCTGCCGTGCCCGTCCGGATCTAGCGGCACCATAGTCGAGCCGCCGGAGGCTGTGAAGCGCAAGCGCGGCACAATACCCCGGTCCGGACAGGCCTAGAGATGCGCGAAGACGTCCTTCTCAAGCCCGGCCCCGGGCAGAAGGCGTGCCTCGGACGGCGCGAGCGTGCGGATCCGATAGGCCAGCGGATCGGCGAACAGCGCGCGCAGGAGACGGTTCGTGGTCGCATGACCCGAGCGGATGCCCGTGTAGCGTCCGAGGATCGGTGCACCGGCCAACGCGAGGTCGCCCAGTGCGTCGAGCATCTTGTGGCGCACCGCCTCGTCGTCGTGACGGAACCCCTCGGGGTTTTCCACACGCTCGCCATTGACGACGACGGCATTCAGCAGCGAGCCGCCGAGCGCCTTGCCCGCCGCCTGCATCGCATCGACATCGGCGCGGCGGCAGAAGGTCCGGCTGTCGCAGAGCTCGCGCACGAAGGTTCCGTTCGACAGACGCAGCACCTTGTGCTGGTGGCCGATGGCCGTGTCGGCAAACTCGATCGAGACGTCGATCTCTAGCTCCTCGGCGGGCGTCAGCATGGCGGAGGCCGGGCCGTCGACGACATGAACGCGGCGCAGCACCTCGATGGCGTGCACCGGGGCGTCGAGACGACGGGTGCCGGTGCGCAGGATGGCACGCACGAAGTCGGCAGCCGACCCGTCGAGGATCGGCACTTCGGGGCCGTCGATCTCCAGGATCGCGTTGTGGACGCCGCAGCCGGTCAGCGCGGCCATGATGTGTTCCACGGTCGAGACCGACACGCCGGCCTCGTTCACGAGCATCGTGCAAAGGGGCGACAGTTCCACCGCGTCGTGGCGGGCGGCGATCATGTTGTTGCCGTCGATATCGGTGCGGCGAAACCAGATGCCGTGATGCGGGGGGGCGGGATGAACCGACAGGCGAACACTGCGGCCCGAGTGAAGGCCGATACCGGAGAACCGAACGATGTTCCTGACCGTCGTTTGCATGAGACTGCTCCGTATCGTTGCCACCGCGCCGCTTCAGGGGCGCTTCCATGACGGTGAGCTACGCATGCCCTCCCGTCCGTTCAATTCAACGGTGGTTACGGAGTGAAACAGGATTGCGGCGCGTCTTGGCGGAATGCCGCCGATATGGCCATATACTAACTTTTTTTCAGCGATCCGAAGCATTTACACGCCCGCGTACCTGCTCGGACCGGCTCTCGAACGTCCGGACCTTGTGATCGTTTCGTGAGGTCAGCCGCAGCCCGGAAACGGAAAACGGCGGCCACCGGGGCCGCCGCTTCCTGTTCCGTGGGAATCGCCCGGGCTCAGTTCGCCTGCCGCCGCAAGAAGGCCGGAATCTCGATGCGCTCGTCCTCCGGGTCGGCTTTCGGCGCAGGGGCCACGGCCGCCGAGCGCTGCGCCGGCATGTCGGCGCCAGTGCCGGTCATCCGGTGGATAAGCGATCCGAAGCCGAAGCGCGCGTGGTTCTCGGCCGGCGCCGGCTGCCGCGGCTCGGGGTTCGGGCGACGCTCACCGTTCAGGACGGCGGCGCGCAGGCGCTCCATCGTCTCGGGCGACGGCGTGGCTGCCGGACGCGAGGGGCGGAACGGGACCGCGGCTTCGGCCGCTTCCGCGACGGGGGCGACAGGAGCCGGCCGGTAGGCGGGCGGCGGAAGATCGTCGGCCCTGTCGGAGACGAACGCCTCGGCGACCTCGGACTCCTCCGCCTCCTGCTGGTCCACAGCGTCGAAAAAGCTGGGCTTCGACGGCTCGGGCTCGGCGGAGGCCGCGACGGCCGGCGCTTCCGGCTCGTGCGCGGGTTCGGCTTTCGCCTCGTGGCGAGCAGTCGGCTCCGAAAGGCGACGGCGCGGCAGCGGGTCGGCATCGCGGGAGGCAATGGCGTCGATCCCGGTCGCGACGACGGACACACGCATCACGCCTTCCATCGCCGGATCGAGGGTGGAACCCACGATGATGTTCGCGTCCTCGTCCACCTCCTTACGGATGCGGTTCGCGGCCTCGTCCATCTCGAAGAGGGTGAGGTCGTGTCCGCCGGTGATGTTGATGAGCACACCCTTCGCGCCCGACAGGCTGAGCTCGTCGAGAAGCGGGTTTGCGATGGCCTTCTCGGCGGCCTCGACGGCGCGATCCTCGCCCTCGGCCTCGCCGGTGCCCATCATGGCCTTGCCCATCTCGTCCATGACCGAACGGACGTCGGCGAAGTCGAGGTTGATCATGCCCGGCCGGACCATCAGGTCGGTCACGCCCTTGACGCCCTGATAGAGCACGTCGTCGGCCATCGAGAAGGCCTCGGTGAAGGTCGTCTTCTCGTTGGCCAGCCGGAACAGGTTCTGGTTCGGAATGATGATCAGCGTGTCGACGACCTTCTGGAGCGCGTCGACGCCCTCCTCGGCCTGCCGCATCCGCTTGGTGCCTTCGAACTGGAACGGCTTGGTGACGACGCCGACCGTCAGGATGCCGAGCTCGCGCGCGGCTTGCGCGATGATCGGCGCGGCGCCGGTTCCCGTGCCACCGCCCATACCGGCGGTGATGAAGCACATATGCGCGCCGGCCAGCCGGTCCACGATCTCCTCGATGGATTCCTCCGCGGCGCTCGCTCCGATGGTCGGGCGGGCGCCAGCGCCGAGACCCTCGGTCACCCGAACCCCGAGCTGAACCCTGGCTGGCGCGCGGTTCTGCTGCAGCGCCTGCGCGTCGGTGTTCGCGACAACGAACTCGACGCCTTCGAGATCCTTCTGGATCATGTTGTTGACCGCATTGCCCCCGGCACCGCCCACACCGAAGACGGTGATGCGCGGGCGCAGGTCAACTTCCCCGGTCACGGCCGGCGTCGTCAGATTCAATGTCATGTGCTATGTCCACCTGTATTGTTCGGCCTGCTCGGCCATCTGCCGCGTTTTCCGCTTATTGTTGTCGAAAGGTAACGGCTTTGCGCGGAGCCGTCATCAGAAAAAAGACACTGATTCCCTGATTGCGGCGAAAAGGTGTCGGCGCTCACCAATTGTCCCGGAACCACCGCAGCGCGCGGGCGAACGAGCGGCCGGACGTGTATTGCGGCACCGGGTCGAAGTCCCAGAACTCGTCCTGCGGCTCCGCGCCCTGCATGCAAAGGCCGACCGACGCCGCGAAGGCCGGCCCCTTGGCCGCGTCGGGCAGCCCGTGCACGCGGAGCGGCCGGCCGAGACGGACCTGGTTTCCGAGGATGCGCTGCGCCATCTGGTCGAGGCCGGGTAGCTGCGAGGCGCCGCCGGTCAGCACGATCCTCTGGCTCGGCAACTCGCTGAAGCCCGCATTGTCGAGCGTGGTGCGCACCTCCACGAGGATCTCCTCCACGCGGGGCCGTATGATCCCGATCAGCTCCGTCCGCGTGACCTCCCGCCGGTCGTGGTGCCAGTCGCCGGTATCCGCCTCGAGCGAGATCATCTCGCGGTCGTCCATTCCGGTCGCGTGCACCCCGCCGTAGCGGGTCTTGATCGTTTCCGCCGTGGCTGTCGGGATGCGCAGGCCCTGGCTGATGTCGGAGGTGACCTGGGCGCCGCCGAACGGCACCGTTTCCGCATAGACCATGTGCTTGCGCATCCAGATCGAGATACCGGTCGTCCCGCCGCCCATGTCGATGCAGGCCGCTCCGAGCTCCTTCTCGTCCTCGACCAGCGCGCTCGTCGCCGCCGCGTAGGATGCGTTGGCGAGTCCCGCGAGCTCCAGATCGCAGCGATGGATGCAGGTGAGCAGACTTTCGATCGCATGGGCGTCCACCGACAGCAGGTGCATGTCGGCACGCAGCATCTCCCCGGTCTGTCCACGTGGATCGCGCAGCGTGGTCCGGTGATCGATGCCGAAATTGACCGGCTGCGCGTGAAGCACCTCCCGCCCGGGCCCCAGATCCGGCGTGTCGACCGAGGACAAGACCCGGCCCACGTCGTGCACGGTGCAGGGCCCCGCCTCGAGCATCACCTCGCCCGACAGCGGATAGGAGGCCGGCCGCCCGCCGGAGAAGCAGGCGATGACGTGGTCGACACGCATGTTCGCCATCCGTTGCGCGCCCTGCACGACGGTGCGGATCGCGCGCTCCGTCTCGGGCATGGCGTCGACCTCGCCCTGCCGGATGCCGCGGGAGCGGGTCGTCGCCGCACCGATCACGCGAAAGTTCGACTGCCCGGCCATGTGGCCCACGCCCTCGCCCTGCGGCGTGTTCTCCTCGAAGCGCAGAACGAGGCAGGAGGTCTTGAAGGTGCCCACGTCGAGGATGGCGATCACACCACGCTGCAGGGCGGCCTGCCGCGTGCGGCGCATCGCCCGCTGGGCTCGGAACAATCGGCTCATTCTTTTCTCCCGGCATAGGACAGGCGTTCGAGATCCCGCAGGCGGCGCAGCTCGGCGCGGGCCGTCTCCGAAAGCCGCAGGACGGGGCGGTGCGACAGGCGGAGGTCGACGACCATCACGTCGCGATTGAGCACGTCCCTGGCGGCATGCATGGCGAGCGCCCGGTCGAGCGCCGCGGCCGGCGCCTCCTCGGGCAGCGCGATCCGCTGGTCGCGCGTCAGGATCAGGTCCCAGCGACGGTTGCCGACCCGCGTCAATCCGACCAGCCGGTCGGCGATCGGGGCGGCCGCCTCGATCAGGGCGAGCGCCTCGGGCACCTTGCGGTCGGCCCCCTCCCCCGCGATGAGCGGCAGCGAGCCGGCTTCCGACAGGTGGTCGAGCGTCGCGACGCGATGGCCGGTCGCATCCAGAAGCTCCACCCCGCGCGGGCGTCGCCAGGCCACCGCCGGATCGCGCTCCGTCACCTTCAGGAGCAGGACGCCCCCGGACCGGATGCGAACCTCCGCGTCCCGCACCGGATCGAGGTCCAGAAGCAGGGCGCGCAGGTTCTCGATGTCGAGCTGGAACTGCGACAGCGGCAGGTCGATGGGCAGCGCCTCCTCGATGTCGGAGCGCAGATCCGCGGACGCGCCCTCGACGCGCAGCTCGTCGACCATGAATTCCGGGCGGTTCTGCACCTCCTTCACGAAGGCGCTCCAGCCGTCGAGGATCGCCGCGACGCGGGCGTCGTCGTTGATGTACCAGGTGAACAGCGCGACAAACGCGAGGCTCGGGATGCCGGTGCGGATGAGTGCGCGGAAAAGCGGCGTGAGCCAAAGCCGCTCCCAACGGTAACGCCATTTCGACGGCGCGGGATCGGCCCGCTCGACATCGGCCTGCGCTTTCACCGGTCGCACGAGGCGTCCTCCACGAGTTCCGCGCAAAGCGCCGCGAAGGAGATCCCGCAATGCGCGGCCTGCTCCGGCGCGTGTGAAGTCGGCGTCATGCCGGGCTGCGTGTTGGTTTCGAGCAGGATCAGTCCGTCCAGGCCGCGACGTTCGTCCCAGCGGAGATCCGACCGACTGATCGAGCGGCAGCCGAGCGCGCGATGGGCGCGCACGGCGTAGTCGTGGCAGGCGGCGGTGATCTCCGCCGGCAGGTCGGCCGGAATCGTATGGCTGCTACCTCCGACCTCGTATTTTGCGGCGTAGTCGTAATCGCCCTCGAAATGGATGTCGGTGATCGCGAGCGCCCGCTCCGTCCCGGGGGCCCCCAGCACGGTGCAGGTCAGCTCGCGGCCTGGCGCGTAGCTCTCCACCATCACCTCCGCCGGCATCGTATCCGCGAGGCGCGGCGGCGTGTTCGCCCCCTCGCGTACGATATAGATGCCGACGGAGGAGCCCTCGGCGTTGGGCTTCACGACATAGGGCGGCGGCAGGACATGCGCGGCCATCGCCGCGGCCTTCGGGACGATCCGGCTTTCCACCACGGGCAGCCCGACCGCGCGGAACACCGCCTTGGCGCGGGTCTTGTCCATTGCGGTGGCCGAGGCCAGCACGCCGGAATGGGTGTAGGGCAGCCTGAGCCAATCGAGCAGGCCCTGAACGCATCCGTCCTCGCCCCACCGGCCGTGCAGCCCGTTGAAGACGACGTCGGGGGCCACGGCGTGCAAGCGCTCCACCAGGTCGTCGCCCGCGTCGATCTCGCTCACGCGGTAGCCCGCCGCGCGCAACGCAGCCGCGCAGCCGCGCCCGGAGGAAAGGCTGACCTCACGCTCCGCCGACCTGCCGCCCATGAGGACGGCGACATGCTTGGGTGTCCTGCCCGACATACCCGTTCCTGCGCCTCGTGCCCGGAGCGTTGCGCCCGCGCCTTCTTGTCGTCCCCGGCCTCTTGCGGGCCTTACGGGAACGCGGGTTCTCCGACCCGCATGATTTCCCACTCTAGCGTCAATCCGCTATGCGCGGAAACCCTTTTCCGGACCTCCTCGCCCAGACCCTCCAGATCGGCGGCCGTTGCGTTGTCCCGATTGACCAGAAAGTTGGGGTGCTTCGGCGACATGATTGCGCCGCCCCGCATTGCTCCGCGCAGGCCGGCCTCGTCGATCAGCGTCCACGCCTTCAGGTCGTGCACGTCGTCGTCGCGGCCCGTGCTGCTGTAGCCGGCCGGATTGCGGAACGTGCTGCCTGCACTGCGGTCCTTCGTCGGCTGCGTCTCGTCGCGACGGGCGACCTGCTCGACCATGCGCGCCTCCAGCACCTCCGGCGCGCCGGGATTGGCGCGGAAGGTGGCGGCGGTGATGATGTGGCCGTCCGGCAGGTTCGAGGACCGGTAACCGAAGTCGAGCTCGGCCGCCGGGATCACCACCGCCTCGCCCTCGCGCGTCACCGCCTGTATTTCGAGAAGGTGGTCGGCGGTGTAGCGCCCGTAGCAGCCGGCGTTCATCCGAACGGCCCCGCCGATCGTTCCGGGGATCGTGCGCAGGAAGGTGAGGTCGAGCCCCGCCTTCGCCGCCACCCGCGCGACCTGCGCGTCGAGCGCCGCCGCGCCGACTTCGACGGTGTTGATGCCCGTCTCGATGCGATTGAACCCACGGCCCAGCCGGACGACCACCGCGCGGAGCCCCCCGTCCCGCACGATCAGGTTCGAGCCGACCCCCATCGGAAAGATCGCCACCCTCGGGTCGAGCGCCGCGAGGAAGTCGCGCAGGTCGTCGAGGTCGGCCGGCTGGAACAGCGCGTCTGCCGGGCCGCCCACGCGCAGCCAGGTCAGGTCCGCGAGGTTTCGGTCCGGCGTGAGCGTGCCGCGGACGGGCGGATAGGTGACGGGGATCGTGGCCACGTAACCGGATCAGGCCGCGAGGCGCGCGGGCAATGCGTTGGCCCAGGCCGAGATCGTGCCTGCGCCGAGGCAGACGACGATGTCGCCCTGCCGCGCCTGCTCCCGCACGAGCCGCTCCAGGTCGGCCTCGTCGGTCACCGCGCGGGCATGGCGATGCCCGGTGCGGATCAGCCCCGCCACCAGATCGTCCCGGCCCGCGCCGGGGATCGGCTCCTCGCCCGCGGCGTAGACCTCAGAGATGCCCACCACGTCGGCCTCGTTGAAGCAGCCGCAGAACTCGTCGAACAGCGTGTGCAGCCGCGAGTAGCGGTGCGGCTGATGCACGGCGATGACGCGCCCGGTATCGCCGATGGACTGCCGCGCCGCCTTGAGGACGGCGGCGATCTCGACCGGGTGGTGGCCGTAATCGTCGATGATCGGCACACCGTTCCATTCGCCCACGCGCGTGAAGCGCCGGTTCACGCCGCCGAACGCGCCGAGCCCGTCGCGGATCACGTCCCGGGGCACGCCGAGCTCGCGCGCGACCGCGACGGCGGCGAGCGCGTTCGAGACGTTGTGGTCCCCGGGCATCGGCAGGCGGCACCCCTCGATCAGCGCGTCCTCGCCCTGAAGCTGGATGTCGAACCGCGCCGACCCGGCCTCGTAGCGCAGGTTGATCGCGCGTACGTCGGCCTGGGCATTGAAGCCGAACGTGACCACGCGCCGGTCGGTGACGCGGCCGACGAGGGCGCGCACCTCGGGATGGTCGGTGCAGCAGATGGCGAGGCCGTAGAACGGGATGTTCGACACGAAATCGGTGAAGCCCTGCCGCAGCCGCTCGATCGTGCCCCAGTGCTCCATATGCTCGGGGTCGATGTTGGTGACGATGGCAATAGTCGCGGGCAGACGGTTGAACGTGCCGTCGCTCTCGTCGGCTTCCACCACCATCCACTCGCCCATGCCCATCCGCGCGTTCGAGCCGTAGGCGTGGATGATGCCGCCGTTGATCACCGTCGGGTCGAGCGCCCCGGCGTCGAGGAGCGCGGCCACCATCGTCGTCGTGGTGGTCTTGCCATGCGTGCCCGCGACCGCGACGTTGGACTTCATCCGCATGAGTTCCGCCAGCATCTCCGCGCGGCGCACGATCGGCAGGCCGCGGGCGCGCGCGGCATCGAGCTCGGCATTGCCCGGCTTGATCGCGGAGGAGATAACGACAACCTCGGCCCCCTCCAGGTTTTCCGCCGACTGGCTCGTGAAGATGCGCGCGCCGAGCCGGGCCAGCCGCTCGGTGATGGGCGAGGCCTTCAGGTCCGAGCCCTGCACCACGTAGCCGTAGGACATGAGGACCTCGGCGATGCCCGACATGCCGATTCCGCCGATCCCGACGAAATGGACGGGGCCCATCTGCTGGGGCAGCTTGGTGGGGTTCATGCGGCCTCCTTCGAGACGTATTCGGCGAGATCGGCGAGGCGCGCGGCCGCGTCGGGTCTGGCGACGGACAGGGCGGCGCGGCTCATCTGCAGGGCGCCGTCGGGGCTGGTGAGGATCAGCTCGACCTGCTCGGCGAGGCTTTGGGGGTTGAGCTTGCGCTCTGGAACGAGGATCGCGGCGCCCGCCTCGCTCAGCGCGCGGGCATTCACCGTCTGCTCGTCGCGGATGGCGCTGGCGAGCGGGATCAGGATCGAGGGCCGGCCGATCACGCTCAGATCGGCGACGGTGGAGGCGCCGGAGCGCGCGATCACGAGTTGCGCGTCGGCCATGCGGCGCGGCACGTCGTCGAAGAAGGGCCGGATGTCGGCGTTGATCCCGGCGTCGTCGTAGAAGGCCGCGACGCGGTCGTGATCCTCCGGCCGCGCCTGATGCGCCACGCGGATCCGCGTCCGGATGTCGTCGGGCAAGCGCGAGATCGCCTCGGGCACGACGTCGGACAGCACGCGCGCGCCCTGAGAGCCGCCCATGACGAGAACGCTCATCGGGTAATCGCCCGGCGTGATGTAGGGCGCGGCCGCGCGGGCGAGGATCGCGCCGCGCACGGGATTGCCGACATGGAGTGCCTCGACCCCGTCCGGCAGCTCTGTGGGCCAGGTCCCGCAGGCGACCGCGTTCACACGGGTGGCGAAGATCTGGTTCACCCGGCCCAGCACGCCGTTCTGCTCGTGCAGAAGGCGCGGCAGCTTCAGCATCACCGCCGCCGCCATGGCGGGGATGGCCGGGTAGCCGCCGAACCCCGCGACGAGCGCCGGACGGTCGCGGCGGAACGCCGCCAACGCCCGGAACGTGCCGCTCGTCAGCGTCAGCGGCACGCGGGCCTTCGCCACGAGCCCGCCCCGCGCGAAGGTCGCAGAGGGAACCACGCCCACCTCCACCTCGTCGGGGAAGCCGCCGGCATAGCGCGCGCCCCGCGCATCTGTGGCGAGCTTCACGCGCCAGCCGCGGGCGAGCATCTCCTCGGCGAGGGCCTGGGCGGGAAACATGTGCCCGCCGGTCCCCCCGGCGGCAATGACGATGAGTGGTGTCATCGGTATCCGTTCGACAGCAGATGGTCCCCGATCTCGGACTGGGGCCGCGTCCGGGTGAAGCAGAGAAGCATCCCCGTCAACAGCCCCATCGCAATGAGCGAGGACCCGCCGTAGCTGACGAACGGAAGCGTCATGCCCTTGGCCGGCAGGAGCCGGACGGCGACGCCCAGATTGATGAAGGCCTGACTCGCGAAGAGCACGGTAAGTCCCGTTCCGGCGAGACGGATGAACAGATCCCGCTCCGCGCAAAGGCGCATGAGGCAACGCGCGGCAACGAAGCCGAAGAGGCCGACGATGCAGAGCACCATGACGAGGCCGTATTCCTCGGCGGCCACGGCGATGATGAAGTCGGTATGCGCGTCCGGCAGGATCCACTTCACCCGGCCCTCGTTCACGCCGGTCCCGAGAAAGCCGCCCTCGCGGATCGCGTCGATGGCATAGCCCATCTGCGTGCGGGGATCGACCTCGGGCGACAGGAAGCCGTCGATGCGGCGGGCGAAGTGCTCGGAATTGTGGTACGCGACCACGCCGGCGCCCCCGACCGCCGCCACCACCCCGGTCAGGAGCAGGATCGGCGCGCCGGCGACGAAGTAGATCGCCGACCACGCGACCACGGTCAGCATCGCCTGCCCGAAATCGGGCTGCAGCGCGAGAAAGGCAATGACGAAGACGAGGATCGCGAAACTGATCGTCTTGCCCGGAGGGCCGTCGGGCTCCGCCGCGGACGCCATGAGCCAGGCGCACATGATGACGAAGACGGGCTTGAGGAACTCCGACGGCTGCAGCGCGGCGAAGCCCAGCGAGTACCACCGCGTCGCGCCCTTGCCGAAATCGGTGCCGAGGACCGGCAGGAGCATCAGCGCCACGGCCGCGAGGAAGAACCCGATCACGCCCAGCCGCCGGATGGTCTGCGGCGACAGCATGGAGGTGACGAGCATCACCGCGAAGGCCATGCCGCCAAACAGCGCCTGCCGATAGACGTAGTGGAAGGACGGCAGGTTGTTACGCTCCGCCAGGGGCACGCTCGCGGCGAAGCCCAGAAGAAGCCCGATCGCGAAGAGCAGGACCAGGGCGCCGAGCACGCCCTTGTCGAGCGTCCGCCACCAACGGGACACGATGGCCTCGCCCGGAAGGACGACGACCGCGCCATGCGCGATTTCTGTCATTTATCCGCCTGTAACTTGAACTGCCCGCCCGGTTTTCCGGGTCTGATGCCGGCAGCCTAGCCCAGCTTCGCGCCTGTGGCCAGCGTTTTACCGCCTATCGCAGCACCTTTGCGATCTTCGCCTTGGCCTCCTCCGCATCCGCGCCGTAAGCGATCAGATCCGAGACCCGCCCGGCCTCGTCGAGCACGAAGACCGACGCGAAATGGTCCAGCGTGTAGTCCCCGTCGCCCAGGGGCCGCTTCTGCCAATAGATGCGCCAGCTTCGCGCCATGTCCCACACGGCCTCGGGCTCGCCCGTGATGCCGGTGATCCGGTCCGACTGGGACGCAAGGTAGTTCTGAAGGTATTCCACGGTGTCGCGCTCGGGATCGACGGTGACGAAGAACGTGCCGACCTCCTCGGGCGTCGCGCCGAGGTCGTCGAGCCAGGCATCCATCTCGTAGATCGTCGTGGGGCACACCTCCGGGCAATGGGTGAACCCGAAGAAAAGCAGGCTCGGCCGGCCGGTGAAAGCCGCCTCCGTGATGGACGCGCCGGACTGATCGACGAGCTCGAACGGCGCGCCGAGCTCGGTGGCGACGACGGGCGTCGCGCGATCCGTCAGAAGCAGTCGCAATGCGACGCCGGCTGCGAGCGCGAGCAGCGCCACGAGGGCGGCAAAGAGGATCGTGCGGGTGCGAATCATCGAACGCGTCCTTTCGCGGCAAGCGGTCCCGGCCCGCGGGTTGCCTGCCATCGGATCGGCACAAACAAAACCCCCGGGAGGGCACGTTTCGGTGACGTCGAACCCCGCGGCAAGCGCCCCTATTGTCACGACGTCCGCAGGGAACCGCCAGGGCCACGATTTCCCGCGGAAACTGCGCCCCCCTGAAACGGGCAGAGCACCGAACGGATCCGGATAAAATTGTCGGCAAGAATGGCGTGACGAAACCGGGGCCGATCGGCCAATACCCTTCTCGAACGAGTCGTCGGGTCACGCAGCAGAAGGCGAAGCGATGCGAGAGCAGGATCTGGAGATGGAAGTCCTCGAAGCGCTCCATGCCGGGCCGGAGGGCTACCGCGCGCTCGTCCGCGAGATCGCCTCGGCCTGTCCCGAATATCCGGCCGAACGTCTCGTGGCGGCCCTGACCCGTGTGGCGCAGCAAATGGATGCGCTGCTGCACCATGCCGGTCATCCGACCGACGAGGCGCGCCACGCCCGCGAGCTCGCGCGGAACCTGTCCGACTGCATCGCCCGGACCGGGAACGAAAAGACGAAGTTTACGATCGCCGACATTCCGGCGCTCTAGACACCATCAGGAACACCGGGGCGAAGTCCCGGCGACACAGGCGGCGAAGTCCGCCCCGACATATCGGTCAAAGACCATTAACCTCTGGGGGCAGAATGCACCTGACTCGAACCAACGAACGCCGGACGCCCACGTGGAGCGAAAGCCTGCTTCTCGCGACGCTCCTTCTTGCCGCCGTCGCGACGACGGTTCCGGTCGGGCCGGCGGTGCGGTCGACACCCTTAGCCGCCTATTCGGAGCGGGCCTCGTCCTGCGCCACGCCCTGCGAACGGGACCGCATGCCCGGCAGGCCGGACGCCCGGATCTCGGCGATGTGGCGGCCGTAGGCGGACGGCTCGGCCGCGCTGCCACCCTTGAAGACCGCCGAGCCGGCGACGAGGACGTCGGCGCCCGCCGCCGTCGCAAGCGGCGCCGTATCCACGTCGATGCCGCCATCGACCTCGAGATGGATCGGGCGGTCGCCGATCATCGCGCGTAGGGCGCGGATTTTCCCGAGCTGCGCCTGAAGGAATTTCTGGCCGCCGAAGCCGGGATTGACCGTCATGGCGAGGACGAGATCCACATCGTCGAGAAGCAGCCGGACCGCCTCGATCGACGTTCCGGGATTGAGCGCGACCCCCGCCCTGGCGCCGCCCGCGCGAATCGCCTGCAGCGTCCGGTGGATATGCGGTCCGGCCTCCACATGGGCGGTCAGGATGTCGGCCCCGGAATCGAGGAACGCGTCGAGCAGCGGATCGACCGGCGCGATCATCAGATGCACGTCCATCACGCCCGAGACATGCGGGCGGAGGGCGCGGCACATGGCCGGACCGAAGCTGAGGTTCGGCACGAAGTGGCCGTCCATCACATCGACATGCACCCAGTCCGCCCCCTGCGCCTCCAATGTGCGGCATTCCGCGCCGAAATCGGCGAAATCCCCGGCGAGGATGGAGGGCGCGATCTTCAGGCTTCGGTCGAACGGGCGGGTCATCTGGGCCTCCGGCGGGACGTGCCCGCGCTCTACACGCGCGTCGCCGCGCCGAAAACCCCCGCCTCTGTGACGATCAGGGGCAATTCCATGTCGTGCGCGCCGCGCGGAACGGGGTCAAGACGCTGCGCTTCCAGCGCGAAACCGATCGCCATCGCCTGCGGCAGCCCGGCCAGCGTTCGGTCGTAGAACCCCCCGCCATATCCTAGCCGGCCGCCCGCATCGTCAAAGCCCACCATCGGGACGATCAACAGGTCCGGCACGCGCCAGCCGCCGTCCACGGGGACCATCACGCCGAACACGCCCTTTTCGAGCGGGCAGCCGGGCCACCACTCGCGAAACCGAAGCGGGGCGCCTTTGGCCGTCACGACCGGAACGCAGATGCGGTTGTCCTTGCCGAGAACGCGCATCGCCCCAAGGGGGCTCGCCTCCGAGCCGATGGGCAGATAGCCCGCGATCGTGCGTCCGTTCAGTCCGCGAAGCCGCGCGTAGAGCCGCGTCGCGGCGGCGGCACGCGCCCGCTCGCCCACGCCCGCCCGCGCCCGCAGGCAGGCCGCGCGCGATTGCGCCTTGATCGCAGTCAGATTAGCGTCGTCCCCCATGATCATCTTTGACCACCTCGCCGTGTCCGCCGCAACGCTGGAGGCGGGCGTCGCCCATGTCGACCGCGCGCTCGATCACGGAATGGGGGCGGGCGGCGCGCATCCGCGAATGGGGACGCATACCCGGCTTTCGGGACTCGGACCCGGTGAATATCTGGAGGTGATCGCCGTCGATCCCGACGCGCCCCCACCGGACCGGCCGCGATGGTTCGACCTCGACCGCCGATCGGGTGCGCCGCGCCTCGCGAACTGGGTCGTGCGGACCGACGACCTCGACGCGCTGGTGAGGGACCATCCCGCAGCGGGCACCCCGATCAGTTTGGCGCGGGGCGCCTATCGCTGGCGCATGGCTGTCCCGGACAACGGCGTCCTGCCCTTCGACGGCTGCTTCCCGGCCTTTATCGAATGGCTCAGCGCCCCTCCGGTATTCGAGGATAGGGGCTTGCGGATGACGGCGCTGCGCCTGCGCCACCCGAACGCGGACGCCCTCGTCGAGATCCTGTCCGGCCTCATCGACGACACGCGCATCCGGGTCGAACGGGGCACCCCCGGCCTCGTCGCGACCATCGACACGCCCCGAGGATCGCGGGAATTGGCGTGACCGACCTTCTGGCTCCGAGCCTCGACCGGATTCGCCGGATCGCCGAGCAGACCCGCAGCACGCTGCCTGCCCCGTTCGCCGGCCTCGCCGCGGAAGTGCGTCTCATCGTCGAGGACTGGCCCGATGCGGCACTGCTCGAGGATATGGAGATCGAGAATGACTACGACCTGACAGGTCTCTACGAAGGCGTGCCGTTGACCGAACGCTCCGCCGACTGGCCCGAGCCGCCCTCGACGGTCACGCTGTTCCGCCGACCGATCCTCGACGAATGGGCAAGTCGCGGCGACGTCACGCTGGAGGCGTTGGTGGGCCACGTCACCGTTCACGAATTCGCGCACCATTTCGGCTGGTCCGACGACGAGATCGCGCGGATCGACCGCTGGTGGGACTAAACCGGTCTGCGCTTAATCGGGTGCGCGTCCTGCGGCGCCAACGACGTTCCGGCACGCCCCGGGATCGAACGGGCCGCAGTTGTCGCCGAGGGCATGGAGAAGGGGATCGCAGGCGCCCCTGTTGACCCGTGCTGGAACGAAACGGGCGCCCGAGGGCGCCCGATCCGACAATTCTGGTTCGCTGCCCGCGCCTTAGGCGGCCGCGCGCGACATCAGGATGTCGTCCACGGCCTTGAGCGCCCCGTCCTCGTCCATGTCGTCGTTCACCGCCGCAAGCTCGCGCGTGAGCCGATCGAGCGCAGCTTCGTAGAGCTGACGTTCGGAGTAGGACTGCTCCCGCTGCTCGTCGTTGCGGTGCAGGTCGCGCACGACCTCGGCAATGGCGATCAGATCCCCGGAATTGATCTTGGCCTCGTATTCCTGCGCCCGGCGGGACCACATGGCCCGCTTTACCCGGGCCTTGCCCTTAAGCGTGGCCATCGCCTTGCTCACGACGTCGGGCGACGACAGCGAGCGCATGCCAACGTCCTGCGCCTTGTTGGTCGGAACTCGCAGCGTCATCTTGTCCTTGGCGAAGGAAATGACGAACAATTCCAGGTCCAGCCCTGCGACCGACTGCTTCTCGATGGACAGGATCTGGCCCACGCCATGGGCCGGATACACGACGTAGTCATTGGGGCGAAACTCGGATTTCTTGGACATGGACATCCTCTCGTCATGTAGCGCCACCGTTGGACGGCGGCACGAACGGACGACGCCGGAACCGATCCGGGTCGACCAGGTGGCACATCTGGACTCGGTCCTGTTCACGACCGACAGCGCGGATCGAACAAGGTGTCACCGCGCGAACGCCACAATGTATCACAAAAATCGGTTGCGCGAAAGTGTCACCATTTCCGACCCCGCTGACCCGGCGAACACGTTCGCGAGGTCAGCCGCCCTCGCCCGGCGCTTCGGAGAAGAGTTCCATCTTCCCTTCCTTGCCGTCCATCTCCTCGGCATCGGGAAGCGGATCCTTTTTGGTGATGATGACCGGCCAGATCTCGGAGTACTTGCGGTTGAATTCGACCCACTTCTCCGTGTCCGGCTCGGTATCCGGGCGGATCGCGTCGGCGGGGCATTCCGGCTCGCAGACGCCGCAATCGATGCATTCGTCCGGATGGATCACCAGCATGTTCTCGCCCTCGTAGAAGCAGTCCACGGGGCAGACTTCGACGCAATCGGTATATTTGCAGGCGATGCAGGCGTCGTTGACGATATAGGTCATGGCGGTTGTCCTTCCGAACGCGTCCGTGGGGCGATCTAGACCCGGCGCGACCGGGGTTCAAGGCACCCCGGCCGGAACCTCCGACCCGGAACCACCTGCCTCAGCTTCGCCTCGCGGCGCCTAGTCGGCGCCGAAGCCGCCCCGCTCGGCGTCCATCTTCCGCCGATCCCGGCCGGTGGGCCGCGGTCCGGCGCGCGGCTCAGGTGGCGGCGTGTGGTCGGCATAGAGGGCATGCGCCTCAAGCGCCGGCCCCCGCCGGTCGCCGAGGGCCACGATCTCGACCACGCGGATCCGGTCGCCCTGTGGAAATGTCAGGCTGTCACCGGGCGCGACGCCATGCGACGGTTTCGTCAACCGCGTTCCGTTGGCGCGGATATGCCCTTCGGACACGACCTTGGCCGCCAGCGTTCGCGTCTTGAAGAAGCGGGCCTGCCACAGCCACTTGTCGACGCGCAGGCGCGCGGCAGGTTCGCTCACTTGCCCTTCAGCGCGGCGAGCGCGGCGAAGGGATTGTCGGGGTCGATCGCCTTTTCCCGGGCTTTCGCGGCTGGTTTCGACTCGAACGTCTTCGGTTCCTTCGGCCCCCGGGGTTTACCCTTCGGTTTGCCGCCGGGCTTGCCCTTGCCGCGGGGCGGCGCGTTGCCCTCGCGGCGTGGACCGCGGGTCTGCTGCCGGCGCGGTGCCCAGGTGAAGGAATAGAAGACCTCCGTTTCGGTCGCCGCTTCCGTGGCGTCGGCGGAGACGTGCTCGGGCGGCGCCTCCGTCGGCGGATCCCCCGCCGGCGGCATGTCCGAAGGCGGCAGGTCGGGCTCCTGGTCCGGCGGCGACGGCGGCGTTTCGTGGGGCGGCGCGTCGGGGCGGTCGGGAACCTGGCACGGCTCCTCGACCGGGGCATCCGGCTCTTCCCCCGGCGGGATGTCCACCGGCGGCGTGTCGCCGGGCGGCAGGTCCGCGGGCGGCGTCTCGTTCGGGGGAACGTCCGACGGCGGCATGTCGGACGGCGTTTCCTGCGGCGGAACGCCGGGGGGCGGAACGTCGGCCGGCGGATCGGAGGGAGCCGGCTCGGGGGCCGCGTCCTTGGCCGGCCGAGCCTTTGGCCGCTCGCCCTTTTCGGCGGCGTAGCCGAGCCCACCCATCAAATCGGCGAACTGCTCCAGCGTCATGCCGGTGATCGACAACATGTCGGGCGTCGCCTCGAACCCGCCGCGCGTGTCGGCCGCGCGCAACAGGTCCGCTAAGCGTTCCAGCATGTCGATCCGGATCGCGCGTTCGCCCGCCAGACGGTAGCCCGCCATCGGGTAATAGCCTTCGGGCGCGCCCCGCATGGCGGGCACGGTGACGAGGCCGGGCGGCGGCGCCTCGGGGAACTCGTCAAGCCCCCGCGTCAGCGACCACAGGACGAGGCGCAGGCGCGTCGGCGCGGGCTTCAGCAGAAGCTGCTGGAAGACCGTGAACTGCCCGAAGCGCACGCCGTGGCGGCGCAGTTGTCCCCGCGCCTCCTGATCGAGCTCCTTCACCTCCTGCGCGACCGCCTGCCGCGTCAGGACGCCGAGGCTTTCGACGAGGCGGAACGCGAAGCCGCGGGCGAGACCGGTCACGCCCTCGTCGCGCTGCATCGCGACGAGCGGCTCCATCGCGGCGGCGATACGGCGGTCGATGAAATGCTGCAGGCGTCGCTGCACCTTCTGCAGAACTTCCGGCCCCGCCTCGTCGTCCACGAAGGGCTCGACCCCGGGCTTCAGCGGCTCGGAACCGCGGACGAGCTTGCCCACGGCCTGATCGCCCCACATCAGACCACCCTGTTCGGTGAAGTCCATCTCCGTGTCGGGCGCGTTGTAGAAGCGGTCGGCACGCAGGTGGAACTCCGGCCGAAGCGCCTGCGCCGCGGCCTGACGCACGGTGCGGGCCTCGTCCGGCGAAGCCGTTCCCGTCTGCCTGAACCGGAATCCTTCGAGATGACCGAGCGTCTCGCCCTCGACGATCACCTCGCCCTTGTCGTTGATGTCGGCCAAAAGGCCCTCCTTCATCTTCAGCCGCCGGAGCAGCACCGAGGTCCGCCGGTCGACGAACCTGTTGGTGAGCGCCTGATGCAACGCATCCGACAATCGGTCTTCTACCGCGCGGGTGGCTCCCCGCCAATGGGCTTCGTCGTCCACCCAGCCTTTCCGCTGCGCGACATAGGTCCAGGTGCGGATGTAGGCGAGGCGCTTCGACAACGTGTCGATATCGCCCTCGGTCCGGTCGATACGCTTGATCTGCCGCGCGAACCAGTCGCCGGGAACCCGCCCCGCCTCGTGCAGGAAGCCGAAGATCCGCGCGAGAAGATTGGTGTGCTCGCCGTGCGAAATTCCCTGAAAGTCGGGAATACGGCAAACGTCCCAGAGCAGGCGCACGTCCCGCGCGTCGCGCAGGCGGACGGCGACCCCTTCGAGCGCGCCGAGCGTCTTCAGCGATTGAAGGTCGTCGGCCTCCCGCCCGCGGACGAGGATCTGCTCGGGGCTCGGCGTCTCCAGCGAGGCGATGAGCGCCTCCGCGCTGCCGAATTCGAGCCGGTCGGCACGCCACATCAGACGATCGATCGGCTTGAAGCGGTGGCTCTCGATGGCCTCCACGACGCCCTCCTCGAGCGGCCCGGCCTCGCCGGTGACGCCGAACGTGCCCGGCTGCATGTAGCGCCCGGCCCGGCCGGCGATCTGCGCCAGCTCGTGCGGCATGAGCGAACGGATGCGGCGGCCGTCGAACTTGGAGGTGGCGGAAAAGGCGACGTGCTTGATGTCGAGGTTGAGCCCCATCCCGATCGCGTCCGTCGCGACGAGGTAATCGACGTCACCGTTCTGGTACATCGCGACCTGCGCGTTGCGCGTTCGGGGCGAAAGCGCGCCCATGACGACGGCGGCACCGCCCTTCTGACGGCGCAGAAGTTCCGCGATCGCGTAGACGTTCTCGACCGAGAAGCCGACGATCGCGGTGCGGCCCGGCATGCGGCTGATCTTCTTGCCGCCGGTATAGGTCAGCTCCGAAAAACGCTCGCGCCGCGCGAACTGCGCCCGGGGGACGAGCTGCGCCATCGCGGGCCGCATCGTGTCGGAGCCCATGAACAGCGTTTCGTGGGTGCCGCGCATGTTCAGCAGACGGTCCGTGAAGACGTGACCGCGCTCCGGATCGGCGCAGAGCTGGATCTCGTCGATGGCCACGAAGTCGGCGCCCATGCCCTGCGGCATCGCCTCGACCGTGCAGACCCAGTAGGCCGCGCGCGGCGGCACGATCCGCTCCTCCCCCGTCACCAGAGCCACGACGGACGGACCGCGCAGCGCGACGAGCCGGTCGTAGACCTCCCGCGCGAGAAGGCGCAGCGGCAGGCCGATGATGCCGGTGCGATGACCCAGCATCCGCTCGATGGCGTAATGCGTCTTGCCGGTGTTCGTCGGCCCGAGGACCGCCGTCACCCGCCCGAGGGGGCTGTCCATCAAAGGATCCGTTCGCCGGTCTGCTGCTCGAGGCGATCGATCGCGCCCTCGATGTTGGGGTCGGCGGGATAGATCGCGCGCGCCGCCTCGAAGGCCCGAAGCGCCGCTTGCCGCTCGTCGAGTCGCTCGAGGATGACGGCCAGGCCCGTCAGGGCGCCGAAATGCCTCGGTTCGAGGATCAGCACCTGCTCGATGTCCGACAGCGCCTCGCCGTAGCGGTCCGACAGGAAGAAGGCCGTGGCGCGCTGGTTCCAGCCCTCCGCGAATTGCGGGGCGTGATCGGTCAGCGCGGTGAGATGGGCGATGGCGCGCGCGTAGTCACCCTCGGTGATGGCATCGCGACCGCGCCGCAGGAGCAGATCCATCGTCGCGCTGCCCGAATGTGTCCAGCGCTCCCGTATCTCCGCGGCAAGCCGACGCGCCTCGCCCCCCTCCTCCTCCCCGGTGAGGGTCGCGAGGCGGTCGAGCAGGACGTTGGCCTCCCGCGCGATCTCCCGCGTCGTCTCCTGCGGGGGCGCCAGCCCGGTGCGGGGCGCTTCCGGCAGCCCGTCGGGGAACGGTGCGGTCTCCTGCGCGTTTGCCGACGTCACGTTACACAGGACGAACACGAGAGCCGAAGTCTTGAGCGTTCCTCTCGCGTCCACCATCGTGTGCCGTATCCAATCCCGCCGTTTCCGGCGATCAGGTCCAAGGGTATTCCATGAGCGACATCATCAACGAAGCCGTCTCGCAGCTTTCCTCGAAGATTGGCACCTTCGACGGCAGCGTCAAGTTCGTGGTCGAGGATGAGGGGACAATCATGCTCGACGAGGCCGGCGTCCGCGCGGGGGACGAGGCGGCGGATTGCACGATGACCGCCGACGCGGAGACGTTTCGCGGCATCCTGGACGGCGACGTGAACCCGACGGCGGCCTTCATGTCCGGCAAGCTGACGGTGGACGGCGACATGGGGCAGGCGATGAAGCTCGGGGCGGCGCTGTCCTGAGGCGGCCGCGCCGCCGATGACGCCTCCGACGGCACCCTATCACGCCGATGTCGCCGTGGACGTCCCGGGCGCGCGGCCGGCCT
Source organism: uncultured Jannaschia sp. (assembly GCF_947494025.1). Lineage (GTDB taxonomy): Bacteria > Pseudomonadota > Alphaproteobacteria > Rhodobacterales > Rhodobacteraceae > Jannaschia. Next base: position 107,273 of record NZ_CANLTQ010000004.1, read on the forward strand.
GGATCGACGCCGCCGACGGCGTGCGCCTGCGCGCGATCACCTGGCCCGAAGGCGAACGCGGAACGGTGCTTCTGTTCCAGGGGCGGACGGAATACGTCGAGAAGTATTCCGACGCCGCCCGGCAGCTCGGGCTGCGCGGCTATGCCACGGCCGCGATCGACTGGCGGGGCCAGGGGTTGTCGCCGCGCTCCTCGCGGGATCCAAGACTGGGTCATGTCCGGGACTTCAGCGAGTTCCAGGACGACGTCGACGCCTTGTTATTGCATTGCGACGCGCTCGGCATGCCGCGGCCGTGGCATCTGCTCGCCCATTCGATGGGGGGATTGATCGGTCTGCGGGCGCTTCATCGCCGCCCGGATTTTGCGCGTGCGGTGTTCTCGGCGCCCATGTGGGGCCTGCCGCTCGCGCCGCACCGGCGCCTTCTCGGCTGGATCGCCTCGGCCGCGGCGTCGGGGATCGGCCTGGGCGAGCGTATGGCGCCGGGCGCCGCCAAGGTGGCCGATCCCGCCGCCGCGCCGTTCGAGGGCAACCTCCTCACCACCGATCCCGACATGTTCGCCTGGATGAAGCGGCAGATCACCGAGCACCCGGAACTGGCCTTGGGCGGGCCCTCGCTCGGGTGGGTCTGGGCGGCCCTACGCGAGATGCACCGCATGGCGCGTGAGCCCGCACCGGCCGTGCCCTGCCTGACCCTTCTCGGCACCGATGAGGACATCGTGTCGCCCGACGCGATCCACGTTCGCATGGGCTCCTGGGCGACCGGAACACTCGAAATGGTGGAGGGCGCACGTCACGAAGTATTGACCGAAGGGCCGGGGATCCGCGAACGACTCTACGACCGGATCGCCGCGCATCTAGGCTAGACGGCCGTTCTCCAACCGCAGGGTCCGGTCCATGCGCGCAGCGAGGTCGAGATTGTGCGTCGCGATCAGGGCGGCCATTCCCGTGTCCCGCACCAGCCCCATCAGCGCGGCGAACACCGTATCGGAGGTCGCCGGATCGAGGTTGCCCGTCGGTTCGTCGGCAAGCAGGAGGCCTGGCGCATTCGCCAGAGCCCGGCAAAACGCCGTCCGCTGCTGCTCCCCGCCCGACATCTCGGCCGGGCGATGGTCCGCGCGGTGCCCCAGACCGACGCGCGCGAGAAGGTCGAGCGCCCGGGCGCGGGCCGTCGCGGGTGCGGCGCCGGCGGCAAGCTGCGGCAGGACGATGTTCTCGGCCGCCGTGAACTCGGGCAGGAGGTGGTGGAACTGGTAGATGAAACCGATGCGTTCGCGCCGGGCCCGGGTTCGCGCGCGGTCGCCCTGCCCCGTCAGGTCGTCGCCATCCATCCGCACGGTCCCGGCATCCGGCGTGTCGAGCAATCCCGCGATATGCAGAAGCGTGGATTTACCCGCGCCGGACGGCGCGACCAGCGCGCAGACCTCGCCGGGCGCGAGCGATAGGTCCACGCCGTTCAGCACCCGAATCTCGTTGGGTCGGCCCAGATGGTAGCCCTTCTCGATCCCGCTGAGCGCCAGCGCCTTACTCATAGCGCAGGGCCTCCACCGGGTTCATCCGCGCCGCGCGGCGAGCCGGAAAGATCGTGACGATGAAGGAGAGCGTGAGCGACAGCGCGACCGCGGAGAGCACATCGCCGACCTCCAGCCGCGCCGGAAGCTCGGAGATGTAGCGCACCGACGGGTCCCATACCCCGCCGCCGGCAAGGTAATTGACAAAGTTGAAGATCGGGTCGATCCAGATCGCGAAGGCGCATCCGGCGACGACCCCGATGATCGTGCCCACCACCCCGATCAGCGCGCCGCACAGGAAGAAGACACGCAGGATCGTCCCCTCGCCCAGACCCATCGTCCGCAAGATGCCGATGTCGCGCCCCTTGTTCTTGACCAGCATCACCAGACCGGAGGTGATGTTGAGCGTGGCGATCAGGACAAGAATGGAGAGGATGACGAACATGATGTTGTCCTCCATCTGCAGTGCACGCAGGAACCCGCCCGCGCTGTCCTTCCATGTCCAGAGGTAATGCCCGTCGCCGGCGGCCCGCACCAGATCGGGGCCGACCGCGTCCACCGCCTCCGGGTCGGTGATCGAGACCTGTATCTCGTCGGCCAGCCCTTCGCGGTTGAAGTAAAGCTGCGCCTCCTCGAACGGCATGTAGATGCGGATCAGATCGATGTCGTAGCGGCCGACCCGGAACACGTAGGCTACGCGATAAGCCTTTACGCGCGGCGAGGTGCCGAACGGACCTTTCACCCCGTCGGGCGAAATCAGGCGGATCGTGTCGCCCGCCGTCACGCCGAGCTTGTCGGCGAGGTACCAGCCGATGGCGATCCCCTCGCCTTCCCCGGTTCCGAAACTCCCGATGTCGCCCTGACTGGCTTCCGGCGCCGCGACCCGGGGAATGTCGAGAAGGTCCGCTTCGCGGATGCCGACAACCTGCGCCCCCGTATTCGCGCCCGGCACCGAAGCCATGACCTGCCCGGTCACGACCGGCACGGCATGCGTCACCTCCGGCACCGCGGCGAGTCGCTCCGAAAGAGCATCGTAATCGGCAATCGTACGCGTGAGCCCTCCGTTCGGAAGGGTCTCGCCATAGGTCAGGACGCTGGCATGGGGGTTCGCACCGACGATCGTATCGACGAACTCGTAGCGAAAGCCCGATCGAACGGCGAGCGTCACGATGAGCGCGAAGACCGCGAGCGCGATCCCGGCGAGGCTGATCCAGGTCATCACCGAAATCCCGCCTTCGGACCGCCGGGCGCGCAGGTAGCGCCAGGCGATCATCCATTCCATGCGGGAAAAGGGGGCGGAACCTGCGGCCATGTGGGAAAGACGGCGGCGCGTCAGACGCCCGCGTAGATTTCCTTGAGGCGCAAGATGGCGGATTCTGGCGACATGTTCTCGCTCTCGCCGGTACGCCGGGAGGCCAGCTCCACCTGCCCGCTCGCGAGCCCGCGCGGCCCGACGGTGATCCGCCACGGCAGGCCGATCAGGTCCATCGTCGCGAACTTCGCCCCGGCCCGCTCCTCCCGGTCGTCGTAGAGCGCGGTAAGCCCGCTCGCCTCCAGTTGCCGATAGATGCCGTCGCACGCGGAATCGGTGCTCGGATCGCCCTGCCGCAGGTTGACGATGCCTGCGTGGAACGGGGTCACGCCCTCGGGCCAGACGATGCCGCGGTCGTCATGGCTCGCCTCGATGATGGCGCCGACGAGGCGGCTCACCCCGATTCCGTGCGAGCCCATGTGAAGAGGCGCCTGCTTTCCGTCCGGACCCTGCACCGTCGCGCCGAGAGGCTCCGAATACTTCGTTCCGAAATAGAAGATCTGCCCGACCTCGATCCCGCGGGCCGAGCGGCGTCTATCCTCGGGGATCGCCGCGAACTCGCCCTCGTCGTGGGTCTCGTCGGTGCGCGCGTAGAGCGAGGTGAACTCCTCCAGCACGCCGCGGCACTGATCCACGTCGTCGTAGTCGATGTCGCGGTCGCCCAACCGGATGTCGGTCACGGCGCTGTCGTAGAAGACCTCGGACTCGCCCGTCTCGGCCAGGACGAGGAATTCATGCGTGTCATCCCCGCCGATCGGCCCGCTGTCGGCACGCATCGGAATGGCTTGCAGCCCCATCCGCTCATAGGTCCGCAGATAGGTCACGAGATGGCGGTTATAGGCGTGGAGCGCATCGTCCTTCGTCAGGTCGAAGTTGTAGCCGTCCTTCATCAGGAACTCGCGCCCGCGCATGACCCCGAACCGCGGCCGCATCTCGTCGCGGAATTTCCACTGCACGTGGTAGAGCGTCAGCGGCAGATCTCGGTAGCTCGACACGTTGGCGCGCACGATGTCGGTGATCAGCTCCTCGTTCGTCGGCCCGTAAAGCATTTCCCGGTCCTGCCGGTCCCGAAAGCGCAGCATTTCCGGCCCATAGGCGTCGTAGCGCCCCGATTCCCGCCACAGATCCGCCGATTGCAGCGTCGGCATCAGCATCGGGATGTGCCCCGCCCGCTGCTGCTCCTCGTGGACGATCTGCTCGATCCGCCGCAGGACGCGGTAACCCAGCGGCAGCCAGGAATAGATGCCGGCGGAGGCCTGCTTGATCATACCGGCCCGCAGCATCAGGCGATGACTGACGATCTGCGCCTCGGCGGGCGTCTCCTTGAGGACGGGGAGGAAATAGCGGCTCAGGCGCATGCAACAGGCTCCGGCAAGTCTGGGACGCCGCTACCAATGCGGAACGTTCGGGGCAAGCGCCCCTGTCGGCGTCCGGACGCGAGACCATCGGCGCATCAGGATCGTGAGACGTTCGCGAATGGCTTATGTCTCGGCCGGTTCGGCCCGAACTGTTTCCGCAATTGGCCAAAGCGGGCCAATCCGGAGGAATTGAGCAGAAAACCGTTAGTTGACGATAGGTTAAGTCTCCGAGGTGATTGACGGATCCCAAGGAATCGGATCTATGTCCGGGCTTATTGAAACGTTCGCAGTTGCAGCGAATGCGTGTGTTTGAGAGGAATTTTAATGATTCAGGCAAATTGGACCCGACTCGCAGGCGTATCCATGACGTGCTGCGCGATTTCGATAGGTGGCGCCGCCCAGGCGGTGACGTTCGACGCCATCCAGATTTTCGGGGACAGCTTCTCCGACACTGGAGCCAACGTCACCTATACGAATGGTGGAACCGCGGCGAGCTACCTTGCCGAAGCCTTTGGCAATCCCGTCGTGCTTCCAGGCGCGTCGTCGCCGGGGACGCAATCGATCAACTTCGCGGAAAGCGGTGCGAAGGTCGTTCAACAGAACCGCAACAGCCCCACGAGCGTGAGCAACCAGGTCATCGCCTATACGGATTTGGTAAATAGCGGAGCGGCGTCCTTCGACACTTCGTCGACCCTATTCTTCCTTGCGGGCGGATTGAACGACCACAAGGCGCCGGCCGGTCCCATCGCCGATGCGGTTCGCAAGCAGGTTTCGGACCTAGTCACGCTTGGCGCCAGCTATATCCAGCTCGCGCTGTTGCCGACGGCAATTCCCGAATTCAAGGACAGCGCGGACAATCTGAATCCGGTGTACCGGTCGCTCGTGACCGAACTGAGCGAGACTTATGGCGATATCAGCATCACGCTGAACAACTGGGGCAGCTACTACGACGACATCATCCTCGATCCTGCGACCTACGGCTTTTCGAACGTCACGGATTCCTGCACGCAACGTCCGGAAACCAAGAACAAGACGTTCTGTGACAACCCCGACGAATACTTCTACTACTTCACGAAGCATCCGTCAGATGCGGCACACCGTGTCGTAGCCGATCGTCTCTTCGCAGACTTGCAAGCGCTGAAACCGGTCGGAAGCGAAACCGTGCCGCAGCCGGGCTTGAACCCCGTTCCGCTTCCCGCCTCAGCGATCCTGCTGTTCGCTGGCCTCGCCGGCATAGGCGCGCTTCGAGCACGTCGAAGCTGACCGGCATGCGTCGGAACGTCGTATCATTGCATGGCTCCGTTACACGAGGCACATGAAGGCCGAGCTTCCTCATTGCCCCGTGGGGTCAGCCGACGGTTGCGTGACGGGGAGGCCGAAGTTGATGTAGTGCTCGAGGATGGCGATGCGGATCTGAAGTTCGGCGGTTTATCTGTCGAAGTCTCGTGTCGTGAGCTTTTGGCCGAGCAGCTTCATGCGGGTCATCCCTTGGCCGGCAGGGTATTGCGGAAACCAATGTCCCGAAAGGCGCGGCCGCGACGATGGCCGCCGCTCCACCGTCGCCAGGTGGTTCGGCCAAGACGCCCGATGGCACGTTGCGCCCCGGTCCAGCCTGCCGCCCCGGCAACCGTGGGTGTCGCAGGCGCCGTCCATTGCCCGGCAGGGTCGTGCGAAGCATGATCCCGAAAGGGGCGGTGACCGATGCGATCCGCCCGCCGTCCGGGATCGGCCAGGCAGGTCAGGCCGCACGGGGGCGTCCCTTGCCCGGCGGGCGAGTGCGAGGCGATCTGCCGGAAGGATCGTCCGACGAAGGGCACTGGCCGGTCGAGCCCCGCGAGCCTCGGTCAGCGGGTGACGACGCCGGTGGTCCGCCGCGGCGATCCGAACAGCACCTCGATCCCTTTCGGGACATCGCCGCAGGAGGCCCTGCTGGGCAGTGGTCAGACACGCCTGACCTTCGCCGGCCAGGCCGAGACGTTTCGAGAAGCTGTATTGTCATCGAAGATATCTCTTTCAGCCCTTTATCACATGGACCCTCGGCGCCGCGTCGAGAGAGGAGGCAAGCGATTTGAAACGAGCTTGCGCGACCTCGCCATAGAGAGCCTCGCCGTCGTCAGCCGGTAGTCGAAGCTCGAGTTCGCGCTTCTTGGGATAGAACTTCAGATCTCCCATCAGTGACGGATCCTGGGCGGAAAACATCGCGCCGAATCGCATGGCCTTGCCAACGACCTCCGCCTGTCGCGTGTCGTCGTCGTCCAGAAGGGGCGCGAGGGCCTCGAAGGGCGTGCCCTCGCGCTTGTTGCGGTAGCGGTGAAGCAGGGCGAGGCCCAGATAGACGCGCTCGGAATGCGTCAAGCCGCCTAGATTGGCCCGGGTCGCGTTGTCAAAGCAGATTTCGGCGCGGTAGTCCGGATGCGCGCGCCAGCTCACGTCATGCAGGAGGCAGCAGGCCCGGATCAGGCGCAGCCGCTTTTCGTTGGCACGCGAAAAAAGTGGCGCGATGAAGCGGTAAAGGACGCGGCCGAACCCCGGCAGCCGCGCCGAGGCCGCCTCGGAAGCACGGCAACTCTCGATCAGCGGATCGCGGGCGCGCAGGATCTCCGGCATCTGCTCATAGAGTAGCCCTTCGCGGATGCCATAGCTCGAGATCGCGATCTCCTTGGGTCGGAACGTCCGGACGACGCGCGACAGGACTTCGGCGGCAAGCGGCACGAGCGACATACGTGCCTGACTTGTATTGGTGGCGCGGCCAAGCTCAACGGGATTGGCCGCGGCGATGTGCTCGAACGTCGCGCGTAGGTCCTTTTGCGTCATGGTGTACTCGTGGAGCACATGGAGCGGGTAGCCGCGCCGTTCCATGTCGACCCTGGCGATGGCCCGCCAGCTTCCGCCGACGAGATAGAGCCGGTCGTAATGTTCGCGGCTCAGCACGGTCTTCATCTCGGCCAGACCGGCCGCGATCTCGTCGCGCCGCGCGGTCTTGCTGTCGAGCCCTTGCAGCTTCAGCGGACCGAGCTTGCCGGACACCGTCGCGCCGACGGCGCCGGCCGAAAGCTCCGACAGCTCCATCGACGACCCGCCGATGTCGCACATGAGGCCTTCCGCCTCCGGCCAGCCGAGCAGCACGCCCTGCCCCGACAGCCGCGCCTCCTCCGTGCCGTCGATGACCCAGAGGCGCAGACCCGTCGCCTCCCGAACCTCTGCCTCGAAGGCCGGGCCGTCGGTCGCCTCCCGGACCGCGGCCGTCGCGACTGCGGTCAGCGAATTGACCTCCATCCCGCGTGCGAGGATCGCAAAGCGCTTCAGTGCAGCCATCGCCCGATCTCGCCCCTTCGGGTTCAGCACACCGCTCTCGGCAAGACCGGCGCCGAGACCGCATAGGATCTTCTCGTTGTAGAAATAGGCCGGCGACCGCGCGGCCCCGTCGAAAACGACGAGGCGGACCGAATTCGATCCAACGTCGATCACGCCGACCCGGCGCAGCCCACGCGCTTCCGGACCATCGAAAAGCGGCGCACCGAAGCGGCCGAACTCTTCCTGCTCGTCGGCTGACGCTGTCATAGAACCCCCTGTCTTGCGACGGGTTTGCCCCGTCAACACAAAGCGGTCAATGCGCAGCTTGGTCCTCTAACCCGCCGATCCGGGACGACCCCCGCCGCCGGAACGGAGACCGTTTCGGTGGCGGGGCATCTTGCGAGTGCATGGTGTCTTGAAGGTCCGCGTTCATAATCCTGAACGCCCTATGGCCTGCCAGGTGAGCATTGTCTGGAATGCGCGCGTATCGGGCGGGAATTAACCCCGGCGGAAAAAGTTCAGGCGAATTTGTGCCGGTCCCTGTCCCGCCATGCACGTCATTCCGCCGATCACAGGCAGGAAACACCTTCAATCGCTGGAATGTGTCAATTCCGGCACGTCCTTCGCGCCCGCCGAGCCCCGGCCGGAAAGGGACGGATTCTCCATAAAGAATCGGTGGCAGTTGAATGGCTTGTCCAGGCCGGACAGATCGGGTCGCGTCCATTCCCCTTCCGGTCCAAGCATCCAGCTCTGCGCGACGTCGGCAAGGTTCGCCGCCATGATCTGCCGGACGATCTGCGCCTTCACGGTCGGGTTGATGCATTCCACCAGAGTTTCGACCCGGCGGTTCAGGTTCCGGCCCATCCAATCAGCGGAGGAAATATAGACCCGCGCCTTCTTCGACGGCAGCCCGGCCCCGTTGCCGAAGCAGACGATGCGCGAATGCTCGAGGAAGCGTCCGACGATCGACTTGACCCGGATGGTCTCGCTCAGGCCCGTCACGCCGGGTCGGAGGCCGCAGATCCCGCGGATCACGAGATCGATGCGTACGCCGGCCTGACTTGCCCGGTAGAGCGCGTCGATCACGTCCGGTTCGATGAGCGCGTTCATCTTGGCCCAGATCGCGCCGGGACGACCGTTGCGGGCGTGCTCGGCCTCGGCCTCGATCGAAGCCAGCAGATGTTTCTTCAAATGGCCGGGCGACACGGTGAGGGTCTTCAGACCGTCGGGCGGCGCGTAGCCCGAAATGTAGTTGAATACCTTCGTCGCGTCGTGCGCGAGCGAGGCCTCGCAGGTGAAAAGCGACAGATCGGTATAGACGCGCGCGGTGATCGGATGGTAGTTGCCGGTCCCGAAATGCGAATAGGTCACCAGCCGGTCGCCCTCCCGGCGGACGACGGTGCTGATCTTGGCATGCGTCTTGAGACGCGTGAAGCCGTAGACGACATGCGCACCGGCGCGCTCCAGCCGGCGCGACTGACGGATATTGGCGGCCTCGTCGAAGCGCGCCTTCAGCTCCACGAGCGCGGTGACGGTCTTGCCCGCCTCCGCCGCCTCGCAGAGCGCGGCGACGATCGGGCTGTCGCGCGAGGTGCGGTAGAGCGTTTGCTTTATGGCAAGCACGTTCGGGTCGTTCGCCGCCTGATGCAGGAAGCGGATGACCATGTCGAAGGTCTCGTAGGGGTGGTGCAGCAGCATGTCCTTCTGACGGATCGCCGCGAACATGTCGCCGTCGTGGTCCTGTACCCGTTCGGGGACCCGCGGCGTAAAGCTCGGCCATTGCAGGTCCACCCGATCGTCGGTCACGAGCTCCTTGAGCTGCGCGAGCCCGATCAGCCCGTCCACGACGATCACCTCGGACTCGTCCACGCCGATCTCGTCGACGATGTCGCGGTAGAGCCCCCCCGGCGCGTCCCGGGTGATCTTCATCCGAACGATCTCGCCGCGACGCCGGCGTTTCAGCGCGGTTTCGAATTCGCGGACGAGATCCTCGGCCTCCTCCTCCACTTCGAGGTCGCTGTCGCGCAGGACGCGGAAGATACAGTGCCCCTTCAGCGCGTATCCGGGGAACAGCTGGTCGATCTGCATCAGAAGCAGCTCTTCCAATGGAAGGAACCGGACCCGGCCGTTCCCGTCCGCCAGACGGATGAAGCGCGCGATCTGTGCCGGAATCGGCAGAAGCGCGCGAAGCAGGCGCCTGTCGGAGCGCCGCTCGAGCTCCACGGCGAGCGCCAGCCCCTCATTGGCGAGGAACGGGAACGGGTGCGCGGGGTCGATGGCGAGCGGCGAGATGACCGGAAAGACGTCCCGCAGGAACGTCTCGGCCATCGCGCGACGCTCCTCCTCCTCGAGGTCGGCCGCCCGCAGGAGGCAGATGCCGACATTTTCCATCTCCGCGCGGAGGTCTTTCCAGACACGCTGCTGATTGGCGAGCAGACGCTCGGCATCCTCGTCGATCATCACCAGCTGCTCGGCGGGCGTGCGCCCATCGGCCCCGGGCGTGCGATTGTCGGCGCGGGCGAGTTCCCGCAGGCCGGCCACGCGCACGGTGTAGAATTCGTCGAGATTGGCCGCGGAAATCGACAGGAAACGCAACCGCTCCAGAAGCGGGACGCGCGGGTTCTCCGCCTCGTCGAGCACGCGCCAGTTGAAGGCCAGCCAGCTGCGCTCGCGGTTGAAGAAGCGCTGCGGCCCGTACATGCGCAACTCGTCCAAGGGCACCGGCGGCGGCAGCGGCGCATTCAGGAAATCGACGGCGGGGGCGTTCTTGTCGAGCATGTCAAAAGCCCTGACAGTCTGGGGTAACGTGGACGTGACACGCTAGGGTCGGCTTCGTGCCGTGTCCAGACGGCGTTCCGCCGGGCGTCGCTCAACCTTCCAGGATCTCGCGCGCCAACGCCTGATTGATCGGCCGGCCGCGGGCCAGCGATTCCGCGTCGAGCCGGTCCACCATCGCCCGCGCGGCGACGTAGCTTCGCTCCATCCGGCCCATCAGATAGCCGATAAGGGCCGGTTTGACGACGAGCTGACGGTCGGCGAACAGCTTCAGGAGCACGATCGAAAGGAGCGCGTCGTCCGGGTCGCCGATCCGCGCCGGCGTGAGCGAGGACAGCCGGCTCGCCAGATCGGGCAGCGCTACTTTCCAGTCGGCGGGCGGCGCGCGGCCGGTCATCAGGAGCCCGCGTCGTTCGCCCGCGCAGGCGTTCCAGAGATGGAACAGCGCGTCCTCGTCGACGCCGCGGTCGGCATCCTCGATCACCAGCGGTCCTTCGGCCAGCTCCGGCGCGGCCTCCGGCGTCAGCGCGTTCGCCGCGATCGTGCGGGCCTCCGTTTCCTCGGCCCAGATCGCGGCGAGGTGACTCTTGCCGGAGCCCGCCGGCCCGATCAGCGCGAGTCGCCCCTGTGGCCAGTCCGGCCAACCGCCGACGAGCGCCATGGCCTTGGCGTTGGAGGAGGAGACCATGAAGTCCTCGCGTCCCCGCGCCTCCGCCCAGGGCAGGTTCATCGAAAGCTGACGCACGCTCAGTCCGACCGGCGGTGCGTGGTCAGATCCTCGAGGATCGGCGGCGGCGCCTCGGGCTGGCCGGTGTAGAGCGCGCTCTCCTTGTAGTTCCGCAGCGCGTGCCGCGCGAGCACGCCGAGCGCGGCGGCGACGGGCACCGCGACCAGCATGCCGACGAAGCCGTAGATCGCGCCGAACGCCGCCAGCGCGAAGAGGAGCCAGACCGGATGGAGCCCGACCGAGGAGCCGACGAGGTTCGGCGTCAGGATGTTGCCTTCGAAAAACTGCCCCAACATGAAGATGCCGGCCACTGCGGCGATCCACCACCATTCCCCCCAGAACTGAAACAAGGCCAGCCCGATGGCGAGCGCGCCCCCAACGATGGCGCCGACATAGGGAATGAAGGTGATGAGGCCGGAGACAGCGCCGACCACGAGGCCGAATTGCAGGCCGACGAGCATCAGCGCGACCGAGTAGAACGTCCCCAGGATCAGGCAGACGGTCAGTTGCCCGCGCACGAAGCTCGCCAGCGTCGCGTCGATGTCGCGGGCGATCTCCCGCACGCGTCCGGCATGCTCGCGCGGAAGCAGGTCGTCGATCCGCGCGACCATGTTGTCCCAGTCGAGCAGAAGGTAGAACGCGACGACCGGGACGACGACGAGGAAGACGAGCGCGTTGACCACGCCGAAAAGGCCGGCGACGAGCCGCTGCGCAAGCTCACCACCGCGCGCGCTGACCGCCTCGCCCAGATCCGAAAGACCGCGGCGTACGAACCCGTCCTCCCCGACGGTTTCGGGGAAGCGGGTGCCCAGCCAGTCGCGCAGCGCGGCGAAATAGTCGGGCGCCGCCTTCACGAGCGCGGTCAGCTGCTGGATCAGGAGCGGGATCAGGAACGCCACCGCAAGAACGAGAAGCGTGACCCCGACCAGCGTGATCACCGTGGTCGCGGCGGCGCGCGGCAGGCCCAGCCGTTCCAGCCGGTCGGCCAGCGGATCGAGGATGTAGGCGATCGCCCCGCCCACGAGGAACGGCAGCAGCACCTGCCCGAGATACCACAGCACGACCAGGAACGCGGCACCGGCAATGCCCCAATAGACCGCCTGTCGCCGATAGGGCAAAGCCATGCACGTTCCTCCTGCTGGGTGTCTTGATGCCCGTGCGCCGGGGGCGGTTCAAGCGCCCACGGAGTGCGGCGCCGCGTCAGCTCTAGGCCGTCCGCTCGATCAAATGCAGGCCGAAGCCGTCCGCGTCGTCGAGCGGCGTGCAGGACCAGATGCGCGCGACCTTCGCGTCGGACCGGCGGCCCAGCACCCGCGCCACCACGGCAGCATTCTCCTCCTCGAACATCGAGCAGGTCATGTAGGCCACCCAGCCGCCGGGCCGCGCGAGGGCGAGGGCACGGTCCAGGATCCCGACCTGAAGGTCGGCGAGTTCCGCCAGCCGCTCGGGCGTCAGCCGCCACTTCGCGTCCGGCGTACGCCGCCAGGCCCCGCTGCCCGAACACGGCACGTCGGCGATCACTCCGTCGAAGGGGGCGATCGCCTCCGGGGTCTCGATCCGTTCGATCGTCACGCCCGCGCGCGCCGCGCGGCCGGGAATGTCCTTCATTCGCCGGGGATCCGCATCGTGCGCAAGGACGCGCGCGCCCTTCGCCGCCAGCGCCAGCGCCTTGCCTCCGCCCCCAGCGCAAAGGTCGAGGATCGGCCCGGGCGTCGGAGGCAGCGCGTCCACCAAGGCCTGAGAACCGGCATCCTGAAACTCGAACAGGCCGTCGCGGAACAGGGGTGACGCGGCGAGCCCCCGCGCCCCCGACGGCACGCGGATGGCGCAGCGGGCGAGCGAATGCCGGCGCGCCTCCCAGCCCGCCGCCTGCAGGGCGACGATCAGGTCGTCGCGGGTGATCCGCCCGGCATTCGCGCGCAGCACGACGTCCGCCCGGTCTCGCATCGCGCCGAGCACGGCGTCGCGCTTTGCGCCGAGCGCCGCTCCGAAATGCGGCAGTACCCAGTCGGGCACGTCGAGCCGCACGCCCTCCGGCGCCTCGTCCGCCACCTTCGAAAGCGAGATCGCCGCGGGCGCGTGGCCCTCCCCGGTAAAGAACGCGGCCGGGTCCTCTCCCCGGTCCCGCAGAAGTCCGGCCAACACGACGCGCGCATCCATTTCATCCGGGGGAACGTCGCCGCCGCCGCCCGCCCGGTTCGCGGATCGCAGTCGGCGCAAGGCGTCGAAGACGTGATCACGCACGGCGGCCCGGTCCTTCGAGCCCGCATAGCGCGCGCCGCGGGCCCAAACCGTCAATTCCCGCTCGGCCGCCCCGCCGCGCAGAACGCGGTCCAGAACGTCGATCGCGGCCTGAAGACGCGCGCCGGGGGTCACGGCCGGATGGAGCTGGCGATGGTGCGACCCGCGTCAGGCGCGGGCCGACCAGTCGACAGGGAGAAATGACGTCCACAATACCGAGTGCACGACCGGGGGAGGAGACCGGTCGGACCCGGCGCAGAGGATGCCACCCAAGGAACGCTCGGCTCCATTTGTGGCCTGAATGCGGCCATCCGGTGACCGGATGGCGACAATCCGAGCCCCGTGGCGCATTGTTGCCCCGCAGGAAACGTCATCGCAGGTCCGGCGGTGTCGCCTCCGCTCCGATCTCGCCCGCAGCCTCGTCGAGCGAAACCACCCGCGTCGTCTTTTCCCCCAGGCGGCGGAGCGTGACGGTGCGATTCTCGACCTCCTGCCGGCCGATGGCGAGGATCACCGGGACCTTTCCGACGGAATGCTCGCGAACCTTGAAGTTGATCTTCTCGTTGCGCGTATCCGCCTCCGCGCGGACGCCCGCGCGCCGCAGCTTCTCGACCACCTCGGTGACGTAGTCGTCCGCGTCCGACACGATGGACGCGACCACGACCTGCCGCGGAGCGAGCCAGAACGGCAACCGCCCGGCCGAGTTCTCGATCAGGATACCGATGAACCGCTCGAAGGAGCCCAGGCAGGCACGATGCAGCATGTAGGGCCGGTGCTTCTCTCCGTCCTCGCCCACATAGGTCGCGCCCAGCCGCTCGGGCAGGTTCGGGTCCACCTGGAACGTACCGCATTGCCAGACCCGCCCGATCGCGTCGGTCAGGTAGAAGTCGAGCTTCGGCCCGTAGAAGGCGCCATCCCCCTCTTCCACCCGATAGGGATTGCCTGTCGACCTGATCGCCGCCTCGAGCGCGTTCTCGACATGGTCCCAGCTCTCGTCGGAGCCCACGCGCTTCTCGGGCCGGGTGGCGAAGGCGATGTCGAAGCGCTCGAAGCCGAGGTCGTGGTAGACGGAGGCGAGGAAGTTGATGAAGCGCGCGCATTCCGCCTCGATCTGTTCCTCCGTGCAGAAGATATGCGCGTCGTCCTGCGTGAAGCCGCGTACGCGCATGATGCCGTGCAGCGCGCCGGACGGCTCGTAGCGGTTGCAGGAGCCGAACTCCGCCATCCTGAGCGGCAGGTCGCGGTAGCTCTTCAGCCCGGCATTGTAGACTTGGACGTGGCAGGGGCAGTTCATTGGCTTGAGCGCGTTCACCGCCTTCTCGCGCGCATGTTCCTCGTCCACCTCCACGATGAACATGTGGTCCTGGTACTTGTCCCAGTGGCCCGAGGCCTCCCACAGCTTGCGGTCCACGACTTGCGGCGTGTTGACCTCGACATAGCCGTCGGCGCGCTGCTTGCGGCGCATGAAGTCCTGCAGCACGGTATAGATGGTCCAGCCATTCGGGTGCCAGAACACCTGCCCCGGCGCCTCCTCCTGCATGTGGAAAAGGTCCATCTCGCGGCCGAGCCGGCGGTGGTCGCGCGCTTCGGCCTCCTCGAGGAACTTCTGATGCGCCTTGAGGTCGTCGCGGTTGCGGAACGCGATCCCGTAGATGCGCTGCAACTGCGGACGCTTGCTGTCGCCCAGCCAGTAGGCCGCCGAGACGCGGGTCAGCTTGAAGGCGTCGGCGGGGATCTGGCCCGTGTTCTGAAAATGCGGTCCGCGGCAGAGATCCTGCCAGCCGCCGTGCCAGTACATCCGGATCGGCTCGTCGCCCGGGATGCGGTCGATGAGCTCCACCTTGAAGGGCTCGCCCGCCGCCTCGTAATGGGCACGGGCGTCGGCGCGGGACCAGACCTCGGTGCGCACCTCGTCGCGCGCGGCGATGATCTGCTTCATCCGCTGCTCGATCTCGCCCAGATCCTGGGGCGTGAACGGCTCCGCCCGGTCGAAGTCGTAGAACCAGCCGAAATCCCGGACCGGCCCGATCGTCACCTTCACGTCGGGCCAGATCTCCTGCACCGCGCGGGCCATCACATGCGCGAGGTCGTGACGGATGAGCTCGAGCGCCGGCGCCTCGTCCTGCATCGTGTTGATGGCGATCGTCGCGTCATGCTCGATCGGCCAGGCGAGGTCGTGATGCGCCCCGTTCACCTGCGCGGAAATGGCCTTCTTGGCGAGCGATTTGGAGATGCTCTCGGCCACCATCCCGGCCGTCGTGCCGGCCTCGACGTTGCGGGTCGCGCCATCGGGAAAGGTCAAGGTGATCTGGGACATGCGGTCCTCCGTCGTTTCGGCGCCCACGGAACGCCCGGTTGCGGTCTTTGCGCCGCTCGATGCCCCGTCCCGCGACCGGACGCAACCCGGCACGCCCCTTGCCCCTGTTCCGCAAAGGTGAGACAGGGACGCGCCAACCGATATCGCCCGACGGAGGAAGTCATGGAGATTCGCGAGGCCCTCACCTTCGACGACGTTCTGCTGGTTCCGGCCGCCAGTCAGGTCCTCCCGGGCAGCGCCGACACGCGTACTTGGGTCACGAAATCCATCGCGCTCAACATTCCCGTCCTGTCCTCGGCCATGGACACGGTGACGGAGTCGCGCATGGCCATCGCCATGGCGCAGGCCGGGGGCATGGGCGTGATCCATCGAAACCTCGACCTCGACGCGCAGCAGAAGGAAGTGCGGCGGGTGAAGCGTTTCGTGAGCGGCGTGGTCTACAATCCGGTGACGCTACGCCCCGATCAGACGCTCGCCGACGCGAAGGCCCTGCAGGAGCGCTATCGCGTCACCGGCTTTCCGGTCACCGACCCGACGGGGCGCGTCCTCGGCATCGTGACCAACCGCGACATGCGTTTCGCAAGCGACGATTCCACGCCGGTGGCGACGATGATGACGAGCGACGGGCTCGCCATGCTGCGCGCGCCCGTGGATCTCGCCGAGGCGAAGTCGATCATGCACGCGCGCCGGATCGAGAAGCTGTTGGTGGTCAACGACAAGGGCCATCTGACCGGCCTGCTCACGATCAAGGATATCGAACAGGCGGTTCTGAACCCGCAAGCCTGCAAGGATCAGCTCGGCCGCCTGCGGGTCGCGGCGGCGACCACGGTGGGCGATGCCGGGTTCGAACGGTCCGAGGCGCTGATCGATGCGGGCTGCGACCTCATCGTGGTGGATACGGCCCATGGACATTCCGAAGGCGTGGGACATGCGGTCAACCGGATCAAGCGGTTGTCGAACGACGTTCAGGTCGTGGCCGGCAACGTCGCCACCGCCGACGGCACGCGCGCGCTGATCGACGCGGGCGCGGACGGGGTGAAGGTCGGGATCGGCCCTGGCTCGATCTGCACCACCCGGATCGTCGCGGGCGTCGGCGTGCCACAGCTCACCGCGATCATCGATTCCGCCTCCGCCGCGGGCGACGTGCCGGTGATCGCCGATGGCGGGATCAAGTATTCCGGCGATTTCGCCAAGGCGATCGCGGCCGGCGCGTCCTGCGCGATGGTTGGCTCGATGCTCGCCGGCACCGACGAGAGCCCGGGCGAGGTCGTCCTCTACCAGGGACGGAGCTTCAAGTCCTATCGCGGCATGGGTTCGCTCGGCGCGATGGCGCGCGGCTCGGCCGACCGCTATTTCCAGAAGGACGCGGCCTCGGACAAGCTCGTGCCCGAGGGGATCGAAGGTCAGGTGCCCTACAAGGGCTCGGCAAGCGCCGTCGTCCATCAGCTCGTCGGCGGCCTGCGGGCGGCGATGGGCTATACCGGCTGCGCCACCGTGGGCGACATGCGCCAAGGCTGCCGCTTCGTGAAGATCACCGGCGCGGGTCTGAAGGAAAGCCACGTCCACGACGTGCAGATCACGCGGGAGAGTCCGAACTACCGGACCTAGGCTAGCGCGCGATCCGGATCACCTCACGCTGCCGGCGCGGTGTCTCGACCGTCCAGATGCCGCGCGTCTGTTCGTCGCCCAGCAAGGTCCGCGGCCCGCGATACGGGTTGAGCCGTCCGTCATCCCAGGCCGGCTCGTAGCCCGCGGGCGCCCGCGCGAAATCGAAAGTCGTGCGCGCGGGCGGAACGAGCACGGTGCCGTCGGGATAGTCGCCGCCCGTCAGAAACGGGCTCGGCATCCCCGGATCGACCAGCGTCGCGCCCGGCGGCGGCGTGACGGCGACGACGCGCGGCTTGGCGCCCTGTGTCTGCGCCGTCGCGGGAATGGCCGCGAATGCGAGCGCCAAGGCCGCGAAGCCGGTTCGAAAATGGGTCATGGGGGCCTCCGTTCGCCGATCGCGGGCCCGCCGTCGCCGCGGCCCCTCACGGAAGAATGAGGGACCGGCCTATTTCGTTCCGAACATCCGGTCGCCGGCATCGCCCAGACCCGGCACGATGTAGCCGTCTTCATTCAGCCGCTCGTCCACCGCGGCGGTGACGATCGGCACGTCCGGATGCTTCGCCTTCATCTGCGCGATCCCCTCCGGCGCGGCCAGAAGGCATAGGAACCGGATGTCCTTCGCCCCCTTCGACTTCAGGAGGTCGATGGCGGCGGCGGAGGAATTGCCCGTGGCCAGCATCGGGTCGACCGCGATGACCAGACGCTCGTCAAGCTGGTCGGGCGCCTTGAAGTAGTACTGGACCGGCTGCAGCGTCTTCTCGTCACGATACAGGCCGACGAAGCCGACGCGCGCCGAAGGGACGAGCTCGAGGATGCCGTCCAGCAGGCCGTTCCCCGCCCGCAGGATCGAGACCAGCGCCATCTTCCGACCGGCCAGCACTGGCGCCTCCATCGGCTGCATCGGCGTCTCGATCGCACGCGTCGTCATCGGCAGGTCGCGCGTCACCTCGTAGGCCAGCAACTGACTTATTTCGCGCAGGAGTTGCCGGAACACGGCCGTCGACGCCTCCCGGTCGCGCATCAGGCTCAGCTTGTGCTGCACCAGGGGGTGCGTGACGACGGTCAGGTGGTCCATCTCAGGGCTCCAGTCTCTTGAGCAGATCCTCGCGCGTGGCCGCGTCGCAGAAGGCGGCGCGGGCGGCGGTCTGGTTGATGACGCGGAACCGGTCCTCGTCCCAGCCGAAGACCCGTTCCAGCGCGTCGTACTCGCTCCGCATGGTGGTGTGGAAGAACGGCGGATCGTCGGTCGACACGGTTACGTCGATGCCCTCGGCCATGAGAAACTCGATGGGGTGCGCGTCGATCTTCGCGTACAAACCCAGCGCGACGTTGGAGCCCGGACAGATTTCGAGCACCACCCCCTCGCGCGCCAGACGCTCCACCAGCGTCGGATCCTCCGCCGCGCGGACGCCGTGGCCGACGCGGCTCACGCGCAAATGGTCGAGCGTGTCGCGGACCGAGGCCGGCCCGCCGAACTCGCCCGCATGCGAGGTCAGGCCCAGCCCCGCCTCCCGCGCGCAATCGAAGGCCCAGACGAAATCGCGCGCCGTGCCCCTGGCTTCGTTGCCGCCCATGCCGAATCCGGTGACGAAGCCCCCGGCCGTCTCGGCCGCGCAACGCGCGGTCTCTCGCGCCTTGTCGGCTCCGAAATGCCGGATGCAGGTGACGATGCCGCGCATCTCGATGCCCTCGACCGCACCCGCCGCCTCCTCGATGGCTGCGAGGTATTCGCGCCAGGCCGAAAGGTCGCGGCCACCGCAGAAGTCGGGGCTGAGGAAGATCTCGGTATAGATCACCCCCTCGTCGCGCGAGCGTTCCAAGACCTCCCGCGTCAGCCGGGCGTAGTCCTCCGGGGTCTTCAGAACCTGCGTCGCCGCTTCGTATGTCTGAAGGAAGCCTTCGAAGTCCCTGTATGTGTAGGATCCGCGCTCGTCGAAGACGCGGCTCAGGTTCATCCCCTTCTCGCTCGCAAGACGGCGCACGAAGTCGGGCGGCGCCGCGCCTTCCAGATGGAGGTGCAGCTCGATCTTCGGCGAAAAGCTCATAGGATGCTCCGTCCCGGCCCGATGACGGGCATGCCCAGATGGTCGCAGATCGTGGCCGCGACGTCGACGAAGCCGATCTGCCCGGCCGCGCCGCTCGCACCCGCTGCGACGACCGGCACCCGCTCCCTCGTGTGGTCGGAGCCGCGCCAGGTCGGGTCGTTGCCGTGATCGGCGGTGAAGACCATCAGGTCGTCCGCCCGCAGCGACCCGATGATATCGGGCAGGCAGGCGTCGAACCATTCCAGATGGCGGGCATAGCCGCTCACGTCGCGGCGATGCCCGTGGACCGCGTCGAACTCGACGAAGTTCGCGAAGGTCAGGCTGCCGTCCGGCATGTCGCGCACCGACGCCGCCAGATGCTCCATGAGCCGGACGTCCTTGCCCTTCGCGACGCTGTCGATACCCCGCATGGAGAAGATGTCGCCGATCTTGCCGATCGCGTGGACATGCCGCCCCGCACCGGACACCGCGTCGCAAAGCGTCGGCGCGGGCGGCGCGATCGCGTAGTCGCGGCGGTTCGCCGTCCGCTCCCACGGGCCATCGCCAGTGAAGGGTCGCGCGATGACCCGCCCGACCCGCATCTCGTGCAGCGCAGGCGCAAGCGCCGCGCAAAGGTCGAGCAGGCGGTCCAGCCCGAAATGCTCCTCGTGCGCCGCGATCTGGAACACGCTGTCGACCGATGTGTAGCAGATCGGCCAGCCGGTGCGGATATGCGCCTCCGCCTCTTCCTCGATGATGAGCGTGCCGGAGGCGTGGCGGTTCCCGAGGATGCCGTCGGTCCCGGCCGTCCGGCAGACGAGGTCCACGAGGTCCGGGGGAAAGCACGGATCGGTCTTGGGAAAATAGGTCCAGTCCCACGGCACCGGCAGGCCGGCGAGTTCCCAATGCCCCGAGGGCGTGTCCTTGCCCTGGCTGATCTCGGTCGCCGTACCCCACAGGCCCTCGGGCTCCGCCAGGAGGCCCGGCGTCGCGACGCCGGAGGCCAGCCGGATCGCCGCGCCGAGGCCGAGCCGGTCGAGATTGGGCAGGCGGAGCGGCCCGGACCGCCCCTCCTCCGCCCGGCCCGCCGCGCAGGCCGCGGCGATATGGCCGAGCGTGTTCGCGCCTTCGTCTCCGAACGCCGTGGCATCCGGCGCCCCGCCGCAGCCGACGGAATCCAGCACCACGAGAAAGGCGCGGCTCACCGGATCGTCTCGCCGATAAGGGCCGGCGGGGTGACCGCCCCGCCCTCGAGCCGGATGGCGTGCGCGACGCGTTCCGCCGCCCCGGCCGCCGCATCGCCGTCGGCGGCGTGCACGCGGGCGAGCGGCTGCGTGTCGGTGACGACCGCGCCGAGCTGTGCGAGGTGGCTGATACCGACGGTCGGGTCGATCCGGTCGTCTTCCCGCCGCCGTCCGCCTCCGAGCTCGACCACGACCTCCCCCAGGACGCGCGTGTCGATCTCGGCCACGACGCCCGGCGCCTCCGCGCGCAGCTCGGCCACGACGGGCGCCGCCGGCAGGCGGTCGCGCCAGCGTTCGAGGAAGTCGGACGGCCCGCCCTGCGCCTGCACCATGCGACCGAACACCTCCGCCGCCGCCCCGCTTTCGAGCGCCGCACCGATCTTCTCCGCGCCCGCCGCCGCGTCCGCGACCAGCCCGCCGAGGGCCAGCGCCTCGCCGCCGAGCGCGCGGACGAGCGCGACCAAGCGGGCGGAGCGGCGCGTCCCCGGCTCCGTCAGCGCCTCCATCGCGGCGATCACCTCCAGCGCGTTGCCGCAGGCGGGCGCGGCCGGCTGGCTCATGTCGGTGACGATGGCCGAGGTCATCACGCCGTTCGCCTGGCTCGTTTCCACCAGCGCCCGGGCGAGCGCGCGGGCATCTGCCGGATCGGGCATGAAGGCGCCGGAGCCGGTCTTCACGTCGAGAACGAGCGCTTCAAGCCCTTCGGCGAGCTTTTTCGACAGGATCGACGCCACGATCAGATCGAGGCTCTCCACCGTCCCGGTCACGTCACGCACCGCGTAGAGACGTCGGTCGGCGGGGGCGATGTCGGCCGTCGCGCCGACGATGGCGCAGCCGACACGGGACACGATGCTCTGCAGTTCGTCGGTCTGCATCTCGGTGCGGAAGCCGGGGATCGCGGCGAGCTTGTCGAGCGTGCCGCCGGTATGGCCGAGGCCCCGCCCCGAGATCATCGGCACGAAGGCGCCGCAGGCGGCGAGCGCCGGGGCGAGAACGAGCGAGGTGCAGTCGCCCACGCCGCCCGTGGAATGCTTGTCGATCACCGGGCCGTCGAGACTCCAGTGCAGGACCTCCCCGCCGTCCCGCATCGCCCGCGTCAGCGCCGCGCGTCCCGCCGCGCCGAGCGGCGTGCGGCAGACGCCCATCGCGAAGGCCCCGGCCTGCGCGTCCGAGACGGACCCGTCGGCGAGCCCTTCCGCGAACGCGACGAGCGCCTCGGGCGCGGGCGCGCGGTCGCGGCGCAGGTCCGCGAGGATGTCGCGCGGCCCGCTCACGCCATGTGGCCCGCGTCGAAGGCGCCCGGCAGCAGCGCGGCGATCGTCGTGGCCTCCTCCGCGCCGGCGACCGTGGCGAGCGTGACCGGAACCTGGCCGCCCGCGAACTCCGCGAGCTTCTGCCGGCATCCGCCGCAGCAGGGCACGGGCCGATCCGAGGCGGCCACGACGTAAACCGCCGCGATCGCGGTGTCGCCGGCCGCCACCATCGCCGCGATCGCGCCGGCCTCCGCGCAGGTGCCCTGCGGGTAGGCGACGTTCTCGACGTTGCAGCCGCGATAGACCGCACCGGACGCGGCGCGGATCGCAGCGCCGACCTTGAACCGGCTGTAGGGCGCGTAAGCCTTCTCGCGCGCGGCAAGCGCGGCCTCGCGCAGGTCTGACGTTTCGCTCATTGAGGATCTCGCGCTGTCGGGTCGGACATGTGCTAGGCCCCGGCCCGGGGGGGACGCAACCCCGAAGCGGCGCCCCGCGCCCCTTGCGCACGGGTGGACAGCCCCCGGCCCCGGTGGCAAACGCCAAGCCGAAAGGATTTCCGTCATGCCCGACACGAACATCGTCACCCGCTTCGCCCCCTCGCCGACCGGGCGGCTGCATGTCGGGAACCTGCGCGCCGCGCTGATGAACTGGATGATCGCGCGAAAGTCCGGCGGCACGTTCATCCTGCGTCTCGACGACACGGATCCGGAACGCTCGCGCGAGGAATATGTCGACGCCATCCGGCGGGACCTGGAATGGCTCGGCCTCGACTGGGACCGGGAGGAGCGGCAATCGGCCCGGATCGACCGCTACATGGCGGCGGCCGACCGGCTGCGCGCGGACGGCCGCCTTTACGAGGCGTTCGAGACGCCGACCGAGCTCGACCTGAAGCGCAAGAAGCAGCTCAACATGGGCCGCCCGCCGGTCTACGACCGCGCCGCGCTGCGGCTGGGCGATTCGGAGCGGGACGCGCTTCGCGCCGAGCGCAACGGTCACTGGCGGTTCCTTCTCGACCACGAACGGATCGAATGGGAGGACGGCATCCTCGGTACGCTCAGCATCGACGCTGCCTCCGTCTCCGACCCGGTCCTGATCCGGGGCGACGGGCAGGTCCTTTATACGATCGCGAGCGTGGTGGA
This sequence comes from uncultured Jannaschia sp., assembly GCF_947494025.1. Lineage (GTDB taxonomy): Bacteria > Pseudomonadota > Alphaproteobacteria > Rhodobacterales > Rhodobacteraceae > Jannaschia. The sequence goes on from NZ_CANLTQ010000004.1 coordinate 130,073, forward strand.
CGACACCGAGATGGGCGTGACCCATGTCGTGCGCGGCTCCGATCACGTCACGAACACGGCCACGCAGATCCAGATCATGGCGGCGCTCGGACACGATCACCCCGCCTTCGCGCACCATTCGCTCCTGACCGGACCGCAGGGCGAAGCGCTGTCGAAACGGCTTGGCACGCTGGCCCTCCATGACCTGCGCGAGGCCGGGATCGAGCCGATGGCGGTCCTGTCGCTGATGGCGCGGCTCGGATCGAGCCAGCCGGTCGAGCTGCGCGCCACCCCGCGGGAGCTGGCCGACGCGTTCGAGCTGTCGCAGTTCGGCAGCGCGCCCACCAAGTTCGACGTCGAGAACCTGCGCCCGCTCACCGGGCACTACCTGCAGACCCTGCCCTACGATGCGGTTGCGGCCGACATCGCCGCGCTCGGCGTCCCCGAGGCCGACCGGACGCGATTCTGGCAGGTCGTGCGGGATAATATCCAGACCCGCGCGGAAATGGCGGATTGGTGGCACCTGATGACGCAAGGCGCCGCGCCCAAGATCGCCGACGAGGATGCCGCCTTTGTGCGCGAGGCGCTGACCCGCCTGCCCGAGCCGCCCTTCGCGGACGACACCTGGAAACGCTGGACGGCCGAAGTGAAGGAGGCGACGGGGCGCAAGGGCAAGCAGCTTTTCATGCCGCTGCGTCACGCGCTCACGGGTCGCCATAACGGGCCTGACATGGGCGACCTGATGCCGCTCCTGCAGCGCAAGCCGAGCCTGTAGGTTCCCCGGCATACGACGAGCAGCGACGGGACGCCGACACGAACGGCGAACGTCCCGTCTTGTCCGTTGCGCGGGCCCGGTCGGTGCCGAACCGCACCCGAGCACGGCCGGACCCGTCCGCGCCGCGCCGGCTGCCCATCGTCGAAGCGAATGTTCTCGCCAGAATCTCCGCCGTTCCCGGTGGACCTGAGAGGGCGATGACGCACCGCTGATACCGTTCATCCGGTGTCAGGACGACGAGCGCACCTTCCGGATCACCCTCGCCCTTCCCCGCCCTCGTGCAGGAGATCGGCCCTCGGCAGAGCCCGCCGCAGCTCCGCGAGACGCGCGAGGCAGACCCTGCCCGCGTTCCGCATCGCCCCGACGGGCCTGGCCCGGGCGATCTCGTTCAGGCGGCGCGTCGCGGCCTCTGTCGGAAGCGCGCCGACCGCCGTCGACAGCGACAGCAGGATGTGGGTTTGCGCCTCGACCTCCAGCGCATCGTCGCCCTCCAGCGCCTGCTCGAGGTCGATCTCCACCCGCGCCAGATCTTCCCGCAGCCGGGCGAGCAGCTGATCCTGATGGTCGGGGCCCGCAGCCTGCATCAGTTCCGCGAGCGTGATCGCCGACAGCGCGGGCGCCCGATCCGGGGTCCAGTCCGATGCGTCCGGCCGGATGTCGAGGTAGTGTCGGATGGCGCGGCCGAACGACTCGATCCCGTCGAGCGGCTTGGCGAGGATGCCGTCCGCCCCCGCCTCCAGGATCGCCTCCCCGTTGTCGCCCAGAACATAGGCCGTCATCGCGACCATCGACATCGGCGGCGCGATGCCTCGGGCCTGGCGCAGCCGTTCGGAGCGCAGCACCTCGAGCCCACCCAGCGCCGGCATCTCTATATCGACGATGGCGAGGTCGAACCGCTCCCGCGCCAGCCAGTTCAACGCCTCGATCCCGTCGACCGCCAGTTCGCATTCCGCGCCCATCCGCGTCAGCATCGCGTTGACGAGCGTGCGGTTCGTGCCGGAATCGTCGGCGACGAGGACACGGACCCCCCGCAAGTCGGGCAGCCCGGCGATGCTTTGACCGGGTCTCTTCCAGACCTCCCGCGGGAACCGGACGGTGAGCTGCGCCCCCCCGGTCTCGCGGTTGGCGGCCTTGATCTCGCCCCCCATGTCGCTCACCTGCGCGGCGGCGATGTGCAGCCCCATCCCGGTGCCCGCCGCGCTTCTGGAGCCGCGCGTGGCCGGCTCGAAGATCCGCGGCATGAGATCGGCGGGAATGCCCGGCCCGTCGTCGCTCACGCAGATGCGCAGATGGTCCCCGTCCGTGAGGTCGGCGGCCAGGCGGATCTGGCCGCCCTCGGCGTGGCGCAGGGCGTTGCCCATCAGGTTGGCGAGCACGCGGCGCAACGAAAGGAGGTCGAGCCGCACCACCCGCGGCAGATTCGGCGCGAGCTCCAGCGTGACCCAGGTTCCCGATCCGTGGGTCGCGCCGTGCCAGCGACGGAACTCGTCGGTCAGGAACCGATGGAGGTCGAGGTTGCCGACATGGCCCCTGGCGACGCGTGGCGTTCCGCCAAGGAGCTCCTCGACCAGCCGCGCGAGCAGCTCGGAGGCTGCCTGGACCCGTTCGTGCTGCACCAGCGCCGCCTCGGGCAGCGTTTCCCGGTTCATCAGGCGCAGGCCGCCGATCACGTCCGAGACGGCCGAGCGGATGTCGTGCGCGAGAAGTTGCATCGCGTCCGGTCGGACCGCGCGATCGCGATCCTCCGCGCCACTCACGACGGCGGCACCCCGATGCGGGCCAGCGCGGCGCGAATTTCGTCGAGGATTGCGGGGTCGTCGATGGTCGCGGGCACCTTGACCTCGACGCCGTCCGCGACCTGGGCCATCGTCGCGCGGAGCGTCTTGCCCGAGCGTGTCTTGGGCAGGCGCTCGACGACGCAGGCATGCCGGAAGGCCGCGACCGGACCGATGCGCTCGCGCACGATGGCCACGCATTCCGCCGTGATCTCCTCCTGCGGACGGGTCACGCCGCGCGTCAGGCAGAGCAGGCCGAGCGGCACCTGCCCTTTCACCTCGTCCGCCATGCCGACCACGGCGCATTCCGCGACGTCCGGATGGGTTGCGAGCGCCTCCTCGATCGCGCCGGTGGACAGGCGATGACCGGCGACGTTGATGACGTCGTCCGTCCGCGCCATGATCCAGACATAGCCGTCCTCGTCGATCATCCCGGCATCGCCGGTCTCGTAGAAGCCGGGGAAGGTCGAGAGGTAGCTTTTCACGAAGCGTGCCTCCGCGTTCCACAGGCCGGGCAGGCAACCCGGAGGCAGCGGCAGGCGGATCGCGATGGCGCCGAGCGTTCCCGGCGCGACCTCCCGGCCCCCCTCGTCGAGGATGCGGATGTCGTAGCCCGGCATCGGAACCGAGGGTGAGCCGACCTTGACCGGCAAAAGCTCGAGACCGATCGGGTTGCCGGCGATGGTCCAGCCCGTCTCGGTCTGCCACCAATGGTCGATCACCGGCTTGCCGCTCACGCGGGCAAGCCATTCGATCGTGTCGGGATCGGCCCGCTCTCCGGCGAGGAAGATCGTCCTGAGCCTCGACAGATCGTGACCCGCCATGAGCCGGGCCTCCGGATCCTCGCGGCGGACCGCGCGAAAGGCCGTGGGCGCGGCGAAGAACGCGGCCACCCCGTGCTCGGCCATCACCCGCCAGAAAGTGCCCGCATCCGGCGTGCCGACCGGCTTGCCCTCGAACAGGACCGAGGTGCAGCCGTGGATCAGCGGCGCGTAACACATGTAGCTGTGCCCCACGACCCAGCCCACATCCGACGCGGCCCAGAACACCTCGCCCGGCGCGACGCCGTAGACGTTGGTCATCGACCATTCGAGCGCGACGAGATGCCCCGCCGTGGGACGCACCACGCCCTTGGGAGCCCCCGTCGTGCCCGAGGTGTAAAGGATGTATGCGGGATGGCTGCCGGCGACCGGCACGCAATCGGCACGCTCGGCGGCGGCCGTGGCCTCGCGCCAGTCGACATCCCGCGGCCCCATCTCGGCCCGCAGCGCGTCGCGTTGCAGGATCAGGCAGAACTCGACCTGGTGCGAGGCCATCTCGATCGCCGCGTCGAGGAGCGGCTTGTAGGCGACGACGCGCGACGGCTCGATCCCGCAGGATCCGGCCAGCACGGCGACCGGTTTGGCATCGTCGATCCGCACCGCAAGCTCGGAAGCGGCGAAGCCCCCGAAGACGACCGAATGGATCGCCCCGATCCGCGCACAGGCGAGCATCGCCTCCACCGCCTCCGGCACCATCGGCATGTAGACCACGACGCGGTCGCCCGCCGCGACGCCCCGCGCCTCGAGCGCGCCGGCAAGCCGGGCAACGCGGTCTTGCAGGTCCGCATATGTGATCCGCGCGACCGTGCCCGTCACCGGGCTGTCGTGGATCAGGGCCAGGCGGTCGCCATGGCCCGCCGCGACATGCCGGTCGACCGCGTTCCAGCAGGTGTTGACCTCCCCGTCGGCAAACCATTCCGGCACCGGTCCGCCGAGATCGTGCAGCGCCCTGGTCGGCATCCGGACCCAGTCGATCGCGCTCGTCTGTTCCATCCAGAACCCCTCCGGGTCGGATCGCGCACGCTCCCATTCCGATTTCCAGCCCATGCCCTGTCGCCCTCCCGTTCCCCGTCACGTTTCTAGGGTCGCGCCGGCCGCCTGCGCAAGCAAGCGCAGCAGCGTTCGCGCCGGAACGTCGGGCCCGGCCTTACGTGCCCGGGCCCGTGGGAGGATTGCGGTCCGGCTTTACCTCTCGGGGGGCGACAGGCATGCTCCGCGTGAGACAGGAGCCGCAGGGAGGCATCGGTATAGACCTCAGACCCCTGGACGAAACCACGTCCGTCGCGCCGCAGCTCGATCCCGCCGACATGGCCACCCTGGCCGCGACGGGGGTCACGACGATCATCTGCAACCGGCCCGACGCGGAGGTTCCGCCCTCGCACCGGGCCGCCGCCATGCAGGAAGCGGTCGAGGCCGCGGGCATGGCCTTCGTCTACAACCCCGTCGCCGGTCAGGCGCTGACGATGCAATCCATCGAGGAACAGGCGGATGCGATCGACGCGGTCGAGGGCGGCACGGTCGCCTATTGCGCCTCCGGCACGCGCTCCGCGATCCTCTGGGCGCTCGCCATGGCGGGCCGGATGCCGGCTGACGAAATCCTCGCTGCGACGCGCATGGCGGGCTACGACCTCGAAGGGCTGCGCCCGCAGATCGCCGCGCTCGAGGCACAGCGCTAAAATCGGTTTGCCCCCATCCCGACTCACCGGGGATTCCTGCAGGGTCGTTCGTCCAATTCGCCTTCGGGGCGCCGGAGGCGGCGCGGAGGCGGGCCGGCGCGGCGCTCCCCGATCCACCGGTCCGGGCCAGGGTTTCATGCAAAGAAAGGCCCGGTCGCGCGGGGGCGTCCGCGGGCTGGTATCGGGCCGGTCGGCCGGTCTCCCTCCCCTCCTGGCAGATCGCGACGCACTCGCCGGCCGCGATGCGTCGATCGCGCCCCATGGCGATCGGGGGCGCGATGGACCGGGCCGCGTTCGGCATCCGCGTCGAGACCCGGCTCGCCCCGGCCCGGTCGCGCGGCACCGCGTGATCCCCGATAACCTCTCCACCCGCGAGGGCCCGAAAGCGGCCGGGATCCGGAACGGTCAGGGATGCCGGATGTCGGTCCGGCCCGCTTGTGCCAGACCCGAACCCGATCGAAACGGCCTTCTCCGGACCGAAGGCTCATCTCCGGCGCATCGGCGCCCGCGCCTGCGATCCCCCGTCTCCAAGCCCTCGGCGACATCGGGGGCCTGTTCGATCCCGGGGCGGGCCAGACCGTCTTCGGCGCCGCGGGATACGCGCCCGATTGAAAAAAATCGGTTTGGACCGGACGTCCGGCCCTCCTGCGGATCAGGTTTCCGCCTGCCGCGTCAGTTTTGGAACGATCCGTTGCCGAAGGCGACCTCGACGCGCTGCCGTTGGCCTCGCGCCTGGGTCGGAACGCAGCGCGGCTCCATGCGCGCGAGGCTGTCGACCGTGACCGCCCGGGCGAGCCCGGTCAGGCTCCGGCGCACGGCCTCGCCGATGAGAAAGACCTTCGCGCGTTGCAGGACCTGCCATGCGCCGGGGCGCATCCGCATGTTGCCGAGCGCCCGGAGGCCACGGATTAGGACTGCGCCGGCAGCCGCCGGACCAGCCGGTCGAATGGATACCGATTTCGTCCGGGCCGTGTCGGGACCTCTCGGCCGAGCCGACAAGGGGAAGCAGGGCAAGAACGGCCGCGGGGAGGAGGAGACGAAGAAACCGCCTGCGAACACGTCCAGAACGTTGTGAAACGCCCGCGTCTCGGAGGGGGCACGATCCGTGTGAGGCCTGAAGTTCCGGAACAACGGGTTTCCCGCGACCTTGTCGCGATACCCCGGCGTTCAGGCCGCCGGCATCCGCCGTTCCACAACCTCCGCCCACCAGGAACAGCCGGCGGGAATGGCCTCGTCGGCAAAGTCGTATTCGGGATGGTGGACCGGCGCCGTGTCGCCGTTGCCGACAAGGATATAGGCCCCGGGGCGTTCCTCGAGCATGAAGGCGAAATCCTCGCCGCCCATGACGAGTGGCGCCTCTCCGCAATCGCCGGATACGGAACGGGCGATGTCGGCGGCGAAGGCGGTCTGATCCTCGTGATTCACCATCACCGGGTAGTTCCGCTGGTAATCCACATCCGCCGCGCCGCCGAAGGTCGCGGCCACGCCGGCGCTGATCGCCTTGATCCGCGTCTCCGCCAAGTCGCGCATCGCGGGGGACATCGTGCGGACGGTGCCTTTCAGCTCGACGCGCTGCGGGATGACATTGAACGCCTTGGAGGAGGATTCCATCGACGTGACCGAGACGACGATCTGGTCCACCGGGTCGGCATTGCGCGAGACGATGGATTGCAGCGCCGTGATGAGATGCGCGGCCATCAGGCCGGTATCGACGACCTCCTGCGGCTTGGCCGCGTGGCCGCCGCGCCCTTCAAGCTGGATGTTGAACACGTCCGTCGCCGCGAAGAACGCCCCCGGACGGATCGCGAAGGCGCCGACCGGCATGCCGGGCCAGTTGTGCATGCCGTAGACCTCCTGGACGTTCCAGCGGTCCATGATGCCGTCCTCGCACATTTCGCGCCCGCCGCCGCCGCCCTCCTCGGCGGGCTGGAAGATCAGGACGACGGTGCCGTCGAAGTTCCGCGTTTCGGCCAGGTACTGCGCCGCGCCGAGGAGCATCGCCGTATGGCCGTCATGCCCGCAGGCGTGCATCGCGTTCGCCACTTTCGAGGCGTGCGGCAGGCCCGTCTGTTCGTTCATCGGCAGCGCGTCCATGTCGGCGCGCAGGCCGATTGCCTTGCCGGAATCGGTCTTGCCGCGGATCACGCCGATTACGCCGGTGCGGCCGATCCCCTCCACCACCTCGTCGCAGCCGAACGCACGCAGACGCTCGGCGACGAGGCCGGAGGTGCGCTGCGTGTCGAACAGGATCTCGGGATTCTCGTGCAGGTCGCGGCGCCAGGCGGTGATCTCGGGAAGCAATTCGGCGAAGCGGTTCTTGACGGGCATATGGCTCTCCTTTTCGCGGCGGACCCTGCGCCCGGTCTCGGAGGAGTTCAAGCGTCTCCGCCGGTCGCCGTCTCCGAGCGCGGCAGGGCCGTCGACCGATCGCCGCGATCGCCACCCGTTTCGGTACCGGTCCGGTCGTGCAGATAGAGCGTGCGTGTGGGGAACGGGATCTCGATGCCGTTCTCCCGGAACGCATCCTCCACGGCGAGCATGACGTCGGACGCGACATGGACCACGTCGGCCTGCGTCGATTTCGTCCACCAGCGCAGGCGCACGACCTTGGAGAAATCGCCCAGATCGACGGACAGGGCCACGGGCGGAGGGTCGGCCATCACGCGCTCGATCCCGACGACCGCGTCCACCGCGACCTTCATGGCGAGCTTGGTGTCGCTGCCGTGGGTGATGCCGAAATCGTATTGCGACCGACGGGCCGGGAAGGCCGTGTTGACGGTGACCGCGTCGGTATAGACATCCGCGTTCGGGATCACGACGCGGCGGCCGTCATAGGTCTTGATGAGCGTCGCGCGCGTCTGGATATGCTCGACCGTGCCCTCGTAGTCACCGACGACGATCTGGTCGCCCACCGCGAAGGGCTGCCGGATCAGAAGGAGGATGCCGGATAGCAGGTTCTGCAGGATGTCCTTGAAGGCGAAGCCGATCGCGACCGTACCGATGCCGAGCCCTGCGATCAGGTCGCCGGGGCGGATCGAGGGCGTCAGGATCGTCAGCGCCAGCATGCCCCCCGCGATCCAGATCGCCCAGCGCACCACGCTGCCGATCACGGCACCAAGATCCGCGCGCCGCCGGTTGCGCGCCATGCGCCGGATGCCGAGACCGACCAGGATGCCGAGCGTGACGAAGATCACCGTCACCGCGATGGCGACCGCGATGTTCGGGATCAGCCGGAAGAGACCGTCGAGCCAGCTGTCGAGCTTCGCGACGATCAACCCGGGATCGGCGTGGATCTCCTGCGGCGTCGTGTTCCCTTCCATGCCACGCCCCCCGCCGTCTCAGACCAGCGTCTGGACCACCCGGCGCAGGAGCGCCTCGCCCTTCTCGAACTGGTCAACGGCGATCCATTCGTCGGGCTGGTGCGCCTGCGCGATGTCGCCGGGACCGCAGACGACGGCGGAGTAGCCGCGTTCCTGGAACTGGCCCGCCTCCGTGCCGTAGGTGACGACATGCGTGCCGTTGTCGCCGGTCAGGCGCCGGATCAGGCCCTCGGCCGCGCCGTCCGGTTCCGGTCTGAGGGCGGGAACGCCGTGCGTCGTCTCCCAGGTCACGCCGGCCTGCGGATGGCGGGCGCGGAGTTCGGCGTCGAGCTCGGTCAGGTAAGCGCCCATCGCGCTGCGGTGCCGCTCGATGTCGTCGCCCGCGGGCACCCGGAAGCCCAGTTTGAAGGTGCAGTCCTTCGCCGTGATGTTGTGCGCCGTGCCGCCCTGGATCATGCCGACATGCGCGGTGGTGTGCGGCGGGTCGAAGGCGGCGGAGACGGGATCCGGCGCTTCGGCCCAGATCGCGGCGTTGCGCTCGTTGACCCAATGGAGGATGCGGCCCGCCTCGTGCACGGCACTCACCCCCTGCGGCAGCTTGGACGAATGCACCTCGTAGCCGTGGACGTGGATGTCCGCGATGGTGGAGGCATTGTGTCCGGTGACGGGGCGCAGCATCGAGGGCTCGCCGATGATGGCGGCGGCGGCGCGCGGCAGGTGGGCCGCCATCTCGTCGATCATCGGCGGCGCGCCGATGCAGCCGACCTCCTCGTCGTAGGACAGTGCGATCTGAAGGGGCCGCGATACGCCGAGCTCGAGCGCATAGGGCACCATCGCGAGCGCGAGCGCGTCGAACCCCTTCATGTCGGCGCAGCCGCGGCCGTAGAAGCGACCGTCGGCCTCCGTCACTGCGAAAGGCTCGTAGTGCCAGTCCTGACCGTCCACCGGCACGACGTCGGTATGGCCCGAAAGCACGATGCCGTCCTTCACCTCGGGCCCGACATTCGCGTAGAGCGCGGCCTTCGTGCCGGTCGCGTCGTAGACCCGGCGCGCGGTGACGCCGTGGGATGCGAGATACTCCTCCACCCAATCGATCAGGTCGAGATTCGAGTCCCGGCTCACGGTGGGAAAGGACACCAGCCGCTCCATGATCTCGCGGGCGGACAGCTTTGCTTGGGACATCGGGGCACCTCCGGCGCCATCCGTGCTGCCCCTCCGGGCGAAGGTCAAGCACGCTGCCCGAAAACCGGGCGCTCCGGTGCCTGTGTTCGAAAAGCGGGTAAATCGCTTGCGGGGCGGCAAGCATGTGCTAGCGTGTGCGGCGGAACGGAGGGCGGCAACGACCTTTCGGCGAAGAAACGGGGGGTGGTGGATGCCGCAGGGCGACACCGGGAGCGAGGCCCAGAACGTACTGGACGTGCGCGATCTTCATACCGTGTTCCGGACCCGTTCGGGCGAGGTCCATGCGGTCAATTCCGTGAATTTCAGCGTCAAGCCGGGCGAGTTGCTGGGCGTCGTGGGCGAGAGCGGTTCCGGCAAGTCGGTCACGATGATGTCGCTGATCGGCCTTCTTCCCAGTCCGCCCGCGGAGGTGCGGTCCGGCGAGGTGCTGCTCGACGGGGAGGATCTGCTGAAGGCGTCGCCGGCGCGGTTGCGCGATGTGCGGGGCGGCGAGATCGGGTTCATCTTTCAGGACCCGATGACCTCGCTCAATCCGGTCTTCGACGTCGGCTTCCAGATCATGGAGCCGATCCGCCGCCATATGGGGCTCAACAAGCGGCAGGCGCGCGACCGCGCGATCGAGCTTCTGGACCTCGTCGGCATTCCCGGCGCGGCGGGACGGCTCGGGGACTACCCGCATCAGTTCTCCGGTGGCATGCGGCAGCGGGTGATGATCGCCATCGCGCTGGCCTGCGACCCGAAGGTGCTGATCGCGGACGAGCCGACCACCGCGCTCGACGTGACGATCCAGGCGCAGATCCTCGAGATCATCGAGGATCTGCGCCAGAAGCTCGGCATGGCCATCGTCTGGATCACCCACGATCTGGGGGTGGTCGCGGGCATCGCCGACCGCGTCCTCGTGATGTATGGCGGCCAGATCGTGGAGCAGGCGCCCGTGCATCCGCTCTTCAACGATCCGCGCCATCCCTATACCCGCGCGCTCCTCAAGACCGTGCCATCGGTGTCGGGCGCACGGGCGGCGAAGCTGCAGGTCATCGCCGGGCAGCCGCCGATCCTCGGCGCGGCGCCCTCGGCCTGCCCGTTCCGCGACCGCTGCCCTCTGGTTTTCGACCGCTGCCATCAGCAGAACCCGCCGCGGGAGATCGTGGCCCCCGGCCATGACGCGGCCTGCTTCCACCCCTCCGCCCGGACCGGGCGCGAAGTGGCGGAGGCCTCCGCATGACGCGCCCGCTGGTCGAGGTGCGGGACCTGAAGATGCATTTCCCGATCTATTCCGGTCTGCTGCGCCGTCAGGTGGGGGCGGTGAAGGCCGTGGACGGGGTGAGCTTCGACATCCTCGAGGGCGAGACGCTGGGCCTCGTGGGCGAGTCGGGCTGCGGCAAGTCCACCTGCGGGCGTGCCGTGCTGCGGCTCTACGACATCACCGGCGGCGAGATCGTGATCGACGGCCGCGCCATCGGGTCCGATCCACAGGACCGGCTGCGCGACATGCGTCCGACGATGCAGATGGTGTTCCAGGACCCTCAGGCCTCGCTGAACCCCCGCATGACGGTGGGCGCGATCATCGGGGAGCCGTTGTCCGAGCACACCAGGATGTCGCGCTCGGAACGCCGCGAGCGGGTCGAGGAGCTGATGGATCAGGTCGGGCTCAACCGCGCCTTCGTGAACCGCTACCCGCACGAGTTCTCCGGCGGGCAGCGGCAGCGGATCGGGATCGCCCGGGCGCTGGCGCTGAACCCGAAGTTCATCGTCTGCGACGAGCCCATCGCCGCGCTCGACGTGTCGATCCAGGCGCAGGTCGTCAACCTGCTCGAGGAGCTGCAGGACAGGCTCGGGCTCACCTACCTCTTCATCAGCCACGACCTGTCGATGGTGCGCCACATCGCCGACCGCGTGGCGGTGATGTATCTCGGCAAGGTGGTCGAGCTCGCCCCCCGTGACGCGCTTTATTCCGAGCCGCTGCATCCCTACACGCAGGCGCTCCTTTCCGCCGTGCCCGAGCCCGACCCGATGCTGGCCGGGCAGAAGAAGGACCGGATCGTGCTTCAGGGCGACGTGCCCAGTCCCGCCAATCCCCCCGCCGGTTGCAACTTCTGCACCCGTTGCCCGAAGGTGATGGAGGTCTGCCACCGCATCGACCCCGCCTTCCTCGAGATCGCGCCGGGGCACTGGTCGGCCTGTCACCTGCACGACCCCGCCCATCGCGGAACGGTGGAGGCGGGTCCGGAGGGAACCGACAACGAGAACGCGGGCCGACCCGCGCGACGAGAAGCCCCCGCGAACGGGGCGAGCATCCAACAAGGAGACGCAACATGAAGACGAAGTCAGCCCTGCTCTGCGCGGTCGCGAGCTTCGCCATGGCCCCCCTGGCGCATGCCCAGGACGCCGGAGGCGAGCGCGGGCGCGACGGCCAGCTCAACATCCTCTACTGGCAGGCCCCCTCGATCCTGAACCCATACCTGTCGAGCGGCACGAAAGACGTGGAAAGCGCCTCGCTCGTCATCGAGCCGCTGGTGCGGTTCGACGAGAACGGCGAGATGGTGCCCTGGCTCGCCGAGGAGATCCCGACGGTCGAGAACGGCGGCGTCAGCGAGGACCTGACCTCGATCACATGGAAGCTGAAGCCCGGAATCCTGTGGTCGGACGGCACGCCGCTCACCGCCGAGGACGTCGTATTCACCTGGGAATACTGCACCGATCCGGAAGGCGGCTGCGCGCAGGCGCAGTATTTCGACAACGTCACCAATGTCGAGGCGGTCGACGACGAGACCGTCAAGATCACCTTCAACATGCCGAAGCCGTTCCCCTACACCGCCTTCGTCGGCTCCGAGTCGCCCATCATCCAGAAGGCGCAGTTCGAGAATTGCCGGGGCGCGGCCGCGCCGACCTGCACGGACGCGAATTTCGGCCCGATCGGCACCGGCCCGTTCATGGTCGAGGATTTCCGGCCCAACGACGTCGTCACGCTGACGGCCAACCCGAACTACCGCGAGGAGGGCAAGCCGGCCTTCGCGTCCGTCAACTTCAAGGGCGGCGGCGACGCGGCGGGCGCGGCGCGGGCCGTGTTGTCGACGGGCGAATACGACTACGCCTGGAACCTGCAGCTCTCGCCCGAGGTGCTCGACCAGCTCAGTGCCGCGGGCCTCGGCACGGTGGTCGCGGCCTACGGAACCTCCGTCGAGCGGATCGAGATCAACCAGACCGATCCGTCGGCGAGCCTCGGCGACGAGCGATCCACGGTCGCCCATCCGCACCCGTTCCTCACCGACCCGGCCGTGCCGGCCGCCATGTCGAAGGCGATCGACCGGCAGCTTCTGGTCGATATCGGCTATGGGCCCGGCGGCCAGCCGACCTGCAACATCCTGCCCGCGCCGGAGGCCTACGCCTCGACCGCGAACGACGATTGCCTGAACTACGACCCCGAAGCCGCCAAGGCGATGCTCGAGGAGGCCGGCTGGGTCGACGAGGACGGCGACGGCATCCGTGAAAAGGACGGGGTTCGGCTTTCGGTGCTGTTCCAGACCTCGGTCAACGCGGTGCGCCAGGACGTGCAGGCGCTCATCAAGGAAGACTGGGAAAACATCGGGATCGAGACGGAGCTCCGCTCGGTCGACGCCTCGGTCTTCTTCGGCGGCGATCCCTCCTCGCCGGACACGTTCCAGAAGTTCTTCGCCGACGTGGAAATGTACACGAACAACTTCGCCGGCGTGGACCCGCAGGCCTACATGGCCGGCTGGCGGTGCAGCGACATCCCGTCCCCCGAGACGCAGTGGCAGGGCCAGAACGTGCCGCGTTTCTGCTCGGAGGAATACGACGCGCTCGTCGACGAACTCGGCGATACCGCCGACATCGAGGAGCGGGGCGAGATCGCCAAGCGGCTGAACGACATGCTCGTGCAGAACTACGCCATGCTGCCGCTGATCCACCGCGGCAACCCGGCGGCGCATGCCAATACGCTGGGCGGCATCCGCATGAACGACTGGGACAGCGAGCTTTGGAACATCGCGGACTGGTACCGCATCTCCGAATGACCGGCCACGGGGCGCGCGTCGCGTCCTGAGCGAAACCGGGGCCGGCAACCCAGCCGGCCCCGACACAGACGGCCCGTCCAAGCGAAAGTCGCCGCATGCTGACCTTCACCTTCCGGCGATTGCTGTATGCGATCCCGACCCTGCTGTTCATCAGCCTCGTGATCTTCCTGCTCCTCGACCTCGCGCCGGGCGATCCGATGGCGCAGATGCCGCTGACCGTTCCCGACGAGGTCAAGGCGCGGATGCGGGAGGCGCTGGGTCTGGGCGAGCCGATCCACATCCGCTACTGGAAATGGCTGGTCCAGTTCTTCTGGGTCGAGCCCTTGCACATGCTCGACAGCCTGCTCGGCACCGGTTTCGCCGAGGGCAGCCAGCGCATCCTCTCGTGGCAGACGCGCTCCCCCGTCGTCGACATCGTGATGCAACGCATGCCGCAGACGCTCTGGGTCGTCGGCACCGCCTACGTCGTGGCCATCCTGATCGCCATTCCGGTCGGCATCTATTCGGCCTACCGCCAGTATTCGCTGTTCGACCAGGCCGGGACCTTCGTCACGATGGTCGGCTTCTCGGTGCCGCCCTTCTTCTCGGGCGTCCTCGTGATCATCATCTTCGCCTCGCAACTCGGCTGGTTCCCGTCGATCTACGACACACGCCTCGTGGTGGATTCCTGGTCCGATTTCGGCCTCCAGGTCCGGCAGATGTTCCTGCCGGTGATGGTGCTGGCGCTGCAGATCACCTCGCAACTCAGCCGCTTCATGCGCGCCTCCATGCTCGACAACCTCAATCAGGACTACGTCCGCACCGCCCGCGCCAAGGGTCTGCGGGAGAAGACGGTAGTGCTCGTTCACGTGCTGCGGAACTCGATGATCCCGGTCGTCACCGTGATCGCGCTCGGCGTGCCGTCGATCTTCGGCGGCGCGATCATCACGGAGCAGGTCTTCAAGGTGAACGGGATCGGCCAGCTCCTGATCACCGCCATCCAGGGCAACGACCTGCCGATGGTTCAGACGCTGACCTTCATTTTCGCGGTGCTGATCGTGCTTTTCAATCTGATCGCCGACGTCCTCTACGGCATCCTCGACCCCCGGATACGCTATGACTAACGCCCACGCCCCCGAGACCCCGGTCGGCGCGGACCGGGGCACCGTCGCCGCCTCCGCCCCCGTCGCCGGGTCCGAGCCGATCCTGCTGACGCAGGCACGCAGCCAGTGGTGGGATGTGTGGGACCAGTTCCGCAACCACAAGGGCGCGATGGCGGGCGCGGCCGTGTTCCTGCTGATCGTCCTAGTCGTCGTCTTCGGGCCCTACGCGTGGCCCTTCGATCCGACCGAGACGAATATTCGCAGCCGCAACCAGGGGATGAGCCTGACGCATCCTCTGGGCACCGATCAGCTCGGCCGGGATGTCTTCGCGCGGATGATCCAGGGCGGGCGCGTGTCGCTCGCCGTGGGCATGACCGCTATGGCGCTGTCGCTTGTGCTGGGGACGTTGATCGGGGTGCTCGCCGGCTACTTCCGCCGGCTCGACGGGCCGCTCATGCGCCTGACCGACCTGTTCCTCGCGCTGCCGCTCCTGCCGCTCCTCCTCGTCATGGTGCTTTTGTTCCGGGAGCCGCTGACGGCCGCGTTCGGGATCGAGACGGGAATCTTCATCCTGATCGTCTCCGCCATCGGCATCACCTCCTGGATGCAGACGGCGCGGATCGTGCGCGGCGACGTGCTGGCCCTGAAGGAGCGCGAGTTCGTCCTCGCCGCGCGCTCGATCGGAACGCCCGCGCGGCGGATCGTGACCCGCCACGTCCTGCCGAACGTGCTGTCGCCGATCATGGTTTCGGCCACGCTCGGCATCGCCACGGCGATCATCACCGAAAGCGCGTTGAGCTTCCTCGGCCTCGGTTTTCCGCCGGACTTTCCGACCTGGGGGCGGCTTCTGAACGACGGCGTGCCGTATCTGGAGCTATATCCGGGGCGGGCCTTCTGGCCGGGGCTGGCGATCTCGCTCGTCGTGCTGTCGATCAATTACGTGGGCGACGGCCTGCGCGACGCGCTCGATCCCCGCATCCGCGGCCGCTGATCCGGTCGCTATCGCGGTTTGTGTTTATATCGGGTGCGTATCTTGCGGCGCCGAAGACGTTCCGGCCCGCCCCGGGATCGAACAGGCCGCAGATGTCGCCGAGGGCTTGGAGAAGGGGATCGCAGGCGCGTGCGCCGATGCGGCGGGGGTGAGCCCGGCTTCCCGCGTCCGACCGGCACGAATGACCTGCGGCGATGCGGCCGAGGATCCGCTCGCGACGATCCTTCGCGTGGAATGCGCCCATGTTCCACTTTACATCGAAAGCGAACCGGACGAACGACCCCGCATGAATTCCCCGTAAGTCAGGATGGGGGCAAACGGCTTTAGCGCCGGATCAGCACGACCGGATGCAGGCCTGCGAGCGGCAGGCCGAGCGCCTGAAGCGCCGAAAGGGATATCTGCGCGCCGCCCTCCGAGCCGAGCGGGCGGAGCGTCACTGCGATCGCGTCGCCCGCGCCGGTCCGCACCGTGCCGGGCACCTCTTCGGCCACGAGATCGGACTTGACCCAAAGGCCCCCATCCGTGGGATCGCCGAGGGAGACGGTGACCTGTCCCAGTTCCCCGCCCGCGGGCGCTGCCTGCGCGGCCGCACGCGCTTCGGCCTTTTCGCTGTCGGAAACCGTGTCCAGCGCCGCGGCTGATGTGGAGGGCCCCCGCATCAGCGGCGATGGACGGCGCTGCGGCGCGGGTTCGGGAACCGCTTGCGCCCCTGCCCCCTGTGGCCCGGCGGGGAAAAGCTGGCTGCACCCGGCCACGAGGGCGAGGGGCAGGATTGGAAGCAGGCGCATGGTTTCGGTCCCGATTGGCGGCATCGTCCTGCATCCTAGCGCCGCCCCGCCTGCTGTCAGCCCCACTTGTTGCCCCCCGTCCCCGGGCCTAGGTTGCACGGTATGAACGCGCCCCTCATCGACCCCTTCGCCCGCAGAATCGACTACCTCCGCGTGTCGGTCACGGATCGCTGCGATTTCCGCTGCACCTATTGCATGGCGGAGCATATGACGTTCCTGCCCAAAAAAGAGCTTCTGACGCTCGAGGAGCTGGACCGCCTTTGTTCGGCCTTCGTACGGATGGGGGTCCGCAAGCTGCGGATCACCGGTGGCGAGCCGCTGGTGCGCAAGGGGATCATGACCTTCTTCGAGGGCATGTCGCGACATCTGGGCGGCCTGCTCGACGAACTTACGCTGACCACGAACGGAAGCCAGCTCGAGCGCTTCGCGCAGCCGCTGGCGGATGCCGGCGTGCGGCGGATCAACGTGTCGCTCGACACGCTCGATCCCGAGAAATTCCGAGCGATCACCCGCTGGGGCTCGCTCGACAAGGTCCGGCGCGGCATCGCGGCCGCGCAGGCGGCGGGGCTCCGGATCAAGATCAACACGGTCGCACTGAAGGGCTTCAACGAGGCGGAGCTTTTCGACCTTCTTGCCTGGTGCGCGGCGGAGGAAATGGATCTGACCTTCATCGAGGTCATGCCGATGGGCGACATGGGCGAGGTGCAGCGGCTGGACCAGTACTGGCCACTGAAGGACCTCCGCGCGCGTCTGGCGGAACGCTACACCCTGACCGAACTCTCGCACCGCACGGGCGGCCCCGCCCGTTACGTGCGGATCGAGGAGACGGGGCAGCAGATCGGCTTCATCACGCCGCTCACGCATAATTTTTGCGAAAGCTGCAACCGCGTCCGCGTGACCTGCACCGGCGAACTCTACATGTGTCTGGGTCAGGAGGACATGGCGGACCTCCGGGCCCCCTTGCGCATGTCGGAGGCGGACGCGCCCCTTGAGGATGCGATCCGCCGGGCCATCGCGCGCAAGCCGAAAGGCCATGATTTCGACTATTCGCGTCAGGCTGTCGAAGGCCAAGTCACGCGGCACATGAGCCATACCGGCGGGTAAGGTCCGGCTGTCGCGTGACGTGACCACTCGACCGCGCAGGCCTTGTCGAACTAGGATGACGCGATCCCCATGCGAGGCGAGCCCGGCCAGATGAAACTGATTCTCCTGCGACACGCGAAGTCCGACTGGTCCGATCCCGCAAAGGACGGTCGCGACCGCCCCCTGAACGAGCGAGGCCGCGCCGCCGCGGAGAAGATCGGATCCTGGCTGAAATCCCGGCACTACCTGCCCGACCTCGTCCTGTGCTCCGACGCCCTGCGCACGCGGCAAACGCTTTCCAGCCTCGACCTGCCTGAAACCGCGACCGAGTTCCGCGCCGACCTTTACGAGGCCGAGGCCGCAACGATCCTCGAGATCGCGACAGGCCAGAACGCGGAATGCGTGCTCGTCGTCGGGCACAATCCGGGCATCGGCACCGCAGCGGCCGACGCATGCGCAACGCCGCCGTCCCATCCGGACTTCCTCCGCTATCCGACCGGCGCCTGCACCGTGATCGATCTGGCCGACGGCCTGCCGGGACGCTGCCTCGACTTCACGACGCCGCGCGCGCCCTAGGTCGGCAGCGCCGTCTCCGACTTGATCTCCTCCATCGAAATGAGCGCGGTGACGTTGAACACACGCACTTCCGAGATCAGCGCCTGGTAAAAGGCGTCGTAGGCGCGGGCATCGGCGACGCGAACCTTGAGGATGTAGTCGATCTCGCCCGCGAGCCGATGCGCCTCCTGCACCTCCGGACGGGCGCGGAGCGCGGTAAGGAAGCGCTGCTGCCATCCGGCCTCGTGCTCCGAGGTCCGGATGAGGACGAAGAAGCAAGTGTTGAGGCCGAGCGCCTCCGGGTTGACCAGCACGGTGGATGGCCCCATCACCCCCGCCTCCCGCATCTTGCGGATGCGATTCCAGACCGGCGTCTTGGAGGAGCCGACCTGACGGGCGATCTCGTCGAGGGATTGCCCGGCATCCGCCTGGAGGGCGCGGAGGATCTTTCTGTCGAGCTCGTCCAATCGGGCGGCCATTCCGTTTCCCCTCACACAGCGGAACATCGTTAGCGAAAGTCGCCGCACGGCGGGGCGAACGTTCCTCTTCTACCCCACCCCCTGTGTCGAAGCCAGAACGATGTTCTATATATCGGGTCATCCGGATGGAGCCGATGCAATGAATCACTTCCCCGTTTTCCTCGCGCTCGAAGGGCGGCGCGTGCTGGTCGCCGGCGGTGGCGACGCGGCTGTGGCGAAGCTGCGCCTGCTTTTCAAGACGACGGCGCGCATCACCGTGGTCGCCGAGGATCCCGCGCCGGAGATCGAGAGCTGGGCCGCGGAGGGCAAGCTGTCGCTCATCCGTCGCAGGCTGGAGCCCGGAGACGCGACGTGCTGCGTCGTGGCCTACGGCGCGCATGAGGACGATGCGCTCGACGCACGGACGCTCAAGCTCGCGCGCGCGGACGGCGCTCTCGTCAACATCGTCGACAACCTAGAACTGTCGCAATTCATCACCCCCGCGATCGTCGATCGCGATCCGGTGGTCGTCGCCATCGGGACAGAGGGCGCGGCCCCCGTCCTTGCGCGCAGCATCAAGGCCGATCTGGAAGCGTCGCTTCCGGCGCGGCTGGGTCTGCTCGCGCGGATCGGCAAGACGTTCCGCAAGGCCGCCGACGCCCTGCCCTTCGGCGCGCCGCGCCGCCGGTTCTGGACCGAATACTACGCCGAGGCCGGCCCCCGCGCCGCGGAAGCGGGTGAGGAGGCCGTGCGAGAGGCCCTGGACACGCTCCTCGACGACCATCTGTCGGCCGAGGCGCGCTCCGGGCATGTCGATCTCGTCGGCGCGGGCCCGGGCGATCCGGAACTGCTGACGCTGAAGGCGCGCAACGCGCTCGACCGGGCCGACGTGGTGATCCACGACCGGCTGGTCGCGCCCGCGATCCTGGAGCTCGCGCGCCGGGAGGCGACGCTTATCGAGGCCGGCAAGGAGGGGTTCGGCCCGTCCACCGCCCAAGACGACATCAATGCGATGATGGTGAACCACGGACTGAAGGGCCATCACGTCGTACGGCTCAAATCCGGCGATCCGACCGTGTTCGGTCGGCTCGACGAGGAGATCGAGGCTCTGGACGCCGCAAGCCTGTCCTGGTCGATCGTTCCGGGCATCACCGCCGCCTCCGCCGCCGTGGCCGGGATCGGACAGAGCCTGACGAAGCGCGGGCGCAACGGCTCGGTGCGCCTGCTGACGGGACACGACGTGAAGGGCTTCGCCGATCAGGACTGGCGCACGCTGGCCGAACCGGGCGCGGTCGCGGCCATCTACATGGGCAAGCGGGCCGCCCGCTGGATGCAGGGTCGTCTGCTGATGCACGGAGCGGCGCCCGCCGCGCCGGTCACCATCGTCGAGAACGCGAGCCGTCCCGACCAGGAGGTCCGCGCCGCCACGCTCGCCACCCTGCCCGACGCGCTTGCCGATCTCGAGGGACCCGCTGTTCTTCTCCTCGGCCTTGCCCCGCGCGCCGCCGCCCAAGCCATCGCCAGCCGGGAGATCGCGCTATGAGCCGCCGTCCCTTCACCCCCAAGGTCCTCACCGCCAACCTTCTGCGCGAAGGTGACGTGGTCTATCTCGATGCGACCGACGCATGGGTCGCCGACCTGCACCGGGCCGAGCTTATCGAGCACGAGGCCCGCGCCGCGGATCGGCTGGCCTTCGCCGAGGCGCAGTCCAGCCGCGTCGTCGGCGCCTATCTGACCGACATGAAGGCCGGACCGAACGGACCCGAGCCCGTCCATTTCCGCGAGGGGTTCCGGGCGACCGGCCCCTCGAACTATCCGCACGGCAAGCAGGCGGGGGCCTGACATGTATCATTACGACGATTTCGACCGCGCCTTCGTGGCGGAGCGCAACGCGCAGTTCCGCGCCCAGGTGGAGCGTCGCCTCGACGGCTCGTTGACCGAGGAGGAGTTCAAGCCGCTGCGCCTGATGAACGGCGTCTACCTGCAACTGCATGCCTACATGCTGCGCGTGGCGATCCCCTACGGCACGATCTCCACGCCGCAAATGCGTGTGCTGGCGGAGCTCGCGGAGCGTTGGGACAAGGGCTACGGCCATTTCACCACGCGACAGAACATCCAGTACAACTGGCCGAAGCTCGTCGACATTCCCGACATGCTCGACCGGCTGGGCGATGTCGGCATGCACGCCATCCAGACGAGCGGCAACACGATCCGCAACGTGACGGCGGACCATTTCGCCGGCGCCGCGCGGGACGAGGTCGCCGATCCGCGCCCCTATGCGGAGCTGCTCCGGCAATGGTCGACCGACCATCCGGAGTTCCAGTTCCTGCCGCGCAAGTTCAAGATCGCCGTCACCGGCGCGCCGAACGACCGCGCCGTCACCCGTGCCCACGACATCGGGCTGGTACTGAGGGAACGGAACGGCGAGATCGGCTTCGAGGTGCTGATCGGCGGCGGGCTCGGCCGGACGCCGATGATCGGCAAGACGGTACGGGATTTCCTCCCCGTGGCGGACCTGCTGCCTTATTGCGAGGCGATCGTGTCGGTCTACAACCGGCTCGGCCGCCGGGACAACAAGTACAAGGCGCGCATCAAGATCACCGTGCACGAGACCGGCATCGACGAGATGCGCCGTCAGATCGAGGCAAGCTTCGCCGAGCTGCGCCCCCTCTTCGACGACACGGCGATGGCCGCGCTCGACCGGATCAAGGCGCAGTTCGCGCTGCCGTCCTTTCTGAACGGGCCGACCGAGATCGATCTGTCGGACCCCGTGCTCCGCAGCTTCGTCGACACCAACGTGACGCCGCACAAGCGCGACGATCACGCCATCGTCACGATCTCGCTCAAGGCTCACGGGCGCACGCCCGGCGATGCGAGCGCCGAGCAGATGCGGGTGATGGCCGATCTGGCCGAACGCTACGCCTACGGTGAGCTGCGCATCAGCCATGAGCAGAACGTGATCCTGCCGCATGTCCGGCGGGGCGACCTCGCAGCGCTCCATGCGGCGCTCGGGGCCGTCGGGCTCGGAACCGCCAATGTCGGGCTGGCGAGCGACATCATCGCCTGCCCCGGCATGGATTACTGCGCTCTGGCCACGGCACGGTCGATCCCCGTCGCCCAACAGATCGCCATGCGGATCGACGAGATGGGGATCGAGCACGACATCGGCGCGCTGAAGATCAAGATCTCCGGCTGCATCAATGCTTGCGGGCATCACCATGTCGGCCATATCGGCATTCTCGGTCTCGACCGCGCCGGCGTCGAGAACTACCAGATCACGCTGGGCGGCGACGGGACGGAGCGTGCCGCGATCGGCGAGCGCGCCGGGCCGGGCTTCGCCTACGACGAGATCGTGCCGGCGGTCGAGCGTCTGGTCCTCGCTTACCTCGACGTCAGGGAAGATGCCGGGGAAACCTTCCTCGACGCCTATCGCCGTCTGGGTCCTGCTCCATTCAAAGCCGCCCTTTATCCCGAGGAGAAGCGCGATGCCGCTTGACGCCCATGCCCTGCTCGCCGCGCGCGCCGCGAAACTCAATACGGAGCTGGCGGAGGCTTCCGCCGAGGCGGTCCTCGACCGCACGCTGCGCGACGCCCGGATCGGCGACCTGGCCCTCGTTTCGTCGTTCGGGGCGGAATCGGTCGTCCTGCTGCACCTCGTCGCGCAGGTGGACGCCGCCACGCCGGTCCTGTTCCTCGAAACGGGCATGCTGTTTCCGGAAACCCTGCGCTACCAGCAGCAGGTCGCGGAGACGCTCGGGCTGAGCGATGTCCGGGTGATCCGACCGGACAACGCAGATCTGTTCCTGCACGATCCGGACGGCGACCTCCACGTGCGCGATCCGGAGACCTGCTGCGCGCTGCGCAAGGTGAAGCCGCTCGAACTGGCGTTGCAACCTTTCGAGGGTTGGATCACGGGCCGCAAACGTCACCAGAACACGGATCGCACCGCGCTCGATCTCTTCGAGGTCGATGCGGGCAAGCTCAAGGTGAACCCGCTCGCACGGTGGAGCCGGGAGGACGTGTCGGCCTACATGGACGCCCACGACCTGCCGCGGCACCCGCTGGTCGCGCAGGGCTACGCGTCGCTCGGCTGCGCGCCCTGCACCACCAAGGTCGCGCCGGGCGAGGATCCCCGCGCCGGACGGTGGCGCGGTCACGAGAAGACCGAATGCGGCATCCATTACGCCGGGGGGCGCTTCTGGCCCGCGAACCGCTGAGGAGACGACCATGCCCATCGTGACCGATACCGGCTTCGCGCCGGACGATCTGGATATGCGCTTCGCCACGCCCGAGGAGATGCCCGCCGGCGGCCCGTTCGGCGTCGACCTCGCGTCCGATACCGATCTCGACCCGGTTCTCGCGCGCCTGTCGGAGATCGCCGCGATCCGCGTCGCCTTCCCGAGCTTCTCGGACGGACGCGGCTTCACGATCGCCCGGACCCTCCGCCGGGCGGGTTTCGCCGGCCGCCTGCGCGCCGCGGGACACGTGATCGCGGACCAGTACGCCATGGCCCGGCGCAGCGGTTTCGACGAGGTCGAGATCGGCGACGACCTCGCTGCCCGACAGCCCGAGGCGGAATGGCTCGCGCGGGCCGACTGGCGCGCGCACGATTATCAGCGGCGCCTCGGCCGCCGGCCCGACCTCGAGTCGGCCTAGACCCCTGCAACAATTCGAACGAAAGGTGCGGCATCCGCCGCATGAGACGTTATGAACGAGATGACCCAGACCCCTGCCCAAGCCACGCCCGTCCTGCCCGATGCCCAGACCGTTACGAAGGTGACGCATTGGACGGACGAGCTTTTCTCCTTTCGCGTGACGCGGCCCGCTTCGCTGCGCTTCCGCTCGGGCGAATTCGTCATGATCGGCCTGATGGGCGATCCGGACCCCAGGACGGGACGCGCCAAGCCGATCCTGCGGGCCTATTCCATCGCCTCCCCCGCCTGGGACGACGAGCTGGAGTTCTATTCGATCAAGGTGCAGGACGGCCCGCTCACCTCCCGCCTCCAGCACGTGAAGCCCGGTGACCAGATCATCCTGCGCCCCAAACCGGTCGGAACGCTGGTCCACGACGCCCTGCTGCCAGGAAATCGGCTGTGGTTCTTCTCCACCGGCACCGGGTTCGCCCCCTTCGCCTCGCTCCTGCGCGAGCCGGAAACGTGGGAGAACTACGACGAGGTGATCGTCACCCATACCTGCCGCAACGTCGCGGATCTGGAATACGGGCGTCGGACGGTGGAGGCGCTGCGGGCGGACGAGCTGATCGGCGAGCTGATCGGCGACAAGCTCAAGTACTATCCCACGACGACGCGCGAAGCGTCCCCCACGGTCGGGCGGATCACGGAACGGCTGCGCGACGGCTCGGCACTGGCCGATCTGGGCATCGACGGCATCTCGCCCGGGACCGACCGCGCGATGGTCTGCGGCTCTCTGGCCTTCAACCACGAAATGAAGGAAGTGCTCGAAGGGTTCGGGCTCGAGGAAGGCGCGAATTCCGATCCGAAGCATTACGTGATCGAGAAGGCCTTCGTCGACTGAGGGCGGCGGAAGCCGGAAACGGAAAAGGCCGCGCGGGAAATGCCGCGCGGCCTTTTCTCGTTCACGAAAGCGGCGTCACTCGACGTCGAGACGGGTGCGCAGCTCGTCGATGACGCCCGGCACGAGATCGCGGTCATCTTCCGCGTTCTCGATCTCCGTCCGCAGACTGGCTTTGTCGGCATCGCTCAGATCGGACTGGTCGACGACCACGATCAGGTCCTCGGCGTTGAAGCCTTCCGGCGTCAGCAGCGTATCGAGATCGGTTTCCGCCGCGGCGGCCGTTTCGATCGCGTCCTCCGTCGCGTTGGCGGTTTGCTCGTCAACGGCCTCCACGTTCGGATCGACCGTATCGGTTTCCGTAGCGTCGGCTTCCGTGGTGTCGGCGTCGTCCGTCGCGGCCGCCCCGTTCGTAGCGCTCCCGTCCGTTCCCGTCGTCGCATCCGCGTCCGTCCCGTCGGCGGCGGATTCGTCGTCGGTCGCGGCCGCGTCCGTTCCGGTATCGGCGGCAGGGGCTGACGTGCCGGCCTCCGCATCGACCGCCTCAGCCTCGGCCGCGTCTTCCGCGACGACATCTTCGCCGCCATTCGCGTCCGCGGCCGCCTCGGCCTCTTCGGCGGTGTCCGGCATCTCGTTCGCCGGCTCCGCCTCGGCCGTATCGGCGATGGCCTCCTCGACGGTGGGTTCCGCTTCGGCGCCCCCTTCGACGAATTCCGCATCGCCCTCGATGACGATCTCGGTCTCCTCGTCCTCGGCGACGTCCAAATCGGCCGCCGGAATGCCCTCTTCGGCGATGACGGCGTCCGGCGTCTCGACGACGTCGTCGGTTCGAGTGATGACGATCCAGGCCAGGACAGCGACCACCAGGACGGCCAGCCCGACGATTACGTTGCGCGACATAACGAAACTCCCATGCGATGTGGACCGCCCAAGACGGCGGACGGCCTTGCATGGCTCAATCCCTCACCGGCGACCTTGTTCCCTGTCCGTCCATCGGCGGGGTCCGCGTTGCCGTCTTGAAGAAAAGCGCATCCAAAGCTATGTCGAATCCTTATCAACAACGTCCCTGAAAGGACTACGACCATCGCCCGCAGACCACACAACGCGCCTCCGCAGCGCGACACAGGCCCCCGCATCAATGACCGCATTCGCGCCGTCGAGATCCGCCTGATCGGCGCAGAAGGCGAGAATGTCGGGGTCGTCAGCCCTTCCCGCGCCCGTCAGATGGCGGAGGATGCCGGGCTCGACCTCGTCGAGATCAGCCCGAACGCGACCCCGCCCGTCTGCAAGATCATGGATTTCGGCAAGTTCAAGTACGAGAACCAGAAGAAGGAATCCGAGGCGCGCAAGAAGCAGAAGACGATCGAGGTGAAGGAGGTGAAGTTCCGCCCCAACACCGACACGCACGATTACGACGTCAAGATGCGCAACGTGTTTCGCTTCCTCGAATCCGGCGACAAGGTGAAGGTCACGTTGCGCTTCCGCGGTCGCGAGATGGCGCACCAGAACCTCGGTCGCGAGCTGCTCGAACGAGTCGCCAAGGATACCGAGGAAGTCGGCAAGGTCGAGAACTTTCCGAAGATGGAAGGCCGGCAAATGGTCATGATGATCGGGCCGACGCAACGCTGACGAATCGGCCTCCGCATCGGAAGCTTCGGTCCCGGGCCGGGGCTTCACATTCGAGGCGCATCGCTGTCGGGGCCATGCGGTTTCGCGCAGAGATCCCCTGGAACGCTTTTGAGCTGAAACAGGCTCCGGCTACGAGAATGGCCCGGAATGCCCGGCCGGGCGGGCGTCCACTCTCGACCGGTCCGCCTGACGTTTTCTCACCGGCATCCGACGAACGTATCCACACGGGCGGCTCTGTCGGCCTGAAAGCACGCATCCCCGCTCCGCGGTCGCGTCACTACGCGGTCGCTTCGACGCTTCCGTAATCCATCAGGCTCGTGACATCCGCCCCGTGCGGGAATGCGACGTTTCGGTGTCGCAGAAGACGAGTGGCGCGGTTGACGGGGCTCGAACCCGCGACCCCCGGCGTGACAGGCCGGTACTCTAACCAACTGAGCTACAACCGCGCATCTCGTCGTCCGGTCGCCCGGACTTGGCGCGGTGTATGGGAGGCCCCGAGGGGCGTCAAGCCGCAATGGCTGAAAACAATCGCCGATTTGGCGACCTCTCGGAACCGCCCCGGCGCATGAAAAGGATCGGGAGCGATGGTGGGTGGTGAGGGGCTCGAACCCCCGACATCCTCGGTGTAAACGAGACGCTCTACCAACTGAGCTAACCACCCGCCCGGCCGGGAGTAGCGCGAAGCGACCGCCGCATCAAGTCACGCGAGGATCGTCTCGCGCCCCTCCGCGACACGGTGGACGACGCCCTGCGGATCGGTGAGCATGTCCCAGTCCGACGCCCCCAGAAGCATGGCCCGGAGGCCGATCGAGACGACGCCATGGGTCACGACGATCGTCGGGCCGTCGAGCGTCCGCAGGAACCCGGCAAGGCGTGCCAGAAGCGCGCCGCGCGTTTCCCCGCCCGGCGCGGCGAACTTCCAGGTCACGCCCGGGGGCGGCGCGATCTCCGCCAGGCTCCGGCCTTCCCACTCTCCCAGCCCGATCTCGGACACGGCGACCTTGGACGTCGCGGCGAGACCGGCGAGCATGGCGGACATCCGGGCCCGGCGCGCGGGGCTGGCAAACGCGGGAAGCCCCACGACACCGTATGCCCGAAGGATCGCCCCCTGTCGCGCGGCCTGGATACGGCCGAGCGCGGTGAGCTCGCTGTCGCGACCACCCTGAAGGCGCCCCTCGCGGTTCCACACCGTCTCGCCGTGCCGAAGGATCAGCAGTGGCGGCATCGCTATCCCGAAAAAGGAGAAATGGTGGGTGATGAGGGATTTGAACCCCCGACATCTTCGATGTGAACGAAGCGCTCTACCACTGAGCTAATCACCCGACCTTCGCCCGGCATCTAGACAAGGCGCGGATCGGGTTCAAGACCGATCTTGCGACGCTTGCGGCGGCTCGTCCATCGGGCAAACATGCGCCACCGTCCAAAGGAGGCCCGCATGCCCGCCAGACCGATCGCCGTCGCCCTTTTCCTCGCACTCCCGGAGGCGGCCCTGGCCGACCGCATCGCCGTCATGTCGGCGTTCGAGCCCGAGTGGATCGCCCTGCAGGACGCGATCGAGACGCCCGAAACGCGCACGATCAACGGCAACCGCTTTGTCAGCGGCACGCTCGAGGGACAGGAGGTCGTGCTGTTCCTGTCGGGCATCAGCATGGTCAATGCGGCGATGACGACGCAGCTCGCACTCGATCATTTCGATATCCGCGCCATCGTCTTTTCGGGCATCGCGGGCGGAGTCGATCCGTCGCTCGGGATCGGCGACGTGGTCGTGCCGGCGCAATGGGGCGGCTACCTGAACGCGATCCTCGCACGGGAGACGTCGGACGGCTACGCGATCCCGCCCTGGATGAACTCCGACTTCGCGCCGTTCGGAATGATCCATACGCGGACGGAAGCGGTGCAATCGGCACGGATGGAGACGCCGGAGGAGAAGTTCTGGTACGCCGCCGATCCCGACCTCCTCGCCACGGCGGGGGCGCTCGAGGTCGAGCTTCCCGCCTGCAACGCCGAAGGCACCTGCCTGAGCCGACCGCCCCAGATCGTGACCGGCGGCAACGGCGTGTCGGGCGCGGCCTTCGTGGACAATGCGGAGGTGCGCGAATGGGCCTTCGCGACGTTCGACGCGCAGGTGCTCGACATGGAAAGCGCCGCGGTCGCGCAGGTCGCCTATGCCAACGAAGTGCCGTTCATCGCCTTCCGCTCGCTCTCCGATCTGGCCGGCGGGGGCGAGGGCGCGAACGAGATGGGCACGTTCCTGTCGCTCGCGGCCGACAATTCCGCCGGCGTCGTCCGCGCGTTTCTCGCCGCGCTGGACTGACCGGGACCGCCGAAGACGAAAAGGGCGCCCCGCGGGCGCCCTTTCCTTCGTCATAGGTCCGGATCAGTGGGCGACCGCGCCCTGCTCGCGGGCCTGGTTCGCCCGGGCGGCCAGGGCTGCGGCCTCCTCGGCCGCCTCGTCCCACTCGATGGGCTCCGGCTCGCGCACAAGGGCCAGCTTGAGCACTTCGGAGACGTGCTTGACCGGGACGATCTTCAGCCCCTCCTTCACGCTGTCGGGCAGCTCGGCCAGGTCCTTCTCGTTCTCCTCGGGGATCAGCACCGTCTTGATGCCGCCCCGAAGCGCCGCCAGGAGCTTCTCCTTCAGCCCGCCGATGGGCATCGCGTTGCCGCGAAGCGAGACCTCGCCCGTCATCGCGATGTCGCGCCGCACGGGGATCTGCGTCAGCGTGGAGACGATGGAGGTCACCATCGCCAGACCGGCCGACGGCCCGTCCTTCGGCGTCGCCCCGTCCGGCACGTGGACGTGGATGTCCATCGTGTCGAAGCGCGGCGGCTTCACCCCGATCTGCGGCGCGATGGAGCGCACGTAGCTCGAGGCCGCGTCGATCGACTCCTTCATCACGTCGCCGAGCTTGCCGGTGGTCTTCATCCGGCCCTTGCCCGGCAGGCGCAGCGCCTCGATCTGGAGAAGGTCGCCGCCAACTGAGGTGTAGGCGAGTCCGGTCACCACGCCGATCTGGTCCTCCGCTTCGGCCAGGCCGTAGCGGTATTTCTTCACGCCGAGGAAGTCGTCGAGGTTGTCGGCGTCGACCCGGATCGACGTGTCCTTCTTGCCGACGATCCGCGTGACCGCCTTCCGCGCCAGCTTCGCGATCTCGCGCTCGAGGTTCCGCACGCCCGCCTCGCGGGTATAGGTGCGCACCATCTCCGTGAGCGCGTCGTCGGTCACCTGGAACTCGCTCTTGCGGAGGCCGTGGTTCTTCACCTGCTTCGACAGCAGGTGCTGCTTGGCGATCTCGACCTTCTCCTCCTCGGTATAGCCCGCGAGCGAGATGATCTCCATCCGGTCCAGAAGCGGCGACGGCATGTTGTAGGAGTTCGCCGTCGTCAGGAACATCACGTTCGACAGGTCGTATTCCACTTCGAGATAGTGGTCCACGAAGGTCGAGTTCTGCTCCGGGTCCAGCACCTCGAGCATGGCGGAGGCCGGGTCGCCCCGGAAGTCCTGGCCCATCTTGTCGATCTCGTCGAGCAGGATGAGCGGGTTCGTCGTCTTGGCCTTCTTCAGCGCCTGGATGATCTTGCCGGGCATGGAGCCGATATAGGTCCGCCGATGGCCGCGGATCTCGCTCTCGTCGCGCACGCCGCCGAGCGAGATGCGGATGAACTCGCGCCCCGTGGCCTTGGCGACCGACTTGCCGAGCGATGTCTTGCCCACGCCCGGAGGGCCGACGAGGCAGAGGATCGGCCCCTTCAGCTTGGCCGAACGCGCCTGCACGGCGAGGTATTCGACGATCCGCTCCTTGACCTTGTCGAGACCGTAATGGTCCTGGTCGAGAACGTCCTGCGCCTTGAGGATGTCCTTCTTGGTGCGGGACTTCGTGCCCCACGGGATCGACAGGATCCAGTCGAGGTAGTTGCGCACCACCGTCGCCTCGGCCGACATCGGGCTCATGTTCTTGAGCTTCTTGAGCTCGCCCTCGGCCTTGTCGCGCGCTTCCTTGGAGAGCTTCGTCTCCTCGATCCGCCGCTCGAGCTCGGCCACCTCGGACTGTCCGTCCTCGCCGTCGCCCAGCTCCTTCTGGATCGCCTTCATCTGCTCGTTGAGGTAGTACTCGCGCTGCGTCCGCTCCATCTGGGATTTCACGCGGGACTTGATGCGCTTCTCCACCTGCAGGACCGACATCTCGCCCTGCATCAGGCCGTAGACCTTCTCCAGACGCTCGGACACGGTGAGGATCTCCAGAAGCTCCTGCTTCTGCGCGACCTCCACGCCGAGATGCCCGGAAACGAGATCGACGAGCTTCGCCGGATCGCGCGCCTCCGCGACGGAGCCGAGCGCTTCCTCGGGGATGTTCTTCTTGATCTTCGCGTAGCGCGCGAACTCCTCGGCCACGGCCTTCACGAGCGCGTCGACCGTCGCCTCGTCGCCGGTGGCTTCCTCCAGCGCCTCCGCCTCGGCCTCGAAGAACGACGCGTTGTCGAGGAAGCGGGCGATCCTTACGCGCGAACGTCCCTCGACCAAGACCTTCACGGTCCCATCAGGCAGCTTCAACAGTTGCAACACGTTCGCAAGCACGCCGACGCGGTAGATGCCATCGGCATCGGGCTCGTCGACGGCGGGGTCGATCTGGCTGGAAAGCAGGATCTGCTTGTCGTCCGCCATCACCTCCTCGAGGGCGCGGACCGACTTGTCGCGCCCCACGAAGAGCGGCACGATCATGTGCGGAAACACCACGATGTCACGCAGCGGCAGCACGGGATGGGTGGATGTGGTCATGTCTCACTGTCCTTTCGCAAAGACCTCGGCCCCGACCCGGCAGCGTGTGAGGTCTTCCGTCATCGACACCCGATGTGGGGCCGCGACGTGGCCTGTTCAATGCGCGGGCCGCGTTCCCGCCCTGCCTTCGACCTTGGCCCCATACGCCGACCTCCGCAAGGCCGCGCCCCCCTGCCGCGCCGCATGCATCGTGGCGTATTCAGCGGTCAGAGGGGTTCGATATCACCCTCGATACGAGCGGCATGGAATGCGCTTTGCCATGCTTCGAACGACCCTGCCGCGATGGCCGCGCGCATGCCGGCCATCAGCTCCTGATAGTAATGGAGGTTGTGCCAGGTCATCAGCATGGAGGCGATCATCTCCTTGGCGCGGCTGACATGGTGCAGGTAGGCCCGCGAGTAGCCGCGGCAGGCTGGGCAGGTGCAGGCCTCGTCGAGGGGGCGCGGGTCGTCCGCGTGGCGGGCGTTGCGGATATTGACGACGCCGTGCCGGGTGAAGGCCTGCCCGGTTCGACCCGACCGCGTGGGAAGGACGCAGTCCATCATGTCGACGCCCCGTGCCACGGCGCCGACGATGTCGTCGGGCTTGCCCACGCCCATCAGGTAGCGCGGCCGGTCGGCGGGCAGTTGGCCCGGCGCGTAGTCGAGGACGTCGAACATCGCGGCCTGCCCCTCCCCCACGGCGAGGCCGCCGATCGCATAGCCCTCGAAGCCGATGGCCTGCAGCCGCTCGGCGCTTTCGGCCCGGAGATCCGGCTCGAGACCGCCCTGCTGGATGCCGAAGAGCGCGTGGCCCGGCCGGTCCCCGAACGCCGCGCGCGACCGCGCCGCCCAATCCATGGACAGGCGCATCGAGGCGGCGATCCGCTCGCGCTCCGCCGGCAGCGCCGGGCATTCGTCGAAGCACATCACGATGTCGGAGCCGAGCAACCGCTGGATCTCCATGCTGCGCTCCGGCGTCAGGCGGTGACGGGAGCCGTCGATATGGCTGCGGAACGTCACCCCGCCGGTGTCGAGCTTGCGCAGCTCGCCTAGCGACATGACCTGGAACCCCCCGGAATCGGTCAGGATCGGCCCGTCCCAGTTCATGAACCGGTGGAGCCCGCCCATCCGGTCCACCCGCTCCGCCGTGGGGCGCAGCATCAGGTGGTAGGTGTTGCCCAGCAGGATGTCCGCGCCGGTCTCGGCGACCTGTTCGGGCAGCATCGCCTTTACCGTGCCGGCCGTGCCAACCGGCATGAAGGCCGGGGTGCGGATCCGCCCGCGCGGGGTGGAGATCACGCCGGTGCGCGCCGCGCCGTCGGTCGCGCACAAGTCGAACTGAAACGCCTGCGTCATCGGTCCTCCGCGTCGCCCGGTCGGGGCCGCACGCCCCTAGCATTCCTGTCCGCGCACGGCCAGCGCCTCCCGGGGGTCACGAAACCTCCGGCGATTGCAGCGGCGGTGTAACAGAATGTGTCTGGCAAATCGGAACGCGAATGGTCTAGCGACGTTCCGTAACCTAGTGGACCGAGACCCGTTCAAGGGTCCATCAGGCATGAACAGGAGATAAATCGATGCAGCGTGTTCTCGCTTCCCTCGCCGCCATGGCGCTCGCGGCCCCCGCCTTCGCCGGCAACATCGCCCCGGCCCCGGTCGAGCCCGCCCCCGTCTTTGCCGAACCGGCCCCCGTCGGCTACGACTGGACCGGCTACCATGTCGGCGCGCAGATCGGCTACGCGGACGCCGAAGGCAACAACGGGGACGGCGACGACTTCGACGACGACGGCTTCCTCTACGGCCTCGGCTTCGGCTACGACTACGATCTGGGCAACTACGTTCTCGGCGTCGCCTTCGACTACACCCGTCCCGACCTCGACCTCGGCGGCGTGGAAGTCGACGAGATCGCGCGTCTCGGCGCCCGTGCTGGCTACGGCGCTGGCCGGAACCTGTTCTACGGCACCGCGGGCTACGCGCTGGGCGTCACCGACAGCGTGGGCGATTCCGATGGCTACTTCGCCGGTCTGGGCTACGAGGTCTTCGCGACCGAGAAGCTGACCGTCGGCACCGAGGTCATCTACCACAAGTTCGACGACTTCAGCGACGGCGCCGATGCCGAGGGCACGACCGCCGAGGTTTCGCTGAACTTCCGCTTCTGATCGCCGGTCCGGCACAATCGTCGGGAATTGCGAAGGGGGGTGCCGCTACGGCGCCCCCCTTTACGTTTCGGAGCGCAATCCCTATTCTTTTGGTCGTCAAATCAGGGGCAGTTTCATGACAGCCGAGCCGACCGAGCGTCTCGAGGGTGCACCCCTCATTTCTCCGTCCACGACGGAGCATCCGCTGCACGAGCCGATCGTCGATGCCTGCCGGTCGGTCTTCGACCCGGAGATCCCGGTCAACATCTACGATCTGGGTCTGGTCTACACGATCGATATCGGGGACGAGAGCGACGTGCGGGTCATCATGACCCTCACGGCCCCGGGCTGCCCCGTCGCGGGCGAGATGCCGGGCTGGGTCGCCGATGCCGTGTCCGCCGTGCCGGGCGTGAAGAATGTGGACGTCGACCTCACGTGGGAGCCGCCCTGGGGCATGGAGATGATGTCCGACGAGGCCCGCCTCGAGCTCGGCTTCATGTAGGCGCCGTTACCATGGCGGCGGCCGCGGCAGGGCGGTTCGCCCGTTTCCTCCTCATCGTCCTCGCGATCCAGCTGTCGGCCCTGCCGGGCTGGACGCAATCCTCCTCTTTCTTCGAGGTCGAGGAGTTCGACCCCGGCCTCGGCGAAACGCCCGACGCCATCGATCGCAGCACCCCGCGATCCGCGATGGTGTCCTTTCTTCAAGCCGGGGAGGCCGGTCGCTGGGACGCGGCCGCCCATGTTCTCGACCTTTCCGAATTTCCGCCGGCCGAGCAGCCCGCGCGCGGCGCCGCCCTCGCGGAACGGCTTCATGCGATCATCGAGCGCAAGGCGCTTCTGGACTGGACCCTGCTGAACGACCGCCCGGACGGCCTGCAGGCTTCGGCCAGCCAGGAGGCCCCGCAGGCGGGGGAGCCGCGCCGGTCCCTGCTTCTGCGCGAATTGCCGGCGAACATCGCCCCGGCCGCCATCCGTCTGAACCGCGTCAAGCCGGGCGACGCCGATCCGATCTG
The DNA here is from genome assembly GCF_947494025.1 of uncultured Jannaschia sp. GTDB lineage: Bacteria > Pseudomonadota > Alphaproteobacteria > Rhodobacterales > Rhodobacteraceae > Jannaschia. Next base: position 163,656 of record NZ_CANLTQ010000004.1, read on the forward strand.
GGTCTTTCCCCCGGAAACCGTCGCCAACATCCCCGCGCTCTACCGTCGCTACGGTCCCTCGCGCTTCGAGCAGGCCCTGCCCGAGCCTTTGCGGATGCAGGCGTTCTGGGGCCTGATGTGGTGGGAGCTTCTCGGCCTGCCGCTCCTCGCCATCGCGGCGATGGGTCTCGCCGCCTTTCTCCATCGCACGCTGCAGGCGATCGGCCATCGCCTGACGAACCCGCTCGCCACGTCGATCCTGCGGGCGACGCGGATGCCGACCATCTTCGCCGTGGTGACCATGCTCGTCTGGTTCGTGACGCACCGCGTCTTCGTCTTTTCGGGCAATATCGACGTCTTCGTCACTCCGCTCATCGCCATCGGCTTCGTCACGGCGCTGCTGATGCTCATCGTCAACGTGGTCGAGGCGCTGCTGGACGCACTGATCACGCCCGGGGTGGATGTCGATCTCACCAAGGAGGAGGAGGCGGAGAAGCGCACGCTCGCCACCCGCATCAATGCGGGCAAGCGCATCATGGTCGTCGTCGTCTTTCTCGTCGGCGTGGGGATCGTGCTTTCCACCGCGCGCGTCTTCCAGGGGATCGGCATTTCCTTCCTCGCGTCCGCGGGGGCCTTCACCGTCCTTCTGGGCTTCGCCGCGCGCAACGTGCTGGGCAACATCCTCGCCTCGCTGCAGATCGCGCTGAACCAGTCCGCCCGCGTCGGCGACCGGGTCGTCTACAAGGGCGAGCTCTGCCATGTCGAGCGCATCCACCTCACCTACGTGCAGCTGCGCGACTGGGACGGGACGCGGCTGGTCGTGCCCGTGGCGGAGTTCATCTCCGAGACCTTCTCGAACTGGTCGCTGCAGGATCCGGCGATGCTGCGGATCCTGCAGCTCAAGCTCGATCCCCGGGCGGACGTGGAGGAGCTCCGGCGCGCTTTCCACGACATCCTGCGCGACCTGTCCAATGGCGAGCTGGGCGCGGAACTCGGCGACCTTGGCGAGGCCGTCGTGAACGTCGCGGGACAGGACGTGTTCGGCATCGACGTTTGGTTCAGCACGCCCTGCAAGGATCCCAATACCTCCTGGGAGGTGGCCTGCACCGTGCGCGAACGCCTCGTTGCCCGCGCCGCCGAGATCGAGCGCGATGGCGACAGGCCGGTCTTTCCGGCCACGGTGCCCGCGCAGGCCGCCTGACGCCGAGTCCGCCGGGCCTGGACCTTGCCGTCATGCGTTCGTCACGGCACTGTAACATTCTCGTCACCCGCCTGCGCGAAATCCGCCCAGACCAACCCGAGAAGAGAGACATGCCATGACTCACCGCCCCCTTCTGACCCTGCCCTGCCTCGGTCTCGCCGTTCTCGCCGGCGTGCCGGCCCTCGCGCAGGATGGCACCGGGATGCTGACCTACGGGCCGCGCCCGGCCTATCTGATCGACCAGATGGACGAGGGCGAGCTGAAGACGAAGCTCGAATCCTGCCTCGGGCAGACACCCGCGCGGACGGACTTCTCGATCGGCCATCGTGGTGCGCCGCTCATGTTCCCCGAGCATACCGACGTCTCGAACAAGGCCGCCGCGCGGATGGGGGCGGGCATCCTCGAATGCGACGTGACCTTCACCGCGGACCACGAACTCGTCTGCCGCCACGCGCAGAACGACCTCCATACCACGACCGACATTCTCGTGACCGACCTCGCCGAGACCTGCGTCACGCCCTTCACCCCCGCATCCGAGGACACGGACGCGACCGCGGAATGCCGGACCTCGGAGATCACGCTGGAGGAGTTCAGGACGCTCACGCCGAAAATGGATTCGAGCCTCGCCGCCGCGACCACCGCCGAGGAATACCAGGGCGGCACGGCCGACTTCCGCACCGACCTCTACGTGGAGGGGGCGCAGCTCCTCACCCACGCGGAATCGATCGAGCTGTTCCGCGACCTCGGCGCCAAGTTCACGCCCGAGCTCAAATCCGCCTCCGTCGAGATGCCGCATGAGGGTTTCACGCAGGAGGACTACGCGCAGAAGCTCGTGGACGAATACAAGGCCGCGGACGTCCCGCCCTCCGACGTCTGGCTGCAGAGCTTCGATCTGTCCGACATCCGCTATTGGATCGAGAACGAGCCCGAGTTCGGCGAACAGGCCGTTTATCTCGACGACCGCTACGAGGCCTTCGACGAGGACGAGGGCGAGATCGACCCGATGGACGCCTCCACCTTCGAGCCGAGCATGCAGGAGCTGGCCGACATGGGCGTGAACTACCTCGCGCCGCCGCTGTGGATGCTGGTGACCAGCGAGAACGGCGAGATCGTCCCCTCCGTCTACGCCGAGGAGGCGCGCGCGGCCGGGCTCAACCTGATCGCGTGGTCACTGGAGCGCGCCGGGACGCTGACGGATGGCGGCGGCTTCTACTTCCAGTCGATCGAGGAGCTGACCGATGGCGGCGGCACCAACTTCGAGCTGCTCGACGTGCTGGCGCAGGATGTGGGCGTCGTGGGCGTGTTCTCGGACTGGCCGGCGACGGTGACCTACTACGCGAACTGCATGGGTCTCTGAACGCGGAGCGGCGCCGCCCTCGGGGCGTCCGGGATATTCCGGAGGCAACGACGGGGGGCGCGCGCAAGCCCCTTACCAGACGTGTTGGTGAACCAGGCGGAATCCCTCCACAAAAGGGTCGAGACCACGTGACGCCCTCGCGGATTTCTGCGAGGGCGCCGCCTCTTCCGAACATCAGCCGCGCGGACGATGGACGCTTTGAGTGTCAGACCACCGCTGCGACCAACACCCACAGAGCCATTACGATCACCACGGCGGAGCCCACCGAGAAGAAGGTGGCCCTTATCTCATGGTTCTGCGCTGTGGCGTAAGCATAGGTGTGTGCGAGACGCGACAGCACGAAGGTGGCGAAGAGAAGCACCGCCACCCAAAGGGGCGGCTGCGCGGTGACAAAGACAAGTCCGGCGGCCAGGAAGGCCGGAATGCTCTCAAGGTCGTTCCGCTGCATGCGGCGCGAGCGCTCGACCTTCTCGTTTGGGTCCAGCTGCTCGGGCCGGGGGTTCCGGTTGGCTACCGTGGCACGAAGATCTTCGGTATTGAGAAGGCCCGCGTCGGTTTTCACCATCAGCGCCACGGTCATCCACCCCTGACCCATGAGCTTGAGTATCATGATCGCGGCCGCAGCCGCGTAAGCTGCAAAGACCGGGTTCTCCATCGTGAGGGCAGAGCTCATATGAGGAATTCTCCTGCGGAGGGCTTCCGCGAGACCACCTTATCACGACTCGCGACATGAAGTTGCGAGAGTGTTTTGCCGACCGTATAGCCGCCCGATCCGCTGGCACGGGACAACCTCATCGAGTGCGGTCTTCAACACATCCGATAAGGGGCTTGCGGCGCGCGGCGGCCCCCTTTTATGTCAGCCGGGCCGTCCCGAACGGATGCGTCGCGCGCACAGGATACCGCCCGGCCCCTTGAGCGCCGGGGATGGCGGGCTTACGTTCGGGGTCGAGGAGACATACCCATGTTCGCCATACCCGGTCAGCCCCCCGTCACCGTCACCCCGGCCGCCGCCGCGCAGATCGCCAGGCTCATGGCGCGGCAGGATTCGGCCGGCCTTCGCATCGGCGTCAAGAAGGGCGGCTGCGCGGGGATGGAATACACCATGGATTACGTCGCCGCCGTCGAGCCGAACGACGAGGTCGTCGAGGTGGGCGAAGCTCGCGTGCTGATCGCGCCGATGGCGCAGATGTTCCTGTTCGGGACCGAGATCGACTACGAGACGTCGCTTCTTGAATCCGGGTTCCGGTTCCGCAATCCGAACGTCGTCGATGCCTGCGGCTGCGGCGAGTCGATCAAGTTCGACGAGGCTCTGGGCAAGACCGGCTGACGTGATATGCCTCCCGCCACATGCAGGGAGGGCCTTATGCCGAAGAAGATCGCCGCCGGAAACTGGAAGATGAACGGCCTGCGCGCCGCGTTGGGCGAGGCGCGGGCCATCGCGGAGGGCGCGCCCTCGGGGATCGTCACGCTGCTCTGCCCCCCCGCGACACTCCTGGCGGCGATGCCCGAGGGTCTCGCGACGGGCGGCCAGTGCTGCCATACGAACGAAACCGGCGCCCATACCGGCGACGTTTCCGCCGAGATGCTGGCCGATGCCGGCGCGACCTACTGCATCACGGGCCATTCCGAGCGCAGGGCCGACCACGGCGAACGCGATGCGGACGTGCTCGCGCAGACCGAGGCCGCGTGGCGGGCCGGACTCACGGCGATCCTTTGCATCGGCGAGACGCTGGAACAGCGCGAGGCGGGGCGGACGCTCGACGTGCTATCGGCACAACTGGCCGGCTCCCTTCCCGAGGGCGCCACGGCGGAGAACACCGTCGTCGCCTACGAGCCGGTCTGGGCCATCGGTACCGGCAAGGTAGCCTCCCCCGAACAGGTGGCGGAGGTGCACGACGCGCTGCGCGCGCAGGTCGGCCCTGACATGTCGCTTCTCTACGGCGGGTCGGTGAAGGCCGCGAACGCCGCGGATATATTCGAGCTCGGGAACGTGGACGGCGCGTTGGTGGGCGGCGCCAGCCTCCGCGCGGCCGACTTCCTGCCGATCGCGGAGGCGCTCGCCGCGCGCTAACGGATCACGGGCTTCGGCTCCGTGACCGGCATTCCCAGGCGCGTACCCTGCTTGTACCGGGCCGGTTTTCGATCCCCGCCCGAATACCGGAGGAACGACGCCTTCGACGAGAGTCGTTCCGCCGGAAAGACGCGGCCGGGGATCACGTCGGGGCTGCGGCGCGCCCCGGCCGCGGTCACTCCGCCGCGACCCGCCGCGCCTGAAGCATCGGCTTCAGGTAGCGGCCGGTATGGCTTGCCTCGATCGCCGCGATCTCCTCCGGGCTGCCGGTCGCCACGACCTCGCCGCCGCCGTCGCCCCCTTCGGGGCCGATGTCGATCACGTGGTCGGCGGTCTTCACCACGTCGAGGTTGTGCTCGATCACCACGACCGAGTTCCCCTGGTCCACCAACTCGTGCAGCACCTCGAGGAGCTTCTTCACGTCCTCGAAATGCAGGCCCGTCGTCGGCTCGTCGAGGATGTAGAGCGTCCGCCCGGTGGAACGGCGCGACAGCTCCTTCGACAGCTTCACCCGCTGCGCCTCTCCGCCCGACAGCGTCGTCGCCTGCTGGCCCACCTTGATGTAGCCGAGGCCGACCCGCATCAGCGCGTCCATCTTCTCGCGGATCGAGGGCACCGCCTGAAAGAACGTCTGCGCGTCCTCCACCGTCATGTCGAGCACGTCGGCGATGCTCTTGCCCTTGAAGTGGATCTCCAGCGTCTCGCGGTTGTAGCGCTTGCCGTGGCAGGTCTCGCATTCGACATAGACGTCGGGCAGGAAGTGCATCTCGATCTTGATGAGCCCGTCGCCCTGGCACGCCTCGCAGCGGCCGCCCTTGACGTTGAAGCTGAACCGGCCGGGCTTGTAGCCGCGCGCCTTCGATTCCGGCAGGCCCGCGAACCAGTCGCGGATCGGGGTGAAGGCGCCGACATAGGTCGCCGGGTTGGAGCGCGGCGTGCGCCCGATGGGCCGCTGGTCGATGTCGATCACCTTGTCGAGATGGTCGAGCCCCTTCACCGTCTCGCAGGGCGCGGGCGTCTGCCGCGCGCCGTTCAGCTTCATCGACGCCGTCTTGAACAACGTCTCGATCGTGAGCGTGGACTTGCCGCCCCCCGACACGCCGGTGACCGCCACGAATTGCCCGAGCGGATAATCGACGGTCACGCCCTTGAGGTTGTTGCCCGTGGCCTTCACCACGGTCAGCTTCTTCTTGTTGCCCTTGCGCCGCGTGTCGGGCACCGCGATCTCCCGCCGGCCGGCGAGGTAATCGCCGGTGACCGAGGCGGGGTTCGCCTGCAACTCGTGCGGTACGCCGTGGGCCACGACGCGACCGCCGTGGATGCCCGCGCCCGGCCCGATGTCGAAGACGTAATCCGCCTCGCGGATCGCCTCCTCGTCGTGCTCGACCACGATCACGGTGTTGCCCTGGTCGCGCAGGTTCTTGAGCGTCGTCAGCAACCGGTCGTTGTCGCGCTGGTGCAGGCCGATGGAGGGCTCGTCGAGGACGTAGAGCACGCCGGTCAGGCCCGAACCGATCTGGCTCGCCAGACGGATGCGCTGGCTCTCGCCGCCCGACAGCGTGCCGGCGTTCCGGCTCAGCGTCAGGTATTGCAGGCCCACGTTGTTGAGGAACCCCAGCCGCTCGCGGATCTCCTTCAGGATGGCGCGGGCGATCTCGTTGTTCTGCCGCGAAAGCGCGCCGGGCACCTCGTCGCACCACGCCAGCGCCTCGGCGATCGACATCTCGACCACCTGCCCCACATGCAACCCGCCGATCTTCACGGCCAGCGCCTCGGGGCGCAGCCGGTAGCCTTCGCAGGCGCCGCAGGGGCGGTTGTTCTGGTAGCGCTCGAACTCCTCGCGGACCCAGGCCGAATCCGTCTCGCGGTAGCGGCGCTCCATGTTGGGGATCACGCCCTCGAAGACGCGGCTCACCTCGTAGATGCGGCCGTTCTCGTCGTAGCGGAAGGAAATCTTCTCGCTCCCCGAGCCGCGCAGGAAGACGCGCTGCACCGTCTCGGGCAGGTCCTTCCACGCGGTCTTGGTGTCGAAGCCGTAATGCTTGGCGATGCTGTTGATCGTCTGGGTGAAATAGGGCGACTTGGTCTTGCTCCACGGCGCGATGGCGCCCTTGGCGAGCGACAGCGTGACGTCGGGCACGATCAGCCGCTCGTCGAAGAACAGCTCCATCCCCAGCCCGTCGCAGACCGGACAGGCCCCGAACGGCGCGTTGAACGAGAACAGCCGCGGCTCGATCTCGGGGATCGTGAAGCCCGAGACCGGACAGGCGAACTTCTCGGAAAAGGTCGTCCGCTCCGGCTCGCCCTCTTTCGGTGCGGTCTCGAGAATGGCGATCCCGTCGGCAAGGTCGAGGGCGGTGCGGAAGCTGTCCGCGAGCCGCGTCTCGAGTCCCTCGCGCACGACGATCCGGTCCACCACCACATCGATGTCGTGACGGAACTTCTTGTCGAGCGCGGGCGGCGTGTCGAGGTCGTGGAAATCGCCATCCACCTTCACGCGCTGGAAGCCCTGCTTGCGCAGCTCCAGCATCTCCTTGCGGTACTCGCCCTTGCGATCCCGCACGATGGGGGCCAGCAGGTAGCCGCGCGTCCCCTCCTCCATCGCCATGATCCGGTCGACCATGTCCTGCACCTGCTGCGCGGTGATCGGCTCGCCGGTCGCGGGCGAATAGGGCGTGCCGGCCCGCGCGAAGAGAAGGCGCATGTAGTCGTAGATCTCGGTCACCGTGCCGACAGTGGAGCGCGGGTTCTTGGAGGTCGTCTTCTGCTCGATCGAGATCGCGGGCGAGAGGCCGGAAATATGGTCCACGTCCGGCTTCTGCATCATGTCGAGGAACTGCCGGGCATAGGCCGACAGGCTCTCCACGTAGCGGCGCTGACCTTCCGCGTAGATCGTGTCGAAGGCCAGCGAGGACTTGCCCGACCCCGACAGCCCGGTGATCACCACCAGCTTGTCGCGGGGAATGTCGACGTCGATGCCCTGCAGATTGTGCTCGCGCGCGCCGCGCACCTCGATGAACTTCTGGTCGGCCATTCTGCCCCCGGATCTCGTGCAAGTTCTCGACATAGGAGATGCGAACCCGCATGCAATCCGGGCCGGCCGATTCCCGTGCGAACAATCCGCGAACGCCTATCACGTCCACGGGCGGGGCGCCAGACGCGCGGGCGCGCGATGCCCTCCGCTCGGAACCGCAAGACGGCGCGCGGCGCCGGGCTCCGCGTCTCGAAATCGACCTCGCGCTCCCGGTCCAGGCCGGCCGCGCGACGGCGGCCGGCCGGTCGCCTGTCAGTCGCCCGTCAGTAGTGGATCGCCCGTCCGTCCGCGTCGAGCACGCTTTCGTGCATCATCTCCGACAGGGTCGGGTGCGGGAACACGGTATGGGCCAGATCCTCCTCCGTCGTCTCGAGCTGCCGCCCCACGACGTAGCCCTGGATCAGCTCGGTCACCTCCGCGCCGACCATGTGCGCGCCCAGAAGCTCGCCCGTGGCCTTGTCGAACACGGTCTTCACCATCCCCTCCGGCTCGCCCAGCGCGATGGCCTTGCCGTTGCCGATGAACGGGAAATGCCCGACCTTGATGTCATGCCCCGCATCGCGGGCCTGCGCCTCCGTCAGCCCGACGCTCGCCACCTGCGGATAGCAGTAGGTGCAGCCGGCGATGCTTTCGGGACGGACGGGATGGACGTCGTTCCGGCCCGCGATCAGCTCGGCCACCATGACGCCCTCGTGGCTGGCCTTGTGGGCGAGCCACGGCGCGCCGGCGATGTCGCCGATGGCGTAGACGCCCTCGACCCCCGTGCGGCAATACTCATCCACGACCACGTGCGACTTCTCGACCTTCACCCCGGCTTCCTCGAGGCCCAGCCCCTCGACATTGCCGACGATGCCCACGGCGGAGATCACGGTGTCGAACTCGTAGCTCTCGGCCTTGCCCTTCGACTCGATCTTCGCCACCACCCTGTCGTCCTGCCGGTCCAGCTCCTGCACGATGGCTTTCTGCAGGATCGTCATGCCCTGCTTCTCGAACTGCTTCTTGGCGAATTTGGAGATTTCCTCGTCCTCCACCGGCAGGATGCGGTCCATCACCTCGACCACCGTCGTGTCGGCGCCGAGCGTGTTGTAGAAGCTCGCGAACTCGATCCCGATGGCGCCCGAGCCGATCACGAGGAGCTTCTTCGGCATGTGCGGCGGCTGCAGCGCGGTCTTGTAGTTCCAGACCCGCTTGCCGTCCGCTTCCAGCCCCGGAAGGTCGCGGGCGCGCGCGCCGGTGGCGACGACGACGTTGCCCGCCTCGTAGGTCTCCTCGCCCTTGTCGGTCGTGACCGTGACACGACCCGTTCCGGCGAGCTTCGCCTCGCCCATGATCGTGGTGATCTTGTTCTTCTTGAACAGGTGCCCGATCCCGCCGGACAGCTGCTTGGCCACCCCGCGGGAGCGCTTGACCACCGCGTCGAGGTCGTAATCGATCCCCTCCGCCTTCAGGCCGAACTCCTTGGCGCGGTGCATCAGGTGGAACACCTCCGAGGAGCGCAGCATCGCCTTGGTCGGGATGCAGCCCCAGTTGAGGCAGATGCCGCCCAGATGCTCGCGCTCGACGCAGGCGACGCTGAGGCCCAGCTGCGCGGCGCGGATCGCCGCGACATAGCCGCCGGGACCGGCCCCGATCACGATCAGGTCGAAGGATTTGGCCATGTTCATGCCTCTCGCGTGCTCAATCGGTCAACGTCGGCCTAGCCTGCGCAGCGCCCGGAGGAAAGGCAAGGGTCCGCGGGGTCCGGCCTAGGCGGCGCGCAGGGCGCGGACCACCTCGCCGTAGCCGCCCGCCTCGAGAAAGGCCCGCTCGGCCCGGGTCGAGCGGCGGCCCAGCGCCTCGTTGCGGTAGGGGAAACGGCCGTGATCGCGGATCACCTGCCGGTGCGCCCGCGCGTGGAGCAGGCTTTCCGGCGCGTCCATCCGCCGCGCGAACATCCGGCAGGACCGGTCCTGATGCGCGAGGCATTCCGAATGCATGAACGGCAGGTAGAAGAACTGCCGCGCCGGCCCCTCCACCGCGAGGTCGTAGCCGGCGTCGATCGCGTGCCGGGCGGCGTCGCGTGCCGGCGCGTCGGTCGCGAAGGCGCGCGCGTCGCCGCGGAACATGTTGCGCGGGAACTGGTCGGTCAGGACGATGAAGGCGAGGCTGCCGCGCGCATTGCGCTGCCATTCGGTCAGGCCGCCCGTCCGCGCGTCCGTCCAGGCCGCCTCGAACCGCGCCCGGATCGCCGCGTCGAGCGCGTCGTCCTGCTTGTACCAGTCCTCGGGCGTGCACGCCTCGAGCCAGAATTCCAGAACGTCCCCGGCCCCGACCCGCACGTCGTCGCTCGTTTCCCGCTTCATGCCGCCTTCTCCGTTTCCTCCGACGTGTCCGCGTCGTCGCTTCCGCTTTCCCAGGTCTCGACCGCCGAGCCGATCGTGACCGGCGTGACCCCCATCGGGGAAAGTACGACATAGTCGGCCGACTCGTCGACGACCTGCACCGCCCGGCGGCGCATCCGCCAGATCGCGTAGCCCGCCAGCGCCGCCATCAGCGCGCCGATGAACAGGAAGAACCCGCCCGGCCCCGCCACCGACATCAGCCATCCCGTCAGGATCGGACCGCCGATCGCGCCCACCCCGTTCACGAACAGAAGCCGCGCGGAGGCCGAGGCCATGTCGTCGGCCTCCAGGTAGTCGTTCGTATAGGCCAGCAGCAGCGCATAGAGCGGGTTCGCCATGCCGCCGATGAAGAACGCGGCGATCATGAGCCCCGTCACGCCACCGAAGCCGGAAACCCCCAGCCCGCAGGCCAACCAGCCGATCACCGCGCCGATCGCCACCATCACTCGCCGGTCGTAGCGGTCCGAGGCCCAGCCGATCGGGTATTGCAGCAGGAGCCCGCCGGTATACATCGCCGACACGAACAGGGCGATCTGCGCCGAGCTGAGCTGCGCCTGCGCCCCGAACACGCCCGCCATGCCGAACATGGCGGAGAACACCGCGCCCATCAGGAAGATGCCCACGAAGCCCAGCGGCGAAACCTGATAGAGCTTGCGGAACGACATCGGTTTCGCCTTCTCGAAGGGCGGCATCGGCGTGGCCGAAAGCAGGATCGGCGCGAAGGCGAGGCTCACGAGCACGGAGACCACGATGAAGAGGTGGAAATCCGCCGGGTCGCCCAGCACGAAGATCGCCTGCGCCGCGACGATGCCGACCATCTGCGCGATGATGTAGAGCGACAGCGCCCGGCCCCGCGTCTCGTTGGTCGTGGTATTGTTGAGCCAGCTTTCCGAGACGATGTAGACGCCGCAGAAGCAGAACCCCAGAAGCAGCCGCAGCAAGGTCCAGGCGGGCGGGTTCGTCAGCGCCGGGTAGAGGATCAGCCCCGCGCTCGCCAGGGAGCCCAGCGCCGCGAAGACGCGGACATGGCCGACCCGCCGGATCATCCCCGGAACGAATTGCGAGCCCAGCAGGAAGCCCACGAAATAGGCCGACATCACGACGGAGATCGCCGTGGTCGAGAAGCCCTCGATATCGGCGCGCACGCCGAGCAGCGTGCCCTGCATCCCGTTGCCCACCATCAGGAACACGATGCCGAGCAGCAGGGCCCAGGAATTGCGGATGACGGACAGCATGGGGCGGCCTCGGGACGGTGCGGATTCCCCCGCCGCCTACGCCGGAGAGTGCGATGCGTCCATGCACATTCCGCTCGATTTGGCTGCAAACACGCCCCTGCGCGCGGCATCCGGCCGATCCCCGCGAACGATGGCCCCGAAGGGGCGCGCTCGTTCCGCCCGGCCACGCGGAAGGACGAGAACCTCGCCCGCGCGGGCGACTGGTATCCGGGCGAGCGCAGCTTCGCGGACGCCTATCTCGACACGCTGGTCCGCTGGCTGGATCTCGTCCCGCTCCCGCTCGGCGACTACCCGGCGCTCCGCGCGCATCGCGACCGGATGGAGACCGATGACGGCGTCCGCCACGCCCTCGCCCGGCAGGGGATGACGCCGCAGACCTGACGCCGCGCCCGTGTGGGTCGGCTGTGCCACGCCCGTAACACAGGCATAACACAGCCGTAACACGCCGCCTCAGCCCCCCGGCAGCAGGAGCGAGGCGTCGCCGTAGCTGAAGAACCGGTAGCGCGCCGCGACCGCGTGGGCATAGGCGCGTCGCATCCGTTCCCGCCCCATCAACGCGGAGACGAGCATCAGCAGCGTGCTCTGCGGAAGGTGGAAATTCGTTATCAGCCCGTCGGTTACGCGGAACTCGTAACCGGGGTAGATGAAGATGTCGGTTTCGCCCCGGAACGGCGCGATCCCGCCCTCCGCCGCCGCGCTCTCGATCAAGCGCAGCGCGGTGGTCCCGACCGGAATGACCCGCCCCCCCACCGCGCGCGTTTCCGCAATATCGTCCGCCGCTTGCGGCGTGACCTCGCCCCATTCGGCGTGCATCCGGTGGGTCGTCACATCCTCCACCTTGACCGGCAGGAACGTCCCCGCCCCCACATGCAGCGTCACCTCGGTGAAGGCAATTCCGTGATCGCGAAGCGTCTCGAGCAGTTCCGCGTCGAAGTGCAGGCTCGCCGTCGGCGCCGCCACCGCGCCCGCATGCCGCGCCCAGATCGTCTGGTAATCGTCCCGGTCCGCCGCGTCCGGGGCGCGCTTCGCGGCGATGTAGGGCGGCAGCGGCATCTGTCCCGCTGCATCGAGCGCGTCCTGCAAGTCCCTGTGGCCGCTATCGAACGCGAGCGTCACGTTGCTCTCGTCCTTTGCCGCGACGCGGGCCGTGAGGCCGGTGGCGAACTCGATCCGGTCGCCCTCGCGCAGCTTGCGCAGCGGCTTGCCGAGCGCCTGCCAGCTTCCGTCGGGCCGCGCCCCCGTCAACGTGAACTCGACCTTCGCGCGGCCCGAGCCGTCGGCCGTCCGCCGCACCCGCTCGCCGTGGAGCCGGGCCGGAATCACCTTGGTGTCGTTGAGGATCAACCGGTCACCGGGCCGCAACCAGCACGTCAGGCCGCGGACATGCGCATCCGTCAACCGGTCGCCTTCCGCCACCAGCATCCGCGCCGCCGAACGCGGCCGGACGGGCCGCGTGGCGATCAGCTCCTCGGGGAGGTCGAAGTCGAAATCGCTCAGTTTCATGCCCGCCGCCTATCAGGAGGGCGGCGGCTTGCGGAAGACGTCGCGAAACGCGCCCGGCGTGAGGATCGAGAGCGGATTGACCGATACGTCCGGATCGGCCGCCGGCCCGGTCAGACGGTAGGTGAAGCCGAAGAGTCCCTCGTCGCGCTGCCCGAACAGCGCGCCGAACAGGCCGTTCACGAGATAGATGGGCGAAACGACGCCCTGCATGTCCATCCGCATCGTACCGAGGTCGTAGGCACCGTCCGCCGTGATCGACATGCTGGGCCCCACCGCGCTCGCCCGCCGGACGAGGATATCGTCGGGCCGGAGCGTGAAGTCGGTTTCCACCGTCTCGAAGTAGAGCCCCTCGCCCGTCAGCTGCTCGAGGATGCCCACGACCGAGAGCGTCTGCAGGAGCGAGGCGAGCGCCGGGGCGTTGCGGACGCGCAGCCGGCTCATGCGCACCTGCCCGGCATATTCCCCCGTTCGCGGGGTCGGACGGAGCGTCATGGTGATCGTGCCGCCCCGCGCGTCCTCGAACAGGCCGGCGGATTGCAGGACGCCGCCCGCGTCGTTGCCCGAGATCTGCACGGCCGAGCCGCCCGCATCCGGCGCGATCCGCCCCGCGATCGCCGCGCCCCCGTTGATCCGGCCGGTGAAGCTGCCGCTGCTATCGGGAAGCGAGGCGCGCAGGTCGGTCAACGCGATGCCTTCCGAGATCGTGAGCCGCGAGAGCGCGATGTCGAGCGGCCCGCCCTCGCCCGATCCGCCCCCGGCGCTGAGCAACGCCTGCCGCAGATCGGCCGTGCCGCCCTCGATGGCGATGGCGGGCATGGCGCCGGGCCCCCGGCCGGTCAGTGTCACGGGCCCCCGGAACCAGCCGGTATCGACGCGATCGAACCGCGCGCGGTCGAGGCTTCCGTCTGCGCGGAGCGTCACTTGGCCCGTCGCGTCGAGCCCCGGCGCGTCGAGCCGCATCGACGTCACCTCCGGCACCGCGCCCAGCGTCGCCTCGAGCGCGAAGGGCGCCGCCCGCCCCCGCGACTTTCGCCAGCCGATCGCAGGCAGCGCGGCCGACAGTCCCGCGAGGTCGCTTTCGACCCGTATCTCCGGCTCCCCGCCTTGCGGCAGCGTCACGTCCAGGCGCGCCTCTGTCGCCCCGTCGAGTTCCAGCGCCGCGATCGAGATGCCGAGGCGGTCGAGCCCCGCGGGATCGATCCGCGCCACCCCGGTCACGCGTCCGGGCTCCGGCAGGGCCCGCGGCGCCTCGTCTTCCGAAGCGGAAGCGGAGGTGGCCGGGGGCGGCAGGGCCTGCCGCCAGCGTCCGGTGAAGGGCACGCCCTCGAATGTCGCGTCGCCCGCGATCTCGACCCGCTCCGCGTCGACCGACAAGCGGAGCCGCTCCGCCGCGATCGCCCGGCCGGGGACCAGCGCGCGGCTTTCCACATCGGTCAGGGTCGCGGACACGTCGTAGGAGATGTCCGCCGGCGCGTTCCCCGCCCGCAGCGGCAGGCGCACCGAGACGTCCGCCGTGACCCGGCCGTTCGCGAGGTCCGGTCCCTTGCCCAGACGCTCTAGAAGCTCGAAGGGCGGGTTGTCGAGAACGGTCAGCAGGTCACCGATCTCCCCCGTGGCCCGCAGCTCCAGCTCTCCCCGCGGGGGACGGGCGCGGGTGTCGTCGATCACGAAGGTGGTCCCCGCGACGTCGATGCGTCCCGTCGCCGGATCGCGCGGGCTCTCCGGGCCGAGCGCGGGAATCACGCCCGCGTCCAGCCGCAGGGTCAGACGGTCGCCGTCGAGTTGCGCCGCCCCCGACACCTCCTCGGCCGGCGGCATGTCGCGCATGTAGCGGAACCGCGCCGCCTCGACACCGAAGCTCGCCGCCACCTCCGGCGGCCTCCCGGGCTCAAGTCGAAGCAGACCCTGCGCCTGCGTCGCGGTGCCCGCGAGCATGTTCGTCGTGAACCATTCGCGCGAGCCGGACATCAGGTCGCGCGGCCACAGAGCCGCCAGATCGCCCACCGCCATGCGCGGCACCGACAGCGACAGGCTTCCGGCGATGCCCTCGGGCGGAAAGGTCAGCCGCCCCGAGGCGCGCGCTGTGCCGGACGGTCCGGACACGACCGCCTGCCCGAGATGGAGCGAAAGCGGGCGCTGCGTGATCCGCGCCTCGAGCGCGCCGCTGGAGAAGGCCACCCGACGGTCGAACAGGCCCTCGGGGTCGAACACCGTCTCGCCGAGGCGCAGCTGCACCTGCACCGGGCCGACCAGACCTTTCTCGAGAAGGATCTGGCCCGAAGCCGCGAGCGACATCTCGTCGGAGGTCCCCGCGATCTCCGACAGGCCGATCCGTCCCGAACCGGGGAGCCAGTCGAAGGCCAGCACCGCGCGGTCGAGCGCCAGTCGCGGCCGGTCCGTCGCCGAGACGTCCGACACCTCCACCCGGCCCGTGAGCGGTCCCGGTTCGCCCGCCCCGCTGACCCGCATCTCGGCGGTCGCCGCCGCTTCGCCCCGGACCAGCGTCAGCGCGGGAACGCCCGGCAGCGCCTCGGCCAGCCCGCCGAGCGACAGGCCGGAAAGCGCGATGCGCGCCCGCGCCCCGCCCGCCGTTTCGTCCGGGTCGCGATCCAGCGCGGCGGTCACCCGGGCGACGCTTCCGCCCAGACGCAGCGCAGAGGCGAGCGACAGCCGGACCGCATCCCCGTCGCGGCGCCATTCGAGATGGCCGTCCTCCACGACCTGCGACAGGCCCGTCACCGCGTCCTCGAACCGGACCCGCACGTCCTCTACGTCCACATCCGTCAGGCCCGCGACGATCGGGGTGGCAAGCGCGGCGTCGAGTGTGTCCAGCGCCTCCGGCCAGCTGCCCGGCAGCGCGCCGCCGCCCTGCCCGAAGGCCAGCGAAAAGCGCCCGTCCGCGTCGCGCGACACGTCGAGCGCGAGGCCCTCCACCGCGACCTGTCGCGGCCGCACCTCCCCGCGCAGGAGCGCGGCGCCGTCCAGCGCGACGCGCGCCTCGGGCAGCGACACGATCGCCCGCCCCCCCTGCAGCAGCGCCGCGTCCAGAAGGCGGAGGCGGAGCGCCTGCGCCTCGAGGTCGTAGGCGAGCGCAACCTCGCCCAGCGTCACCGCATGCGACGCGAGACCGCCGCCGATCCGCGCCTCCACGCGCGCGACGACCCAATCCGGCAAAGCGATGGGATCCCGCGTCAGGCGCAGGGCCGTGCCGACGAGGAGACCGAGCACGACGATCAGGAGATAGAAGGTCGCCTTTCCGACCGCGCCGCGGCGACGGCGCCGGCCTTCCGCCCGAGCGGTCGTCTTCCTCGATACATCGTCTGGCAAGGCGGTCTCCGGCGCTGGCCCGCCATCTTGACCCGCCGTCCGGCGGGTTCCAAGTCCGATGGAAGTCAGCTTCACGGAGTCGCGACATGGCAGAGGACATCATTCCCGGTACACCGGCCCCCGGCTTCACGCTGCCCCGAAGCGGAGGCGGAACGGTCGCGCTGTCGGACCTGCGCGGTCGGACGGTCGTGCTCTATTTCTACCCCAAGGCCGACACGCCGGGTTGCACGAAGCAGGGAATCGCCTTTTCCGAGGCGCAGGCGGAGTTCGAAGCGGCGAACGCGGTGATCGTCGGCATCTCGAAGGATCCGGTCGAGAAGCACGACAGGTTCGCCGCCAAGCACGGCCTGTCGATCGTTCTCGCCTCCGACGCGGACGGCACGACCTGCGAGGATTACGGCGTCTGGCGCAAGAAGAGCATGTACGGCAAGACCTTCATGGGCATCGAGCGCTCCACGTTCCTGATCGACGCGGAGGGCATGGTCCGCGAGGTCTGGCGCAAGGTTAAGGTCTCGGGCCACGTCGAAACGGTCCTCGCCACCCTCCGCACCTGACCCCCGACGCCCGCTGGGCGGGATCCCGCCCGCCGCCCCCGGATCGGCCGGCGATTCGTTGCGCCTGTGTTTCCAGTTCCCTAACGATCTCCCAAAATCTTGAGCTCCTGTGACACGGGAGCCACGAGGCAATGAGGCAACGAGATCGTGACGTCACAAAGACGCGCGGCGACAGTTTACGGGGAACGCGCGTGAAGCAACGCCTGTCGGACAGACTCAACGTCAAGCTGGAGCGGCATCTGCCGGAGCAGCGGCTCTTCCTGAAATCCGAACAGGGTACGCGTTTCGTCCGCATGCGTCCGATGACGCAGGCCGGCATGCTGCTCGGCGGGGCGGTCGTGGTCGGCTGGACAGCGGTGGCCACGTCCTTCTTCGTGATCGGCTCGATCACCGTCGGATCCGTTCGCGACGAGACGGCCCGCGCGCAGACCGCCTACGAATCGCGCCTCGCGGCCCTCTCGACGGAGCGCGACACCCGCGCCGCGGAGGCCGAACAGGCGCTGGAGCGCTTCTACGCCGCGCTCGACGAGGTTTCGAAGATGCAGGGCACGGTCCTCGCCTCCGAGCAGCGCGCCCACGAACTCGAAACCGAGATCGAGGTCATCCAGACGACGCTGCACCGCACCGTCGCCGAGCGCAACGAGGCCCGAAACACGGTCGAGACGCTGCAGGCCCGGCTGGAGGATGCGCCGGAAGCGGCCGTCCTGGCCGCGCGTTTGGCCTCGGATCGCAGCGCCACCGTCACGGCGCTCGCCGAAGCGCTCGACGCCGTCGCGCTCGCCCGCGACGAGGCGCTCGTCGTGGCCGACGGCGCCGAGGCCGAGTTCGAGCGGATGCAGGATCACGCCGATCTGATGGCCGACCGCAACGACCGCATCTTCTCACGGCTCGAGGACGCGCTGGAAACCTCGATGGAACCGCTGGAACAGGTGTTCGACAAGGCGGGCATCTCGTCGGACGCCATTCTCGACTCCGTGCGTTCCGGTTATACCGGCCAGGGCGGGCCGCTCGAGCCGGTGGTGCTGTCCACACGCGGCGGGCCGGTCCTGCCGGACACCGACACCGCCCGGGCCAACCGCATCCTCGACCGGCTCGAGGATATCGACCTCTACAGGCTGGCCGCCGAGAGCCTGCCGCTCGCGAACCCGCTCAAGGACGGCTACCGCCAGACGTCGGGGTTCGGCCCGCGCTGGGGCCGGATGCATTCCGGGCTCGACTTCGCCGCTCCGAAGGGCACGGCGATCCATGCGACGGCGGAGGGCAAGGTCACCCATGCCGGCTGGATGTCGGGCTACGGCAAGATGGTCGAGATCCGCCATCCGCTCGGCTTCACCACGCGCTACGCGCATCTGAACTCGATCGAAGTGAAGGTCGGCCAAAGGGTCTCGCGCGGCGATAGCATCGGTGGTATGGGAACAACCGGACGCTCGACCGGCGTGCATTTGCACTACGAGGTGCGCAGGAACGGTCAGGCCCTGAACCCGGAAACCTTTCTTAGCGCAGGTCAGGATGTTTTCTAAATCGAAGCTGAACCAGCAGCCCGGCGGTGACGCCGAGCATTCCTCCAAGCCGCAGCAGCCCAAGGGGCAAGGTTTCTCCGAAGCTCCGGCCAAGATGGAACTCGGCGCCGGTCCCGCCGCGATGAAGCCGAAGGTCGCCCCCTCGACCCTGTCCTCGGACCTGGTCATCAAGGGCGACATCAAGACCTCCGGCGATATCCAGGTCGACGGCGAGGTCGAGGGCAACGTCACCGCGCATCTGCTGACGGTGGGCGAGAACGCGGTGGTGCGGGGCGAGGTGATCGCGGACGATATCGTGGTCAACGGCCGCGTCATCGGCCGGGTCCGCGGCCTCAAGGTCCGGTTGACCTCCACCGCGCGGGTCGAGGGCGACATCATCCACAAGACCATCGCCATCGAGTCGGGCGCGCATTTCGAGGGTGCGGTCCAGCGTCAGGACGATCCGCTCGGCGGCGGCTCCCGGCAGCCTGCCCCGGCGAAGCGTCCGGAGCCTTCACAAACCCAAGGCTGATCCCCGTCGAGACGCCCACCGGGTCAGAGCGAGAGCCGCCTTTGGGCGGCTTTTTCGTCGCTAACAGGCAGACCTAGCCGTCATATACATCTGGTTTTGGCTACCGGAGGCGATTAACATTCAGTTAAGAAACCGTTCGCGTTTTGGGTTGGATCGGGTACGGTTCGACCGACCAGGAAAATCATGAATACGGGCGATCCTCATGAAAAACGTTCTCCTCGCTGGCATTGCGTCGCTCTTCCCGGTCGTGGCCGCCGCGTCGACGATGCCCCAAACTTTTATCTATGACCTTACGATAACTACCGGACGGCCCGACTTTCAATCGCTGTTGGTCGAATCATATTCGTACGACTACGCTGACCTCCCTGCGTCGGACCAAGCTAACTGCGAAGACTGGATGCCCGGAGTATCCTGTCCGAACTATATTCCAAGCATTCTCGACGTCTCTGGAACGGACTTAAATCCGTCTCCAGTGACGGAAGCTGTACAACTCGTGTTAAGGACTGACGGCACAGGTTCCTGCAATTCCGATCTAATTTACATCTGCAATAGTGCCTTGCCACAGATCGGCTCCGGTAACGAAATGCGAGACATCACGTTCGACATCTTCGCCAACGCGAAGGGCTTCGTGATCGACGCGTTGGACGCATCTTTTCAGACGATGATATCGTTTTCCTCCGCGGCTTATGCCGAAACGAGTGAGTATGTGCTGCAGGTGGAAAAGGATGGTTTCTTTATCAGAGAAAACCCCACGTCCCTACGAACCTTGAACTTTGTGGTGGCCTTGAATGGCGTAACGGTCGTTGCAGCGGATAACATGGTCGCGCCCGTGCCACTTCCCGCCGGTTTGCCCCTGCTCGCCGCCGGACTTGGGGGGCTGGCGCTCCTGCGCGCACGCAGGAACACCTGACGGTTACTCCATCGACGCGTCCGCACGGCTCTTGCCGGACGCGTCGGAGGCCAGCACGCTTGCCATGACGCCGTCGAGCGCGCCATCGAGAATGCCCTGCGTGTCCGACGTCTCGAACCCGGTCCGCAGGTCCTTCACCATCTGATAGGGCTGCAGCACGTAGGACCGGATCTGGTTGCCCCAGCCGGCATCGCCCTTGGCCTCGTGCGCCGCGTTGATTTCCGCATTCCGCCGGTCGAGCTCCATCTGGTAAAGCCGCGACTTCAACGCCTTCATCGCGATGTCGCGATTCTGATGCTGCGACTTTTCCGAGGATGTCACCACGATCCCGGTCGGGATATGGGTGATGCGCACGGCGGAATCCGTCGTGTTGACATGCTGCCCGCCCGCACCGGACGAGCGGTAGGTGTCGATACGAATGTCGTTCGGGGCGACCTCGATCTCGATGTTGTCGTCCACGACGGGATAGACCCAGACCGAACTGAAGCTGGTATGCCGTCGGGCGCTCGAATCGTAGGGGCTGATCCGCACCAGGCGGTGGACGCCGCTTTCGGACTTGAGCCAGCCATAGGCGTTCTTGCCGCTGATCTTGTAGGCGGCGGACTTTATACCCGCTTCCTCGCCGTAGCTTATCGATTGCAGCTCCACGTCATAGCCGCGCTTCTCGGCCCAACGGGTGTACATCCGCGCGAGCATCGCCGCCCAGTCGCAGCTCTCGGTGCCGCCCGCGCCCGAGTTGATCTCCAGAAACGTGTCATTGCCGTCCGCCTCGCCGTCGAGCAGGGCCTCGAGCTCCTTCGCAGCGGCGACCTTCACCAACGCCGCAATGGCCGCCTCGGCTTCGGAGACGACCTCGGCATCCTCCTCCATCTCGCCCAGCTCGATCATCTCGAGATTGTCGGCCGTATCGCGCTCCAGCGCTTCGATCCCCTCGATCGCGTCGATCAGGCCCTGACGGTCCCGCATCAGCTTCTGCGCGCGCTCGGGATCGTCCCAGAGGGTCGGATCCTCGATCATCGCATTGAATTCCTCGAGGCGGTGCGATGCCGTCTCCCAGCCGAGGCGACGCTTCAGGAGCGCGACGGACTTGCCGATCGCCTCGACGTTGTTCTGGACTTCTGCGCGCACGACTGGCCTCCGGATTCAGCGATCGACGGGTGACCTAACCCCTGCCCCGCGCCCGGGCAAGGCGGGGGGTCAGTAGAGCCCGCCCGAACTGAGCGTCCCGAAGGTCGCGCGACCCGGTACGGTGACGCGTCGTCCGGTCGAGGTCTCGACCTCGCGGGAGGGGGGCGCACCCTCGTCGTCGCCCTCCCCCTCCGCGAAGAGCGGCAGATCGCCCGCCATCGCGAAGCCGCCGTCGATGACCGTGCTGCCGTAAAGCCCGGCGAACGCGTCCTCGCCCTCCCGGAAATACTCGGACACCACGTTGTCCCCGCTCGCCGAAGCCGGCAATCGCGCGCCGGTCGTGCGGTCGATCTTGGCGAAATAGCCGCCTGGCGGCACTTCGAACGGACCGCCGCCGTATTTCTCGATGGCCTCCTGCATGAACTCGTTGAAGACGGGTCCGCAGATACCGCCGCCGCTCGCGCTGCCCCCGAGCGTACGCGGCTGGTCGTAGCCGATGTAGCAGCCGGCGACGATCGTGGAGGAGAAGCCCACGAACCAGACGTCCTTCGCGTCGTTCGTGGTGCCGGTCTTGCCGGCGATCGGCACGGGGAGGTTCACCGTGCGGGATGCGGTGCCGCGTTCGACCACGCCGCGCATCATCGAAGTGAGCTGATACGCGGTGATCGCGTCCATCACCCGCTCACGGTTCGAGACGATCCGCGGCCCGAGACCCGGCTCGAGGTCGGCGAAACGCTCGCAATCGGCGCAATCACGCTGATCGTGGCGATAGACCGTGCCGCCGTAGCGGTTCTGGATGCGGTCCACGAGCGTCGGCTCCACCCGCTCGCCCCCGTTCGCGAACATCGCGTAGGCGGCGACCATCTGGTAGAGCGTCGTCTCCTGCGAGCCGAGCGAATTCGCCAGAAGCTCGCTCATCCTGTCGTAGACGCCGAACCGTTCGGCATAGCCCGCGACGATGTCCATGCCCACGTCCTGCGCCAGACGCACGGTCATCAGGTTACGCGACCGCTCGATGCCCGTCCTGAGCGGGGCCGGTCCGTAATAGCGGTTCGACGCGTTCTTCGGGCGCCAGATCTGGCCGCCGGACTCGATCTCGATCGGCGCGTCCAGAACAATCGTATTGGGCTGATAGCCCGAGTCGAGCGCGGCGGCGTAGACGAAGGGCTTGAAGCTGGAGCCGGGCTGCCGCGTTGCCTGGGTGGTGCGATTGAACACCGAATGCTGGTAGCTGAAGCCCCCCTGCATCGCGAGGACGCGGCCGGTATTGACGTCCATCGCCATGAAGCCGCCCTCGACCTCCGGCACCTGCCGCAGGGACCAGCCTTCGGCCCCGTCACCGCCCCGGCGGACATGCACGACCTCGCCCGGCTCGAAATTGTCGAAGAAGTCCCCGCGCATCCACTGGATGTCCTCGCGGGGCACGTCGACCGTCCCCTCCACCGCGTCCACGCCGAGGCCGAGAGACTGCTCGCCGACCGACAGGACGACCGCCGGATACCATTCGCCTCCCAGGTCGATGTCGCGGGCCACGTCGGCCTTCGACAGCGCATTGCGCCACGCATCCTCGCTGTCGAGCGCTTCGACCGGAATCGTCTTGCCGGTGCCGCGCCAGATGCCGCGGCTTCGGTCGTATTGCTCCAAGGCGCGGCGCAGGGCACGGGCGGCGACGGCCTGCATCTCCGCGTCGATCGTGGCGCGGACGGTGAAGCCCTGGGTGAAGAACTCCTCCTCGCCGAAATCGGAGGTCAGCTGCCGTCGGATTTCATCGGTAAAGTAGTCGCGCGGCGGAAGCGCGGCGCGGAACGGCGCGAAATGGCCCGATTGCACGGTGAGAAGGGGTTTCGCCGTCGCTTCCTCCATCTCCGCGCGGGTGATGTGGCCGTTCTGGAACATCTCGCGCAGGACGTAATTGCGCCGCTCGATCGCGCGCTCGGCCTGCCGGACCGGGTGGTAATCCGACGGCGCCTTGGGCAGGATCGCGAGGTAGGCCGCCTCCTCCAGCGTGAGGTCGGCCAGCGTCTTATTGAAATAGGTCTGCGCGGCCGCGGCCACGCCGTAGGAGTTCTGCCCGAGGAAAATCTCATTGAGATAAAGCTCGAGGATGTCCTCCTTGCCCAGCGTCTCCTCGATGCGCGAGGCGAGGATGATCTCCTTCACCTTGCGCTCGGCGGAGCGGTCCGAGGAAAGAAGGAAGTTCTTCATTACCTGCTGCGTGATCGTGGAGGCGCCGCGCAGGCGGCCGCCTTGCGCCGCGTCGACAGCGGCGGCGACCATGCCCATCGGGTCGTAGCCGGCATGGCGGTAGAAGTTCTTGTCCTCCGCCGAGATGAAGGCCTGCTTCACCAGCGGCGGAATCTCCTCGGCGGGCGCGAAGAGACGGCGCTCGCGGGCGAACTCGTCCATCAGGCGGCCTTCGCCGGAATAGATGCGGCTGATCGTCGGCGGCGTGTATTGGGCGAGCTGTTCGTAGCTCGGCAGGTCGCGCCCGTACATCCAGAGCACGCCGCCGATCATGATCGCCGCCGCGATGATGCCGAGCGTGATGGCGGAGAACACGCCCCCGATCATCGACAGGACGAACAGGAACGCGCCCTGAATCGCCCGCCAGACGGTCCGCCCCACGCGTCCCGTCGCCTTCGTCGCCGTCGTGTTCATGTGCCTGTCCCGCCCATTCAGGGTCGCTCCCGCTATACGCCCGGCACGATGTTCCGTCAAAGCGACCCGGGGCGGCGAAGCGGTCTCCCGCCCGTCGCAAGGGGGCACCGACGATCACGTCGTCGTGAGGATCGGGCGCTGGTTCGCGCCGCCTAGCGATCGGCCATGAAGGCCGCGAGCCGCGTCAGTCCCGCCTCGATGTCGGCCGTTGCCCGGGCATAGCTGAAGCGCAGGGTGCCCGCGCCACGCCCCGGGTCGAAGTCGAGGCCGGGCGTGACGGCGACACCTGCCTTGTCCAGGATTTCCGCGGCGAGGCTCAGGCTGTCATCCGTCAGGTGCCCGACATCGGCATAGACGTAGAAGGCCCCGTCGGGCGGGGCGATCCGGTCGAACCCGGCCGCGGGCAGGCCGTCGAGCATCAACTGGCGGTTGCGCGCGTAGACGGCGAGATTCGCGCCGAGCTCTGCCTCGGCATCCATCGCATGCAGCGCGGCGATCTGGCTCGCATGGGGGGCGCAGATGAACATGTTCTGCGCCAGACGCTCCACCGTCCGCAGATGCGCCTCGGGCACCACCATCCAGCCGATGCGCCAACCGGTCATGCTGAAGTATTTGCTGAACGAGTTGATGACGTAAACGTCGTCGGACACTTCCAGCGCGCTAACCGCCCGACCACCATACTGGATACCGTGGTAGATCTCGTCGGAGACGAAGGCCGTGCCGTTCGCCTGCGCGGCCTCGATCAGCGCGGACATCGCGTTGCGGTCGAGCATCGTGCCGGTTGGGTTCGCGGGGGAAGCGACGATGAGGCCAGCGAGGTCGGCGGGAAGCTCCTTCGCGACGGGCTGGTAGCGGTTCGCGGCCTGCGTCTCGATCCCCACGGCCTCGAGGCTCAGCGCCCGCAGGATTTGCCGGTAGGACGGATAGCCGGGCAGGCCGAGCCCGACCCGGTCGCCGGCATCGAAGAGCGCGGTGAAGGCAAGAAGGAACGCGGCCGAGGATCCGGCGGTCACGACGACGCGTTCGGGATCGAGTTCGAGGCCGTACCAGTCCCGGTAGAGCCGCGCGATCCGGGCACGCAGCGCGGGCAGGCCGAGCGCCACGGTGTAGCCGAGCGCGCCCGCCTCCATCTCGCGCGCCAACGCCTGTCGCGCAATGGCGGGGGCCGGCGTTCCCGGCTGCCCCACCTCCATGTGAACGATATCGCGCCCGGCGAGCTCGGCCCGCCGGGCCTGCTCCATGACGTCCATGACGATGAACGGGTCGACCTGCGACCTGATCGAGACCTTGGTTGCGGGCATCGGCGCCTCCTTCAGGGTTCGGGCCAGATGCGATACCGGGAGGACCGACGTCAATGCGCCATCCACAACGAAGAAGGGCGCCCGCCGGGCGCCCTTCGGGATCGTGTCAACGGCGGTCAGCCACCGAAGGACCACCAGCCGCGCCGCTTCGGCTTAGCCGGCTCTTCGGCCTGCACCTCCGCCGAAGGCTCGCTCGCGGCATCTCCGGTATCGGGCGCGGGCGTCGCCTCCGCTTCGGGCAGGGCTTCGGCCTCCGGCTCGTCCGCGCTGGCTTCGTCCGGCGCGGGGACCGCCTTGGCCGGCGTCTCGACCTGCGCGTCCGCCGAAGGCTCGGCCGGCACGTCCGCGTCGGGTTGCGGCTCCGGTGCGATCGCGTCGATCGCTTCCGCGACCTCGGCCACCGGGTTCGTCGGCGCCGGGGCCTTGGCACGCGCGCGGGATTTCGGCTTGGACGGCGTCGACTCGGGAATATCCCCCGCCGCGCCTTCGGGCGCTTCCGCTTCCGTCATCGTGACCGCATCGGCGGTGGGTGCGTCGTCGGGGCGTCCGCCGTCCGTCGAAGGCTCGACGTTGGCTGCCGGAGCGTCTCCGTCATTCACAGCGTCCGGCTGCGTCGCCTTTCGGGAGCGCGAGCGGCTTCGCGAGCGGGACCGGGACTTGGGCGCCTCGTCGGACGTGGCCTGCCCGGCCTCCGGTGCATCCGTCGCCGTTTCCGCGGCACCGGTTTCCCCGGGTGCGTCCGCCTCAGGTCCCGCAGCCTTCGCCTCATCGTTTTCCGCACCGGACCGATCGTCGGTCTGGCCGGACTTCTTGCGGCGCGACCGGCGGCGGCGCTTCTTTTTTGGCGCATCCTCCCCGTCCGGACGTTCGCCGTTCTGGGCTTCGGCGCGGGTCTCCTCCTGCGCCTCGTCCTGCGCCTCGTCCGGAGTCGTATCCTCCTGCGGAGCCTCGTCCTCCTCCGCTTCGGCTTCGACCTCCGCGTCGGCCTCGACGACATCGTCGTCGTCCTCCTCCGGCGTCCAGGACGTGTCCGTGCCCACGACGTTCGAGACCTTCGGAACGACCCGCGTGGCGGTCTTGAACTTCTCCATCGCGAAGTCCGGCGCCACGAGCGTCGGGTCCGCGACGACCCGGACGGCCATGTCGTAGCGCGTCTCGATCCCCGCGAGGTGTTCGCGCTTCTCGTTCATCAGGTAGTTGCTGATATCGACCGGCACCTTGAGCAGGACCTCGCGGGTCCGCGTCTTGACGCCCTCCTCCTCGACGGCGCGCAGGATCGACAGCGCGACCGAATCGTCCGAGCGGATCATCCCCGTGCCGTGGCAATGCGGGCAGGCCTGCGTCGTCGCTTCCAGCATGCCGGGCCGCAGCCGCTGCCGCGACATCTCGAGCAGGCCGAAGCCGGAAATGCGGCCCACCTGGATCCGGGCACGGTCGTTCTTGAGCGCGTCCTTCAGGCGCTTCTCGACGGCGGCGTTGTTCTTGCGCTCGTCCATGTCGATGAAGTCGATCACGATCAGTCCGGCCAGGTCGCGCAGGCGCATCTGCCGCGCCACCTCGTCGGCCGCCTCAAGGTTGGTCTTGACCGCGGTGTCCTCGATCGAGCCCTCCTTGGTGGACTTGCCCGAGTTGACGTCGATCGCGACCAGCGCCTCCGTGATGCCGATGACGATGTAGCCGCCCGACTTCAGCTGCACGGTCGGGTTGAACATGCTGGCGAGGTAGCTTTCCACGCCGTACTTCGCGAAGAGCGGCTGGCCGTCGCCGACATGCGCCTTCACGTTCTTGGCGTGCGACGGCATGATCAGTTTCATGTAGGCGCGGGCCTCGCGATAGCCGGCCTCGCCCTCCACGATGACCTCGTCGATATCGCGCGAATAAAGGTCGCGGATCGAACGGTGGATCAGGTTGCCCTCCTCGTAGATCGGCGCGGGGGCGATGGACTTGAGCGTCAGCTCGCGCACCTGCTCCCATTGCCGCTGGAGGTATTCGTAGTCCCGCTTGATCTCGGTCTTGGTCCGCTTGGCCCCCGCCGTCCGCACGATCAGGCCCGCGCCCTGCGGCACGTCGATCTCGGAGGCGATTTCCTTGAGCTTCTTGCGGTCGGCCGCATTGGTGATCTTGCGGGAGATGCCGCCGCCCCGCGCCGTGTTCGGCATCAGCACGCAATAGCGCCCGGCGAGGCTCAGATAGGTCGTGAGCGCCGCGCCCTTGTTGCCGCGCTCCTCCTTGACGACCTGCACCAGCATGATCTGGCGGACCTTGATGACCTCCTGGATCTTGTATTTCCGCATCCGGGCGCGCGGCGGACGCGGCGGCTGGAGATCCTCCGGCGCGTCGTCGTCGGCCACGGTCTCCACGCCGGAATCCTTGTCCGAAGGCTCTTTGGGCCTGTTCCGGCCGCGCGCGCGGCCGGTCGGCGCAGGGGGCTCCTCCGCAATTTCGTCCTCACCGAGGTCGAGGGTCTCCATTCCGGCGGGCTCCGTCTGCGCTTCGCGCGCTTTCGGTTCAGGCCGTGGGTCGTCTTCAGGCTCGCCAGCGCCCGAGCCGTCGTCGGTCACCTGCTCGTCCTCAAGCCCGGCGCTCTCGGCGATGGTCCTGTTCGGACCGTCCTCGTCGCTGTCGTTTCCGTCGGTGTCCGCATCGTCCGACGCTTCAACCTCCCTGCCTTCGGTGGCGGCCTCGGAAATCTCGGCAGGCATACCGACAGTCACGCCGGAACTTTCGCTCTGGCGCTTCTGGATCTCGACCTCGGCGGACGGCTCCTTCTCCAAGGTCGGAACAGCGTCGGCGCCATTCGCGTCATCGGCAGCCTCGACCTTCTTGCGGGACCGCGAGCGCGAGCGGGAGCGAGAGCGCTTCTTGGGCTTCTGCGTGTCCTCCTCGCCGGTGGCCTCGTCCGAATCCTGATCCTCGTCGGCATCGTCCTCGGACGCATCGACGGAACGGGCAGCCGTCTGGCCACGGGACGCGTCGTCCTCCGCTTCCTCCGCCTGCGCCATCGCGCGTTCCTCGGCGAGGATCGCGTCGCGATCCGCCTTGGGGATCTGGTAGTAGTCCGGGTGGATCTCCGAGAATGCGAGGAAACCGTGCCGGTTCCCGCCGTAATCGATGAACGCGGCCTGTAACGACGGCTCGACGCGCGTCACCTTCGCCAGATAGATATTGCCTGCAAGCTGCCGCCTGTTCAGGCTCTCGAAGTCAAATTCCTCGATCCGGTTTCCATCCGCCACCACGACCCGGGTCTCTTCCGGATGGGTGGCGTCTATCAGCATTTTCTTCGCCATGTGACTTTCCGCGACACGGGCTACGGGCCCCAGGGGGCGCCTGCCTGCGTCGACTTGACTGGGCGTGCGCAGCCGGCAGCATCGGGGCGCGGTCCGGCCGCATTCCCTCTTCCGCTGTCATGTGTTGCGTCATCGCGGCTCTCATTCCAACCCTGTCCGGTGACCGCGACACGCGGCCGGGAGGGTCCGTTCCTTGCCCGACAACTCCGGCCGGGCATCATTTCGGGCGGCGCACGGCCGTCCCGCAAACTTTACCCGCAGCGCGGGTCACGTGGCGACGCCGTCGATCTACGGGAAAGAATCTCGACCGGTCCCGACCGCCGACCTTCCGACGGCACGACCGTGTCACCTGTCTGTGACAAAAGCAGGCGGAAGACAATGCCCTGCGGTCATGTCCGATCGTCGGCTTGACCTAGAGGTAGTTCGACCGGCTCAACCCGTATTTCGCCATCTTCTCGTTCAACGTGCGCCGCGGCAGGCTCAACTCCTCCATAACGCTGGCGATAGAGCCGCGGTGCCGCCGCATGGTGTTGTCGATCAGCATCCGCTCGAACGCCTCGACATATTCCTTGAGCGGCTTGCCCTCTGTCGTGACCTGCGCCGTCTCGCCCTGCTCCTGCGTGTCCGACATCAAGAGCGAGGATATCGAGCCGGTACCGCGCCGCTGCTGCAGGACGGCGCGCTCCGCGAGGTTGATGAGCTGGCGGACGTTGCCCGGCCACGGTGCCTGCAGGAGCTGGGCGGCCTCCTGCGCGGAAAGCTGCGGCGGGGCGGCGCCGTATTCCTCGCCGAAGCTCTCGGCGAAATGCGTGAAGAGCGTCAGCACATCCTCACCCCGGTTCCGGAGCGGCGGCAGCACCAGCTTCATCGCCGCCAGGCGGAAGAACAGGTCAGGTCGAAGCGAATCCTCCAGCGTCCGTTCCGGATCGGAGCCGTTGTAGATCGCCACGATCCGCGTCTCCGCAGGCGTACCCTGCTCGTTGATGAACGTCAGCAACCGTGCCTGCAGCGGCAGCGGCAGCGCCTCGATATCCTCGAGCACGAGCGTCCCGCCCCGCGCCTCCTCGACGAGCGGCAGGCCGCCCTCCGTCACCGGGCCAAAGAGTTTCGCGCCGAGCTCTTCCTCGCCGAGCGCGGCGCAGGAGGTCATCGCGAAGGTCTTGCCGGCGCGCGGACCCACTGCGTGCAAGGCGTGCGCCACCAGCGTCTTGCCGGTGCCCGTCTCGCCGTCGATCAGAACATGCGTGTCGGCCTGCCCGAGGTCGAGGATGTCCTCGCGCAGCCGCTCCATCGCCGTGCTCGTGCCGATCAGCTTGCGCATCAGCACGGTGCCGTCCGAAAGCTCCCGACGCAGCGCGCGATTGTCGAGCGTGAGCTTGCGGGCCTGGCTCGCCCGGCGGGCCAGATCCGTCAGGCGATCGGGATTGAACGGCTTCTCCATGAAGTCGTAGGCGCCGAGCTGCATCGCCTCGACCGCCATCGGCACGTCGCCGTGGCCGGTGATCATGATGACGGGCAGCGACGAATCGGCGCTCATCAACCGCTTCAGAAAGGTCATGCCGTCCATACCGGGCATCCGGATGTCGGAGATGATCACGCCCGGATAGTCCGGGGTGATCTTCTTCAACGCATCCTCCGCGCTTCCGAACGTCTCGGTCGCGAAGCCCGACAGGGCCAGCCATTGGCTGATCGATTGCCGCATGTCCGTTTCGTCGTCGACAATCGCGATACGAGTCTGTTCCACCATCGTCTCCCTACTCGGCTGCATCGAGGGCCTTCTGCATGACGGGCAGGCGGACCTCGAAGACGGCCCCGCCCTTCATGGCGTTCCGGGCTGTCAGTCGCCCACCCATGTCATTCACGATTCCTGAGGAGATGGCGAGCCCGAGGCCCACGCCTTCTCCCGGCTTCTTGGTCGTGTAGAACGGCTCGAAGAGCTTCTCGGGATCCTGCAGGCCGTGCCCCGTGTCGCGCACGGCAAGCACGACCTCCTCGCCTTCCGACAGCAGGATGTCCAGCTCCCGGTCGTCCGTTCCATTCATCGCGTCGAGCGCGTTGCGAACGAGGTTGATGACGACCTGTTCGAGACGCAGCCGATCGGCCGTCACCATGACGGGCCCGTCGGGCACGATCTGGCTCAGCTGAACCTTGTCCTGACGCAGCTGCGGCTCCATCAGGGACAACGCGGAGGAGATCACATCGCGCATGTCCACCGGCTCGAACGCCTCGCCGCCCTTGCGGGCGTAGGATTTCAGCTGCCGCGTGATCGCGCCCATCCGGTCGATCAGGTCGTCGATGCGCTGGAAGCTCGACAGCGCCTCGTCGGAGCGCCGCCGCTCGAGAAGAAGCCGTGCGCCGGCCAGATAGGTCTTCATCGCCGCGAGCGGCTGGTTCAGCTCGTGGCTGACCGCGGCCGACATCTCACCCAGAGCCGCGAGCTTGGAGGATTGCGCGAGGCTCAGTTCGGTCTCCTTCAGCTCCTCCTGCACCCGCTTGCGCTCCGCCACTTCACGCCTGAGCCTGTCGTTGAGTTGCCGCAGCTGGAGTGATTCCCGCTGGAACAGGATCGAACGCAGCGTCGCGCGACGGTTCAAAAGGTAGAAGCCGAGCGCGAGCAGAAGCGCGAAACCCATGATGATGAGGGCCAGCACGCCGTTCACGCGCTCGCGGACGTTCTCGTAGCTCGTGAAGCTGACCAGCCGCCAGCCGCGGAACGGAACCCGCGTCTCCATCTGGATCAGCGCCGAACTGTTGTAGCCGTCCTCGGCCGGTTGCCCGAAGGCGCGCGTCGTGGCCAGCGCCCGCTGCAGGGCCGACGGCACGGAGGTCGCGGCGATCGCCTCCTCGAGCGGCATGCCGCGCCAGCGCGGCTCCGTCGACAGGATCACCGTGCCCGCCGCGTCGGTCACGGCCACCGCGGCGGTGGTGCCGCGCCAGCGGGTCTCGAACTGCGCGAGGTTGACCTGCACCTGCAGCACCCCAACCTGCTCCTCGCCGTCCTGCACGGTACGGCTGAAACTGGCCTCATAGGCCCCCGAGGACCGCGGCGACAGCGTGAAGACCGTGTCCTGCGACGCGACCGCGTCCGTGAAGAACGGCCGATCCGAATAGAACTTGCCCAGCTCCTCCTGGTCGGTCGCAGCAACGGTGCGCCCGTCCATGTCCATGAGCAGGATCGAGGCCGCGCCGATCTCGTCTACGTAGGAACTCAATCGCTCGCTCGAGGTCGAGAAATCGTCGGCCTCCAGCGCATCGATCAGGGTCGGATCGCGCGCCAGCAGAAGCGGCACCACCGAATTGCGCTGCAGTTCCGACAGGATCGCCCCGGCATAAAGCGACTGCCGCAGTTCCGCGCGGAGCCGCGTGGTCTGAACGAACCGTTCGGTCAGAAGCGTGTTGGCGACCCAGATCGCGACGCCGGCGGCGAGGATCATGCTGACGATCATGACCCGCACGATCCACGACAGACGCGGTCTGGGGCGGTCGGACACAACTCCGCCGCTCGCTCGATGGACAGGCCGCCCCGGGATCAGGTCATGCAAACGCATGGACCGTGTGTAAACGTCACCGGCCCGTGGCTCAATGGCGGTGGTTCACAAGGCCGTCGGCACCAGCGCCCTTATGCCGCAACCAGCGCCTGCGCGAGGCCCCGGAACAGGGCCGCACCGTCGGAACCGCCTTGCAGCGGGTCGATCGCGCGCTCCGGATGCGGCATCATCCCCAGCACCCGGCGGTTCTTCGAGAGAACCCCCGCGATCCCGTCCTTCGCGCCATTGGGCGTCGCGACGTAGCGGAAGGGGATGCGCCCCTCCGCGTTGAGCCGCCGCAAGGTCTCGTCGTCCACGGTGTAGTTGCCGTCGTGATGCGCGATGGGGATGTCGATCACCTGGTTGCGCGCGTAGCCTGCGGTGAACGCGCTTTCGGTCTCCTCCACCCGAAGCGGCACCGTGCGGCAGATGTATTTCAGACCCGCGTTGCGCAGCAGCGCGCCCGGCAGGAGCCCCGCCTCGCAGAGGATCTGGAAACCGTTGCAGGGCGCGAACACGTAGCCCCCCCGTTCGGCATGCGCGACAAGCGCCCGCGCGATCGGCGAGCGGGCGGCGATGGCACCGCATCGAAGGTAATCGCCGTAGCTGAATCCCCCGGGCACGCCCACGACGTCGACCCCTTCGGGGAGCGCCGTCTCCTTGTGCCAGACCATCTCGGTCACGAAGCCCGCGGCGCGAAAGGCCACAGCGAGGTCGCGGTCGCAGTTGGATCCGGGGAAGACGAGAACGGCGGCTTTCATGGCGAACCTGTCGAATGGATATGCCCCGCAAATCGCACAATCCGCGGGCCGAAGCCAGAGCGCGGGTCCGCTTCCGCCGCCCTCACATCTCGATGCGGTAGCTTTCGATCACCGTGTTCGCGAGGAGCTTCTCGCACATCGCGATCACGTCCGCCTCGGTCGTGCCCTTCGCGAGGTCGAGCTCGATCAGCTTTCCCTGCCGCACACCCTCGACCTCATCGAAGCCCATCGCGCCAAGCGCATGACGGACGGCCTCGCCCGGCGGATCGAGCACGCCGTCCTTCAGCATCACCGTGACCTTCGCCTTCATGCCCGCCCCCTCAATTGATGAGCGTTGGCCGCGTGACCGGCCCGGAATTGGCCGGCAGGACGCCGAGCCGGCGCGCAACCTCGGTATAGGCGTCCGATAACGACCCCAGATCGCGGCGGAACACGTCCTTGTCGAGCTTCTTGCCCGTCTCGATGTCCCAAAGGCGGCAGGAATCGGGGCTGATCTCGTCGGCGACGATCAGGCGCTGATAATCGTTGTCCCAAATCCGGCCGATCTCGATCTTGAAGTCGACGAGCTTGATGCCGACCGCGAGCATGCAGCCCGAAAGAAAGTCGTTCACCCGCAAGCTCAGCGCGATAACGTCGTCGAGATCCTGCTGGCTGGCCCAGCCGAAGGCGAGGATGTGCTCCTCGGAGACGAGCGGGTCGCCCAGCTTGTCGTCCTTGTAGCAGAACTCGATGATCGGGCGCGGCAGGGCCGTCCCCTCCTCGATGCCGAGCCGGGTCGAGAGCGAGCCGGCCGCGACGTTGCGCACGATCACCTCGAGCGGGATGATCTCCACCTGCCGGATCAGCTGCTCGCGCATGTTGAGCCGGCGTATGAAGTGCGTCGGCACGCCGATCGCGTTCAGGCCGGTCATGAAGAACTCCGACAGACGGTTGTTCAGAACGCCCTTGCCGTCGACCACGTCCTTCTTTTGCGCGTTGAACGCGGTTGCGTCGTCCTTGAAGTATTGCACGAGCGTTCCGGGCTCGGGCCCTTCGTAGAGGATCTTGGCCTTGCCTTCGTAGACCTTCTTGCGCCTGGCCATGCTCTCTCCGGGGGATCGTGGGTGCGTATCGTGGCGGCACATATGCCCTCCACCCCCCTTTGCCAAGGGAAGCGACTTGCGACAGCGACGTCCTGACCGCATATCCATACGGAAAGCCAGTTCGGGGGAGACGCGAAATGACCAACATGGACGATCGAAGGAAGGGCTTCGAGAACAAGTTCGCTCATGATGCCGAGTTGCAGTTCAGGGTCGAGGCGCGTCGCAACCATCTGCTCGGCGAATGGGCGGCGGATCTCCTGGGCAAGGAAGGCGAGGAGAAAGCCGCCTATGCGCGGGATGTCGTGAGGTCCGATTTCGAGACAGCGGGCGACGACGACGTCATGCGCAAGGTGTCCGGCGATCTGGCGGAAAAGGTCCCGGCGGCGGAGATCCGCGCGAAGATGGACATGCTGATGGAGCAGGCGAAGTTGCAGATCATGCGGGAACAGACGTCCTGACCGACCGCTCGCCCCACCGCCCGCCCACGCCACCGGAGCCATTCATGCCCGACGCCCTTTCTTCCCTGCTCCGGTCGCGCGGCTGGCTTCTGGCCGACGGCGCGACGGGAACGACGCTCTTCAACATGGGCCTCGAGTCGGGCGACGCGCCTGAGTTCTGGAACGAGACCGAGACCGACAAGGTCCGCGCGCTTTACCGCGGGGCCGTCCAAGCCGGATCCGATATCTTCCTGACCAACACGTTCGGCGGCAACGCCGCGCGGCTGAAGCTGCACGGCGCCGAGGCGCGGGCGGGCGAGCTCTCGCGGATGGGCGCCGAGATCGGACGCGAGATCGCCGATGCCGCCGGCCGCCCCGTCGTCGTCGCCGGCAGTATGGGCCCCACGGGGGAGATCATGGCCCCGATGGGTCCGCTCAGCCACGAAAGCGCTGTCGAGATCTTCCATCAACAGGCCGAAGGGCTGAAGGCTGGCGGCGCGGACGTGCTCTGGATCGAAACGATCTCCGCCCCCGAGGAGCTGCGGGCGGCCGCCGAGGCCGCGGCGCTCGTCGACATGCCCTGGTGCGTCACCATGAGCTTCGACACCGCCGGACGCACGATGATGGGCACGATGCCGCCCGACATGACGCGCCTGATCGGCAAGCTGGACCACAAGCCCCTGGCTTACGGCGCGAATTGCGGCGTCGGCGCCTCCGACCTGATCCGGACCGTGATGGGGTTCGCGGCGTCCGATACGCCGATCATCGCCAAGGGCAATGCCGGCATTCCCAAATACGTCGACGGCCATATCCACTACAACGGAACGCCGGAGCTGATGGCCGATTACGCCGTCATGGCGCGGGACGCGGGCGCGACCATCATCGGCGGCTGCTGCGGAACCACGGCGGCGCATCTCGAAAAGATGCGGGAGGCGCTCGAGACCCGACCGAGGGGCGCGGCGCCCCCGCTCGACGAGGTGTCCGCCCGGCTTGGCGGCTTCTCGTCCGAGAGCGACGGCCTCGATGGCAAGGGTCCGACCCGCGACCGCTCCGCCACGCGGCGACGGCGTGACCGGAGCTGACGCCGGCGCATTCTCTGCATCCGGCGCGGTGGCCCGGCTGGGTCCGCCGGCGCTGACGCTCGCGGCAGCCATCGTGGGCGCCGCTCTCCTGGCCCGGCTCCACCCGGCCCTGGACGCCATCGGCATCGGCCTTCCGGTCGGCCTGCTCGGCGCGGCCTTCGCGGCGTTCGCGTTTCTCCGACGCCGGGCTTGGGTTCCGGCGGCTCTGGCGGGGCTCGTCCTGTCTGCCGGCCTTGTGGCGATCCGCCCGATCCTCGGAGACACGGCGCCGGTCGGCGATCCGGGGTTCCGGCTACTTCAGCATAACCTTCTCACCAGCAATTCGGCCGCCGATCTTTCCGACCGGCTGATCGGTGTGGATATCGCGACATTGCAGGAAGCCCATGCCGCGCACGACGCGATCGAAGCGTTGCCGCCTGAATGGGGTCGCTTCACCTGCGGCAAGGGGCGATCGCGCACCGGCACGGCGATCGTCTCGCGCTTCCCGATCGGGTCGACGAACTGCATGCCCGACGGCGCCTGGGCGATCGTGCGAACACCGGACGGTCCAGTCACCGTGGTCTCGCTGCACCTGCCCTGGCCCTGGCCGTTCGGCCAGACCGAGCAGATCGAGGTCATTGGGTCGATCCTCGCGACGCTGCCCGGCCCGTTCGTGGTCGCGGGCGACTTCAACCAGACGTCTTGGTCCGCCACCGTCGCGCGGATCGCCGAAATGACTGGCACGCGGCCGATCCCGGGCTGGCGGCTGACCTATTCCGGCGCTGGCGGATTCATGCAGCTGCCCATTGATCACGTCCTCGTTCCGCCGGGCTGGCGGGCGGAGGCGACGGTCGGTGGACGTCACGGTTCCGATCATTCCGAGGTGATGGCGCAGATCGGTCCGGTTTGACGGGGGCTCGACAACCCCACGCTCTCGTTCGTCCGCGGTCGGGATAACGAGACGCGCCCCCCGCGTCGAAAGCGATAGCCTTCGCAGCGGAGCCGATGGATCCGTCGCTCTGCACGCGAATTCCGGGCGAGCCGCCCCGAAGCTGCCGCCCACCGCCTCAGAACAGCGACATCTGCGTCCCCGGCACGCGGAACAGATCCGTTCGAAGCGACGGCAGCCGCTTTGCCAGGCCAAGCGACTTGCAGGCGCGGTCGAAGCGGCGCTGAAGCAGGTCGGCTTGCACCCCCGTGCCCCGCATCCGCGTCCCGAAACCGGCATCGTAAAGCTTGCCGCCGTGGAACTCCCGCACCCGGTTCAGGACCTTCCGAGCCCGGTCCGGGGCGTGCGCCCTGAGCCATTCCTCGAAGAGCGGCGCGACCTCGAGCGGCAGGCGCAGCGGGATCATGCTCGCGGCCTCCGCCCCGGCATCGCGCGCCGCCGACAGGATCGCCTCGACCTCATGGTCCGTCAGGCCGGGAATGACCGGCGAGACCATCACGCGCACCACCACGCCGGCGGAGGCCAACCGCTCGATGGTTCGCAGCCGCCGCGAGGGAACCGGCACCCGCGGTTCCAGCTTCCGGGCCAGCCTGTCGTCAAGCGTCGTCACCGAAAGGCCGACGCGCGCAAGCTCCGGCCCCATCTCCGACAGGATGTCGACATCGCGTTCCACCATCGTGCCCTTCGTCGTGATGGCGACGGGATGAGCGTGGTCGCGCAACACCTCGAGCAGGCCCCGCATGATCTTCCGATCGCGTTCTATGGGCTGGTAGGGGTCGGTGTTGGTGCCGATGGCCAGCATCTTCGGCGCGTACCCCTTCGCTCCGAGCTCCTGCCGCAGGGCATCCGCCGCGTTCGGCCGCGCGATCAGACGGGTCTCGAAGTCGAGCCCTGGCGACAGACCGAGCCAGGCATGTGTCGGCCGCGCATAGCAGTAGACGCATCCGTGCTCGCACCCGCGATACGGATTGACCGAGCGGTCGAAGCCCAGATCCGGCGAGCGGTTCGTGGAGATCACCCGGGTGACCGTCTCCTCCCGCACCTCGGTCGCCTGCGCGACCTCGCCCGAACCCGGATCGGCCTCGTAGGTATGGCGTTCGTATCGTCCGGCCCGATTGCTGAGCGCCCCCCGGGTGCGGATCACGGCAGACGTATCGGAGTGGAGGCCGGACACATGGGTCATGGCCACATCAACTAGAACAAATTGCGAACATTCGCAAGAGACGTTCCCCGTATGAGTTATCGGACGGCGGCTCGCATGCAGACGATTGCCTTCGCATCGGTCGCGACGCCGGAAACGGAGAGAAGCACGCCTGCCGCCCCGTTCGACGCACTTTACCTTGGGTTCGTAACGTTCGGCGAAAGCCTGCGCGACGATGGAAACCTGTTCGTTCGGATCGGGATGCGTCGGCCTCCTGTCGGGAGAAGCGGCTCTCGAACGGTCCGCCCGGGCGAAAGGCATCGCGGCCCGCTTCGCGATCTCCGAAACGTTCGCGTTCGGCTTGCGGGCGGCGACCGACGACGACGCGCATCCTGATTTTGCCGCACAGGTCGCGACCTGTCTGGTCTCCCCGCTCCCGACGCTGATCGGTCCACGGCCGCCGGCTTCGGTCTGGTCTGGTCTGGCGCCGGCGGCGCTCTCGGAAGCATCGCGGCCGGAACCGCACCCGAGGCCATCGGCGAGATACGGACGGGGTCGGCGGGCCTCCGCGTCGACAATGTGAAAGAATTCGCCCTGTTCGAGTTGCCCGACCCAGGCGCGCGACGCCACGCAACGACCTCGTCCTCCCGTAGGCTTCCGACGGCGCCTCCGACCCGGTCCCGGTCATTCCCGCGCCCCGCCGCTGCTGCCCCTCGTCGGCGCGCTCGCCCCGGTTGGGCTGGTCCATCGCCGCGTCGCTCGCTAGACAGCGAATGTCGGTTCCGCAGCCATGACCTCGCGGCTGTGACGGTTATCCTGGGTTGCAGACCGACGAATCACGCGCCGACGACAAGGACGCACATCCAGATGGCCGACGACGACATCATCCTTTCCGAACTCGACGACGACGAACTCGTCCAGCAGATGTTCGACGACCTTTATGACGGTCTGAAGGACGAGATCGAGGAGGGCGTGAACATCCTGCTCGAACGCGGATGGGAGCCCTACGACATCCTGACCAGGGCGCTGGTCGGCGGCATGACCATCGTCGGCCAGGACTTCCGCGACGGCATTCTGTTCGTCCCGGAAGTGCTTCTGGCCGCGAACGCCATGAAAGGCGGCATGGCGATCCTGAAACCGCTGCTGGTCGAGACCGGCGCGCCGCGCATGGGCAAAATGGTCATCGGCACCGTCAAGGGTGACATCCACGACATCGGCAAGAACCTCGTATCAATGATGATGGAGGGCGCGGGGTTCGAGGTGGTCGATCTCGGCATCAACAACGCGGTGGAGAAATACCTCGACGCGCTGAAGAGCGAGGAGGCCGACATCCTCGGCATGTCGGCGCTTCTGACGACGACGATGCCCTACATGAAGGTCGTGATCGACGCGCTGAAGGCCGAGGGCATCCGCGACGACTACATCGTCCTCGTCGGCGGCGCGCCCCTGAACGAGGAGTTCGGCCGCGCCATCGGGGCCGACGCCTATTGTCGCGACGCGGCAGTCGCGGTGGAGACCGCGAAGGACTGGATGGCCCGCAAGCACAACCAGATGTCGGCCTGATCCGGCGGGGCCGGTTATCGGCACCGCTTCCGGTGCCGACCATCGACGCAGATGACGGATCACGCACCATCGCTGCGGGGGATCGCGGTTTGCAGGCATCCCGGATCCAGAAAGCGACAGAACGGCGCGGATCC
Organism: uncultured Jannaschia sp.; assembly: GCF_947494025.1. Classification (GTDB taxonomy): domain Bacteria; phylum Pseudomonadota; class Alphaproteobacteria; order Rhodobacterales; family Rhodobacteraceae; genus Jannaschia. Next base: position 202,268 of record NZ_CANLTQ010000004.1, read on the forward strand.
TTCCGCCGGGTTTTCGCGTTTGTGGGCAACCGCAACAAAGACACGGAGCCTGCCCATGCGATCCCTGACCCTAGCCCTGCCCTGCCTCCTGCTCGCCGCGCCTGCTCTGGCGCAGGACGAGACCGGCGCCCGCGTCACCGGCGAGCTGTTGAATGCCGAAGGTAGCAATATCGGTTCCGTCTCCATCTTCGAGACCCCCTCCGGCCTTGTCCGCGTCAACGTCCAGGCGACGGAACTCGGCGCGGGCGGCCACGGCATCCACATGCACGAGACCGGCGAATGCGAGGGCGACTTCAGCTCTGCCGGCGGCCACGTCTCGGGCGACATGCAGCACGGTCTCGTGGAAGGCGGCCCCCATCCGGGCGACCTGCCCAACGGGTTCGTCGAGGAGGACGGAGTGCTTTCCTACGAGGCGTTCTCTGACTGGACCTCCGTCGAGGACCATCTGCTCGACGACGACGGATCGGCGCTGATCATCCATTCCAACGAGGACGATTACGAAAGCCAGCCCAGTGGCGAATCCGGCAGCCGCGTCGCCTGCGCGGTCCTGTCCGAAGCGCCGTCCTGACGCGCGGACGGCCTCAGCCGGGGCGCCGGCCGCGCAAGCGGTCGAGCACCTCGGCGACGAGACGCCGCGGCGGCCGGTCGGCCGAAACCACGATCGGCCGCTCGTCCGCCGTAGGTGGCTCCAGCGTCTCGAGCTGGGAATCGAGCAACGAGGCCGGCATGTAATGACCGGTCCGCTGCTTGAGCCGCTGCTCGAGCATGTCGCGATCGCCCGCGAGATGGACGAGCGACACAAGTCCGGTCCGTGCGCGGATACGATCCCGGTAGGCGCGCTTCAGGGCAGAGCATGCGATAACCGTGGTCCCGCGACGTTCGGCCAGAGTGCGGCCGACGTGGTCGAGCCATGGTGCGCGATCCCGGTCCGTCAACGGCTCGCCGCGCGCCATTTTCCTGACATTGCCACGTGTGTGCAGGTCGTCCCCGTCGACGAACCGCCCCCGCAAAGCCTGCGCGAGCTCGATCCCGAGCGTCGTCTTGCCGGTGGCGGTCACGCCCATCACGAGTATCTTCAAAGCCAAGCCGCCTCCCCCGTGCCTTGATGACGCAGCGACGCACGCTGTCAATCCGTATTGGCAGCGGCGCCCTGCCTTCCCATTATCGGGGAAGACCATAAGGATTGCTCGCCATGCCGCTCGACCGCTTCGCACTCATTCTCGTCGTCGTGGTCCTCGCCGCGGGTGCGACGATCTGGCTGGCCGCCATCGTGAAGGCCAGCGCCGTGGCCCCGTTGGCCTCGGTCGCGCTCCTGCCGGTGCTGCCGGTCGCATACCTGGTCTGGCGGGTGATCTCCGAGCGACGCGCAAACCGCGAGGACGATCGCTACGACCGGATGGACCGATGAGCGGCCAGGAGGCGAGACGCGTCATCCTCACCACCACGGACGGCGTGCCGGGGCGGGAGATCGCGCATTGCATCGGTTTTGTGCGCGGCTCCACCGTGCGCGCGAAGCATATCGGCTCCGACATCGTCGCGGCCTTGCGCAACCTCGTTGGAGGCGAGATGCGCGAATACGCCTCGCTTCTGGCCGGCGCACGGGAACAGGCGATCGACCGCATGGTCGCCGAGGCGCGGGCGCAGGACGCGGACGCCGTCGTCGCCGTCCGGCTCGAAACCTCCACGATCACCCATGCCGCCACGGAGGTCGTGGCCTACGGTACCGCGGTGAAGCTCGCGTGATCCCCGACGCGGACCTCACGCGCGACGGGCTGTCCGCCGCCGGGACCGGGCGCGTCCTCGTCGTCGCCTGCGGCGCGCTCGCCCACGAGATCGTCGCGATCCGTGCGGCGAACGGGCTCGACCACATCGACCTGCATTGCTTGCCCGCGATCCTGCACAACCACCCCGAGCGCATCGTCCCGACCCTGTCCGAGGCGATCGACGCGCGCGCCGATCGTTACGACCGCGTCTTCGTCGCCTATGCCGATTGTGGCACCGGCGGCGCGCTTGCCCGGTTCTGCGCGGAACGCGGGATCGAGATGATCGCCGGGCCGCATTGCTACGCCTTCTTCGACCGGCTCGACCGGTTCGTCGCGCGCGACGAGATCGACGCCTTCTACCTCACCGATTTTCTCGCCCGGCAGTTCGACGCCTTCGTCACCCGTCCCCTCGGCCTCGACCGGCATCCGGAGCTGCGAGAGATGTACTTCGGCCATTACGCGAAAGTCGTCTATCTGGCGCAGACCGACGATCCCGCATTGACGGAACGGGCCCGCGCGGCGGCGGACGCGCTCGGGCTCGACTTCGAGCGGCGCCGGACCGGCTATGGCGACCTGACGGCGGCGCTGACGCGCGCCTGACGCCGGATGCAGGCGGGCAACACCGCGGCGCCGCGCACCTTTCCCCCAGCCGTCCCCTCCGCTAGACAACCTCCGCAATCTCCCGGAGTTCGCCCATGCAAGAGCCCGCCATCACGCCGGACCTGATCGCGGCCCACGGGCTGAAGGACGACGAATATTCCCGTATCGTCGAGATCATCGGCCGCACCCCGAGTTTTACGGAACTCGGCATCTTCTCGGCGATGTGGAACGAGCACTGCTCTTACAAATCCTCGAAGAAATGGCTCCGCAAGCTTCCGACCGAAGGTCCGCAGGTCATTTGCGGACCGGGCGAGAACGCGGGCGTGGTAGCCATCGGTCCGGGCCCCGACGGCCGCGAGCTCGCCGTGGTCTTCAAAATGGAAAGCCACAATCACCCCTCCTATATCGAACCCTATCAGGGCGCCGCGACCGGCATGGGCGGCATCCTCCGGGACGTCTTTACCATGGGCGCGCGCCCCGTCGCGGCGATGAACGCCCTGAGCTTCGGGGACCCCGCGCACCCGAAGACGCGACGCCTGGTCCACGGCGTGGTGGAGGGCGTGGGCGGCTACGGCAACTGCTTCGGCGTCCCGACCGTCGCGGGCGAGGTCCGCTTCCACGCAAGCTACAACGGCAATTGCCTCGTGAACGCCTTCGCCGCCGGCATCGCGGAGGCCGACGCGATCTTCTACTCGGCCGCCTCGGGCGTCGGCCGCCCGGTCGTCTATCTCGGCGCCAAGACGGGACGCGACGGCGTCGGCGGGGCGACGATGGCCTCCGCCGAGTTCGACGACACGATCGCGGAAAAGCGCCCCACGGTGCAGGTGGGCGATCCCTTCACCGAGAAGCGCCTGATGGAAGCCTGCCTCGAACTGATGGCCACCGGCGCCGTCGTCTCCATTCAGGACATGGGTGCCGCCGGCCTCACCTGCTCCGCCGTGGAGATGGGCGACAAGGGCCGCCTCGGCATTCGCCTCGACCTCGACCGCGTGTCCGTGCGCGAAGGTGGCATGAGCGCCTACGAGATGATGCTGTCGGAAAGTCAGGAGCGGATGCTCATGGTCCTCGACCCCGCGCGCGAAGACGTGGCGCGCGCGGTTTTCGAGAAATGGGATCTCGACTTCGCCATCGTTGGCGAAACAATCGCCGAAGATCGTTTCCTGATCGTGCACAATGGGGAGACGAAGGCCGATCTCCCCCTGTCCATCCTCGCCTCCTCTGCCCCTGAATACGATCGTCCCTGGGTGGCGTCGCCCCCGGCGGAGCCGCTCGACCCCGTGGCGGAAGTCGATCCGATCGAGGGTCTGCGCGCCCTTGTCGGCAGCGCGAATTATTGCGCCCGGGACTGGGTGATCGAGCAGTACGACACCCAGGTCATGGGCGACACCGTCGCACGCCCCGGCCTCGACGCCGGCATCGTACGCGTCCACGGTACCGAGCGCGGCCTCGCCTTCACCGCCGATGTCACCCCGCGCTACGTGAAGGCCAACCCCGTCGAAGGTGGCAAACAGGCCGTGGCCGAGGCCTATCGCAACCTCGTCGCCAAGGGCGCGCGGCCCCTCGCCGCGACCGACAACCTCAATTTCGGCAATCCCGAAAAGCCCGGGATCATGGGTCAGTTCGTCGGTGCGCTCGACGGGATCGGCCAGGCCTGCGCGGCGCTCGACATGCCGATCGTGTCGGGCAATGTCAGCCTTTACAACGAGACGGACGGCACCGGCATCGACCCCACGCCCACGATCGGGGCGGTCGGGCTCATCGACGATCTGTCCCGACGGATCGCGTGCCCGGTCGAGACCGGCATGCTGGCGCTCCTTCTTGGGGAAAGCGGGACGCATCTTGGCCGTTCCGCGCTTCTGGCCGAGCATCTGGACCGCGACGAGGGCGACGCGCCGCCCGTCGACCTTGCCGCCGAGCGGGCGCGGGGCGAATTCATTCTCGCCAACCTCGCGTCGATCCATGCCTGCACCGACATCTCCGACGGCGGCCTCGCGCTCGCCGCCTTCACGCTGGCCGAGGCGAACGGGGTGGGCGTCACGCTCGACGTCTCGGGCACGGCCGCGCTCTTCGGAGAGAATCAGGGCCGCTACCTCATCGCCTGCACCTTCGACGCCGCCGAGGCGCTGATGGTCGCGGCCGGGCGCGCGGACGTGCCGCTGACGATGGTTGGCCAGTTCGGCGGAACCGTGGTCAGCCTCGGCGGGGCGGAAGCGCAGTTGACGGAGCTGTCCACGCTCTACCGCACGACCTTCGCGACCCTGTTCGGCTGATCGCGGGCGGCCGGAGCGCCGCGGGCGGGTTGCCCCGGCGACCCGGCCTGCCTAGCTAGAGGAAAACCGCGAAAGGATCCAACATGGCGATGCAGTCGCACGAGATCGAGGCGCTCCTCCGCGAGAGCTTCCCGGAGGCGAAGATCACGATCACCGACCTTGCGGGCGACGGCAATCACTACGCCGCCGAGGTCGTGGATGCTTCGTTCAGGGGTAAGTCCCGCGTCGCCCAGCAACGCGAGGTCTACGCCGCGCTGAAGGGTCGGATGGACGGCCCCGCGGGCGAGTTGCACGCGCTGGCGCTGACGACACGGGCGCCGGAGTGACGACGCTCTCGGCATGTCTCGCGCTCTTCATCGTCCTCCTTCTCGCGGGGCGGGCGATCTGGGTGCTGCGGTCGGAGGCGCGGCAGGACGACGGTGGCCGCCCCCGCGGGATCGTGCCAGGCAGGGGATATACCGAGATCCGGAGCGACTACTTTTCGGGCCTGGGCGGCGGCAGTCAGTCCGTCACCCGCGTTCCGAAGGATTCCCAGGAATACGCGCGCGCATTCGTCCCCGGGCGGCGCGGCAAACACAGGAGTTGAGGCGATGGCCGATACCAAGACGACGATCGACGAGATGGTGAAATCCAAGGACGTGGTCCTGTTCATGAAGGGCACCAAGGCGATGCCGCAATGCGGCTTCTCCTCCAAGGTCGCCGGCGTGCTGAATTACATGGCCGTGGACTACGCCGACGTGAACGTGCTCGAGGATGCCGAGATCCGGCAGGGCATCAAGGACTACTCGGACTGGCCGACGATTCCACAGCTTTACGTTAAGGGCGAGTTCGTGGGCGGCTGCGACATCATCGTGGAGATGACCCTTTCGGGCGAGCTCGATACGATGCTGGAGCAAAACGGCGTGGCCTACGACAAGGACGCCGCCAAGAAGATCCGCGAAGCCAACGCGTGATCCCGCATGGGCGCCCCCCCGGGGGGGCGCCTGCCGCCTCAATCGGCGCGGCGCCCGTGCGTGTGCTTGCGCAGGCGCGACGGTTCGGCCCGCTTGCGGCCCCGGTAGGGGTTCGCGTCGCTCTGGCCGCGCATATAAAGGCGGATCGGCGTGCCCGGCATGTCGAAGTCGAGCCGGAGCCCGTTCACCAGATAGCGCGTGTAGCTCTCCGGGATCGCCTCCGGATGCGAGCACATCACCACGAATCCCGGCGGCCGCGTCTTGGCCTGCGTCATGTAGCGCAACTTGATGCGGCGGCCCTGCGGCGCGGGGGGCGGGTGCTGCTCCAGCATGCCGGTGAGCCAGCGGTTGAGCGCCGCCGTGGGCACCCGCCGGTTCCACGTCTCGTGCGCCTTGACGATGGCCGCGCGAAGCCGGTCGAGCCCCCGTCCCGTCCGCGCGCTCACCGTCACGAGAGGCGCACCGCGAAGCTGCGGCAGCAGGCGTTCGAACTGCTCCTTCAGATGCGCGAGCTTTTCCTGCCGATGCTCCTCCAGATCCCACTTGTTGACGGCGACGACCACCGCCCGGCCCTCGCGCTCGGCCAGGTCGGCGATCCGCAGATCCTGCGTCTCGAACGGAATCTCGGCGTCGAGAAGAACAACGACCACCTCCGCGAACTTGACCGCGCGCAGTCCGTCGGAGACCGAGAGCTTTTCCAGCTTCTCGACGACCCTGGCCCGCTTGCGCATCCCCGCCGTGTCGAAGAGCCGCGTCGGCACGCCGTCCCAGTCGAAATTGAGCGAGATCGAGTCCCGTGTGATCCCCGCCTCCGGACCGGTCAGCAGGCGCTCCTCGCCGATGATGCGGTTGATGAGCGTGGACTTGCCCGCGTTCGGCCGTCCGACGACGGCGATCTTGAGGGGGCGCTTCGCAGTCGGCGCCCAGTCGGCCTCCTCGCCCAGATCGTCCTCTGTCATCTCGACATCGGCCTCGGCCTCCTCGGCGGGCGCGGCGTCCTTCGCCTCGATCAGCGGGCGCAGCATCGCGGCCAGGTCGGCCATCCCCTCGCCGTGCTCGGCCGAAATGCCGACAGGCTCGCCCAGGCCGAGGGAGAACGCCTCGAACATGCCCGCCTCGCCCTGACGCCCCTCGACCTTGTTGGCCGCGAGCAGGACGGGATGGCCCTTGCGACGCAGGATGTCGGCGAAGACCTCGTCGGCCGGCGTCACCCCCGTGCGGGCGTCGACGACGAAGAGCGCGGCATCGGCCATGTCCACCGCCCGCTCGGTCAGGCGACGCATGCGCCCCTGAAGGCTGTCGTCGGTCGCCTCCTCGAGCCCCGCCGTGTCGATCACCGTGAAGCGCAGGTCGCCCAGCCGTGCATCCCCCTCGCGCAGGTCGCGCGTCACCCCCGGCTGATTGTCGACGAGCGCCAGCCGTCGCCCGACGAGGCGGTTGAACAAGGTGGACTTGCCGACATTGGGTCGGCCGACGATGGCGAGGGTGAACATGGACGCGCTCCGATGGTTCAGGGGCGGCGCCTAGCGCATCCCGCCCTCAACGGAAAGCGTGAAGCGTCCCTGCACGGTCCACAACGTAGAGGGCGTTGCCGAACGCGATCGGCCGGGAGGCCGCGCCGTCCGGCAACTCGATGCTGTTCGCGAGCGCACCCGTGACCGGATCGAAGCCGCGCAGCGCCCCGTCGGAAGACGCGACCCAGAGCCGCCCTCCCGCGAGGACCGGGCCGAAATGGGCATGAACGCCCCGACGTCGCTTCAGCCGCGCGGTGCGGTAGAACGGCAGGTCGGACCGCCAGATCACGGCGCCCGTGGCCGCGTTGACGCGTAGAAGCTGCGCCCGGTCGGTGACGACGAAGAGCGATCCGCCAGCGAGCACAAGGGGCGACATCGCTCCCTCGCCCGCCGTCCAGAGCCGTTCGCCCGACGCCTCCGACAGCGCGACCAACCGGCCGGCCGAGGTGCCCGCGTAGATCGTGCCGTCCGCGACGAGCGGATCGCCGGTGATGTCGCCGACCGTGTTGTAGGCCACACCGCGCCGCGCGCCGGCGATGCTGGCGCCCCAGAGGCGGATGCCGCTTTCGCGCAAGGCATTGACGATCTCCCCCGACCCGAATGGCAGGATCACGGAGCGGTCGGTGATCGCGGGCGCGGGCGAAGTCGCCATGACCGAGGGGGCGGACGCGGCCGGAAGCTCCCAGCGGATGCGCCCGTTCCGTGCGTCAAGGGCCCAGGCGCGGTTGTCGCGACTAACGACGTAGACCATTCCGCCCGCCACCTTCGGGGTGGTGATCGGCGCGTCAAGACGTTGCACCCAACGGGTTCTCCCGGTCGCGGAGTCGAGCGCATGCAGCTCGCCATAGCCCGTCGTGACATAAAGCGTGCCGTCCACCACAGCGAGGCCGCCACCCGACGCGTCGTCGTCGCGCTCGAGCGGGGGGACGAGGCTGCGCATCCAGACCCGCGCACCGGGGGTCGCGGTGGCCGTCACGCCGGCCTTCGCGTCGAGCGTGTAGATGCGCCGCCCGTCGGAAACGGGATCGGTGGTCAGACGCTGCCGGCGGGTGTCGCCGGCGCCGATATCCGTCGACCAGATGCGCCGGGGCGCGGGGGAAAGGGTCGCGTGATCCGGATGATTGCGCGCATTGCCGACGCGCATCGGCCAGTCGGCGAGCGTGCGCGGCGCCGGAAGCGCGAGCGCCGGAACGCTGTCGTCGGCGCTATCGGACGCGGCGGCGATCACGCCCAGCCCGTCGAGCCCGCCCGTCCGGACGGGCAGCCGCTCGCCCGGCAGGATCGCCTCGTCGTCGCCGCAGCCCGCCAGGGCGAAAGCGGCGCCGAGGAGGATGCCCGCGAATGCTCTCATCATGGCGATTCCGCCCCAAGCCGTTGCGCTGCGCGATTCACGCCGGCTCCGGCGTCGCACCGAGGGCGACGATCAACTGCGTGGCCCTGCGGCGCAAGGATTCCGTCGCCTCGGCATCTTCGGTCAACGCCCGCAGCAGTGTCAGCGCCGTCGCCTCGTCACCGGCCTCGAGGGCCATCAACGCCTGCAGCTCCACCGCCATCGGGCGGTAGGGCGCGCCGGGCGCGGCGAGCGTTTCGAGGAGTTCGGCGTCCCGCGCCGTGTCGCCGGTCCCGCCGGCCAGCATGACCTTCAGCCGCGCAAGGTCGCGGTACGCGGCGGGCAGGTCCGGCATCACCGCCACGTCCAGAAGCTGCGAACGGGCAGCGTCGAGGTCGCCCTCGCCGGCATTCAGCGCAGCGGTCGCCTGCAGGAAGGACAGGATCGCCGCCTGCCCCTCGTCCGAGGGCGCGACCCCCTCCAGCGCCGCGCGCCGGGCCGCAAGATCCTCGGCATCGAGCGCGTCGAGCACGGCGGCGCCGAACGTCCTTGCGCGCGCCTCGGACTGGGACCGGCGCCATTCGGCGAAGGCCGCGCCGCCGACCAGAAGGATCACGACGAGAATGGCGAGCCAGCCCCAGCGACGCATCACGCCATAGAGGCGGTCGCGGCGCACCTCCTCGGTGACCTCGTCGATGAAGCTTTCCGGGTTGGACATCGCCGCCTATCCTCGTCGCTCGCGTCGGCGCTTCCTAGCGCAGGGCGGCAAGTGGGCCAACCCGCAATAGCGCGACAGCCGCTCGGCTTGTTTTCGAAGCGTGGCTCCGTTAAAAACGCGTCGTTGCAATATTCGACATATTATCGCGCCGATCCACCGGGACGCCTGATAAGAGGGCTCTTGATGCGCCTGTTCCCCATGATCACCGCCATCCTCGTCTGCGTGGCCCTCTATGCCGTGGTGCTGGACCGGGATGCGCTGCTGGGATTCGCCTACGGCATAACCGGCGACGCACCGCCCGCCCCGCGGGAGACCAATGCCGGGCAGCGTCCCGCCGCCATCGTCGAGGCCGCGGCGGCCGCAGCCGATCCGGTCCATGTCGTCGCGATCCGGTCGCAGGCACGAGAGGTGGCGGACGGCGTTCTGGTCCGCGGACAGTCGCAGGCGGCGCGCGAGGTCACCGTGATGTCGGAGACGACCGGTGCCGTCCTGTCCGAGCCGCTGCGCAAGGGGACGTTCGTCGAGGCCGGACAGGTCCTCTGCGAGCTCGACCCCGGTTCGCGCGAAGCCACGCTGGCGGAGTCCGAGGCCCGCCTCGCGGAGGCCGGCGCGCGCGTACCCGAGGCCGAGGCGCGCCTGCCCGAGACCGAAGCCCGGATCGCCGAGGCGCAGGCCCGGCTGGAGGAGGCGCGACTCAACCAGAACGCGGCGAGCCGCCTGTCGGAGCGCGGCTTTTCCTCGGAGACGAGCCTCGCCAACGCGCAAGCCGCATTGCGCGCCGCCGAGGCCGGGGTGACCGCCGCCACGACGGGTCGCGAGACGGGGCAGGCAGGGATCGAATCGGCTCGGGCCGGGGTACAGGCCGCCGCCGCCGCCGTGGAACGCGCGCGGCTCGATATCGAGAAGCTGACGATCGAGGCGCCCTTCGCGGGCCTTCTGGAAAGCGACGCCGCCGAGATCGGCACGTTGCTGCAGCCGGGCTCGCCCTGCGCCGACATCGTGCAGCTCGACCCGATGAAGCTCGTGGGCTTCCTGCCGGAGGCGCAGGTCGACCGGGTCACGACCGGCGCGGCGGCCCGCGCGCGGCTCGCCTCCGGTGGCAGGACCGAAGGCCGGGTGACGTTCCTCAGCCGCTCCGCCGACGAACTGACGCGGACGTTCCGGGTGGAAGTGACCGTGCCCAACGAGGATCTCGCCATCCGCGACGGCGAGACCACCGAGATCGTGATCGCGACAGAGCCGACGGTGGCCCATCTCGTCCCCGCCTCGGCCATGACGCTGAACGACGAGGGCCGTCTCGGCGTGCGGATCGTGGAGAACGGGCATGCGGGCTTCGTCGAGGTCGCGCTCGTGCGCGACACGACGGATGGCGTGCTGCTGGCCGGGTTGCCGGCGGAGGTGGAGATCATCACCGTCGGGCAGGAATACGTGACCGACGGCGTGCCCGTCCGGGTGACCTTCGCGCAGGACGCGCAATGATCGGCATCGTCGACTGGGCCGCGGGTCGCGCCCGCATGGTGCTGGCCTTCGTCGCGCTGTCGCTCCTTGCCGGCGGGCTCGCCTACTGGACGCTCCCGAAGGAGGGGGAGCCGGATATCGACATTCCGGGGTTGTTCATCTCCGTGCCCTTCCCCGGCATCTCCGCGTCGGATTCCGAGAAGCTTCTCGTCAAGCCGATGGAAACCCGCCTGAAGGAAATCGACGGGCTCGAAACGATGCTGGCCACGGCGGCGGAAGGGTATGCGGGGCTGTTCCTCGAGTTCGAGTTCGGCTGGGACAAGAACGCGACCATTGCCGATGTGCGCGACAAGATGGGACAGGCCGAGGCCGAGTTCCCGGACGGCGCGGAGCAGTACACGATCAGCGAGATCAACTTCTCGGAATTTCCGATCCTGATCGTCTCGCTGTCGGGCTCCGCGCCGGAACGCACCCTGCTGCGTCTGGCCGACGACCTGCAGGACCGGCTGGAGGCAATGCCGTCGATCCTTGAGGCGGGTCTGGCCGGGCATCGCGATGAGATGCTGGAGGTGCTGATCGACCCGCTGGCGCTCGAGGCCTACAACGTGACGGCGGGCGAACTCGTGCAGGTCGTCACGAACAACAACCTTCTCGTCGCGACCGGTGCGGTGGAGACCGCCTCGGGCGCCTTTCCCGTCAAGATCCCGGGCAGTTTCGAGACCACCGCCGACGTCTATGCCCTGCCGGTCAAGACCGACGGCGACCGGGTCATCACGCTGGGCGACCTCGCAGAGGTGAACCTGACCTACCAGGACCGGGAGGGCACGGCGCGCTACAACGGCGAGACCACCGTGGCGCTTCAGGTCGTCAAGCGGAAGGGCTTCAACATCATCGACACGGCGGCTGCGGTTCACGAGGAGATCGCGGCCGAGACGGCGTTCTGGCCGGACGAGTTGCGACAGGCCGTCAATGTCACCGTGACGCTCGATCAGTCGAAGACGGTCGAGTCGATGGTCCAGCAACTCGAAGGGTCGGTTCTCACGGCCATCGCGCTCGTCATGGTCGTGGTGCTGGGCACGCTCGGAACCCGCTCGGCGCTCTTGGTGGGCTTCGCGATCCCGACCTCGTTCCTGCTCAGCTTCGCGATCATGGCGGTGGTGGGGATCACCATCTCCAACATCGTCATGTTCGGCCTGATTCTGGCGGTGGGAATGCTGGTCGACGGGGCCATCGTCGTGGTCGAATACGCCGACAAGCGCATCTCCGAAGGGTCCGGCCCGATGTCGGCCTACACCGAGGCGGCGCGGCGGATGTTCTGGCCCGTCATATCCTCGACGGCGACCACGCTCTGCGCGTTCCTGCCGATGCTGTTCTGGCCCGGTATCGCGGGCGAGTTCATGGGGATGCTGCCGCTCACGATCATCTTCGTGCTGTCGGCATCGCTCGTCGTCGCCCTCGTCTACCTGCCGGTCCTCGGGGGCGTCGCGGGGCGTATGACGCGCGCCTTCGCCCGGGCCTCGGGCAGCCTGCGCCGCACGTTCGGCCTCCCGGTCCGCCTCGTCCTCGTTTGTTGCGCCGTGCTGCTTCTCGGGGTCGCGCTTCTGCAACTCCTGAACCCGAACCTCCTCCTTCCCGCCGCGCCCGCCGCGGCGCCGGGCCCTTTGTCCGCCGCGAGCGCCGTCGCGGTGGTGGCGGGGCTCGTCGCCGTGTCGATCACGCTCGGCGCGGTCACCCGACCGGAGGGCGCCCGGCGCGTGCGCTCAGGTTACCGGCGGCGGCCCTTCGGGCGGTTCATCCACCTCATCGTCGGCAACCCCGTCGGGCCGATCGTCGCGATCGTTACCGTGGCCGCGACCGTTTTCGGGGTCTTCAGCTATTACGGGACCCACAATACCGGGGTCGAGTTCTTCGTGGAGAGCGAGCTCGAACAGGCGAACATCTTCATCCGTGCGCGAGGCAACCTGTCGCTCGACGAGAAGGACGCCCTCCTGCAACAGGCGGAGCGCATCGTACTTGAGACGCCGGGCATCAAATCCGCCTTCGCCTTCGCGGGCGACGGTGGGCTGTCCTCCGGCGGCCCCGCGGATGGCCCGCCCAATGACACGATCGGTCAAATCCAGATCGAGATGGTCAGGTGGGAGGAGCGGCCGACGGTGTCGGAGCCTTGGTTCACGATGTTCGACCATACCTTCCGTCGCGACTTCGTCGATCCGGCCTTCGACGGCGACGAGATCGGCAAAGCGCTTCTGACGCGCCTTCGCGCGCTACCGGGCATCAAGGTCGACCTGACGCAGCAGGAGCGCGGCCCCGGCGCGGCCAAGCCGATCCACCTGCGCCTGACGGGCGACGACTGGGACGACCTGCTCAGGGCGACGGCGGACATGCGCGCCCGGTTCGAGCGCATGCCGGGCCTGATCGACGTCGAGGATTCGCTGCCCCTGCCCGGCATCGACTGGGAGGTGGAGGTCGATGTCGAGAAGGCGGGCCGCTTCGGCGCGGACGTGGCGACGGTGGGCGCGATGGTGCAGCTCGTCACCCGCGGCATTCTTCTCGACACGATGCGGGTGGACAGCTCCGACGACGAAATCGACATCCGCATGCGGCTGCCCGAATCCGACCGCCTGCTTTCGACGCTCGACGACCTGAAGGTGCGCACCACGGACGGCCTCGTGCCCCTCGCGAACTTCATAACCCGACGCGCGGTCCCCCGGCTGGCGCAGATCGACCGGGTCGACGGCCAGCGCTTCTTCGATGTGAAGGGCGACGTGGCGCCGGACCTGTACGCCGCATCGACAGCGGACGGCACGCCCCTCGGCGTCCTGCGCGAACTCGGGGCGGAGGACGCCGCAGGCCAGTCCGCCCTCCGTGGCACGGACGGGACGGTCTACGCGATCATCTCTGCGGACGCGCCCCCGGCGCTGGCGGAGGCGGTCGCGGACGGGCGGGCGACGATCCTTCCGGTCACGGCCGACGAGCGTATCGACGCCCTGAGCCTCGCGATCGAGGCGGAGAACCTCCTGCCGCCGACCGTCGCCTGGGAATGGACCGGCGATCAGGAGGAGCAGGCCGAGAGCATGGCCTTCCTCGGCCAGGCCTTTCTCGGCGCCCTCGGGCTGATGTTCGTGATCCTGCTCGCCCAGTTCAACTCGTTCTACAATTCCGTGCTCGTCCTGATCGCGGTGATCCTGTCGACCACGGGCGTGCTGATCGGAATGCTCGTGATGGACCAGCAATTCTCGGTCATCATGACCGGTACGGGCATCGTCGCGCTGGCCGGGATCGTGGTGAACAACAACATCGTCCTGATCGACACCTACCAGGATTACGCGCGTTACATGCCAAGGCTGGAAGCGATCACGCGGACCGCCGAAGACCGCATCCGCCCGGTCCTGCTGACCACGCTGACGACAATGGCGGGACTCGCACCGATGATGTTCGGGCTCAGTTTCGATTTCGTCGGGGGCGGCTACACGATCGGATCGCCGACCGCGCTGTGGTGGATTCAACTCGCAACCGCCGTTGTGTGGGGCCTCGGGGTGGCGACCGTGCTGACGCTCGTCCTCACGCCGGCCCTGCTCGCTGCCCGCGTCTGGCTTGCCGTTTACCTACGGGCCGTCTTCCGCCTGGCCGGGCGGATCGGGCTCGGCCGGGCCAGCCGGACCGGCGCGGACTGGATGCTGCGACGGGAGGCGCGCAGGATCGCCATGCCGACGCTGCTCTGGGCCGAGGACGGCGCGGATCGGTCGGACGTCTCCGGTGCGGGGGACTCGACGTTCGCGTTGATCACCGACCGTCGCGGCCCCCCGCCGCTTCGCGCCGCCGAATAGCCATGTGGCGAATTTGATACGGCTCCCGCGGGCCTGCCCCGCTTTCGACGAAATTAAGTCTCGGAAAACTCCGAGTCGCCACGCATCTACGCGTCGCCCCCAGTTGGAGTCCTCCCATGACGCAGCCCGCCTCCGCCCAGCCGATCGTTCCCCCTCTCCCGCCGCGCAGGCCGCGCCCGACGACGGTCCGCTTCACCGACTGGGCCTCGATCTAGCCCAGCGTCCGGCGTTTCGATCCATAAAGTGAACGCGTTCGCCCCGGTCGTTACATGCTTGCGATCGGGGATCATCCCGTGATGCCGTTCCACCGGCATCAAAGCCGGCACGTCGAGCGCGACGAGCCGGCCATCGGCGAGCGGCCCCTGCTCCCGTCGCGGTGCAGGACTGGTCCTGCCGAGGCGGTCGTCCTAAGCGAGCTCGGCCATCCCACTAACGATGGACCCACAACCTGAACGGCGCGCTCGTCCCGCATCTAGGCGTCGATTTCGCGTGCGACCTTCATCACCGGGAGCCGTTCGCACGGCGCAATGTCGATAGCGTCCTCTATGCCTGCTCATTGGGCGACCCGTCCGCGGATATCGACGAACCCGCGCATGTGATGGCGGCTCGCGCCCTGCGACCTCGCAAACGCGAAGCTCGCTCTCGAGGCGGACGTCGTCGAACAAGACAACCCGGAACTGACGATGGAGAACAACCGCGAGTGCTATCGCACCGGACCATCGGCGGCTCACGTTGTTGTTTCACACCGCCAGTTTCCGCTGCGACTTCGCGGGGCTGAACGAAAGCGCGCAGGCCGACGATCCATGATGGGCGGCACGCCTCGCTGGAGCATAAACTCCTTGAACCACGTCATGTCCGACCACGCCGCGATTATCGCAGCCTGTGCGATCGCGCCGGACCGGACGCTCGTCCACTCGGGCCTTCGAATGCGCCGAAACGACGATCATCTTCAGCGTCGTCCAGAGGGTGAGCCTGCCGCTGCCGTCGTCCCGCGCGCGGGCATGCGCGGAACCTGTAAGACCTTCGAGCATCCGAACGAAGTCACGATGGACCATGACGGCGACATCCGTCAGCCCGAAACCGACCGTGGCTCCATCCTGCCCCGCGTGAGCGGAGCGCGGACCGATATCGTGCCCGAGGGCGAGGCGCCCGGCGGCCTCCCGACGTCCGGGCCCGTCTTTCGCGGCTCACCCGAGGGCGTAGCCGACGCCTCGAACGGTCCGGATCGGGTCGTTCGCCTCGCCCGAGCTGCGGAGCGCCTTGCGCAGGCGTCCGACGTGAACATCGACCGTCCGGCTGTCGACATAGATGTCACGGCCCCAGACCCGGTCGAGAAGCTGATCGCGGGACCAGACCCGTCCGGGCCGCTCCATGAGCGTGGTCAGGAGGCGGAACTCGGTCGGTCCGAGATGCAGCTCGCCGCTGGCGCGGAACACGCGGTGCCCGGCCGTGTCGACCACGACATCCTCGAATTCCAACCGTTCGCCCATCGAGGCCGGACGGACGCGCCGCAGCTGCGTACGGATGCGCGCCATCAGCTCGACCACCGAATACGGCTTCACCATGTAGTCGTCGGCCCCGATCTCAAGACCGCGAACCCGGTCCACCTCCTCCGAACGGGCGGAGATCATGATGACCGGGATCGCGCGCGTCTCGGCGGCGGCCTTCAGCCGGCGGCAGACCTCGATCCCGGAGACTTCGGGCAGCATCCAGTCCAGCAGGACCAGATCCGGATGATCCTCGCGCGCGAGGTCTAGCGCCGCGCCGCCGGAGGTCGCCTGACGCACATCGTAGCCTTCGGCCTCGAGGTTGTAGACCAGGACTTCCCGTTGGGGCGCTTCGTCCTCGACGACGAGAACGGACGGTCGCGCGGTCATGTCAGCGCGCCTGACCGCCTGCGGCCGTCGACGTCAGATCGGCCTTGGCGCGCTCGTCTTCGGGCATCTCGCCAGTGACGAGGTAGACGACCTGCTCGGCGACGCCGGTGATAAGGTCGCCCATCCGTTCGATGTTCTTCGCCATGAAATGGAGATGCATGCAGGAGGTGATATTGCGCGGATCCTCCATCATGTGCGTCAGGTATTCGCGGAACAGTCCGTTATACATCTGATCCACCTCCGCGTCCCGCGCGCGGACGTCCCGCGCGAGGTCGACGTCCCGCTGGATATAGGCGTCCAGCACGTCCTTGAGCATCGATTGGACCGCCTTCGACATCCGCCGGAGAGAGGCCGTCCCCCCCTCGACCTGATGGAGGTCCGACAGGATTTCCGTCCGTTTCGCGATGTTCTTCGCGTAGTCGCCGACCCGCTCCAGCGCGGCGGAAATGCGGAACACCGACAGCACCGTCCGAAGGTCGGAGGCGATCGGCTGGCGAAGCGCGATCACCCGGGCCGCCTCCTCGTTCACGTGCTCCTCGAGCTCGTCGATCGCGGCGTCCTTGGCGCGGACCTTTCCAGCGAGGTCGGCGTCATTCTCCATGAGCGCAGTCGTCGCGTTGTCGATCGCCTCCTCCACCATGCCGCCCATCTTCATGATCAGCGCCTGGATCGCCTCGAGGTCGCGGTCGAAGGCATTGGAGATGTGGGGTTTCTGGTTCATTGCCTTATCCAATCCTTCCGGTGATGTAGTTCTCGGTCCGCTCATCCTGCGGATTGGTGAAGATCTGGCCGGTCTCGCCGTATTCGACCAGCTCGCCCAGGTGGAAGTAGGCGGTCTTCTGACTGACCCGGCTGGCCTGCGACATGGAATGCGTGACGATCACCACAGAGTAGTTCTCGCGCAGCTCGTGGATCAGGTTCTCGACCTGATCCGTGG
Source organism: uncultured Jannaschia sp. (assembly GCF_947494025.1). Taxonomy (GTDB): domain Bacteria; phylum Pseudomonadota; class Alphaproteobacteria; order Rhodobacterales; family Rhodobacteraceae; genus Jannaschia. Next base: position 219,515 of record NZ_CANLTQ010000004.1, read on the forward strand.
CGATCGGGTCGAGCGCGGAGCACGGCTCGTCCATGAGCAGCACCTCGGGCGAGGTCGCCACGGCGCGCGCGATGCACAGGCGCTGCTGCTGGCCACCCGACAAGCCGGTCCCGGCGGCGGACAGACGGTCCTTCACCTCCGCCCAGAGCGCTGCCCGACGGAGCGCCTTCTCGACGATCCCGTCGAGATCGGCGCGGTCCCTGGCGAGACCGTGAATCCGCGGCCCATAAGCCACGTTGTCGTAGATGGATTTCGGGAACGGGTTCGGCTTCTGGAACACCATGCCGACCTTGGCGCGAAGCTGAACTGGGTCGACGCGGCGGTCGTAGATGTCCTCGCCGTCGATCTCGATCCGTCCCTCGACCCGCGCGACGGAGATCGTGTCGTTCATCCGGTTCAGACAACGCAGGAAGGTCGACTTGCCACAGCCCGACGGGCCGATAAACGCGGTCACCGTCTTGTCGGGGATGTCGACGCTCACGTTCCTGATCGCGTGCGTGTCCCCATAGAAGACCTGCACGTCGCGTGCGGTTATCTTTGTCGTGTCTACCCGCACGGTTCTCTCCACGTGTCGCATGTCGTTCATGGGATAACCCCTTACCAGCGGCGTTCGAACCGGCGACGCAGGAAGACCGCCGTCAGGTTCATCAATAGCAGGAACGCGAGGAGGACGATGATCGCCCCGCTTGCGCGTTCCACGAAGGCCGGGTCCGAACGCTGCGTCCAGTTGAAGACCTGCACCGGCAGCGCGGTCGCCGGATCGAAGAAGCCGCCGTCGAGCGGCGTGTCCGGATATTCCCGCACGAAGGCCACCATACCGATGAGGAGCAGCGGCGCGGTCTCGCCCAGGGCCTGCGCGAGGCCGATGATCGTCCCGGTCAGGATGCCCGGCATGGCGAGCGGCAGCACATGGTGAAACACGCTCTGCATCTTGGAGGCGCCGAGTCCGAGCGCGGCGTCGCGGATCGACGGCGGCACGGCCTTCAGCGCGGCGCGCGTGGCGATGATGATCGTCGGCAGCGTCATCAGCGTCAGGACCAGCCCGCCGACGATGGGCGCCGATTGCGGCAGGCCCGCGAAATTGATGAAGATCGCGAGGCCTAGAATGCCGAAGACGATGGAGGGCACCGCCGCGAGGTTCGAGATGTTCACCTCGATCAGGTCGGTCCAGCGGTTCTGCGGCGCGAACTCCTCGAGATAGATGCTGGCCGCCACACCGATCGGCAGAGCCAGGACGAGCACGATCAGCATCATGTAGGCCGAGCCGAGGATCGCCACGCCGAGACCGGCGGCCTCGGGCCGCGTGTCGGAGGCGTCGGGCGCGGTCAGAAAGCGCCAGTCCAGCCCGGTCCGGAGTGCCCCCCGCTCCTCTAGCGCCTCGGCGAGCCGCAGCTGTTCGGGGCTGACATTGCTGTCCAGCTCCGCGCTCGCATAGGAGACGCGGCCCTTGTAGAAGCCGTCGATCCGGCCGGAGGCCAACACGGTCAGGTCGATGGTCTGCCCGACGAGATCCGGGTTGTCGAGGACGCGGTTGCGAAGCTGCGCGATGGATTCGTCGGAGATCAGGTCCATCGCGTCCCCCGGATCGAGGTCGGCCTCGATCCCCGCCGCGGCGATCGTCGCCTGCAGGCCGTCGCGCAGGAGCGGCGCGTAGCCGAATGTCGTGACCCGCGCCATCTCGTCGTAGTCGCGCGCGCCGGACGGATCGAGCCGCTCCTCGTCGAGCGTCACCTGCATGTCGATGGTGGTCTGCCGGAACGCGGACAGGCCGCTCGTCAGGATCGAGGTCAGGAGCACGATCAGCGCGGCGATGCCGATGCAGACGGCAACCAGCCCGTAGATCTTGAAGCGCCCCTCGGCGGCGTTGCGCTTCGCCGTTCGGGTGTCCCGAGCCAAGAGGCTTCCCTGCCCGGCCCCGGACGGCACGGCGCCCGGTGCGGTCGCGTCGGTCATTCGTACTGCTCCCGATATTTGCGGACGATGAAGAGGGCGAGAACGTTGAGCCCCAGCGTGATGACGAAGAGCGTCAGCCCGAGCGCGAAGGCGACCAGCGTCTCCGGGCTGTTGAAATCGGTATCGCCGGTCAGCTGGCTCACGATCTTCACCGTGACCGTCGTCATCGCCTCGAACGGGTTGAGATCGAGGCGGGCCGCGGCGCCCGCGCCCAACACCACGATCATCGTCTCCCCGATGGCGCGCGAGGCGGCAAGGAGCACGGCGCCGACGATGCCGGGCAGCGCTGCGGGGACGATGACCATCCGGATGGTTTCGGACTTGGTGGCGCCGAGGCCCAGCGAGCCGTCGCGCATCGCCTGCGGTACGGCGTTGATGATGTCGTCTGACAGCGAGGAGACGAACGGGATCAACATGATCCCCATGACGAGCCCGGCCGTCATCACCGAGGAGGCGGAGTTCCCGAGGCCGAGCGGCGAGGCGATGGCGTCGCGCAGGAGCGGACCCACCGTGATCAGCGCGAAAAGACCGTAGACGATGGTCGGGATGCCGGCGAGGATCTCGATGGTGGGCTTGGCGACGGACCGGAAGGCGCGGCCGGCATATTCCGACAGGTAGATGGCCGAGAACAGGCCGATCGGCACGGCGACGATCAGCGCGATCAGCGAGATATAGAGCGTGCCCCAGAGAAGCGGCAGGATGCCGAGCTCGGACGCCCCGCCGCGACCCGAGAAGCTCGGCTGCCAGGTCGTGTTGAAGAAGAATCGCGTGAACGGGTATTGCGAGAAGAAGTTGGCCGTCTCGAACAACATCGACATCACGATGCCGAGCGTCGTCAGGATTGCGATGGAGGCGGACACCATCAGCAGCCCGAGCATGCCGGTCTCCACCACGTTGCGGGCCCGGTAGCTGCCCTCGCTGCGGTGAATGGCGACGGCCGCGCCGATCACCGCGACGGCGAGGACGGCTATCCCCATGATCCAGCGCAGCGTGCGGCTCGTCGTACGGTATTCCATGGCGGCGTCGAGCACCGGCCGGGTCAGCGGCGCGCCGAGCGCGGTGCCGCCCCGGACCAGCATCCTGCCGACCTCCTCGGGCGTGGCATCGGCGAAATCGCCGGCGATGAAGGATTGCGCGAGTGGCCCCGACTCGAGCCCTTCGGCGACCCGCCGGACGTCGGAAACGACGAGGCCCATCGCCGAGCCTTCGGGCAGCACGGAATCGGACAGGTCGCTGCGGATCGCGCCATCGAGGAACAGCGGCTGCACCAGCATCCACGCGACGAGCAGCGCCAGCGCCGGGACCAGCGCCATGATCGACCCGTTCAGACCGTAATAGATCGGCAGGCTGTGCAACCTGCGCGCATCGCCCCCGACCGACGCGATGGCCCGGTGTCGCGCGGTGACGAACGCCAGGGCGCCGATGGCCGCGAGGGACAGAAGGATGAAGCTGACTTGCATCTGGGTCTCCGAGACGTCGAAGGGATGGGCCGGGGTCGCCCCGGCCCGGGCCGATCAGTTCATTACCGCTTCGGAGGCAACCTTCTCCTGGGTCTCGGCCAGTTCCGGGTCGGGCACGAGGCCGTAATCCGACAACGGCCCGCCGGGACCGGCGACGTCGTTCGAAACGAAGAACTCGGCGAATTCCTTCAGGCCCGGAATGGCCGCGAGATGCGCCGCCTTGATGTAGAAGTAGAGCGGCCGCGACACAGGGTACTCGCCGGAAGCGATGGTTTCGATAGAAGGCTCGACGCCGCCCATTGTGGCGACCTTCAGCTTGTCGGTGTTGTTCTCGTAGAACGACAGGCCGAACACGCCGACGCCGTTCGCGTTGCTCTCGACGCGGGCGAGCGTCTCGGTGTAGTCGCCGTCGATGTCGACGCTGCGGCCGTCGGATCGGACCGACATGCAGGCTTCCTCGACCGCATCCTCGTCCATCCCGGCGGACATCATGCGCTCCATCGCGCCGGTGTCCTCGCAGCCCTGCAGCATGACCTTCTCCTCGAAAACCTCGCGCGTGCCGTGTTTTGTGCCGGGGATGAAGGCCAGGATTTCCGCATCGGGCAGGCTCTCGTCGATTTCGGTCCAGCTCGTGTTCGAATTCGTCTTCATCGTGCCGTCTTCGCCCGGGATTTCGGCGGCGAGCGCATGGTACCACTGGCCGGGGGTGAACTCCGCGAAGTCGGGACCGTTTTGCTGGCTGGCGAAGACGATCCCGTCATAGCCGATGCGCACCTCGATGATGTCGGTCACGCCGGCATCGGCGCAGGCCTGCACCTCGCTGTCGCGGATCGCGCGGGATGCGTTGGCGATGTCTATGGTGTTCGCGCCCACGCCCTCGCAGAAGCGCTTCAGGCCGGCCGAGGAGCCGCCCGATTCGACGACCGGGGTCGGGAAGCCGAAATTCTCGCCGAAGGCTTCCGCGACGATCGAGGCATAGGGCAGAACGGTCGAGGATCCGGCGACCTGCACCTGATCCCGCGCCGCCGCGGCGGTGGCAGAAGCGGCGGCGAGCGCCATACCCGAAATGGCAGTCCTGGTGAGGGACATGGAATGCTCCTGATGTTCCGTACGTGAGGCGGACGCCCCACGGTATCCGTTAATGCCAGCAGCTAGATGCGGGATGCTGGCCTTTTGTGACAGCTACGTAACGGTTTCATGACAACGGGCCGGTCGAGCCGATTTCGGCGGGAAGCGTCACCGTGACCCGCGTGCCGCGCCCCGGCTCGCTTTCGATCCTGAGACGGCCCCGATGGCGGTTGACGATGTGCTTCACGATGGCGAGCCCCAGCCCGGTGCCTCCGGTGGCGCGACTGCGCCCGGTATCGACGCGGTAGAAGCGCTCCGTCAGGCGCGGGATGTGCTCGGGCTGGATGCCCGGCCCCTGATCGCTGACTACAACGCGCCAGGCCGGGCCGCGGATCACCGGCTCGCGCGCGATGCGGTCGATGACGACCTCCACCGCGCCGGGTCGCGTGCCGTACTTGATCGCGTTCTCCATCAGGTTCGCGAAGACCTGAATGAGCTGGTCGCGGTCGCCCGGCGCCGGAGCGGCCCCGGGCGCGCGCAGGGCGATCGTCACCCCCTCGGCCTCGGCTCCGGGGCGCAGCGGGTCGATGGCCTCGCCAAGCACGACGGCCAGATCCAGCCGGTCGGTCGGCCGGCGGCGCGACTGCCCTTCGAGCCGACTGAGCGAGAGAAGGTCGGAGACCAGCCGATTCATCCGCGACGCCTCGTTCGCCATGAGCGCGAGAAACCGCGCTCGCCCCTTCGGATCGTCGCGGGCCGGGCCCTGCAACGTCTCGATGAAGCCGAGGATAGCGGTGAGCGGCGTCTTCAGCTCGTGGCTGACATTGGCGACGAAATCGCGCCGCATCGATTCACCGGCGCGCAATTCGGACACATCACGGAACACCAGAAGCACCTGCCGTTGGCGCCCCGCGACGGGCAGCGGGCTCACCCGCACCTCGTAGAGCGTCTCGACCTCGCCCGAGGAATGGGCGAACCGCGCGCGGCCGGGCTTGCCGTCGGCGAAGGCGTCCTCGACCGGACCGAGCAGCGAAGGCTGCCGCAGGACGCTGACATAGGAGCGTCCGACGACCCAAACGCCCAGCCGGTCCTGCGCCGCGCCGTTCGCCACCGCGACCCGTCCGTTCGCGTCGAGAAGAAGGGCCGGCTCGAGCAACGCGTCGAGGACGGCCTCGATCATCAGGCGGCGGCGTCGAGCGCGGCGGTGAAGTCCCGGACCAGGAGATCCAGCGGCTCGCAACCAACGGAAACGCGGAAGAACCCCTCGGTGATGCCGAGCGCCTCCCGCCCCTCGGGCGTCAGCCCCCGGTGGCTGGAGGAGGCGGGATGAGAAAGCGTGGTGCCCACGTCGCCCAGCGTCGGCGCGAAGGGGACCATCGGCGCGGCGCGGGTCAGCGCGTTCGCCGCCGACCGTCCGCCGTGGAGCCGGAAGCTCACCATGTTGCCGAAGTTCGGCCCGAGCAGCGCGCCGGCGCGGTTGTGGTCCGGATGGTCGGGGCGACCGGGATAAAGCACCGCCTCCACCGCCTTGTGCCCCGCCACCGCGTCGGCCAGCGCCGCGGCGTTCGCCTGCACGCGCTCGAAGCGCATGTCGAAGGTGTAAAGGCCGCGTTCCGCCATCCAGCAATCCCACGGGCTCGGCGTCAGCCCGAGCGTGACGTTGGTGTCGTAGATCGCCTTCCGCTGCGCCGCGTCGCGCGCCAGCACGTAGCCCAGCGTCACGTCGGAATGGCCGGAAAGGAGCTTGGTCACCGAATGGATCACGACATCGGCGCCGCGCTCGAAGGCCGGAAACCCGTAGGGCGTCGTGAAGGTGTTGTCGACGACGAGGATCAGGCCGCGCTCGCGGGCGAGCCGCTCGATCCCTTCCATGTCGGCGACCCGCAGCGTCGGGTTCGACACGACCTCGACCAGAAGCAGCTTCGTCGCGGGCGTAATCGCCGCCTCCATCGCCGCGATGTCGGTCGGGTCGGCCAGTGTTGCCGTGATCCCCCAGCGGGGCATGTCCTGCGTCAGCATCCGCAACGACCGGCCGTAGAGCTGATTGCTGCCCAAGACGTGGTCGCCCTGCGACAGGAGGCCGAGGAGCGTGGCGGTGACCGCCGACATGCCGCTGCCGGTGATGATGCCGCCCGTGCCGCCCTCCATCCGGTCGACCATCTGCGCCAGGACGTCGGCGTTCGGATGCCCTTCGCGCCCGTAGGTATAGCCCTGCGCGCGACCCTCGTATTGCGCGTCGAGCGCGTCCGGGTCGGGCGACGCATAGACGACCGAGGGCTGCAGCGGCGTGACGACGGCACGGCTCACGCTTTCGGGGAACGGGGTGCGGCGGACGAGGTTCGGACGGGGATCGCTCATGAAGATGCCTTTTCTTGGAAATGTCAGGACCGGACGGCGCCGTTCCCTGTGACGAGATACTTGAAGCTGCAGAGCTGCTCCGCGCCGACGGGGCCGCGCGCGTGCATCTTGCCGGTGGCGATGCCGATCTCCGCGCCCATGCCGAACTCCCCGCCATCGGCGAACTGGGTCGAGGCGTTGTGCATCAGGATCGCGCTGTCGAGCCCGGCGAAGAACCGGCCGACGGTCGTCGCGTCTTCCGCCAGGATGCAATCGGTGTGCCGGCTGCCGTAGCGGCGGATATGGGCGATCGCATCGTCCACGTCGTCCACCACGCGCGCGGCGATCCTGAGGTCGAGGAACTCGGTCCCCCAATCCGCCTCCGTCGCGGGCAACGATCCCGGAAGCCCCGCCCCGGCGCGCACTTCGACGCCCTCGGCGATCAGGTCCTCGACGATCCGCGCGCCGAGCGTGTCGGCCACGTCACTGTGGATCAGCAGGCATTCCACGGCGCCGCAGATCCCCGTCCGCCGGGTCTTGGCGTTCAGCACGACCTTCCGCGCGATGTCGGGATCGGCGGAGCGGTCGATATAGATGTGCACGATCCCTTCCAGATGGGCGAAGACCGGCACGCGCGCCTCCCGCTGGACGAGACCGACGAGGCTTTTGCCGCCGCGGGGCACGATCACGTCGATATGCTCGACCATGCCCAGCATCTCCGACACGGCGGCGCGGTCGCGCGTGGGGACCAGCTGGATCGCCGCATCCGGGAGGCTCGCGCCGCGAAGGCCCTCGACCATCGAGGCGTGGATCGCGCGGGACGAATGGAAGCTCTCCGATCCGCCGCGCAGGATCACAGCATTGCCCGCCTTGAGACAGAGCGCGCCGGCATCGGCGGTGACGTTCGGGCGACTTTCGTAAATCACGCCGACCACTCCGAGCGGGGTGCGCACGCGACGGATCCGCAGGCCGTTCGGTCGCTCCCAGTCCGCGAGAACCGCGCCGACCGGATCCGGCTGCGCGGCGATGGCGCGGAGGCTGTCGCGGATTGCGGCGGTGCGCGGCTCGTCGAGGCGGAGCCGGTCGAGCATCGCGTCCGACAGATCCCGGTCCCGGCCGAACGCCATGTCCCGCTCGTTGGCGGCGAGCACCTCGTCCCTTTGCGACCAGAGCGCGTCCGCCGCCCCTTCGAGCGCCGCCTGCTTGCGATCCGCCGACACGGTCATGAGTTCGTTCGACGCCACCCGCGCGGCCCGGCCGATCTCCGCCATCAGTGACGGCACGTCCATTGCCGCATCCTTCATGTCACCATGTCGTCCCTGTGGATCAGCGCCGCGCGCCCCGGGTAGCCGAGCGTGGCCGCGATGTCGCCCGACCGCAATCCTTTGATGGCTCGGGCCTCCTCGCCCGTGTAGCGGATGAGCCCCTGGCCGATCTTGCGACCGTCCGGCCCTTCGATCGCGACCGGCTCGCCGCGCCCGAAACTGCCGCCGACGAAGGTGACGCCCGCGGTCAGGAGCGACTTGCCCGCGGCCAGCGCCGTCCGCGCGCCCTCGTCGATCGCCACGGTGCCGCGCGGCCGCATCGCGGCGATCCAGCGCTTGCGCGCGGTGTGCGGGTCGACCTTCGGGGTGAACCACGTAGCCCGCGCGCCTTGAGCCAGCGCCCTGAGCGGACGCTCGCCCCCGCGCGTGATGGCGAGCGCGCAGCCAGCCTCCGTCGCCGTCCGCGCGGCCATGAGCTTGGTGATCATTCCGCCCTTCGACAGGCCCGACACGCCTTCCCCGGCCATGGCGGCGATCTCCTCGGTGATCTCGTCCACCACGGGGATGTGCACAGCCTCGGGATCGAGGGCGGGATTGGCGGTGTAGAGCCCATCGACGTCGGACAGGAGTACGCAGACATCTGCGCCGGCCATCGCCGCCACCTGCGCCGCCAGACGGTCGTTGTCGCCATAACGAATCTCGTCGGTGGCGATGGTGTCGTTCTCGTTGACGATGGGCACGACGCCGAGCGAGAGCAGCGTCTCAAACGTCGCCCGCACATTGAGGTAGCGGCGGCGGTCCTCGCTGTCGTCGAGTGTGAGCAGGATCTGCGCGGAGGGAGCAAGCACCTCGTCGTAGGCTGCCGCGAGGCGCAGCTGTCCCACGGCGGCGGCGGCCTGCGACGCCTCGATCGAGAGCGGCGGTTGCAGCGCGAGCGCGTGGCGGCCAAGCGCGATGGAGCCGGAGGAGACGAGGATCACGTCCTTTCCCTGCCCGCGCAGATCCGCGACGTCCGCCGCGAGACCGCGCAGCCAGCCCGAACGCACCGTCCCGCCGGCAGGATCGACCAGCAGGGCGGAGCCGATCTTGATGACGACCCGGCGCGCGGCGGTCAGCAGGCTGCTGCTCAGGCCGGGCTCCACGGCGCATCTCCCTCCTCTGGCGGCGCCCCCGCGGCGTCGCGGCCGATCAGCACGCGCAGCGCGCGCAGGACCTCGGTCACGCCGGCGCCGGACACGCCGGACATCGCCATGACCTCGTGCCCCGTCGCCTTCGCCAAGGCCGCGCGCCGATCCGCGATCTCGTCCTCCGACAAGGCGTCGATCTTGTTCAGCACGGTCAGCCGGGGCTTCGCGGCAAGCCCCTCGCCGTACATCTCGAGCTCGGTGACGATGGTGCGCCAGTCCTCCGCCACGTCCGCGCTCGTCCCGTCGACCAGATGCAGCAGCGCGCCGGACCGCTCGACATGGCCGAGGAACCGGTCGCCGATACCGCGGCCCTCATGCGCGCCCGCGATCAGGCCGGGAATGTCGGCCACGACGAACTCGATCCCGTCCACGCCGACCACGCCGAGATTGGGGACGATGGTCGTAAAGGGGTAGTCGGCAATCTTCGGACGCGCGTTCGACGTCGCGGCCAGGAACGTCGACTTGCCCGCGTTCGGCAGGCCGAGCAGGCCCACATCTGCGATGAGCTTCAACCGAAGCCAGATCGTCCGCTCTACCCCCGGCTGCCCCGGATTGGCGCGGCGCGGCGCCTGGTTGGTGGAGGATTTGAAGTGGAGGTTGCCGAAGCCGCCATTGCCGCCTTTGGCAAGCACCAGACGCTCGCCCGGCCCGGTCAAGTCGGCAATTACCGTTTCCTCGTCCTCGTCGAGGATCTCGGTGCCGACGGGCACGCGCATCACGATGTCGTCCCCGTCGCGCCCGGTGCGCTGCCGCCCCATGCCGCCCTGCCCGGACTTCGCAAAGAAATGTTGCTGGTAGCGGAAGTCGATCAGCGTGTTCAGCCCTTCGACCGCCTCCACCACGACGTCACCGCCGCGGCCGCCATCGCCGCCGTCGGGACCGCCGTATTCGACATACTTCTCGCGCCGGAACGACACGGCGCCGGAGCCGCCGCCGCCCGAACGGATATAGACTTTGGCGAGATCGAGGAACTTCATGCTTCAGCCCTTACGCCGGGCCCGACCCGGCCTCAAGCCATCTGGCGCATGTAGGTCCAGGTCGGCACGACGGCCTCGCGGGCGACGCAATAGGTCTCCGCGTCACCGATATAGTCGAAGCCTGCATTGGTAAGGACGCGGGCGGAGGCCGGGTTGTCCTGAAAGATCGAGCCGAATATCTGCCGCGACGCGAGCGGATTGGCCGCCATCAGCCCCGTGACCGCCTCGGAGGCGAAGCCGGTGTTCCACAAGGCCGGCGCAACCCAGTAGTCGATCTCGGACTGCGAACGGTCAAGCGCCTTGAGGCTCACCACGCCGACGAGTTCCCCCATTTCGCGCGGTGAGGCGTCCATCGCCCACACCGTATCGTCGCCCGAACCGGACAAGACGCGCGTGACGAAGGTGTCGGCCGCGCCGGGCGGCAGCGGATGCGGGATCGAGGCCGTGTTTCTCGCCACGCGCGGATCGCTCGTATGCAGCTCGATCGGCCCCATGTCGGAACGACGCAGCGGACGCAGAACGAGGCGACCCGTCGCAAGCACCGGCTGGTCGCCGGTCTTCACGATGTCGAGCCGATGCGGTGCACTTTGCGGCGTCATGGTCTTCTCCCTCAATCGTGCCGGACGAAAAACCGGCTGGCGGCGCCTCGCCCCTTCGCCTCCTGCTTCAACGGGCGTGCGAGTCGTCGCGGTGTTCTGTCTTCCCGCCGGCATCTGTGCGGAAACGGTCAGCGATCCGGGACGGCAACAAGGCGCATCCCGCGTCACGGTCTTCCAAGGCTCCCGGCGGATGACAGCCGTCCGACAAGGCGATCCCGCCTTTCCCATCGAACCCCAAGGAGCGTTACCCGAAACGACAAGGGGGACCGACATTCGCGCCGATCCCCCTTCTGGTCTTCGACCTTGGCGGTCAGGGTTACTCAGCGGCCTCCGCCTGAGGGAGCACGCTCACGAAGGTGCGGCCCTTGAAGCCCTTGCGGAAGGTGACCGCGCCATCGGCGGTGGCAAAGATCGTATGATCGCGGCCCAGGCCGACGCCCTCGCCCGGCCACCACTTGGTGCCGCGCTGACGCACGATGATGTTGCCCGAGACGGCCCGTTGGCCGCCGAAGAGCTTCACGCCAAGCCGACGGCCAGCGGAATCGCGGCCGTTGCGGGAGGAGCCACCGGCTTTCTTGTGTGCCATGCTACCTTACTCCTGTTCTGCGGCGAACTGCTTCGCCTGTTCGATCCAGCCATCACGCTCGATCCGGCCCTTGAAGGACAGGGTCTCATCCATGTAGGCGATCTCTTCCGCACCCCAAGCGGCGATCTGGTCGAAATGGAAGACGCCGTGCTCGTGCAGGTTGGCTTCCAGCTTCGGACCGACACCCGAAAGCTTTTTCAGGTCGTCCGGCGTGCCGTTCCGGGCTTCGTCAAGCAGGTTGGCGGGACGCGCGCCCGCCTTCTCGTCCGTGGAAGATGCGGCGACGGCCGCACCGACCGCCGCGGCGGCTCCGACGACCGCAGCCCCGGCCACGGCGGCCCTTGCCGCGACGGACGTGCTGTCGCTGGCGCCCTTCACGGCCTCGGCGGCGTCGTTGGCAGCGGTTTTGACCTTGCGAGGCGCGGATTTCGCTGCGTCCGCAGCAGATTCGAGCGCCGTCCGCGGCACGGAGCCGGCCCCGACCGCAGCCTTGACGCCCGTCGAATCCGCCCCGGAGGCGAGGATGTCGGTCACCCGCAGCAGCGTGAGGTACTGGCGATGCCCTTTCGTGCGCTGCGAACCGTGCTTGCGGCGGCGCTTGACGAAATGGATGAGCTTCTCGCCGCGTATCTGGTCGATCACATCGGCCTGGACGGCCGCGCCGTCGATCAGCGGCGAGCCGACGCGCACCTCACCCCCGCCGATCATCAGGACATCATTGAACTGAACTTTCTCGCCGGCCTCGCAGGCCAGCTTCTCAACACGAAGCACGTCGCCCTCGGCGACCCGGTACTGCTTCCCACCGGTCTTCAGAACGGCGAACATCCGCTCTCTCCTTGTCTGTCGCGCCCTGCGGTCCCCTTTCGGGCGTTCCCCGGTTACCGACCCTGTAGGGCGGCAACCACCTCGGACAGCGTGCCCGTTCCCGGGCATCCATGAATAACGATAGGCCGCGCAAGAAACCTGGCGGCCCGTGTTGGGCGGCTATTCCATGCAGGGCCAAACCTGTCAAGCCGATCCCCGCGACCGGGGCCGCGGGAAATGCCCCCGCCCCTCTTGCAGCAGTCCCGCCGCTTCAATAGAGACACGCCACGACCCGAGGTGCGGAGAGGTGCCGGAGTGGTCGAACGGGACGGTTTCGAAAACCGTTGTGGATGAAAGTCTACCCAGGGTTCGAATCCCTGTCTCTCCGCCACTTGCCCCCGCGAAAGCGTTCTCCCCATCCGGCTACGGCCGGAATTTCTCGTTGTATTCGAGGGTTATGCGGGTGTGGCTGAGCACCGGCCCTCGCGCCAGGAGGGCCGGAAGCGGTCTCTCCGGGCCGATATTCTCCGGACCTCATGACTGCGTCGGTTTAGTGAAATTTTTACAAGTCACTGAAATCGATTATATTTCTCGCATGGCCCGCTGAACACTTCGATTTCAGGGGCGTACTCCCGGATGGAACAGAAATCGAACTCGGAGGTGACGCGCGCGAGCCTGACAGAAGCCGTGGCGGAGCCCCTCAAGCGCAATGAACTGTACGGCTTCTTCGACTTTTTTCTCTCGGTATAACTGGCTCACGGCAAGCTACTTGTGCTCAGACATAAGCGACTGATATTCGTACCACATCCCCCAAGCGGAGTGGTTGTCAGTGCGATACATTGATTCAGCATCTCGAAACACTGCAGACGTTCTTGGCGAATGGCTCGCCAGCTTCGCCCCGCAGTCGGTGGAAGCTCTTCGGTGGCAGACCGGCTACTTTAGCGCAGATGGCTTAGCACCGTTGGTGCCAGTGTTAGACGCGCTCAAGATTCAAGATCTTCTCACGCGTTGCGTGATCGGATCCAACGGAGGAGAGACCGGAGAGCCAGATATCGAGACGCTCCTCCAGCTTGTTGGTAGCCCGCGGTCGAATGCACGGATCGGTGTTGTCAGCTATTCAGCCGGCCTGTTCCATCCAAAGGTTTATCATTTTACCAGACAAGACGGGACACAGGCCGCATACGTGGGGTCCGCAAACCTGACTTCTCCCGGCATTTCCGGGATGAACATTGAGGCAGGCATGCTCTTGGACTCCTCCACCGGAGATCCTGATGATGTACTGTCGGACGTAGCTTCGGCCATCGACGCCTGGTTCACCGGCACCCGGCCAGGGGTTTCATCGATTGCATCGCTATCCGATATCGCGCCCCTTGTCGCCGCGGGCATCCTTGGGGTTGCTCCAACTCCACGCACGACGCAAAACACGTCTACAAGCAGTGGGGGGAGTTCGAACAAAGTCGGGCTCAAGCCACTTGTCAAATTCCCATCAGTTTCAACAAAGAGCAGCACTGCATCCGTTGCAGCTTCGTCGGCAGCCGCTCAGCCGACGTCACCGAACACGGCACCCACCGGCGCACCCCCCGCCACACCTGCCGCAGCACTTACCTCAAGTCCGCGGCCGCCATTTCCGGCATATGTACTTTTCGCGCCGGGCATCATGACGCCGACGCAAGGCGCTGCGGCACTAACTGGATCGAGCCTCGCGGGTGGGGCTGCTGGCTTGGTAATCCGTCTAAACAAGGACAGCGCGAGACACTTCTCTGGGGGCAGCGGTACGGCAAACGTCAGTGTGCCCGTTGCGACAATTGGTACGGTGAGATTCGGGGTGTTTCAGGGGAAGTATCAAAGGCCGCGCGCGGAATTCGAACTTCGAATGCGTTTTGCCTCAAATCTGGGCACCCATGAAGCTCCCGCATCCAGTATCAACGTAATGGTATATGGGTATGCTCCTGGAGAATCTGGCCACGGAGACGTGAGGATGGTCGTTCCGGCCGCTCCTGCGCGCGAAATTCGCGATCACGCTACCGCAAACGGGTTTCGTGTTCCTGCGGTAAACGATCCGATGATCCTTGAATGGCCAACCGCAGCCGATCCCTGCTTCAAGGCCACTTTTGTTGATCAGGGGCACTCGCTATTCGGCACAGTTGATGCATTGCTCATCGCCGCTTCGACCACGGGCGCACTCGTGGGACAAGGTGCTTGCTGGCTTCCCTCAGGTACTTCACCCCAATGGTAGAGGCCTCAGCAATCCCTACAGACGGACTACGCTTTTCGAAGAATTATTAGCGTTTCAGCCGCGACCGCATTGCTAACATGGTACCCATATCGCTTGTAAGTCTGTAACGGAATTAGTTCATCGATGCTCCATCCAACAGACACTGCCAAGTTTGCCAAGTGCGATGGAGTATCAATATCGTACCGAATTCCTCCAATGGTCGTGTGGTTGTGCCCGACAATCAAAGCGTAAGGTGCTCCGGCTTTCATGAGGGCATTCACAGAGCGGAAGTTGGTCTTCATCGCTGCGAAGTATCTGTAGAGCAGCGACGGCACGGCGCGTCGCCGAAAGCCATCGCTCTCACTGAGCGAGTTAGCCAGCGTCACGCAAAGATCATACTCGTCAGTCGGTAAATCGGCCTCATTTAGGGCCATAGCTTTAGGCAGCTCGCGCTTTGAGCTTCCGCGTAGTTCGCGACTGCCGATCAGCGACGCTTCGAGCTCAAGAATTTGATCGGCAGGCAGAAGCCCGAGCCAGACCAATGACAGCCGCTGCGTGTCGATGTACGGCAGGGCCATGGCGTAGGGAGGGCTTGTGATGGCCGCATCGAACCTCTGCTGACCATCAACTTGCATCAACTCTGAAACGTCGCAAAGAAGTGCCCGACCAGATGTGGCCCCGGTCCCAATTACCTCGCGTGTAGCTAGGATGCGCCCGAGCACTTGTGAGACCGCGCTCAAAAATGCCTTGGTATAAGGCTCGGAGGGTAGTGGCGACGTTCTCCGCCGTATCCTTAGATCACGGGGATCTTGTTGCGAGTAGTCGCGGAGCAGATTGCTGGCAATGGCAAGAAATATCGGCGAAAGGTCGCCAGCGATGTCGAGGATCACTTTTCGCATGTTTTCGATCTCAACGTAAATGTCCTGATCGAACCACCCTAACAAATACTCCTGTCGCTCGTCGGACGATTTCAAGCCAGTATGTTTTCTGGTGGACAAGAGGTGATCCGAAATATCCCTCTGCACCTTCTTCAGCGATTCAACAGACGCAGATAGCGCACAGAGCTTCGCGTTAGAAAGATATACAGCGAGTGGATTTATGTCCGTCCCGACCGCGTCTATTCCAAGATGCGAGCACTCTATTAACGTAGTGCCGCTGCCACAAAATGGATCGAGCACAGATTGGCCAGGGGTCACATGAAAAATGTTGAGAAGTGCCCTAGCAACCTGGGGATTAAACTTTCCCTTGTACTCGTGAAGCCCGTGAACTGAGTAGCGGGTAGCTTGCCGGTTCCTACCGTTCCTTGCAGAAATCTCTAATTCGGATTGCGTTGTCGGAACAAAGCCGCCGCCGTTTTGATACCCCTTAAAGTAAGTAAGGCGATCGGCATTGGTGTGGTCCCCTGTGTCCTGCAGCTCGATCCCATCTTGGGCATCTTGCAACTTTGCGAACTCAATGAGTGAAGATGCCTCTCTAGAAGCTAGCTCCCTCTCATAAGGGTAGTATTTGTAGTCATGCCACTGGAGGCGCATTACTCCACCTCCTTGCGTAGAATCAGAACAGTTTCGGTCTTTATGTTGGCATGGGAAAGATTGAAGGACTTTCGGCTTGCAGACAGAATACGATCAGTCATGAAAAACGGCTTGAATCCAATAGATCTGGCCTCGTCGTTTATGATCTCTGCATTGTCGTACAGCTTGCCGTGGATCTTCGAGCGACCTACCACGAATGCAACGTAACCACCCTTCACAACCACGCTATCCAGTAGATGCAAAGTTTGCCTCATTTGACGCGCAAAATCTTCAGCGGTATGATGGTTCTTCTTGAAAAAGTGAGCTCTCGCTCCAATTTCATCGGCCTTAACCTTCAGGGGGTCATAACCTAGCCACCACATCCGATACTTGTGGTAGAGCCAATACTCGTAGGCGTTCGGATAAGGTGGAGATGTAGCGACCAAGCCTACAGGCTGCCCGATCTCGAGCGGCTCGACCTTCAAAATGTCCCCTTCGACTACGTTCACCGGGCTCAATGCGTAGTCACGGCTTTTCAGCGCGACATTGATCCGGCCGACAGCGCGCAGAAAAAGCGCTGGAACTGCCTCAGGAGCAATATTCTTATCCACCGCAGCGTAACGCGTGTCACTCTCTTGGTTCGACACACGAACAATGATGCTCGAGAGCGCGAGCCGAAGGCAATCTTGCACTTCACTCACGGTCGCGCTTATTGCCGTGGCGATCTTGTTAATCTCGATCTGGACGCCTGGCGTGAACCAGTGATCAAGGTTAGGAATCTCAGGAACATCGCTTTTTGGCACTCCCCTCGAAATTCTAACTAATTCTGCGGCATGCTCCTCGAGACCTACGGGGCACGATGCCGTCTTTACGCGAGACATCAAACAGGCAATCGGATTTAGATCGACGCCAACGGATGGGATCCCGAGCCGTTGACTTTCGACCAGAGTGCTTCCGCTTCCGCAAAATAGGTCAAGGACCGCAGTTGATTTTGGAATTGGCAACGAACTCAAGATTGCTCGAGGTATTTCGGCAATGAATTTTGCGGGGTATGGATGGATACCTTCAATTTCGCTATGACTCCGTCGATCCACGAAGCTCCAATCAATGGCACTTAGCGACGACTTGATAGCGCCGTCAGGATCAGCCGGGTTGGGCCGATTTTCCAGGTCGGCCTGTAAGGTTTCGTTTGCCCCGTGCACCATTATTTTTCTTCTCGTTGTGGGCGCACTAGCGGAAGTGTGCCTTGATCTATTGTTGGTTCTGCCCGACTCAGAAAGTCAGCCACGGCTCGGCGAGCAATCTGTGCAACTGGAGCATCGTCACGCTCCGCCAGCGCGAGCAACATTGCGTACGCTCGCTCGTCCAGGTTGATTGTTACCCTGGCTGTCTTTGTTCGTCCCTTCGGCCTTGCCATTCAGTACGTTTAGTGCAGCAAAAAACTGTCTGCAAGGCAAACCTCGGCTATATGCGCGTGCGTCTGCGGCAAAGGCGAGACTGCTCCGACCACTCGACTGGAAATGGCTTGTGCACCCGCGCCAGCGTCACCTCCGCCCCCTGCTTCCCATCAAGGATAGCCTCGACGATTTCTGGCGCGAACAGGGTCAGGCGTAGGACACGCTTGAAAGAGGTGGCAAGTCATGTCAAAGCGCTATGTTGTGGATAAATCGAGCGGCGAGCATCTTGTCTTCCCCGACATCTTAAACATTGATGTCCAAATTGGAGAAGCGGAAGATGGGATCGTTTCCCTTTCTCTGATTGCTCGTCTTTCCGCTGGCAGCGACTGGGGCGACCTGCCAAAGGCCCGCGAAATTGCTCTAAGCTCTCCGTTCTTCATTTTGGTTCTTCATTTTGCGGCGCCCATCAGACGAAGCAGTAAGTGAGTTTCAGTTCATTCGAAATGAGGGCCTTAATGGTACTGCAGTGCTGCTTGTTGAGGCTGGCCACGTCGACTCTGTCATTTCAAAAATTCAAACTGATCCAACATACTTTGATCCTGAGTACTCGGGGACGTCTGAGCCGTTCTATTCTCTGGTGGAGATCGCTTCGGTTAGCTTAGATGAACACCAAGTCGAAACCGTTCGAGTTCAGAATGGTTTGGCTAATCAGTTCAGCAAGCTTGTTGAGATTGTAAAAGCGGGCGTCGACGACGCGGACCGGCCTCACACACTTGGCCTCGTCGATAAACTGCTCGTACAGGGCGACTTTGAGCGTAGAGAAGAAGTATGGTGGCTTGTGCTCTCTCTTGGTGCCCTGAAAGCTGATCTGACGAAAGTTGAGGAAACAGTGCTTCAGGTTTCGGGGCTTGCCAAGGATATTTCGATGTGAGTAAGAGCTGCGCTTTAAGGGTATCAACACTAGTCGCGATTTCAGGGTTCGACTGGAGTCCGGTGCTAGCGAATGGCAGTGATTACGCCTGCCCGATTGAACCAATGAACCTCTTTGGGCCGATGTTCGACCCTGTTCCTGTTCCCGGATTGAACACAGAGTTCGGTACCTTCGAGTCTTGGCCGCTAACGCCTGAGCTAGCTTCGCTCGGATTTGTTGCTCATCGCGCTTCCGATGGAGCCTTTCTTGTGTTCCCGAACCGACTTTCGGCTACGATGTTGTCATGGTCGAAGCTGATTGGGCCCGGCGATGAGGTCTGCGCATCAAGAGTTGTGGCCGTCTTTCAGTCCGAAAGCGAGTCTCAGACGATCGCGCCACTTATCGAGGCGATAAAACTTGAGGAGCCATCTGCCGAATTTATCCGTCCAATTATGCAAGACGTCTAAGTGGAATTTACTATCCCATTTCTTGGATACATGAGCCGCTACGACCCGAGGCCGCTGTTTCCTTTAGGTGGCGCGATTATCGTTTGGGATCTTGATCGAACCAATACACGCATTTTGGAGCGTTTTATCGCTGATGGCGGCCCATCAGTTGATCTGCCAGGCGCTCTTATGTTCACTGAGCTGTATACGAGCCTATACTTTTCAATATCCCTTAGCATAGACGACGATTCTCTGCTTGAAAATCAGTTTTCCGTCTCAATAGAAAACTGATCAGATATTGTGATGTATGATTTAGGTGTTTGATCCCACGGTTTGATGGTGTGATCCTTTCTGCGGAATGGAAGGAAGCCCTATGGGACAAGTTCGTCACGGCTGCGCCACGACCACGTTCGCCGTCAGAGCTGCAATGCAGCGATCGCAGGCTTCGCTCTCGCAGCTGAGCGGCGAGTTGGGGATCAATCCCAAGACGGTCGCCAAGTGGCGGAAGCGGGCGACAGTCGAGGATCTCAAGACCGGTCCGAGGGAGCCGCGCTCTACGGTTCTGACCGAGGCGGAGGAGGCGATGATCGTCGCGTTCCGGCGTCACACGCTGCTGCCGCTGGACGATTGTCTCTATGCCTTGCAGCCCTCGATCCCGCACCTGACGCGGTCAGCCCTGCACCGGTGCCTGCAGCGGCATGGCATCTCACGCCTGCCGGACGTCGAGGGCGACAAGCCCAAACGGCAGAAGTTCAAGCGTTACCCGATAGGCTTCTTTCATATCGACATTGCGGAAGTGCAGACCGCCGAGGGCAAGCTCTACCTGTTCGTGGGCATTGACCGAACCAGCAAGTTCGCGGTCACACAGCTCGTCGAGAAAGCCGACAGGAAAACGGCGTGGGAGTTCCTGCAGCACATGCTCGAGGCGGTGCCCTATCACGTCCACACCATTCTTACCGACAATGGCATCCAGTTCGCCGAGCAGCCAAGAAACAGGAACACGATCCTCTCCCGGCCCATGCGCTTCGACATGATCTGCGAAGTTAACGGGATCGAGCACCGGCTGACCAAGCCCAACTATCCTTGGACAAACGGCCAGGTCGAGCGGATGAACCGCACCATCAAGGACGCAACCGTCAAACGTTATCACTACGACAGCCACGATCAGTTCCGAACGCACCTTGGCGACTTCATGGCTGCCTACAATTTCGCCCGCAGGCTCAAGACCCTCGGTGGCCTCACACCTTACGAATACATCTGCAAAATCTGGACATCAGAGCCGGATCGATTCATCCTCAATCCGATCCACCAAATGCCGGGACTGCACACCTAGTTTTCGGCGTGCGAGCGCTTTTTTGCGGTCGCAGACAATCTAGTCAGGGCTGCCGATTGCCGGAATTATAATGGAGCAGCCCCAAAGGCAGGCTCATCCGGATCGCGCTGGACCTCGCTCGCACGAAGCTCTGAATATAGGACCGCAAAGGGCGCGTTCGGAAGTGGAGGGCAGCGTCGCTGACTTCTACGCTGCCCGCCCCGGGCCCATCCCACCGCTGCCGCGGCCGATTTTTTCAGTGATGGTGCGGCGTTGGGTAATCGCGGATTGACGGGAAGCTCGGCAGGAGGCACTTTCTATCTTGCAATTCGTTCTGAACATGGGGCTCAAAATGCGTGTTGCTTCCCTGATCGCACTTGCTGCCATCATTCCTACGCCCGTGCTGCCCCAAGACGCGGCAGCAGCGCTGGTCACGACTATGCACGCCGAGCGGAATACGCCCAGGCTCCAGATACTCGCGCCTGAGCAGCAGGGGCGCCAAGCCCTCATGACGACTCAGGTTACGCCTCAGGACATGCCCGACAAACTCATAGCGGCTTGGCGGTTCCTGACAGAGCGCGCCAGCGAGTATGGGCTTACGCCGGACCTTTCCAGCCTCCAACATGTCGGGACGCAGGAAACGGAGCTCGGCTCCGTCTTCCGGTTCAGTCAGCAACTCGGCGGGCGCAGAGTTGCCGACGGCGAAATCGTAGTATCGGTGAACAATGACAATCAGGTCTATCAGGTCTATAACAATATTTATCCGGCCACAGCCGAGAAGGCCGCGCGGGCCAGTTTTGCCGAGATACCCCCTGATCGGGCACGGGACCTGGCGTGGGATACGCTCGGCGCGCAAAAGCTACTTGCAGAGCCGCTATCGGAACTCGTCTACATACCCGACGAGAATGGCTTCGTCCTAGCCTATGATGTGCGCCTCTACGTGACGCGCAACAAAACGGACGGCGAAGCCGAGCCAGGCTATTAGCAAGTCTTGGTGGACGCCCTCACCGGCGACGTGATCGGTGACCCTAACGAGCTCAGTACTAACGAAGGTAAACGGGCCGAAGAGGACAACTATTTACAAGAGGCGGCCAATATTGATGCCGCCCTACGCTCGTTTTCGGCCGTGACCCAGCGCGCAGCCAAGGGCGGAGAGGGGGTAGAGCGGGTCACCGGACAGGGACTAGTCTTTAATCCGGATCCCATCACCTCGCTTGCAACCGCTCTAACGGACAATTCGCCAGCCGTTGCGTTCGAGCCCGCCTACAACGAAGTGAACTTGCTTGAGTTGGCTAAGTTCAACAACGTCGTTCGGCTCGAGGGACCGTGGGTAGCGATCACCGATTTCGAGCCGCCGAACACGATCCCCTCGACTACGGCCGATGGTGTCTGGACGGCCAAGCGCGGCGACAACGCTTTCAACGACGTGATGACCTACTACCACATCGATCAAAGTCAACGGTACATCCAGTCGCTCGGCTTTACCGGCATTCAGGCCCGCCCCATTCCCGCTGACAGTGACGGAATGAGCGGTGCTGATAACTCACACTATGTCGGTCCTCCTATAGACCGTATCGCCTTCGGGCATGGGTGCGTCGATGACAACGAGGACGCCGACGTGATCCTTCATGAGTACGGGCACGCAATGACCTATCATATCAACCCGAGCTGGAGCGGGGGTGATAGCCGCGCGATCGGCGAGGGCTTTGGCGACTACTGGGCAGAGACATACAGTCATTCCACGCCCAACGGGGCCTCGTTCCAAGCTGACAGAGTGTTTGAATGGGATGGCACGTGTCCTTGGGGTGGCCGCAGCGTAAACGTGACCGGTGTGCAATATGATCCTGATAAAAATTACGGTGCTCATGAGGGCATTGGAAACGGGGTGCAGTCGGACGAACTATGGTCCACGCCGCTCTTTCAGTCCTTTCTTGAACTCCGCGGACGAGATGTGCCGCGGGAGGAGATCGACACAATCGTATTGCAATCGATGTTCGGCTTGGGCGCCGGTTTCAAAATGCACGATTTGGCCGCGGCCGTAGTCGCCACAGCAAAACAGCTCCACCCGCAGGGCGTGCATTCCGGTATCTTCCAGGCCCAATTCGAAAAGCTGAATATCTTAGGGCCAGATGGATCCGTTCCGACTTGGCCCGGAGGCGTCGATGCCGCCGGTGCGGCCGTGAAGCGGTGAAACCACCGGGGGCTTGAACAGCTATGAGGGCGGTCATCTTTGATCTCGACGGCATGGTACCTAGCGCTGGAGCGGCCGCGCTCCGGCCAGACGCTCGTGATCTTATCGCCGCGATCGCCACCTCCGGCGCGCCCTTCACGTTGACGATAACCGGCGCCAGTACAAGGAAAGGTTGCACAGCGGCTCGGAGGCGGCTCGCGATCGCCCTTGGTGATGCTGATCTCGGTGACTCGCCGAGATCCTTGACGAATCGACTAGTTATCACCCGCGCCTTATCACATGGTGCGAACGAATACGCTGAGAACTTGAACCAGCTTGTGAGTTATAGCGGCGAGCATGACCACACGCATCTGCCCGTCTTTGTGTCCGCTGATCCGCTTCATCTAGAAGTTGCGGAGCGCCTTGGGATGCTATCTTATCCACTCCCGGCGCTGGACTTGGCAGACCGTCCGCCAGCAAAGGGAACGTGGCCATTCGGGCGGTCATGGTCGGAGCTAACGGCGAGCCTGCTCGAAACTATTAGTTTTGAGCCCTGCAAGAGGCGAGAGACTGCAGGGAGAGCTCGGCAGGCCGCCGCCGTTTCGAAAAGTGCTGCGGTGGACGAACGGACTGTCGGGCTCGTTCAGGAAGTAGATGCCAGTCGCCTGCAGGCGAGCCTTATGAGTCTCGTCGACTGGAATACCCGCTGGTCGCATTCAGAAACGCTCAGTCAAGTTGCCGATGCAGTTAGGGACGCGTTCCTTACGGCAGGGTATCCGCAGGACTGCGTCCGCTTTCAACCGTTCGCGATGCCTAATGGTAGCCCCCAACGGAACGTCCTTTGTGGGGCGAGTGAATTGGGTGCAGGCTTGGTCCTTCTCTGCGCCCATTACGACAGCCAATCAACTGGCCCAACCGCCCCAGCACCAGGTTGCGACGACAACGCAAGCGGCGTGGCTGTCGTGCTGGAAGTCGCCAGGATTCTGCGGGACGCCGCAATGCACCAGAACGTGCTTTTCGCCGCATTCGCCGGCGAAGAGCAGGGTCTATTTGGATCGCGCGCATGCGCAGAGATTGCCGCGGCTGAGGGCTGGGACCTGAAGCTCGTCATTAACCTCGACATGGTCGGCCATAACTCTTCGGCCAAGCCGCAGACGACCATTGTGGAATACGACCAGGGCAATCGAGTGCCCGACAACGATGCAAAATCACGTGAATTTGCGGCGATAATGGCTCAAGCCGCCGTAGACTACACAAACCTCTCCGTCGAGCATGACAATATTTCGAACAGCGATTACATGCCTTTTGAAGCGAGGGGCTACGTGTGTGTCGGAGTTTACGACGGAGCTGCCGCTTTTGACTTCTATCACACCGAAAACGACACGATCGACAAGGTCGATCTGGGGTATCTGTCCGAGGTGACAAAGTTGGTTGTCGGGGCAGTTGCGACGATCTCCGAGCCATCCTGATCGCAGGAGCGAGGCTGCGGACGCGGAGGTGATCGTGGAAGTGGATCTGCGCCCGACCATGCTCTGTGTTGAGTCAAAGGCGCAGGATCAGCAGGCCCGTGCTCTTGTGTTCCGCACCTGCGAGCAGATCGTGAACCAGCGGACAAAGATGGCGCCCGGCATCTGAGCGATGCTGACGCGCGGCGAGAACTATCGTGGTTCGACCATCGCGCCGCCTGATTCAACTGCCGGGTAGAGCCGGCCTTAAGAGCTGTGAGGCAGGCATCAGCCAAATGGACACCTGATTGACATGATCCGGGTCGGGCAAACCAGAAACCTTCTCCGAGCTTCGAGCTCGCTGTTGGAGATTCGGCGCCGCTTCGAGCATCACCATCTCGGCCAGCGGCGCCAGTCAGCCGCAAGAATAGGCCTGACAAAGGTACGCACTCGATCACATGTCCGGCGATCAGAGATTCCTTGCAAGCCAAGCGGTATCCACAAGAGAAGGTTGTCTTTCAGGCCCATTCCCTCGGCGCTGTTGCACATCTCGGTAAGGGGGATTCACTGAGCGCGCGCTGACGGTTAGCTCGAGGGTATGCCGAAGCCTTCCCCAACCCGCTACCGCACGACGAACTGGTCCGACTACAACGCGGCGCTGCGCAAGCGCGGCTCACTGTCGGTTTGGTTCGACCCCGAGATGGTCTGGCACGCCGACAAGACCGGCAAGCGCGGCCGGCCCGAGACCTTCTCGGACGCTGCCATTCAGACATGCCTGACGCTGAAGGTGCTCTTCGGTCTTCCGCTTCGGCAGACGGTCGGGCGGGTCGAGAGCCTGATCCAGATGGCTGGACTCGATTGGCCAGTCCCGGACTATTCGACGCTGTGCCGGCGGCAGGCGCGGATCGCGGTGCAGATCCCGTATCGCACATCGGGACAGCCGCTGAACCTGCTCGTCGACAGCACCGGCATCAAGTTTCGCGGTGATGGCGAATGGCAGGCCCGCAAGCATGGCCCGTCACGCCGGAGGCAATG
>NZ_CANLTQ010000005.1 GCF_947494025.1 uncultured Jannaschia sp.
TCGGGTTCGGGTTCGGGTTCGGGTTCGGGTTCGGGTTCGGGTTCGGGTTCGGGTTCGGGTTCGGGTTCGGGTTCGGGAAGCGGGTCGGGATCCGGCTCGGGCGTCAAGCCAGTATCGATCTCCACGTCTGCCGTGGTGGTCGCGAAATGCTGGGTCACCATGATCGCGTCCCAGCCGGCGAATTCCCCGATCTCGACACCGATTCCGAGATAGTCGAAATCCGGGTTCAGGATGTTCGCGCGATGCGGCGCGCTGTCCATCAGTGCGGCGTGGAGCGCCGCCACATCGTCGGCGTAGCCGTCGTCGCCGCGCTCGCTCCGCCAGCCGATGTTCTCCCCCGAGGCGGAATTACCGCTGAACTCGAACCCTGCCGTTTCCATGCGCGCCTTCGACCCGTCCCCGTCCGCGCCGACATGAGAGAACGTCTGCTCCTGCAGCATCCAGGCGCTATGGTCCTCCGACGAGGCGTTGAGACGGAATTCGAGGTCGAGCGGGTCGAATCCCCGCTCGATCCGCTCCGCGTTGACGAGCGTCGTCATCAACCGTTCGAGTTCGCTTGCCGCAGACATCTATGAACAATCCCTTTGATCTCGTGCCGATCCCCGCATGCCCCGGCCGCGCCGCTCGCAGAGGATCATGACGAACACGACCTTAACCAGTCGAGCGGTCCGCGTCTGCACATAATGAGGGTCAGCCGATCCGCCCGCCGGCCTCCCCGACCTGCCCGCGGTGGAGCAGGAAATGGTCCAGCACGACGCAGGCCATCATCGCCTCCGCCACCGGAACGGCGCGGATGCCGACGCAGGGGTCGTGCCGCCCCTTGGTGACGATCGTCGTTTCCTCGCCGGTCTTCGTGATCGTGCGCCGCTCCGACAGGATCGAGGAGGTCGGCTTCACCGCGAAGCGCACCACGACGTCCTGCCCGGTACTGATCCCGCCGAGGATGCCGCCCGCGTGGTTGGAGGAATAGACCGGTCCGTCCGGCCCCATCCCGATTTCGTCGGCATTGTCGCGCCCGGTCAGGCGCGCGGCCTGCATCCCCTCGCCGATCTCGACGCCCTTGACGGCGTTGATCGACATCATCGCGGCGGCGAGGTCGGTGTCGAGCTTGCCGTAGACCGGCGCGCCGAGCCCCGCCGGCAGGCCCCGCGCCACGCATTCGATGACCGCGCCGACCGAGTTGTGATCGTCCCGGCGCAGCCAGTCGAGATGCTTGGCAAAGGCCGACGCCGCGTCCGCGTCCGGGCACCAGAAGTCGTTGCGCCCGATTTCGTCCCAGTCGAAGCGCGCCCGGTCGATGTCGAGCGGCCCCATCGCCACCATGTAGCCGGTGATCCGCACGTCCGGCAGGAGCGCGTGGAGCGCCGCCCGCGCCACGCCGCCCGCCGCGACCCGCGCGGCCGTCTCCCGCGCGCTCGACCGTCCGCCGCCGCGATAGTCGCGGATGCCGTATTTCTGCCAGTAGGTGATGTCCGCATGGCCAGGGCGGAACTTCTCCGCGATCTCCCCGTAATCCTTGGAGCGCTGATCGGTGTTGCGGATGAGAAGCTGGATCGGCGTGCCCGTCGACCGCCCCTCGAAGACGCCCGACAGGATCTCCACCGCGTCAGGCTCCTTGCGTTGCGTGGTGTGCTTCGACTGGCCGGGCTTGCGGCGGTCCAGCCAGCGCTGCAGCGCCTCTGTCTCGATGGGCACCCCCGGCGGGCAGCCGTCCACCGTGGCGCCCAGGGCAGGGCCGTGGCTTTCGCCCCAGGTGGTGACGCGGAACAGGTGTCCGAAAGAGTTCAGGGACATGAGCCCCTCCGATTTGCCCAATTCCCCCCTGACTAGGCGATTCCGGGCCGGTCCGCCATGTCGCCCGCCCGGCGCCACATCAGCCTTTGGTCAAACGTATAATTTGTGTAAACATGATGGCGTTGCGTCAACGGGAGCGCCGAGATGGCTCATGCACGTGTCAAGGGTTCGGAAAAGCTGTCCCTGACAGCCAAGATCATGATTGCGATGGGGCTCGGTATCGTCGTGGGGGTCCTCCTCGACATGCTCGACTCCCCGTTCGTCGACACGCACGTCGTCGCCGGCTTCTTCGGCATGATCGGGACGATGTTCGTCAATGCCCTGAAGATGCTGGTGGTCCCGCTGGTCTTCTTCTCGCTTCTGACCGGCGTCACCGGGATCGGCGACATCCGCATCCTGGGCAGGGTCGGAGGCAAGTCCTTCGCGCTCTACATCTTCACTACGGCCTGCGCGATCGGCATGGCCATCATCCTCGCCCTCCTGATCGGGCCGGGGTCCGGCTTCGACATGGAGGGGGTCGACACTTCCGGCGTCACCGGGGCCGAGGCGCCGTCGGTCTGGTCGACCTTTGCGGCCATCGTGCCGACCAATCCGATCCAGGCCTTCGCCTCGGGCGAGATGCTCCAGGTGATCTTCTACACCGTCATCCTCGGCATCGCCGCCCTGATGATGGGCGACGCGGCCAAGCCCTTCACCGAGGCGTGCGGTTTCATGAACGAACTGGTCATGAAGGTCGTCGGCATCGTCATGACCTTCGCGCCCTACGGGGTTTTCGCGCTGATCGCCAAGACCTTCGCCGAGCAGGGGATCGGCCTCTTCGTCCCGGTCATGGCCTATGTCGCGACGCTGGTTCTGGCGCTGTTCCTGCACCTGTTCGGGACGCTGTCGCTGCTGCTCAAGACGCTGTCGGGGTTGAACCCGATCACCTTCATGCAGAAGCTGCGCCCGGCCCAGGTCTTCGCCTTCTCCACGGCGAGTTCGAACGCCACGATCCCGGTCACCTACCGGGCCGTCACCGAACGGGTCGGCGTGGACAAGGGCGTCGCGTCCTTCTGCATCCCGTTCGGCGCGACCATCAACATGGATGGCACCGCGATCATGCAGGGCGTGGCGACGGTGTTCCTCGCCAACGTCTATGGCATCGACCTCGGCCTGACCGGCTACATTACCGTGGTCGGCATGGCGATCCTCGCCTCGATCGGGACGGCGGGCGTGCCGGGCGTGGGTCTGGTGATGCTCACGATGGTGCTGACCCAGGTCGGCCTGCCGATCGAGGGCGTGGCGATCATCCTCGGCGTGGACCGCCTGATGGACATGATCCGCACCGCGGTGAACATCACCGGCGATGCGGTGGTCACCACCATCGTCGCCCGGGGCGAGGGCAAGGTCGACCTCGGCGTCTTCGACGACCCGGAAGCGGGCGTCCTGACCGAGGACGTGACCGACATCCCGGCCCATGCGCAGCCGGCCCAATGAGCAACCGTCCTCGCCGCCCTCCGCGGCAGGGGCCACACCCTTTCCCGCCTCGGGGAGTCCGGCACAGGGCTGAGATGCGCAAGCGGACCCGCTGAACCGCCCCGGAGGACGGGCATATCCGCGTGAACGGCACGGGCATCACGGCACCGTTCCCGGCCAACCGGCCGCTCCCGATCCTGTTTTCAGGACCAGACCCTGTTTCCGCACCTGAATGTCGCGAAGAATGTCGCGCTCGACCTGTGCCCGGACCTGCGACCCGACGCCGAACAGCGGCGCGACCGCGACGCCGTGCTGGCCCGCATCGGTCTGGGCGCGATGAACGACCGCCTGCCCGGCGACCTGTCCGGCGGCCCAGCAGGGCTGCGCCGCCCTCGCGCTCCTGCGGCGCAGCCCCGACTCCTGCGCGACGAACCGTTCGGCGCGCGGCCCCGCGCGCGCCTGCGGGATGCTGACGCTCCTGCGGGACAGGGCGCGGGCAGAAGGGCTTTCGGTCCTGATGGTAACGCACGACCCGGCGGATGCTTTCCGCCGGTCCGCCGACGGCGATGCGCGACTATCCGGGCTGAGGGTTCCGGCGCAGCACCGACGCGTTCAGCGCCGCCGCGTAAATCAGCCAGGCGACATAGGGAACGACCGCGTAGCAGGCGAGCGTATCGATCCGGCTCAGGGAGGCGGCAAGTGCGACCGCGGCCAGCAGCAGGCACAGGATCACCACGAGCGCCGCCCGCATCCGGTGCAAGCCGAAGAAGACCGGGGTCCACAGCGTGTTGAGCGCGATCTGCAGCGACCAGAGCGCCATCGGCAACGCCGCCCCCTCGCGCCCTGCCACGCGCGCCGCAGCGAAGGCCAGAAGAACGTAAAGGATCGTCCAAGCCACGGGAAAGAGCCGGTCGGGCGGCGTCCAGACCGGCTTCGCGAGCCCCGCATACCAAGCGCCCGGCCGGAACAGCACGCCCGTCGCCGCAGCCGCACCGCAGGCGCCGAGGAAGACGGGGAACAGGGTCCAGTCCATCGTCACAGCGCCGCCGGCAGGGGCAGGTTCCGCACCAGCGCCTCCGCGCCGGAGATCGCCCCCGCCACGCCCCCTTCGGGTCCGGGCACCAGATGGAGGAACCCGGTCCCCGCCATGGCGGAATGCCCGCCGGCCGGCAGGCCGTGCAGGGTGCCGAACCGGCGCCGCACGTCCTCGGGCGTGAACAACATCTCCGCCGTCAGATGCCGCGCGAGGCCCGGCAGGACCTGCGCCTCGATCCGCGCCAGCAGACGGTCGCGGAGCGCCCCCGCCTCGCCGGACCATTTCGGCCCGCCGCGATGGCCCAGATGCGGAACGGGGACCAGCGCGTAGAACGTGTCCCCGCCCTCCGGCGCGGCGGAGCAATCGTCGAGCGAGGTCCGCCGCAGATGGATCAGCGGTTCGACGGGAACGCGGCCTCGCGCGACCGTCCGCAGGTTCGCCGCGATGTTAGGGCCCGCGACCATCGTGCTGGCCCCGATATCGGGCCATAGATCGGCCGTCTCGCGGGTGCCGAAATGCCAGACGAACAGGCCGAGCGCCTCCGCGGGCGCGCGGCGCGACGGGGGGACGGTGCCCACGATCACGACGTCGGCCTCCAGCCGCTCGCCCCCGGCCAGCTCGACATGCCGGGCGGAGGCCGCGACCACCTCGACGCCGGCGCGCAAGTCGCCGCCCTGCGCCTCGACCGCGTCGGCCATCGCGCGCGCGACGTCGCCCAGCCCGCCATTCGCGGCGACGAGGCCGTGGCGGGTCATCGCCGGAAAGCACAGCTCCGGATCGGCGGTCAGCGGGTTCTGACCCACCATAATCGGCGGGCAGGCCATCATCGTGCGCAGCTTCTCGTTGCTCAGATGGGTCGCGACGCGCCGCATGACGCCGCCCCGGGCACGCGAACGGAACCGCTCGAAAAGACCGCGGAACCCGCCCCAGGGCCGCGCGCGCGCCTCGTTCCAGAGCGCGTTCCACCCTTCGAGGTCGCCGGGCGAGATACGCCGAACCGCGTCTTCCATTCCCTCGGCCCGGGCCTCGACGCGGGTCCCGTCCTCCCAGTGGAACGACCAGAGCGGATCGGGCGCGACGAGGGCGAGCACGTCGGGATCGTGCCCGCATTCGAGGAACAGCCGCCGGAGCGCGTCCGGATGGCTGAGCAGCGTCGGCCCCAGATCGAAGCGATGGCCCCCGGACTCGACGGAGATCGCCCTCCCGCCCGGCGCCTCCTGCCGATCGACGACGGTGACGCGCCATCCCGCCGCCCCGAGCCGCATCGCGACGGCGAGGCCGCCGAACCCGGCACCGACGACAATGGCATGCGGACCGGATCCGTCGCTTGCTGAAAAGGGGAGCGTCATGGATGTCTTTCGAGGATCAAGGACGACACGTAGCGTTCCGGCGGCGCCACATGCAACAAGACCGATCGCCGCAACCTGCCCGGCGACACGAAGCGCCGGACATGCCGCACACGCCCCGGATGCAGCGCCCGCCCGGGCGGGCCGCTGCGGGACCGGAGCCTCATGCGGTTGACGCGGGCCGCACGGGTTTCACTTCCTCGTCCAGCCCGTCTAGACAGGCGCGGTTCATCCCGGCCGACGAGGACATGCATGCCATCCGACGACACGATGATCCCCGCCTGGGTGGACGGGACGCTCCGGCCGATGCCCAAGCTCGAGACGCACGAACGGGGGCTACCCCACAAGGCGATCTCGGTCTTCGTGCTTCGGGACGACGCGATGCTGCTGCAGCAGCGCGCGGAGGGAAAATATCATACCCCGAACCTCTGGGCGAACACCTGCTGCACCCATCCGCATTGGGAGGAATCGTCCGCGGACTGCGCCGAGCGCCGCCTCCGGGAGGAGCTTGGGATCGCCGGCCTGCCCCTCGTTCCGCGCGGCACGGTCGAATACCGCGCCGAGGTGGGCGGGGGCATGGTGGAGCACGAGGTCGTCGATCTCTTCGTGGGCCTCGCCGGCCCGGATCTGCGCATCGAGCCCGACCCGGAGGAGGTGCAGGCCCACCGCTGGATCGCCCTCGACGCGCTCGCCGCGGAGATCGCCGCCGAGCCGGAGCGCTTCACCCCTTGGCTGCGCATCTACATGGTCGAGCACCGGGACCGGATCCGTGCGGGGGGTGGCATGCCGGCCGATCCGGTCACATATGGCGACGGGTGAGCAGGAGGACGGCATGAGCGAATTTCCGGGCTGGCACGGGACCACCATCATCGGCGTCCGCAAGAACGGGCGCATCGTGATCGCGGGCGACGGACAGGTGAGCGTCGGCAACACCGTGATGAAGGGCACTGCGCGCAAGGTGCGCCGCCTGTCGCCGGGCGGCCACGACGTCGTGGCGGGCTTCGCGGGGTCCACCGCCGACGCCTTCACCCTGCTGGAGCGGCTGGAGAAAAAGCTCGAGGCGACGCCCGGTCAGCTTGCCCGGGCGAGCGTCGAGCTCGCCAAGGACTGGCGGACCGACAAGTATCTTCAGAAGCTGGAGGCGATGCTGATCGTCACCGACGGCCGGGACCTCTTCGTCATCACCGGGGCGGGCGACGTGCTCGAGCCGGAGCACGACGTCGCCGCCATCGGATCGGGCGGGAACTACGCGCTGGCCGCGGCGCGGGCGATGATCGAGACCGATCTCGACGCCGAGACGATCGCCCGCCGGGCGATGGCGATCGCCGCCGACATCTGCGTCTTCACGAACGGCAACCTGACGCTCGAGACGCTCGGCTGATCGCCCGCCCGCCCCACGTTGCGTTTGCCGGCAGGCCGCTTAGGTAGGCGCACAAGGAGACCGAGAATGACCGACCTGACCCCGCGCGAGATCGTGTCCGAGCTGGACCGCTTCATCATCGGCCAGAAGGACGCCAAGCGCGCCGTCGCCGTCGCCCTGCGCAACCGTTGGCGGCGCAAGCAGCTGGGCGACGACCTGCGCGACGAGGTCTATCCGAAGAACATCCTGATGATCGGCCCCACCGGCGTCGGTAAGACCGAGATCAGCCGCCGGCTGGCCAAGCTCGCCCGCGCGCCGTTCCTCAAGATCGAGGCGACGAAGTTCACCGAGGTCGGCTATGTCGGCCGCGACGTGGAACAGATCGTCCGCGATCTGGTGGATGCGGCACAGGTCATGATTCGCGAGCAGATGCGTGAGGACGTCAAGGAGAAGGCCCATTCCGCCGCCGAGGAGCGGGTGATCTCCGCGCTGGCCGGCGATCAGTCGCGGGAAGGCACGCGGGAGTCGTTCCGTCGCAAGCTCCGCGCGGGGGAGCTCGACGACAAGGTGATCGAGCTCGAGCTCGCCGACAATTCCAACCCGATGGGCGGCCTCGCCATCCCCGGCCAGCCGGGCAGCGACCAGATGGCCTCGCTGGGCGAGATGTTCGGCAAGGCCTTCCAGCGGACCGTCAAAAAGCGCCTGACCGTCGCGGCGAGCTACGAACTTCTGATCGACGAGGAGGCCGACAAGCTTCTGGACGCGGAGACCGTCACCCGCGAGGCGATTCGCGCGGTGGAGCAGAACGGCATCGTCTTCATCGACGAGATCGACAAGGTCTGCCGCAACGCCGATGCCCGCGGCGCCGACGTGAGCCGCGAAGGGGTGCAGCGCGACCTGCTGCCGCTGATCGAGGGCACGACCGTCTCCACCAAGCACGGCACCGTCAAGACCGACCACATCCTGTTCATCGCGTCGGGCGCGTTCCACATCGCCAAGCCCTCGGATCTCCTGCCGGAATTGCAGGGGCGCCTGCCGATCCGCGTCGAACTTCGCGCGCTGACCGAGGACGATTTCGTCCGCATCCTGACGGAGACGGACAACGCGCTGACCCGGCAATACACCGCCCTGATGGCGACGGAGCAGGTCACCGTGAGCTTCACCGACGAGGGGATCGCGGCGCTCGCCCGGATCGCCGCGCAGGTGAACGAGAGCGTCGAGAACATCGGCGCGCGGCGGCTCTACACCGTGCTCGAGCGTGTCTTCGAGGAGCTGTCCTTCGAAGCGCCCGACAAGGGCGGCACCGATGTCGTGATCGACGCCGGCTTCGTGGAAGCGCAGCTCGGCGAGCTGTCCCGGTCCGCGGACCTGTCCCGATACGTTCTTTGAGTCGAGAGGCCGGCTTCGCCCGGTTCCTGCACGACAACGCCGCTTTCCTTTCCGCAGGGGCGCTGATCGCGTTCACCTCGTCGTTCGGGCAGACGGTGTTCATCGCGATCTTCGCCGTCGAGGTGATGGGCACGTTCGGCCTGACCGACGGGACCTGGGGGCTGATCTACACCTTCGCGACCTGCGCCTCGGCGCTGGCCATGATCTTCGCCGGTGGCATCGCGGACCGGCTGCGGATCCGCCGACTCGCGACGCTCGTCTGCGGCGGTCTGGCGGGGGCCTGCCTGCTGATGGCGGCGACCAACGGCCTCGCGCTCCTCGCGCTCGCGATCTTCGCGCTGCGCTTCATGGGTCAGGGGATGATGTCGCATCTGGCCAATGTGGCGATGGCGCGATGGTTCGTTACCTCGCGCGGCAAGGCGCTCTCCATCGCCTCGCTGGGCTTCGCGCTCGGACAGGCCACGCTGCCGATCCTGTTCGTCTGGCTGTTGTCAGTCGCGGACTGGCGAATGCTCTGGGTCGGCTGCGCCGGCCTCACCCTCCTGTCCATCCCGGTCCTGCTGCGGCTGCTCCGGGCCGAGCGCACGCCGGCCGCGCTGGCCGACGCGTCGTCCTCGACCGGCATGGGCGACCGCCACTGGGTCCGCATGGAGGTGCTGCGCCATCCGCTCTTCTGGGCGATGATCCCGCTCCTGCTCGGCCCGCCGGCCTTCGGCACGGCGCTGTTCTTCCATCAGGTGCATTTCGCGATGGCCAAGGGCTGGACCCACGCGTCCTTCGTCGCGCTCCTGCCGATCTACACGATTTCTGTGGTGAGCGTGACGCTGCTCTCCGGCGCGGTGATCGACCGGATCGGGTCCGGGCGCTTGATCCAGGTCTACATGCTGCCCTTCGTCGTGGCCTTCTACCTGCTGGCGGGGGCCCAGTCGCTCTGGGCCGGGGCGGTGGCCCTCGTGATCATGGGGACCGGATCCGGAATGCAGGCGACGGTCCCCACGGCGTTCTGGGCGGAATTCTACGGAACGCGGCATATCGGATCGATCAAGGCGCTCGGCGCGTCGGTCATGGTGCTGGGCACCGCCATCGGCCCCGGCCTGACCGGCGTGGCAATCGATCGCGGCATCGACCTGCCTCACCAGGCCCTCGCTATCGCGGCGTATTTCGCCGTCGCCGGGCTGATCGCGGCCATCGCGGTGCAGCGCGCGAAGGCGGACCTACCGTCGCAGATAGACGTAGTACGCGCCTGATCCGCCATGGCGCCTGTGCGCCTCGCTGACCTGAAGCACGACCGATGCGAGCGGCGCCATGCGAAGCCATTGCGGCACCTGATGTTTCAGCACGCCCGGGCGGGTCGGGATCGGCCCGTCCACGGGGCGGGACTTGCCTTTCCCGGTCACCACAATCACCAGCCGCTTTCCAGCCGCGTGGGACATCAGGATGAAGCGCGCAAGCTCCGGATGCGCCTGGTCCAGCGTCATGCCATGCAGGTCGAGCTTGCCCTCGGGGCGCAGCTTGCCGGTTATCATGCGCTTGTGCGCCTTCGCGTCCATCCGGATCGGCGCAGCGCGGATCTCCTCGGAGATGGACGGGGCAAGCGCATGAGCGCCCGTCCGCGCCGTCGCACGCTCGCCCAGCCGGAACGGCGAAAGCTCCTCCGGCCCGGCCCCGCCGGTGGTCCGGTCCTGCCCCGACGGCATCGTCTCCGCGGGGCCGTGCCGCGGCTGGGGCAGCGCCTCGGCGGTGCGGGTGTAGCGGGACCAGATGTCCCGGTCCTCGGGTGTCAGCCTGCGCCGCCTCATCGCGGCAGGAGCGGGGTGAACCGTCCCGGATGGTTGAGCCGCCCCGCCGCGCGGCCTGCCGCGTCGCCCGTTCCGAAGAACAGGTCCGCGCGGCCCGGGCCCCGGATCGCCGCGCCCGTATCCTGCGCGACACAGAGACGCGCGATCCCCTGCGTTTCGACCCAGACCGGCGTGCCGAGCGGCAACTGCTCGGGATCGACCGCCAGCGAGCGGCCGCCGCTCAACGGGCAGAGCGTCCCCATCGGTCCCGCGCCGGGCGGCAAGTCGAGCGCGTCGAACATGACGTAGCTCGGGTTTTCCGCCATCACGGCACGACCCCGTTCGGGATCGGCCCTGAGCCAGGCCTTCAGCGCCTCGGCGTCGATATCCGCATCGAACACGCCACGCTCCACCAGAAGCTTGCCGATCGAGCGATAGGGATGACCGTTCCGACCCGCGAAGCCGACCCTCAGCGTTTCGCCGTCTTCGAACTGGATGCGCCCCGACCCCTGCACCTGCAGAAAGAAGCGATCCACCTCGTCGCGCAGCCACGCGATCTCGTGGCCCGCCAGCAGCGGCTCGATCTCCGCCCGGGGGGCTGTGACGGGGCCGGACGGCATGGCATGGATCGGCACGGAAAAGGCGTCGCTGGGCGCACGGGCGCCGGAAAGCTCGGGCTCGTAATAGCCGGTGAAACGGCCCGGTATCGTTGACCCCGGTCGAAAGAGCGCCTCGAAAAGGGCCTTCGCGTCGGAGGCGGCCCGGGCGATCTCCGACAAAGGGCCGGGCGGGTTCTGCCGATACGCGTCGAGCGCGGCGGCGAGGTCGTCCTGCGTCCATCCCGGCAGATCCGCAAAACAAGGCCGCCCCGTTTCAGGGGCGGCATGCGGTGCTTCCAAAGGGGCCATCTCAGCCCCCGGTTGCGACGAGCTTCCAGTTCGGATCGCCGGTGCCCATCATGCGCGCGAAGGTCCAGACGTCGCGATTCTTCTTGATCTCGTTCGGATCGCCCTCGACGATCTTGCCCTCCGCGTCGCGCACAACGCTCGTCATCTCGCCGACGAAGCGCAACGTGATCTCCGCCTCCGACGTGGTCGGATCGAACTCCGCATCGGTCAGCACGGTTTCCCGTACGCCGACGAAGTTCGCATGGACCTTCAGCCCCCGATCCTCCCGGTCTGAAATGACCGACAGGAACGCGTCGTAGACGTCTTCGGCCAGGAAATCCTGCACCGGCGAAAGATCGCCGTTCTCGAAGGCCATCAGGATCATCTCGTAGGCCTGCCGGGCGCCTCCGACGAACTCGTCCACGCTGAACCCCGGCTCGGCCTGCTTCATCGCGGCAAGCGCCTTCGCGCTTTCGCTGCCGTCGGGCACATGGTCGATGATGTCGCGGTCCGGCCCGCCCTCGATCACCTCGAAGTCGCGGCGCACGGCGTCCGAGCGCGGATTGTCCACCGCCGGCGGCTTCTCGAACCCGGTTCGCGTGCCGAGCACGTTCTTCAGCCGGATCACGAGGAACAGGGCGATCGCGGCGAGGACAAGAAGCTGTATCACGGGATGGTTCATCCTTCTCTCCGGGCGCTTGGGCTTGGTATCCCGAACCCCGCACATAAGTAAGACAGCAAGGGGATCAAGGGAAGCGATCCCGACCGAAGGAGGCCCATGCCATGTGGTTGTTCGCGATCTTCGTCGCCGTTCCGATCATCGAGATCGCGCTTTTCATCCAAGTGGGCGGTCTGATCGGGCTGTTTCCGACGCTCGCCATCGTCGTCGTCACGGCGGCGCTCGGCACCTATCTGGTGCGCAAGCAGGGACTGGCGGAGCTGCGCCGCATCCAGCAATCGCTGGATCGGCTGAGCAATCCGACACGGCCACTCGCACACGGCGCGATGATCCTCGCCTCGGGACTTCTGTTGCTGACGCCCGGCTTCTTCACCGACGCGGTGGGGTTCGCCCTTCTCGTGCCGGGCGTGCGGGACGCGGTGATGCACCACGTCCGCAAGCGGATCGAGGTCAAGGCCTTTACCGTCGGCGGACAACCGATGCGGGAGCCGCCGCCCGCCCGGGACGACGTGGTCGAGGGGGATTACGTGGAAGTGCCCCGGCACGAAGGCCCCTCCGGCTGGCGGCGCGACTGATCCGGCCCGACGCCACCGTTCCGGCGAAGGCATGACCCTGCGTCAGAGGCTTGCCGTGATCGCGCGGGCGGCTTCGGTGGCGAAGGGGGCGACCGCGCCCGCGAAGCTTTCGGGCGTCCATTCCGAGAGCGATCCCGCCACGTGGATCGCGCCGAGCGGAACGCCGTCGCCCTGCGTCACGGCAACGCCGATGGCGACCTCGCCCTGCACGAACTCGTCGGTGATGATCGCGTAGCCGTCCCGGCGGGCCCGGTCGATCCGCCGCAGGATCTCGTCGATCTCCGTGACCGTCCGCGGCGTGTAGGGCTGGATCGGCGTCCGATCGAGAATGTCGCGCACCCGGGCCTCCGGCAGGGCCGACAGCACGGCCCGGCCGCCGGCGGTGCAGAAGGTCGGAACGCTGTGGCCGACCAGCGTCGCGTAGAACGTCTCCCGCTTGCTCTGCATCCGAAGCGCGTAGATCAGCCGCGTCTCGTCGAAGAGCGAAAGGTCGACGCGCTCGCGCACGGTTTTGCGCAGCTCGAGCAGGACGGGCGTCGCCTTCTGCACCGTCGGGTCGAGGCGCAGGACGTCGAGCGTGTTGTCGAGGACGCGCAGCCCCGGCAGATATCCGCGCCCGTTCGGCCCGCGTCGCAGGTAGCCGAGCTTCAGGAGCGTATGGACGAGCCGCTGGGCCGCCGAACGGTCGAGCTCGGCGCGCTGCGCGATCTCGGTCAGCGTGAGCGGACCGGCCGCCTGATGGAATGCGCCGAGAAGCTGGATCGTGCGCGCCGCGGCCCGCACGAACAGCGCATCGACGCCCCCGGCCTCTGATTCAGGCACGGTCGGCGCTTCGGCGCGAAGAATACCTGTCACGACCTCTCCACCCTATTGACGGACCGAGCTTTGCCTATCTACGCTCGTCTAGCAATAAGAGTTATCGCACAGCGATACTTATGACCGCGACGGTGTCGGAGCGGCAACGGGGAGAAAGCAGCATGCGGGTCGCGCTCGCCGGCTTCTTGCACGAGACGAACACCTTCGCGCCCGTCGTCGCCGGCCTTCGAACGTTCGAGACGGGCGGGGGTTACATCCCGTTGAGCCGCGGCGCCGAACTGCCCGAGCGCGCGGCGGGGGTGAACCTTGGCATCGCCGGTGCGCTGGCGGTCGCGCGGGAGCGAGGCTGGGACATCGTCCCGGTGCTCTGGGCCGGTGCGATCCCCTCGGCGGCGGTCACGCGGGACGCGTTCGAAACCATCGCCGGGGAGATCGTCGCGGGTATCCTCCAGGCCGGCACGCTCGACGGCGTGTTCCTCGACCTGCACGGCGCGATGGTGGCCGAGCATCTCGACGACGGCGAGGGCGAGATCGCGCGCCGGATGCGCGCGGCCGTCGGCCCCGACGTGCCCATCGTGGCGGCCCTGGACCTCCACGGGAACGTGTCCGGGGAGCTCGTGACGACCGTCGACGCGCTGCTCGGATTCCGCACCTATCCGCATGTGGACATGGCCGAGACCGGGCGCCGCGCCGCCGAACTCCTTCACGCGATCATGGCACGGGGCGTGCCGCTTGCCCGGGCGTTCCGGCAGATGTCCTACCTCGTGCCGATCCCGTTCCAGACGACGGACACGGCACCGGCGGACGCGCTTTATGCCGAACTGGCCGCCATCGAAGGCGAGGGGCGGGGCGTGCGGGCCGCATCGCTGTTTCTCGGATTTCCGGCGGCCGACATTCCCGATTGCGGGCCTTCGGCTGTGGTCTACGCCGATACGCAGGCGGCGGCGGATGCCGCGGCGGACCGGATCGCCGCGTCCTACGCCGCGGCGGAGGACCGGTTCGACGGGGACGCCTACGAGGCAGGCGAGGCCGTCGCCCGCGCGATGGAGATCGCGGCCGCGTCCGGCGGCCCCGTGATCCTCGCGGACACGCAGGACAATCCGGGCGCGGGCGGCGTCTCCGCCACGACCGGCCTGCTGCGCGCGTTGATCGCGGCGCGGGCGACGAAGGCCGCGATCGGCCTGATCGTCGATCCCGATACCGCCCGAAAGGCCCATGCCGCCGGAACGGGCGCGCGGGCGCGGTTCCGCATCGGCGGACATCCCGCCGTGCCCGGCGACGCGCCGGTCGAGACCGAAGCCGTTGTGGAGACCCTGTCGGACGGCAAGCTCCGCGCGACGGGGCCTTATTACGGCGGCACGGCGCTCGACCTCGGGCCCTCGGCCTGTCTGCGGATCGGCGGGGTGCGTGTCGTGGTCACGAGCCGGATCGCCCAGATGGCCGACCGGGAGATGTTCCGTTTCGTGGGCATCGCACCCGAGGATCAGGCGATCCTCGCGGTCAAGAGCTCGACCCATTTCCGGGCCGACTTCGCCCCCGTCGCGACCCGTATCCTCGTCGCCGTGGCGCCCGGTCCCATGCCCCTCGACCCGGCCGCCCTGCCGTTCACGCGGCTGCGGCCGGACCTCCGGCTTTCCCCGAACGGACCGACCCTCGGGGGGATACGCGCGCGCCGTGTGCCCCGGCGCCGTGCCAATACCGACAACGTGAGATCCAACAGGGAGAAACGTCCATGACATTCGCAAGGTTCACGCGCCCGGGACTGCACAGGCTCGCCGCGACATTGCTGGCGGGGGGCGCGACGCTGCTTCCGGCCGTCGCGCCGGCGCAGGAGGACGAGACGACCCTCACGGCCGTGATGCATTCGGGTCTGCGCGTGCTCGACCCGATCATCACGACCGCCCACATCACGCGCAACCACGGCTACATGGTCTACGACGTCCTGACCGCCATGGACGAGAACTTCGCGCCGCAGCCGCAGATGGCCGACTGGGAGGTGTCGGACGACGGGTTGACCTATACCTTCACGTTGCGCGACGGACTCACCTTCCACGACGGCGCGCCCGTGACCGGCGCCGACGTGATCGCCTCGCTGAACCGCTGGGGCGCGCGGGATTCGGGCGGGCAATTCATCTTCGACGTGACCGAAAGCCTGGAGGCGCCGGACGACGGCAGCGTCGTCTGGACCCTGAGCGAGCCGTTTCCACCGCTGCTCGAGGTCATCTCGAAGCAATCGGCCGTTCCGCCCTTCATCATGCCCGCGCGCGTCGCGGAAACCTCGCCCGACGAGACGATCACCGAATATGTCGGGTCCGGCCCGTTCGTGTTCAACGAAAGCGAGTATGAGCCCGGCGTCTCGGTGACCTACGAGAAATTCGACGACTACATCCCGCGGGAGGAGGAGCCCTCCTGGATGGCCGGCGGCAAGGTCGTCAACGTCGATCGCGTCGTCTGGACGTCGATGCCGGACAACCTGACCGCGATGAACGCGCTGGCCGCAGGCGAGATCGACTACATCGAACAGATCCAGATCGACCTCATGCCCATCCTCGAAAGCGCGCCCGGCGTGGTCGTCGAGATGCGCGACCCGTTGGGCTACGTCACGATCGGCCGGCCGAACTTCCTGCACCCCCCGTTCGACGACAAGCTCGTCCGGCAGGCCGCGCTTGCCGCACTGGGTCAGGAGCAGATGCTGGCGACGATGCAGGGCGACCCGGAATACTACAACGTCTGCGGCTCGATCTTCGGATGCGCCACGCCGCTCGCCGACGAGACGGGCGCCGAGATCGTCACCGGCGGGCCCGATCCGGAACGGTCGAAGGCGCTGCTGGAGGAGGCGGGCTACGACGGCACGCCCATCGTTCTGATGGCGCCGACCGACGTCGTCAGCCTCGTCAACCAGCCGGTCGTGGCGGCGCAGGCGCTGCGCGAAGGCGGCTTCGAGGTCGACATGCAGTCGATGGACTGGCAATCGGTCGTGCAGCGGCGCGCCCAGCAGGCCCCCGTGGGTGAGGGCGGCTGGAACATGTTCTTCACGAACTGGATGGTGCCGGAGATCTCGGATCCCCTCATCAACGTGATGGTCAACGGACGCGGCGACGACGGCTGGTTCGGCTGGCCGACCGATCCCGAGATCGAGGAGATGCGTGCGGCCTTCGTCGCGGCCGGATCGCCCGAGGAGCAGAAGGAGATCGCCGTCCGTATCCAGGAACACGTGATGGACAACGTCAACTACATCATGATGGGCGAGTACCTGATCCCGCAGGCCCGCCGCGAAACGGTCCAGAACATGATCCAGTCGCCCGTGCCGGTGTTCTGGAACCTGACCAAGGAAGCGGAGTGATCCGCCGCCGGGTCCGCGCGCCGTCGCGGACCCGGCACCTCCCCGACAAGTTCCGCAGGAGCGGTTGTCCATGATCGCCTACATTCTGAAGCGGCTGCTCGCCACGATCCCGGTCCTGCTGATCGTCGCGATCTTCGTCTTCCTGCTGCTGCGGCTCACCCCCGGCGATCCCGCGGCGATCCTGGCCGGCGACGCCGCGACGCCGGCGCAGCTCGAGCGCATCCGCGACCGGCTGGGGCTGAACGACCCGCTCCATGTCCAGTTCTTCACCTGGTTCGGCCAGATGCTGCAGGGCGATCTCGGCACGTCGCTGATCTCGAACACCGATGTGGTGGACATGGTCGCCGCCCGCCTTGGCCCCACCATCAACATCGCGTTGATGACCATCGTGATCTCGGTCCTGCTCGCGGTGCCGATGGGCGTTATCGCCGCGTGGCGCCACCGGACCTGGATCGACGTCGCGGTGATGAGCTTCTCCGTGCTCGGCTTTTCCGTGCCGGTCTTCGTGATCGGCTACATCCTCATCCAGATCTTCGCGATCGAGCTCCGATGGGTCCCGGTGCAGGGCTACGCCGCGCCCACCGACGGCGTCGGCGCGTTCTTCAGCCGCGCCATCCTGCCGTCGCTGACGCTGGCTACGATCTACATCGCGCTGATCGCGCGCATGACCCGCGCCTCCATGCTCGAGGTTCTGGGCGAGGATTACGTGCGCACCGCCCGCGCCAAGGGCGTGCGCGAGAACGTGGTCCTGTTCCGGCACGCGCTCCGCAACGCCGCGGTGCCGATCCTGACCATCATCGGCACGGGCTTCGCGCTCCTGATCTCCGGCGTGGTCGTCACCGAGAGCGTGTTCAACATCCCCGGCATCGGTCGGCTGACCGTCGATGCGATCCTGGCGCGCGACTACCCGGTCATCCAGGCGATGATCCTGCTGACGGCGGGCATCTACGTGATGGTGAACCTCGTCGTCGACGTCTCCTATTCCTTCTTCGACCCACGGATCCGGTACTGACATGACAGAACTCCCCGGCTCCCGGCATAGCGCGTTCCAGGTCCTCTCCGGGATGCTTTCGCTGCCCGCGGGCGCGCGGGTCGGCATCGGGCCGGGCCTCGCCGCGCTCGTGCTCGTGGCCATCGTGGTCGCGTCGATCTGCGCACCGCTCTACGTGCCCCACGATCCGCTGGCGATGGACGCGATGGCCCGTCTGCGGCCGCCGTCGTCGGAGCATCTCCTCGGCACCGACCCCTACGGGCGCGACATCTTCAGCCGCGTGATGACGGGCGGACGGGTATCGCTCCTGATCGGCGTCGGGGCGGCGATCGTGTCCGTGACGGTTGGTCTCGCCATCGGCCTCGTCGCGGGCTTCTTCCGGACCG
Source organism: uncultured Jannaschia sp. (assembly GCF_947494025.1). Classification (GTDB taxonomy): domain Bacteria; phylum Pseudomonadota; class Alphaproteobacteria; order Rhodobacterales; family Rhodobacteraceae; genus Jannaschia. The sequence continues at coordinate 17,836 of NZ_CANLTQ010000005.1, forward strand.
TGGACGGGATCGTCATGCGGATCATGGACAGCCTGATGGCGATCCCCGCGATCCTTCTGGCCATCGCGCTGGTGGCGCTGAACGGGCCGTCGCTCGGCTCGGTCATCATCGCCATCACGGTCCCCGAGGTGCCGCGCGTCGTCCGCCTCGTCCGGTCGGTCGTCCTTTCGGCGCGCGAGGAACCCTACGTGGAGGCCGCCATCGCGCTCGGCTCGTCCATGCCCAAGATCCTGTTGCAGCACCTGATGCCCAACACGCTGGCGCCCCTCATCGTGCAGGGGACCTATATCTGCGCCTCGGCGATCCTGATCGAGGCGATCCTGTCCTTTCTCGGCGCGGGCGTGTCCACCGAGATTCCGACCTGGGGGAACATCATGGCCGAGGGGCGCAGCTATTTCCAGATCAAGCCGGGGCTGATCTTCTGGCCGGGACTGCTCCTGTCGCTGTGCATCCTGTGCATCAATCTCCTCGGCGATACCGCGCGCGATCTTCTCGATCCCCGCATGAAGAAGCGCGAGGGCTGAGATGAAGTTCAAGTCGCGCGACCTGTCCGCCGCCAGACGCATCCTCAAGATCCGCGACCTGCGGGTCGGCCTGTCCGGACGGCCGGACGCCGAGCCGGTGCTCGACGGGATCGACCTCGACATCCATGCGGGCGAGACCCATTGCCTCGTGGGCGAGAGCGGATCGGGAAAGTCCGTCACCTCGCTCGCCACGATGGGGCTTCTGCCCAAGGACGCGCTCGAGGTGCAGGGCGGGCAGATCGACCTCGAAGGTTTCGAGATCACCAGCGCCACGCCGCAGCAGATGCGCCGCCTCCGCGCCCAGCGGATCGCGATGATCTTCCAGGAGCCGATGACGGCGCTGAACCCCGTGCTGCGGGTGGGAGAACAGATCGAGGAGGTGCTCGCCATGCACACCGATCTGTCTCAATCCGACGCGAAGGCGCGCACGCTCGACATCATGGAACAGGTCCACCTGCCGGACGTGGACCGGATCTACGCGGCCTTTCCGCATCAATTGTCGGGCGGGCAGCGGCAGCGGATCATGATCGCCATGGCGCTGGTGCTCGACCCCGACCTCCTGATCGCGGACGAGCCGACCACCGCGCTCGACGTCACCACGCAACTCCAGATCCTGAAGCTCATCGAGGAGATGCAGGAGCGTCACGGCACGGCCGTCCTGTTCATCACCCACGACATGGGCGTCGTCGCCGAGATCGCCGATACCGTGAGCGTGATGCAGAAGGGGCGGATCGTCGAACGCGCGCCGATCCGGACGCTGCTCACCGCACCGAAGGAGGAATACACCCGCAAGCTCCTGACCGCGGTGCCGAACCTCGCCCCCCGCGCCGGGCGCGCCGCGCCGGACGCGGCGGCGGTGCTCCGCGTCGAGGGGCTGGAGATGACCTATGGCGGGGGCTGGTTCCGAACGGCCGGGGGCGTGCGGGCCGCGCAGGACGTGACCTTCGACATCGCCCCCGGCCGCACGCTCGGCATCGTCGGCGAAAGCGGCTCGGGCAAGTCCACCGTGGCCCGCTGCATCATGCGGCTGATCGATCCGACAGGCGGCGAGGTGGTCGTGGCCGGAACGGAGATCGCGCAAATGTCGCGGCGCCAGCTCGGGCCGCATCGCAAGCACTTCCAGATCGTCTTCCAGGATCCGTATCGATCCCTCAATCCGCGCTGGACCGTGGCGCGCTCGCTTTGCGAGGGGCCGATCAATTTCGGCACCCCCAAGGCCGAGGCGATGGCGCGCGCGGCCGAGTTGCTGGAACTCGTGGAATTGCCGCGCGACGCGATGACGCGCTATCCGCACCAGTTCTCGGGCGGGCAGCGCCAGCGCATCGCCATCGCCCGCGCCGTGGCCATGCAGCCCGACCTCCTCGTCGCGGACGAGGCCGTCTCGGCGCTCGACGTCAGCGTGCAGGCGCAGGTGCTCGGCCTTCTGGAGGATGTACAGAAGAGGTTCGGCATCGCCATGCTCTTCATCACGCACGACCTGCGCGTCGCGGCGCAGATCTGCGACGACGTCGTCGTGATGCAGAAGGGCCGGGTCGTCGAGCAGGGCGCGGCGACGGACGTCCTGACGAACCCGAGGCATTCCTACACCCGGAGCCTGATCGAGGCGGCGCCCGGCCGGAACTGGGACTTCGCGAATTTCCGCGCCCTCGGGGGCGCACAAGCAGAACAGGGAACCACCGCATGAGCCTCGTCTCGCAGATCGAAGCCTTCACCGAAGACCTCACCGCGATCCGGCAGGATTTCCACGCCCACCCGGAGCTGGGCTTCGAGGAGCGCCGCACCGCCGGCATCGTCGCCGCGAAGCTGCGCGAGTTCGGCGTCGACGAGGTGCACGAGGGAATCGGCGGCACCGGCGTCATCGGCCTCGTCCGGGGGGCGGGCGGCGGCAACCGTCGCGTCGGGCTGCGCGCCGACATGGACGCCCTGCCGATCCAGGAGGTGTCCGGCGTGCCCTACAGCTCGACCAATCCCGGACGGATGCATGCCTGCGGCCACGACGGACACACGACGATGCTTCTGGGCGCGGCGCGCTATCTGGCGGAGACGCGGAACTTCGACGGCACCGTCGTGCTGATCTTCCAGCCCGCGGAGGAAGGTCTGGGCGGCGCGCGCCGGATGCTGGCCGAGGGCCTTTTCGAACGGTTCCCCTGCGACGAGATCTACGGGATGCACAACGATCCGGGCGCCGATCCGGGCGTGGTCACGGTGACGCCGGGACCGGCGATGGCCGGCGCCGCCTTCTTCGACATCGTCGTGAAGGGCTGCGGCAGCCACGCCGCCATGCCGCACCAGTCCAAGGATCCCATCGTGATCGGCACCGCGCTGGTGCAGCAATTGCAAAGCGTGGTCAGCCGCAACACGCCGCCGACGAAGCCGGTCGTGCTGTCGGTGACGACGTTCAACGCGGGATCCGCCTACAACGTCGTGCCCGGGAGCGCGACGATCACGGGCACGATCCGCTACTTCCACGACGACGTGATCGCGATCGCCGAGACGCGCATGCGCGAGCTCTGCGCGGGTCTGGCCCAGGCCTACGGTGTCGAGATCACGGTGGAGCTGCGCAACGTCTTCGACGTGCTCCTGAACGACGCCGACCTGTCGGACGCCTATGTCGCCGCCGCCGCGGACGTGGTCGGAGACGGCGCACGGATCAGCGATAGCCAGATGACCGGGTCGGAGGACTTCGCCGACATGCTCAAGGTCGTGCCGGGCGCCTATTGCCGGGTGGGGCATGCCGGCTCGGTGCCGCTGCACAATCCGGCCTTCGTGCTCGACGACGCGATCCTTCCGGTGGGCGCCGCCGTCTATGCGCGCATCGTGGAGACGCGCCTGCCCGCCGGCGGCCCCGCCGCGAGCTGACCCTACGACCGAACCACAATCCCCCCGGTCGGCGCGTCGCGCGGTCGGGGCGCGAGGAGCCCCCCTAATGACGAACCCGCTCGACCTGCCCTTCGACACCGACGAGATGCTCGCGGGGCTGAAACCCTGGATCGAGACCGAAAGCCCGACCTTCGACGCGGCGGCGGTCAACCGGATGATGGATCTGGTGCAGCACGACCTGGCCACGCTGGGCGCGCGGGCCGAACGCATCCCGGGCCGCATGGACCTCGGCGACAGCGTGCGGGCCGCGATGCCGCATCCCCGGGCCGGACAGGGCGGGATCCTGCTGCTCGGCCATCTCGACACCGTGCATCCGCTCGGCACGCTGGACGCCCTGCCGTTCCGCCGCGACGGCGAGCTTTGCTACGGGCCGGGCCTTATGGACATGAAGGGCGGCAACTACGTCTATCTCGACGCGCTCCGCAAACTTCTGGCCGCAGGGGTTGAGACCCCGCTTCCGGTCACGGTCCTCTTCACGCCCGACGAGGAGATCGGCACGCCGTCCACCCGCGAGCTGATCGAGGCGGAGGCGAGGCGGCACCGATACGTGCTGGTGCCCGAACCGGCCCGGCCCGACGGCGGCGCGGTGATCGGCCGCTACGCCATCGCGCGGTTCGACCTCCAGACCCGCGGCAGGCCGAGCCATGCGGGCTGGCAATTGTCGAAGGGGCGTTCGGCCATCGCGCGGATGGCCCGGGCCGTGAGCGAGATCGAGGGCATGACGACCGAGGATTGCACCTTTTCCATCGGCGTCTTCCACAGCGGCAAATGGGTGAACTGCGTGTCCTCGGTCTGCGACGCGGAGGTCCTGACAATGGCCAAGACGCAGGAGCTTCTGGACGAGGGCGTGGACCGGATGCTCGCCCTCGGCGAGACCGGCGGCGACGTGGTGCTGGAGGTGCGCCGCGGCGTCACGCGTCCGGTCTGGGCGCCGGACCAGCCCGGCACGATGGCGATGCTCTCGCTCGCGCAGGAGATCGCCGGCGAGATCGGGTTCGAGATCAGCGGCGCCTCCGCGGGCGGCGGCTCGGACGGGAACTTCACCGGCGCCCTGGGGATCCCGACGCTGGACTCCATCGGGGTGCGGGGCGCGGATCTCCATACCCTCAACGAGCATATCGCCGTCGACAGCCTCGTGGAGCGCGCCCGGCTCGCCGCGGCACTTTTTTGCCGGCTGGAGGCATGATGTCCGACGCGCTTTCCGGAACGATGCAGATCCGCAAGCATGTGGTGAAGACCTCGCGCGGCGTCGTGGCCTCGCAGCACCGGCAGGCGGCCGAGGCGGGCGCCGAAATCCTGCGGGCGGGCGGCGATGCGGTGGATGCCGCCGTCGCCTGCGGTTTCGTCTGCGGCGTGCTGGAACCCTGGATGTCCGGGCCCGCAGGCGGCGGCGCGGCGATGCACTGGCGCGCCGATACGGGCGAGGCCAACGCGCTGAACTTCGGCATGCGCGCGCCGGCGGCCCTTCGGGTCGAGGACTTTCCGCTGTCCGGGGAGGGCGTGGCCGACGACCTGTTCCCCTGGGACCGCGTCGTGGACGATCGCAATGTGCGGGGCGCGCGGGCTGTCGCGGTCCCGGCGATGGTGGACGGGCTCGAGGCGGCCCACCGGCGTTGGGGGCGCATGCCCTGGGCGGAGCTTCTGCAGCCGGCGGTCGATCACGCGCGGCGCGGAATGGCGGTCGACTGGTACGCTGCGCTCATCATCGCGAGCGCGACGCGCGACCTCGCCCGGGATCCGGACGCCGCGGCGATGTTCCTCGCGGACGGCCTGTGGCCACGCCCCTTCTCCTGGACGGGACTGGGCGAGGACCGGATCGACATGTCCCGCATGGTCGACAGCCTGGAGACGCTCGCGCGCGAGGGGGCGGCGGCGATGCACGGGGGCGACCTTGGCGCCGCGATGGCCGCGGACGTGGCCGACAAGGGCGGATATCTGTCGCGCGAGGATCTCGCCTCCAATCGCGCGCGCTTCGAGGCGGCGCTCTCCGTGCCGTATCGCGACGCCGTGTTCCATGTGATGCCGGGCCTGACCGCCGGTCCGACCTTCGCTAGGGCGATGACGCATCTGGGGACGGCGTCGTTCGGCGACCCCGACGCGGCGTTTCCCGCCTATGCCGAGGCGCTCGCCGTCGCCTATCGCGAACGCCTCGACCGCATGGGCCACGACGGCGAGGTCCCGGCCGCGCCCGGCTCCACCACGCATTTCTCGGTCGTCGATCGCGACGGCAACATGGTCGCCCAGACACAGACGCTCCTGTCGCTCTTCGGGGCGCGGATCGTCTCGCCCTCGACGGGGTTCCTGCTCAACAACGGGATCATGTGGTTCGACCCGGCGCATGGCCGGCCGAACTCGCTCGGCCCGGACAAGCCCTGCCTGATGAACGTGTGCCCCGCGCTCGGCCAGTCCGGCGGCAGACGGTTCGCGCTCGGCGCGTCGGGCGGGCGCAAGATCGTGTCCGCGGTGGTGCAGCTCGCCTCGTCGCTCGCCGATTTCGGGATGGATCTCGGCGAGGCCTTCGCACGGCCCCGGATCGACGTGTCCGGCGGGGATCGGATCGTGGCGGACGACGCGCTGCCCGACACGGTGAAGCGGCACCTCGCGGCGGTGGCGCCGGTGACGCCGGCCCGGCGGTCGCTGCTGCCCTACCCGTTCGCCTGCCCGGCCGGCGTTCTCGACGACGGCACGACGCGCTTCGGCGCGACCGAGACCTTCACCGCCTGGGGCGACGCGGTGGCCGAAGGGGAACCGGCAGAGGAGGGAACGCCATGAGCGACGCGACGGACCCCGCCGATCTGGGCGCGCGGGCGGCACGCCGTTTGATCGCGCGCCGGCAGCTTTCGGCCTTGGAGCTGGCGCAGGCCTGCATCGCGCGGATCGAACGTCTGGACCATGCCGTGAACGCGATCGTCGCCCGCGATTTCGACGGGCTGCTGGCGGGGGCGCGGGCCGCCGATGCGGACGTCGCGGCGGGTCGCGCCCTCGGCCCCCTGCACGGGCTGCCTGTGGCGATCAAGGACATGAACGACGTCGCGGGCCTTCCGACGACCTATGGCTCCGAGATCTTCCGCGACAACGTTCCCGGTTGCGACGATGCGCTCGTCGCCGGCCTGAGATCCGCCGGGGCCCTGCCGCTCGGCAAGACGAACAATCCCGAATGGAGCGCCGGGGCCAATACCTGCAACCGCGTCTACGGCACCACGGCGAACCCCTACGACGTCACCCGATCCTGCGGCGGCTCCTCCGGGGGGTCGGCCGTCGCGCTCGCCTGCGGCTACGCGCCGCTTGCCTCGGGGTCGGACCTCGGCGGGTCGCTGCGCACACCGGCGGCCTATTGCGGCGTGGTCGGGTTCCGCCCGAGCTTCGGCGTCGTGCCGGGCCCGACCCGGGCGACCGCGCTCCTTCCGCAATCGACCGCGGGCCCGATGGCGCGAGACGTGGGCGATTGCGCGCTGATGCTGTCGGTGATGGCTGCACCGCACCGCGACGATCCGTTCACCGCGACCGTGGGCGGCCGCGCCGCGTGGAACCCGGCGGATTTCGCGCGCCTCGCCCCCTGCGACACCGGATCGCTGCGGGTCGCATGGACCGAGGATTTCGGGTTCGCTCCGGTGGAGAGCGCCACGCGCGAGACTTTTCGACGCGTCCTCGCCCGACTCGCGCCGGCCTTTTCCACGTTCGAGGCGCGCAGCCCCGATTGCGCCGATGCCGACCGGATCTTCGCCGTTCTCAGGGCGGTCATGTTCCTTGCCACCCATGCGCCCCATGTCGACGCGACGCCGCATCTCGTCGGGCCCAACGTGACCGACAACGTCGCCGAGGGCCGAAGCTACAGCGCCGAGGATGTGGCGGGCGCGCTTCTGGCGCAGGGCGCCTATCACCGGCGCTGGCAGGGCTTCTTCGATACCTGCGACCTGCTGATCTCGCCGGCGGTCACCGTGCAGCCCCGCGACTGGCACGAGCTTTATCCGACCGCCATCGACGGTCGGCCGACCCAAAGCTACTACCATTGGCTCGGTCTGGCCTACGCCTCCACGATTCCGGGCCATCCGTCGATCGTGTTGCCCTGCGGCCACGACGAGAGGGGGCTGCCCTTCGGCATCCAGCTCGTGGGTCCGCGACACGGAGATGCGGCGCTCCTGGCCGCCGCCGCCGAACTCGAGCGGATCATCGCGGGCGACAGCGAACTGGCGCCGCACCGGCCCGATCTGGACGCGCTCGCCGGGTCTCCCCCGCTCGAAAGGACGGAGGGGTTCGTACCGGCGAACTGATGGGCGGCCATTGCGATCGCCGCCCTGCCCTGGATCGTCCCGCCGCTGTTCTTCAGGCTGACCTCGGCCTTTTCGCGCTACGGCGAGATCGAGGTTTCGGCCACGGCGGGCGACGCAGCCGCGTCGACCCCCCGGGCATCATCTCGGGCCCGGTCGGCAAGGGGCCTCGGGGCGCCCCTAGCGCGCGTCGAACCCGAGTAGCAGGCTGTTCGGCCCGTCCACGCGGTGGATGCCGGCGTCGGGAACGAACCGCGCCCGCTCCGCCATCGGATCGCTCGCGTCGAGGGCCGAGAAATCGAGCCCCGACAGGTCCGACAGGCGCGACAGGCGCACCTGATAGGCTCCGTAGCCCCCGAAGGCGAAGCCCGGCCGGACGAGGTCGTCGATAAGATCGTCCTGTGCGAGAAGGTAGCCCGTCGCGGAGAGCCGCCCTGTGGCATCGTCCACGACCGCCGCGACCTTCCAGAAGGCCGCGGGAATGGCGACGCCGTCTGCGCCGTGTCGCGGATCGAGCGGTCGGTCGCTGTCGGCGAGGACCGGCCCGGTCAGGACCGACGCCCGGAGCCCCCGCGTCGTGACCGCGCGGAGAATGTAATCCTCGAGTCCGAGCCAGTCGCGTTGGTTGAGGTCCGCATGCTGGGGCGCCGCGTTGGTGTAGTGGAACGTGTCCGCCTCGCCCCGCTCGGCCTCCGCCCGGGTCGCGCCCCAGCCGGCATCCTTGCGGCGGACCATATGCCCCCGGTCGAGCGGGTTGTCGCGGTAGAGTTCGTTGCCGATCTGGTGCTCCGGCGCGAGCCGCCCGTCGAGCCGCCATCGTCCGCGCCGGGGCAGGTCGAAGGCGCGCCCCCCGTCAACGTTGACGGCTGCCAGGATCGGCAGCCGGCGGGAGCGGGACTGCAGGATCGAGAAGTTCTGGTAGCGCAGCACCGCGTCAGACACCCCCGCGACGGGCGCGAGGTCGTCCGTACGGGGCCCGAGACCCGGGAAGTCCACCCGAAACGCCCCGTCGCCCAGGAACGCCGGGTCGTAGCCGCGACGATCCGCGAGGGCGTCGGGCGAGGTCGTGTCGAACGCGGTCACGGGAGACGTATATCGCGCATGACCGCCTCGTCACAGGGCCGATCCGACCCACGCATGGGGGTGTCGCTTCCCGCCCGTAGCGATATCTTCCCGGGCATGGCCGTGCGGGAACGCGAAGAACCGAACGATCCGGGCGGCGCGACCGGACACCATGACCTTTCGCTCCGCCGGGCTACGTCCGACCGGTGTCATTAAGGGATCATCGCGTCATGCGCTTCGCTCTCACGATTGTCTGCATGCTGACGACGGTGCCGGCCACCGCCGCGGATCTGACGATCCGGATCGGAAACCTCCGGTCGGACGAGGGCCAACTTCTCGTGGCGATCTGCGACGAGGCGCAGTTCACCACGTCGGACTGCGTCCATATCGGGCGTGCCCCGGCCTCCGGCGGGGTCGTGACGATCCGCGACGTGCCGCCGGGTATCTATGCGATCCAGGCGATCCACGACGAGAACGGCAACGGCACGCTCGACCGCCGGATGATGTTCATCCCGCTCGAGGGGATCGGCTTTTCCCGAAACGCCCGGATGCGTCGTGGCCCGCCCCGCTTCGCCGAAGCCGCGATCGAGATCCGGGGTGACGGCGTCGTGTCGTTCGATATGGAGTATTTCCAGGATTGAAACGCATCCGGGGACGCTGCGGACGCGTATGCCGCGCGGCTTTGGCTTCGACGGCGAACGGGGAGGGAACCATGCGAAAGGTACCGGGGGTCGAGCGGCCCGACTGGAAGGACCGTGCCGAGGAGGCGGGCTTCAAGTTTCATACCATGTACGGCGAGCCCTATTGGGACGAGACGACCGCCTACGCCTTTTCGCTAGAGGAGATCGAGACGCGGCTCGAGGATCCGTCCACCGCGCTCCATGCGATGGCGCGGGAGGCCGTGGCCTGCGTGGTGGAGGACGAGGCGGCGATGCACCGTCTCGGCATCCCCGGGCCGCACATGGATTTTGTCGCGGAATCGTGGCGCACGGGCGAGGCGGAACTCTACGGACGGATGGATCTCGCCTATGACGGGACCGGTCCGGCGAAGCTCCTTGAATACAACGCCGACACGCCGACCTCCCTTTACGAGACGGGGCATTTCCAGTGGGACTGGCTCGAAGGTGCGCGCGAGGCCGGACTGATCCCCGCCGGGTCGGACCAGCTCAACCGGCTGCAGGAGGCGCTGACCGAGCGCTTCGCGGAGATCTGCGCGCCCGGCGAGGACGTGCATTTCGCGGCCATCGAGGGCGTCGAGGAGGATTACGCGAATGTCGAGACGCTGGCCTATGCCGCGCGCGATGCCGGTCTCGGTGCGCATTTCGTGCCGGTAAACGCCATCGGCATCGACCCGACGGGGCGGCTTGTCGACGGGGAGGAGCGGATCATCGGGACGCTCTTCAAGCTCTACCCGTGGGAGGACTTCCTGCGCGACGAGGAGGCTGCCGCGCTTGCCACATCCGGCACGCGCTTCCTCGAGCCGCCCTGGAAGGCGCTGGTCTCGAACAAGGGCCTTCTGGCCGTGATGTGGGAGATGTTCGAGGGGCATCCGAACCTCCTGCCGGCCTTCTTCGCGGACGAGCTCGCGGACGGGTCGGCGGCGTGGGACCGGGCCGTCGCCGCCGGGCATTTCGCGCGCGGCAAGGTCACGAAGCCCATCTTCTCGCGCGAAGGCGCGGGGGTGCGGATCGAGGGATCCGACGGCACGGCGATCGAGGCGTCGCGCGACGTGTCCTACGACGCGCATCCGAGGCTCGTGCAGGCCTATGCCCCGCTTCCGGAGATGGACGGCTTCCGCCCGGTCATGGGAACATGGATCGTGGGCGAGACCTGCGTCGCGCTCGGCATCCGCGAGGATCGGTCGCGCATCACGCAGGATCTCAGCCGCTTCAAGCCGCACTATATAGAGCCGTAGCGAAGGAAAGGATCGGGACATGAAGGCATCGGCACCCAGACGAATCATGCTCCTCGGCGCGGCCTCGGTCATTGTGCTCGCGGGCTGTCAGGAGGATCAGACGGAGGTCGTCATGTTCGACGACCCCTCCACCTGCGAGGCCAGCGGGATGGACACGGAAACCTGCGAGGCGCAATACGCCGAGGCGCAGGCCGAACACGAGGAGACGGCGCCGCGCTACGACGCCCTCGCCGTCTGCGAGGCGGAACACGGCGAAGGCGCCTGCATCGAGGACGAGAACCGCTCCTCGGTCTTCATGCCGCTGATGGCGGGCTTCCTGATGGGGCAGCTCCTGTCCGGCCGCGGCTTCGCCTCCCGGGCGATGGTGCCGGCCGCTGGTTCGGGCTACGCCACCACCGATGGCGGCACCCGCGCCGGCAGCCTTTCGGGCCGGGGCAACGTCGCCGCCTCGTCGCTGACGACGCAGGCCGCGAGCACTCGCAACGCGGCGCCCCTGACCCGGTCCTCGGTCGCCCGCAGCGGCGGCTTCGGCGCCTCGCGCACCGGCGGGTTCCGCGCGGGAGGCTGACGCTCCGCATCGGTCCGGTGGCACATGTGACCGGCAAGGCCGGTGCGGCGTGCGGACCTGGCCATGCCGCTTCGACGCGGGCGGATCCGACCCGCGGCTCGACGGTTGCCGGTTGGCCCCGGAGCGAGGCATCCTGCTTCGATCATACATGACGGACGCCGCGCCGTTCGTCCGATCGCGAGCGAAACCGCGCTAAGTCGCGGAGGGCTGAACTTTGCATGCGACCGGACAGGACCCCGCGGCGTTGAAAGCGTGACGGACATGTCTCGACCCGGAAAGGAAGGGCCACAGATGAAGACCGCCCCCGTGCCATTGGCGCCCAACGAAGCCCTCGAGATGTTTTCCCGGACACGGGCGCGGACCGACGCGCTCGTCGCGCCGCTCGCGCCCGAGGACACGATGCTGCAAAGCATGGAGGACGCCTCGCCCGCCAAATGGCACCTGGCGCATACGACGTGGTTCTTCGAGGAGTTCATCCTGAAGCCGCGCCTGCCGGACTACGCCTCGCCGGACGATCGTTTCGCGTTCCTCTTCAACTCCTACTACACGCAGGCCGGGCCGCGTCACGCGCGCGACCGGCGCGGGCTCGTTTCCCGCCCGGGCGGCGAGGCGGTGCGGGACTACCGCGCGCATGTCGAGGACAGCCTCGCCGGTCTCGTGTCCGCCGCGCGGGACGATGCCGACGACATCGCCGCGCTCGTTGAGCTCGGCTGCCACCACGAGATGCAGCATCAGGAGCTTCTGGTCACCGACCTGCTGCACGGGCTGAGCTTCAACCCCCTCCTGCCCGCCTACAAGGATCCGGAGCCGCTGGCGGTCACGTCCGAGGTGGCATTGTCCTACACCCGCCACGACGGCGGCCTCGTGGAGATCGGGCACGACGGCGGGGGCTTCGCCTACGATTGCGAGGGGCCGCGCCACAAGGTCTGGCTCGACCCCTACGAGATCGCGGACCGGCCGGTCACCAACCGCGACTGGATCGCCTTCATGGAGGACGGCGGCTATGCCGACGCCCGGCACTGGCTGATGGAGGGCCACGCCGTCGCCGCCCGCGAAGGCTGGGCGCATCCGCTCTACTGGTGGAAGCAGGACGACGAATGGTGGACCTACACGCTGCGCGGCCCGCAGCCCGTGGCGCTCGACGCGCCGGTGGTCCATGTCAGCTACTACGAGGCCGAGGCTTTCGCCCGCTGGGCCGGCGCGCGCCTGCCGACGGAGGCCGAGCACGAGGTCGCGTTCCGCGATGCCCCGATCTCGGGCAACCTGATGGGCGAGGCCGGCGCGACCGGCGCCCTGCGGCCCCTGCCCGGCCCCGGCATCTGGGGCGATGTCTGGGAATGGACCGCCTCCGACTTCGCGCCCTATCCCGGCTTCCGGCCGCCCGAGGGCGCGCTTGGCGAATACAACGGCAAGTTCATGGTGAACCAGCGCGTCCTGCGCGGCGGCTCCTGCGCGACGCCGCGCGAACAGCTTCGCCCGACCTACCGGACCTTCTTCTACCCGCACCAGAGATGGCAGATGATGGGTCTGCGGCTCGCGCGGGACCTGACGTGACGAAGGACAGCCTCGCCCGCATCGACGAAAGTCCGAACGATGCGGTGACGAATCCGGAGCTTCTCCGCGACGCCATCGAAGGGCTTTCGGGGGCCGAAAAGACCTTGCCGCCGAAATGGCTTTACGACCGGCAGGGCTGCGACCTGTTCGAGCGGATCACGACCCTGCCGGAATATTACCCGACCCGGACGGAAGCCGCGATCCTCGAGACGCATGCCGCGGCGCTCGGCGCGTCCATTCCGCCGGGCGGCGCGCTCGTCGAGCTGGGCTCGGGTGCCTCGGTCAAGACGCGCACGCTGCTCGATGCGGCGCCGCATCTGTCGGCCTACGTGCCCGTGGACATCGCCGCGGGATTCCTGGAGGAGACGGCGGCCGACCTTCGGCGCCGATATCCCCGGCTCGACGTGGTGCCGGTCGCGGCGGACTTCACCGGCCCGGTGCCGCTGTCGCCCAGGCTCCGCGACGTACCGAAGGTCGGGTTCTTTCCGGGCTCGACCATCGGAAATCTCGAACCCGAGATTGCGCGCGACCTCCTCGCCGGCGCCCGGGCTTGGCCGAACGTGGAGGGCTTCATCCTCGGCGTCGACCTGGTCAAGGACACGGACGAGCTCGTGGCGGCCTACGACGACGCGCAGGGCGTGACGGCGGCGTTCATCGGCAACCTGCTGACCCGGCTCAACCGTGAAACGGGCGCGGACTTCGCGCACGACGCCTTCGCCTACGAAGCGTCCTGGAACGCGGTCGCCACGCGGATCGACATGCGTCTCGTCTCCCGGCGGGATCAGGTCGTGACGCTGCCGGGCGCGCGGATCGGCTTTGCGGCAGGCGAGGCGATCCATGTCAGTGCCGCGCGCAAGTACACGGTGGAAAACCTCGGCGCGCTCGCCCGGAGCGCTGGCTGGAAGCTCGACCGAGTCCTCACGGACAGGGAGGACCGGTTCGCCGTCGCGCGCCTGGCCCCTTGACCGGGGCCGCTTGGACGACCGGTTTCGCGCCCGGACTTGAGCCGGCGCCGACGCAGGAAAGGGCCAGACGCGGCGCGCTGCCCTATCGTCCGGCGGCCCCGGCCCGGCGGCGTCGCGCGCTTCGCGCGGCCGAAGGGGGTCGTGTCGATCGGCGCCGGGATCGATCGCGCCCTGGTCGATCGACTGCGCTGCATATCGTCCGGGCCGCCGTTTCCCGGATCACTGCCGAGGCGATCGAACCCGAGCCGGAGCGTTGCCACAACGTCTGTATCGGTGCCCCGCTCCATGATTTCGGCAAGGTTGGCGTCCCCGGCCGGATTCTCGAAGACGCCCGGCCGGCTTTCGCCGGGGGCAGCGCCCTGACGTTCGACGTACGGCCTCCACCGCCGACCGGATCGAACGGCTCGACAGCCTGCTGGCGAAGATGCGTCCGGCGGCCTAGATGGACCGGCATGCAGGCCGCGCCCCTCATCGTCACGCTGGAAGCCGACCCCGAAAGCCAGGCGCGCTTCGACGCGGACCGGGGCCGCTGGTTCCCGTCCGAACGCAACCTCGTGCCGGCGCATGTGACGTTGTACCATCACCTGCCCGGGGATCGCGCGGTCGACGTGGCGACGCGGCTCGCCAAGGTGGCAGCGCGGCCGCGGCCGGCGTTTCGCGTGGCGTCGGTCATGCCGCTCGGACGCGGCGCGGCCTACCGGCTCGACCTGCCCGCGGGCGACACGCTCAAACGCGAGATCGGCGCGGGGTTCGAGCTTACCGCGCAGGATCGGGGCGGCCTGCGCGCCCATGTCACGGTGCAGAACAAGGTCTCGCGCGAAACGGCGACCGCGACGCTGGAAGCGCTCCGCGCAAGCTTCGCGCCCTGGGACGGCGAGGCCGTGGCCCTGCGCCTGTGGTGGTATCGCGGCGGACCGTGGGACGCGGCGGGCCGCTACCCGTTCGACGAGGCATGACGTGGCGCTACCCGAGCCAGACGTCGAGGAACAGCATGACCACCAGACCGATGGCGAGGCCCGATGTTGCGCGCCGCTGATGGCCGCTGCGATGCGTCTCCGGAATGATCTCGTGGCTGATGACGTAGAGCATCGCCCCCGCCGCGAAGGCCAGTCCCCAGGGCAGGAGCGGCTGCGTCACGGTCATCACGGCCGCGCCGAGGAGGCCTGCGACGGGCTCGATCATACCGGTCATGGCCGCGACGGCGAAGGCTCGAGCGGGAGAATACCGCTCGCCCAGCAGGGCCACCGCCACCGCCAGTCCCTCGGGCGCGTTCTGCAGCCCGATGCCGAGCGCGACTGGCAGGCCACCGGATACGCCGTCCGCGCCGAAGGCCACGCCCACCGCCAGCCCTTCGGGCGCGTTGTGAATGGCGATCGCGACGATGAAGAGCCAGACCCGCCGCAACGACACCGCCTCCGGGCCTTCGCGTCCGGACGTGAAATGCTCGTGCGGAATCATCTCGTTCACGGCGAAGATGACGCCCATCCCCAAAAGGATCGCCGCGCAGACGATCAGCGGCGGAACGGGGCCCGCGCCGTAACGGAGCTCGGCCGCGTCGAGCGCCGGGATGATCAGCGAGAAGAACGACGCCGCCAGCATGACCCCCGCCGCGAAGCCGAGCGAGGTGTCGCGCCAGCCCTGCGACGGCGTCCGGCCGAACAGGACCGGCAGCGCCCCCACGGCGGTCAGCGCGCCGGCGCCGAAACTGCCCAGAAACCCGAGGAGGACGGGCGAGAGGGAGGCGTCCATGTCGGGGATCCTTTCCGTCGCTTCAGGCCCCGCCACTTAGATGCCCCGGCCCGACGCGCCACCCCCGGATGCTTCTGGTCCGGGCGATCCGTCTGGCCGGATCCCCCGGACGCGACAGGAACGCGCGCATGCGATCGCGGGCAGGCAGGGTCGCCCGGAGCGGCGTTCGCGGACGCGGCTTCCGGTGCCGGACCGCGCCGGCCGGGCGGAGCCGGTTCGGGATGACGCCCGACCTCGCCTTCGTCGACACGCTCGCCCCGCGTCCCTACGCGCTCGGGCGCGAGACGCTCGAAGGGCTGGGCGGCACGGAGCAGATGGTGGCCCGTCTGGCGGGCGCGCTGGCGGAGGGGGCGACGGTCGAGGTGCGGCAGGCGCGGCGCGACGTCTCCATCGACGAGCGCGGCGTCGCGTTCCGCCCCTTCGACCCCGCGCTGCCGGCCGAAACCTTCGTCGTCGTCAACTCCAGGAAGGTCGCGGTGAAGCTGCGCCGGCACCACCCCGACGCCCGCATCCTCCTTTGGCTCCACGTCTTTCCCGGGCGCCACAATCGCGGGATGGGTGCGGCGCTCCGCACGGCCGGCATCGAGGTGGTCTGCGTCTCCGCGAGCCACGCGGCATGGCTCGCCGCGTGGCTGCCCGGTCCGCGCCCGCCGATCGGCTTCGTCCACAACGCGATCGACGACGCGCTCCGGCCCGACGACACCGTGCCGGACCGCGACCGCCTCCTCTTCGCGAGCGCGCCGCACAAAGGTCTGCGCGAGGTCTATGCCGCCTTCCGGGATCTGCATACGCGGATCCCCTCGCTCACCCTTGCGGTCGCCGATCCCGGCTATCTGCCCTGGAACGCCGGCCGTCCGCCCGAAGGCGTGGAGCGACTGGGCCGCCTCGGACAGGACGAGCTGCACCGCCGGATGCGGCAAGCGCTTTGCCTGTTCTACCCGCAGACCGAATTCGCGGAGACCTTCGGCCTGGTCATCGCCGAGGCGAACGCGCTCGGCTGCCCGGCGCTGCTCCATCGCGGGCTCGGCGCGAACGACGAGGTCGCCTCCGACCCGGAACAACTCCTCGACGCGACGGATCCGGACGCCATCGCGGCGCGCATCCTCGCTTGGCGGGCGCGGCGCCCGGACGTCGCCACCCGCCCCGAGTTCCGTCACGCCGCGGTGGTCGAGAGATGGCGCCGGCTGCTCACCCCGCCCCGCACCGGGGCCACGCCGACGGAGACCACGGGCGCCAGCCCCGCGCGCTGATCCCGCCCGTCCGGCCCCCCCTTCAGGAAGCGGTGGAGGCGCCACGGCTTCGGACCGACGGCGCGCATCTGGAACTCGAGCAGGCCTATGCGCCGATGCGGGAGGCGCTCGCGGCCAGAGGCCACGACGTGCGCACGGTCCGCACGATCGGCGGCGGTGGCGGTGGCGGTGGCGGTGGCAGGAACGCCATCGCCTTCGAGCCGAACGGCACCATGACCGGCGCCGCCTGCTGGCGCGCCGACGGCACCGTCATCGGTCGGGACGGCGGACTCGCCCGGCCGGACGTCCGCTTCGAGCTTTGACTGCGCCGGGGCCGGGGCCGAACCGGCCGCGCCCCTTCCTCCTGGCCAAAAACACGCCCGCCGGAGCCCCCCGGCCCGACCCGCGCTGCGCTATTTCTGAAGCTCGGTCCAGATTGCGGTGTAGAACTCGTTGATCTCGTCCGGGCAGGCGAGCGAGAAGACGCCGGCATCCCGAAGCTCTTCCGGCACGACGATCTCCGGGGCCGTCCGCATGTCCTCGGGCAGATATTGCTCCGACCCCTCGATCCCGTTGGCGTAGCGCGCGAAGGACGAGATCATCGCCGCGTTCTCCGGGTCCATGATGAAGTTCAGGAAGGCCTTCGCCTCCTCCACGTTCCGCGCATCGGCGAGCAGGGCGGCGTTGTCCATCCACACGACGTAGCCCTCCTTCGGATAGCCGTAGGCCACGTCGGAGTTCTGCGCGCGGGCGCGGAAGGTCGAGCCGTTCCAGTTGACGCTTGCCGGGACGTCGCCGTTGCCCAGCTTTTCGGTCATCCCGTAATCCATGCTCATCCAATGCGGCTTGGCGGCGGCGAGGACGTCGCGCGCGGCGCGCAGCTTCTCGCGATCCGAGGTGCAGGGCTTGGATCCGACATACAGGAGCGCGAGGTTGATCACGTCCTCCATTTCCGGGACGACGTTCACCTTGCCCGCCAGCGCCTCCGGCGGGTCGAGCCAGATCGCTGAGGTGTTGATGTCGCCGTCGTAGACCGCCGTGTTTACCGCGACCCCCGTCGTGCCCCATAGCCACGGCACCGACCATTCCCGCCCCGGATCCCATTCAATGGTCCGCCAGCGTTCGGCGATATTGCCGTAATTCTCCATCTGCGGAATGCCGGGCTTCTGGAGCAGCCCCTTCTCGATCCAGACCGGCAGGACGGAATGGGTCGGCACGACGATGTCGAAGCCGTGGCCGCCCGCCTCGACCTTGGCGAGCGCGGTGTCGTTACTGTCGTAGTCGGTGATCGTCACGTCGATGCCGGTCTCGGCCTCGAACTTCTCGATCAGCTCGGGGGAAGTGTAGTTGCCCCAGTTGTAGATGTTGAGCTGTCCCTGGGCCAGGGCGCCGGTCGCGGCACAGGTCAGGGCGGATAACAGGATCAGGCGCATTTCGGTCTTTCCTTGTCGGGTGGGGGCGCGCCGGTTCGCGGCGTCTGCGATCAGGGTTTCGTGTCCCTTCGTCGGGTCAGGACGAAGAAAGCCGTCAGAAGCGTCACGGTCAACGCCAGCAGCGCGGTCGAGATCGCGTTGACCTCGGGCGTCACGGCGCGGCGGAGCTGGCCCAGCATGTAGGTGGGCAGCGTGTCCTGCCCGGCGGACTTGACGAACTCGGTGATGATCACGTCGTCGAGGCTGATGACGAAGGCGAGCATGGCGCCCGCCGCGATGCCCGGCGCGAGGATCGGCAGCGTCACGTGGCGGAACGTCTGCCAGGGCGTGGCGTAGAGGTCGGCCGCGGCCGTCTCGAGGCTTCGGTCCATGCCCTCCAGCCGGGCGCGGATCGGCAGGTAGGCGAACGGCACGCAAAAGGCAGAATGCGCGAGGATGAGGTAGCCCAGCCCGGCATAGCCGGTCGCGACCTTCACCGAGGCGAAGACGATGAGCAGGGCCACGGCAGTCACGATCTCCGGAACCATCAGCGGCTGGTTGATGACGAGATAGATCACCCGCCGGCCGCGAAAGCCGCCCCGCCGCGTGGTGCCCAGCGCGGCCATCTTCGCGACGGCGCTGGCGATGGCCGCGGCCGAAAGCGCGATCACGACGGAGCGGAGCGCCGCGGCCTGCACCGCCGCGTTCCCGGCGGCGGCGGCGTACCATTGAAGGCTGAACCCGCCCCAGAGCGCGACCGATTGCGAGGCGTTGAAGCTGTAGACCACCATGGTCGCGATCGGCGCCCAGAGAAGGATGAGCGCGCCGACCGCGATCCAGGCGAAGCCCGGCAAAGCGGCGGGATCGAAGCGCCTCATTCCTCCGCCTCCCGTTGGGTCAGGCGTGTGAGCAGGACAAGGGCGCAGAGCACGACGAGGAGCAGGATCAGCGACAGCGCCGCGCCGAGCGGCCAGTTGCGGCCCTGCCCGAACTGCAGCTCGATGAAGTTACCGATCATCATGTTCTTGCCTCCGCCCAGCAGCCGCGGCGTGACATAGGCCCCGAGCGAGGGGACGAAGACGAGGATCGAGCCGGCCACGATGCCGGGCCGGATCACCGGCAGGACGACCCGGCGCAGCGCCTGCCAGCGCGAGGCATAGAGGTCGTGCGCAGCCTCGAGAAGTCGCATGTCGAAGCGCTCCACGGCCGCGTAGAGCGGCAGGACCATGAGCGGCAGGTAGACATAGACCATCCCGATCAGCACGGCGGCGTCGGTATAGAGGATCTGGATCGGCGTCTCGATCAGGCCGAGACCCATGAGCGCGGAGTTCAGGATCCCGCCGTTCCGGATCACCTCCATGATCGCGAAGGTGCGGATGAGGAGGTTGGTCCAGAACGGGATCGTCACCAGAAAGAGCCAGACCGCCCGGCACTCCGGCGGCCGCGTGGCGATGAACCAGGCCGTCGGCAGGCCGAGCAGGAAGGCCAGCGCCGTGGTCGCGAGCGAAAGCTTCACTGACCGCCACAAGATCGTCAGATGCGCGTCGGCCAGGGTCACGGTGTCGTCGAAGATGTCCCGCTCGAAGAGGACCTGGAACCACGCCTCCGTCGAGAAGGCCCATTGAACGCCGGAATAGGAGCCCTTCTCGAGGAACGCATAGACCACGATCACGAGGAGCGGGCCGGTCGCCCCGATCGCCAGGAGAAGAAGCGCCGGCGCGGACAGGAGCCACCCCGACCGTGCCCCGGACCGCTCGGCAGGCGTCGGCGCGGCGCGGTCCGTCATTCCGCCAACACCCGCAGGGCGCCGGGCGCGAAGGCCACGCCGTGCGGCGTGCCGGGCGGGCCCGGCGCGGCGTCGGCGGGCAGGCGCGCCGCGATTTCGGTCCCGTCGGGTAGGCGCAGATGGGCGGTCAGGTCGGCACCTTGATAGATCGTCGTCGCCAGCACCGCCGCCAGCGTGTCGGGCGCCCCGGACGCGGCAAGCGTCACCCGCTCGGGCCGGATCGCGAGCGTGACCGGTCCCGCCGCGCCGTCCGGCGCCGGCACCGAGCCGCCCGGCAGATGCACCCGGCCCTCCCGGACCTCTCCCGCCAGCACGTTCGACTCGCCGATGAAGCCCGCGACGAAGCGCGTGGCCGGCGCGTCGTAGATTTCGCGCGGCGGGCCGACTTGCAGGACACGGCCCCCCTCCATGACCGCGATCCGGTCCGACATGGTCAGTGCCTCCTCCTGATCGTGGGTGACGAAGACGAAGGTGATGCCGGTCTCGTGCTGCAGGCGCTTCAGCTCCCGCTGCATCTCGCGCCGCAGCTTCAGGTCGAGCGCGCTGAGCGGTTCGTCGAGAAGCAGCACTTCGGGCGAGGGCGCGAGGGCGCGAGCGAGCGCGACGCGCTGCTGCTGCCCGCCGGAGAGCTGCGCGGGGCGGCGGTCGGCGAACCCGTCGAGGCGCACGAGCGCCAGCATCTCGCGCGTCCGGTCCCGCGCGTCGGCGCGACCCAGCATCTCGAGCCCGAAGGCCACGTTCTGCGCCACGGTCAGATGCGGAAAGAGCGCGTAGGACTGGAACACGGTGTTGACGGAGCGGCGGTGCGGCGGGCGTCCGGTGACGTCGATGCCGCCGATCCGCACGATGCCCGAACTGGGCGCCTCGAACCCCGCAACGAGGCGCAACAGCGTGGTCTTGCCGCAGCCCGACGGGCCGAGAAGCGTGAAGAACGTCCCCCGCGCGATCGTCAGATCCACTCCGAGAAGCGCGTCGACGCTGCCGTAGCGCTTGCCCGCGCGGACCACCTCGACGGCGGGCGGGTCGGAATGTCCCGGTTCTGTCACGCGGCCGATGCTGCGCCGCGACGAAACGCTACGCAAGCGCCATCGCCGGTCCGGCGGGCCGCGGGCGCGTGCGATGCCCGATGGTCGGGCATTCGGTCCCCCGGCGCGGGGGCGTGCCCGGACGCCCCGACGAAACGGTTGGCCAACGGCTGCGGAAGTGGCACACAGGTCCGAAGCAAGGGAGGAGCCGGATCAGGTGTTGGACGGAACCGGAGCATTCGTCGAATTCGACCGCGTGCAGAAAAGCTACGACGGCGAGACGCTGGTGGTGAAGGACCTCAACCTTTCGATCGGCAAGGGCGAATTCCTGACGATGCTGGGGCCTTCGGGCTCCGGCAAGACGACCTGCCTGATGATGCTCGCCGGGTTCGAGACGGCCACGCACGGGGAGATCCGGCTGCAGGGGCGCGGGATCAACGGCATCCCGCCGCACAAGCGCGGCATCGGCATGGTGTTCCAGAATTACGCGCTGTTCCCGCACATGACGGTGGCCGAGAATCTCGCCTTTCCGCTCGAGGTCCGCAAGGTCGGGAAGGCCGAGCAGGAGTCGAAGATCTCGCGCGCGCTCGGCATGGTGCAGATGGGGGCGTTCGGCGGCCGCCGTCCGGCGCAGCTTTCGGGCGGTCAGCAGCAGCGCATCGCGCTGGCCCGCGCGCTTGTCTTCGAGCCGGAGCTGGTGCTCATGGACGAGCCGCTCGGCGCGCTCGACAAGCAGCTTCGCGAGACCTTGCAGTTCGAGATCACGCGGCTGGCGCACGAGCTCGGCATCACCGTGGTCTACGTCACCCACGACCAGACCGAGGCGCTGACGATGTCGGACCGGGTCGCGGTCTTCGACGACGGCCGCATCCAGCAACTCGCCACGCCGGACGAGCTCTACGAGCGGCCGGAGAACAGCTTCGTCGCGCAGTTCATCGGCGAGAACAACACGCTCCGGGGCAAGGTCAGCGCCATCGACGGCGGCACCTGCGTCGTGGCGCTCGACGGCGGCGGCGAAATCGACGCGGTGCCGGTCAACGTCGCGAAGGTCGGGGATCCGACGCTCGTGTCGATCCGGCCCGAGCGGGTGGAGATCGACCCCCAACTCGGCCCGGGCGCGCACACGCTCGACGCGGAGGTGCTCGAGTTCATCTACATGGGCGACGTCTTCCGCACCCGGTTGCGCGTCGCCGGACGGGACGATTTCGTCGTCAAGACGCGCAACCGCGCCGGCCAGACCCGGCTTGCGCCGGGCGACAAGGTCCGGATCGGATGGCTGCCCGCGGATTGCCGCGCGCTGAACGTCTGAGACCGGGACGGACGCGTTTCGCCCGCGCCCAGGGTGGAACGGAGAACACAAGGGCGAAGACAAACGGGAGTTTTGCGACATGAAACTGAAGTCACTGATGCTCACGACGGGCGCCGCGCTCATCGCCGTGCCGGCCCTCGCGCAGGAGATGGCCGACGAGATGACGATCGTCAGCTGGGGCGGCGCCTACCAGAACAGCCAGCTCAAGGCCTATGTGGAGCCCTACCAGGAGATGCACCCGGAGGTGGAAGTCATCTGGGACGAGAGTTCGGGCGAGGCCGTGGCCGGCATGCGCGCGCAGTCCGAGGCCGGCAACATCACCTGGGATCTCGTCGACGTGACCGCCGCCGATTCCATGCGCCTGTGCGACGAGGGGCTCGCGATGGAGGTCGACCCGGACGAGATCCTGGCCCCCGCCCCCGACGGCACGCCCGCGTCGGAGGATTTCGGCGAGGAGATGCTCGTCTCCGAATGCTTCATCCCGCAGATCGCCTATTCCTACACCTTCGGTTACCGTACCGATGTCGAGGAGTGGGAAGGGCGCACGCCCGACGAGATCTGCGACGTCTTCAACCTCGAGGAGTTCCCCGGCCAGCGCAGCCTCGAGAAGCGGCCGCACAACAACATGGAATGGGCGCTCTATTGCGACGGGGTCGCCTGGGAGGACATCTACGACACGCTCGAGACGGAGGAGGGGCAGGACCGCGCCCTAGCCAAGCTCGATACGATCAAGGACCAGACGGTCTGGTGGACGGCCGGCGCCGACACGCCGCAGCTTCTCGCCGATGGCGAGGTGGTCATGGGCTCCACCTATAACGGGCGCCTCTTCTCGGTCATCGAGGAGCAGGACCAGCCCGTCGCGATGCTGTGGGACGCGCAATCCTACGACCTCGACGGCTGGGTCATCCCCGAGGGCCTCGACGAGCCGGCGCTGAACCGCGTGAAGGACTTCCTGTACTTCGCTACCGACACGCAGCGGCTCGCCGACCAGGCCGCCTGGATCAGCTACGGCCCGGCGCGCAAGTCCTCGGCCCCACTCGTGGGTCAGCACGCCGAACTCGGCATCGACATGGCGCCGCACATGCCGACCAACCCCGACAACGCGTCCAACGCCTTCGTGCAGAACTACGAATGGTGGGCCGATTACCGCGACGACCTGGATTCGAAGTTCCAGGCCTGGCTCGCCCAGTAAGGCAACCGGCGGGGGCGGCGCGCGTCGCCCCCGCACCCCGCGCGGGAGGGCCCACCGATGACCGACGCCACGCACGGGCCGGACGCCGTCACCGGAGTGACGCCCGATACCGGCCTCCGCATCGCGGAACAGCGCGCGGGCGGCGAGATGGTCGCCGCCGACGGCACGCCCCTGAAGCGGAGCCTGAACCGCGCCCTGCGCCGCGAGAAGCTGCGCGCACTCGCGCTCGTCGCGCCGCTCTTCCTGTTCATCGTCGTGACCTTCATCGCGCCGATCGCCGACATGCTGTTTCGCTCGGTCGAGAACCAGATCGTGAGCGAGACGCTGCCCCGCACCGTCGTCGCGCTGGAGGATTGGGACGGGGACGACATGCCGGAGGAGCCGGTCTTCGCTGCGCTGGCGCAGGACCTCGCGATCGCCGTCGAGCTGAAGAACCACACCCGCCTTGGCTCCCGCCTGAACTACGAGACGACCGCCGCCTCCTCGCTGTTTCGCAGAACGGGGCGCGGCGCGGACGATATCGGCGAAGACGCGGCCGACCGGTTCGTCGCGCTCGACCCCGCCTGGGAGGAGCCCGCGACCTGGGTCGGACTGATGGCCAGCCCGGACTGGATCGAGGCGCAGGCCGAATGGGCCGCCGGGGCCGACGACGATGCGGGCCCCGAGCCGCGCTTCGAATTGCGCGACGGCGTGGCCGACGCCCTGCCGCGCGCGGCGGACATGTACGCGGCCTTCGCCCGCGTCATCCGCACCGAGGACGGCGACAGCCCGACCGAGGAGGAGCCCTGGCCCATCGTCTGCCGCGCGCTCCACGGCGACCTCATCGCGAACCCGGACGCCGCCGCGGGCTTCGATGGCGCGAACGCCCAGCTGCTCGCAGCGGCGGCCGAGGCGGCGCCGGCCTTCGAGGTGACGGGGTTCCGCGACACGTTCCTCGACATCGACGAGGACTGGGGCGACACGACGATCTGGGAGACCATCAAGGCGTTCTCCAGCCCCTACACCGCCGGCTACTTCCTGTCCGCCGTCGACCTCCAGCTCACCGCCGACGGCGTCGCGCGGCAGCCGGAGGACCGGCAGATCTACGGCCTGCTCTTCGGCCGCACGCTGTTCATGTCGCTCACCATCATGGGCTGCTGCGTGCTGCTGGGCTATCCGATCGCGTTCCTGCTCGCCAACCTGCCGATGCGCAGCGCCAACCTGCTCCTCATCCTCGTGCTCCTGCCGTTCTGGACCTCGCTCCTCGTACGGACCTCGGCCTGGAAGGTGCTCTTGCAGCAGCAAGGCGTCATCAACGACCTCCTCGTCTGGTCGGGGATCATTTCGGACGGGGGACGGCTCGCGCTCATCAACAACCAGACCGGCACGATCATCGCGATGACGCACATCCTGCTGCCGTTCATGATCCTGCCGCTCTATTCGGTGATGAAGACCATCCCGCCCTCCTACGTGCGCGCCGCCAAAAGCCTCGGCGCCACGAACTTCACCGCCTTCCGCCGTGTCTACTTCCCGCAATCCGTCCCGGGGATCGGCGCGGGCTGCATCCTCGTCTTCATCCTGTCGATCGGCTACTACATCACGCCGGAGCTGGTCGGCGGCACGACCGGCACGTTCATCTCGAACCGGATCGCCTACCACATCTCGCAATCGCTGAACTGGGGCCTT
Organism: uncultured Jannaschia sp.; assembly: GCF_947494025.1. Taxonomy (GTDB): domain Bacteria; phylum Pseudomonadota; class Alphaproteobacteria; order Rhodobacterales; family Rhodobacteraceae; genus Jannaschia. Next base: position 42,939 of record NZ_CANLTQ010000005.1, read on the forward strand.
GCCGCCGCACTCGGAACGATCCTGCTCGCCGTGGTGCTTGTGCTCTACTGGCTTTACGACCGCATCGTCGGCATCGACAACGTCTCGCTGGGTTAGGAGCGGCGCATGGTACTTCCCCCCTACGCAACGCTGGGCCAGCGGATCTGGCACTACACGTTCCTCGTGATCTGCGGTCTGATCTTCTTCTTCCTGATCGCGCCGATCCTCACCATCATCCCGCTCAGCTTCAACGCCGAGAACTTCTTCACCTTCACCCCCGGCATGCTGGCCCTGGACGGCGACGCCTATTCCCTCCGGCACTACCGCGACTTCTTCCAGAACCCCGACTGGCAGCAGGCGCTGTCGAACTCGGTGCGGATCGCGCCCGCCGCGACGCTGATCTCGGTCGGGCTCGGAACGCTGGCGGCGATCGGCCTGTCGCAAGGTCACGTTCCGTTCCGCCGGGCGATCATGGTGGTGCTGATCTCGCCGATGATCGTGCCGCTCATCATCTCGGCGGCGGGGATGTACTTCTTCTACTCACGCGTCGGCCTGCAGGGCAGCTATCTCGGCGTGGTGTTGGCCCATGCCGCGCTCGGCACGCCCTTCGTCATCATCACCGTGACGGCGACGCTCGTGGGCTTCGACCGCTCGCTCACCCGCGCGGCGGCCAATCTCGGCGCGGGGCCGGTCCGGACCTTCTTCAAGGTGCAGATGCCACTGATCCTGCCGGGCGTGATCTCGGGCGGGTTGTTCGCCTTCATTACCTCCTTCGACGAGGTGGTCGTGGTGCTCTTTGTCGGCTCGGCCGGGCAGAAGACGCTGCCCTGGCAGATGTTCATCGGCCTGCGGGAGCAGATCTCGCCCACGATCCTCGCGGTGGCGACGATCCTCGTGGCGGTCTCGATCCTGCTGCTCGCGACCGTCGAGATCCTCCGCCGCCGGTCGGAGCGCCTGCGGGGCCTGTCGCCGGCCTGATCGCTTTGTCCGCGACCGCGCATCGCGCATCACGGCCACCGCGTCATATCCCCGGCAGGGCCAGCGCGGCCACGCAATGCCAAGCCGCACCACTCCCGGACATGGCGCGCCATGAGGAAACCGTTTATCCTTGCTGCGACTTCCGGCGGCGCCAAGCCGGTCTCGGGCAGGATCCGGATCCGCGCGATCCCGCCGCCCCGCGCCACCGTGTGTGGGGGATGCGTAGGGTTCCCCATGCGCTTTCGTCCCGGCTCCAGGGCAGGACGGGATGGCCGTGACGCGCCCCATCCACGTCGAAGGGCACGTCGGTCGTGATCGGACTTGGCCGGGTCATTTGACCCACAACCCTGTCGGCGTGCGGCAGAGCCGCTCCGCGCCGTTTTCCGTCACGAGGACCGGTTCCGTCATCTCGATCCCCCCGTCGTCGAGCCAGAGGGCGGGCATGAAGTGGAACACCATGCCCGGCTCCAGCACGGTCATGTCGTCCCCGCGGAACGACATCGTCCGCTCGCCCCAGTCGGGCGGGTAGGACAGGCCAATGGAGTAGCCGCATCGGCTTTCCTTCTCGAAGCCCGCCGCGTTCAGCCAGCCGTTGAAGGCCCGGGCGACGTCGCCGCAGGTATTGCCGGGGCGGAGCGCCGCGAGCACCGCCTCCTCCGCGCGGCGGAAATGCGCGGCGGGCTCGCCCAGGAACAGGGTGCGGGATTGCGGGCAATGGTAACGGCGATGCACGCCGGCGATCTCGAAGAACGTGGCCTCCCCCGGCGCGAGCGGCCGGTCGTCCCAGGTCAGGTGCGGCGTCGTCGCGTCGAGCCCGGAGGGCGCCATCGGCACGATCGCGGGGTAGTCGCCCCAATGGCCATCCGCCCCTTCGATTCCCGCGCGATAGATCTCGGCGACCAGCGTGTTCTTCGGCAGGCCGGGTGCCGCCATCTCGCGGATGGCCGCGTGCATCCGCTCCACGATCCGCGCGGCCCGGCGCGGCGCAGATAGACAAGCTCCGCCGGACTCTTGCGCGCCCGGCACCAGTTCACGAGCCCCGTCGCGTCCCGCAACGCGCCCAGCCTCCCGGCGAGGACGGCATGAGCCTTGGCGGAGAAATAGTAATTGTCCATCTCCACGCCGATCGTCCCGCCGTTCGCCGCGCGGCGCAGAAAGGGGGCGAGCGTCTTCATCGGATGCGCATCGGGATTCTGGACGTAGATGTCGGAATAGCTCTCGATCTGGGTCGTCGCCATCCAGATGGTGCGAAGCGCCCCCGCCGCATCCATGCCGCGTCCCCACCAGACGGGATCCGCGTCCAGCGAAAGGACGACGCCCTGATGGACGTAGAAAGACCACCCGTCGTAGTCGGTCAGCCAGTTCATGTTCGACGGGTCGGTCACCAGCACCGCCGCCAGTCCCCACCGCTCCATCGCCGTTCGCGCCTTGGTCAGGCGGTTCAGGTATTCCGCCGTCGGGAAGTTGGCGTCCTGCAGGGATGTGCCGTCGGGTCGACGCCCCGCTGGCCGGACGCTTCCGTGATCGGCAGCGACAGCGGCGAAGGGCGTGTCTGACGACGCCTGTCGGCCCTCCGGTCGCGTCCCTGTCCGGGCGACGCTATCATCCGGGGCGCCCGGTTCAAGCGCCACCGCGGCTCAGACGGCGGCGAGGTCGTAGCCGGCGGCGTCGAGCGCGGCGCGGGACACCGGTCCCGAGGCCAGCCGCCGCCGCGCCTGCATGTGGGTGCGCGCGTCGTTCACCGTTTCGACCGCGGCCAGCCGGTCGCCCGCGAAGCGGAACACCGCGCCGTTCGGGCGCAGGACGCTTCCGTCCCCGGGCTCCGCCAGCCCCGCGATCTGCAGCTTGGCATCGGCCTGATCGGACCAGAACCACGGCACCGCGTCATAGGGATCCGTCGCGTCCTTGGCGAGCCGTTTCGCGATCAGGCGGGCGTGGTCGGTCGCTGCCTGCACGCTTTCCAGCCGGACCGGGCGATCGGTGGCCGGATCGGGAAAGACGGCGCAATCCCCCAGCGCGCTGATGGCCGGATCGACCGTCAGCATCCGCGCATCCACCACGACGCCGTTGCTGACCGGCAGGCCCGCCTCGGCCGCGAGCTCCGCGTTCGGCACCACTCCGGTGGCGAGCAGCACGAGATCCGCCTCGATCCGCGCCCCGCTCTGCAGGATCACGGCGTCCGCCGTCACCTCGACGGCCGGGTCGCCGAGATGGACGTCGTTGCCGAGGTCGCGGTGCAGCGCGAGGAATCGCTCGGACATCTCGGGCGAGACCACGCGCGCCATCAGCCGCGGCGCCGCCTCCGCGATTGCGACCGCATGGCCGAGCCCGCGCGCGACCGCCGCGAATTCGAGCCCGATGAATCCGCCCCCGATCACCGCGCAGCGCCGTGGCCGGTTGAGAAGCGCGCGCAGGCGAACCGCGTCCTCGAGCGTTCGAAGGTCGAGCGCGCGTTCGAGGCCGGGGATCGGCGGCCTCAGGTTGCGCGTGCCCGTGGCGAGGATCAGGTGGTCGTAGGGATAGTCCGACCCGCCAGCATGGACGATGCGCCCGTCGCGGTCGATGCGCTCGACCCGCGTGTCGGGGACGAGCCGGATGTTCTGCGTATCGAAGAAGACCGCCGGTCGCAGGGCGAGGGCCTCCGCCTCGCCGCCCTTGAGATAGGCCTTGGACAGGGGCGGTCGCTGATAGGGCAGGCCCGGCTCGGCGCCGATCAGGGTGATCGGGCCGGCATGGCCCTCCTGCCGCAGGCTGATCGCGGCCTGCAATCCGCCCTGCCCGGCGCCGACGATGACGACGGCCGTCATGCCCCGGCCCCGCCCTGCCGCCGGACCATTCCCGAACCGCGATGCGCTTTCCCGACCATCGAACTGCCCCCCTTCGGCGAAACCGGATGGGGTCTGAAACAGCATGCCGCCTGCCGCAAGGCAACCGGCACCCGGCCCTTGCCGCCCCGGGTTCGAATCGAGCGCGGGACACAGGGGGGCGACAAAAGCGTCGAAGGGCCTTTACGGTCGCCGGGGAGCATACGATCCTCCGCCGCTGCCTGCCCGGAAGCGAACCGGGCCGCGCGGACGGAGCGACGATGCAACAACAGGGAGGACGACCATGACCGAAACGAAACTGACCTGCGTCGCGGCGATGGCGCTGGCCGGACTCGGCACGGCCGCATCGGCGCAGGACGCCACGGAATTGCGCATGATGTGGTATTCCGACGGGATCGAAGGGGAGATCATGGCGGATCTGCTCGAGCGATTCGAAGCGGAGCATCCCGGGATCGACGTGGTTCTCGACAACGTCGCCTATCAGGTAACGCAGGAGCAGTTGCCCATCCAGCTCGCCTCCGGGCAGGGTCCGGACATCGCGCGCGTCGCGTCGAACCTGAAGAGCGACAGCGAGCACTGGCTCGACCTGCGCCCCTATCTCTCGGACGAGGAGACCGCCTACTGGGAGGAGAACTTCGGCGCGCGCTTCGACTGGATGCGGCCCGACGGCTCCGACGCGATCCCGGGCTTCCTGACCCAGCTCACACTGACGGGCGGCTTCGCCAACGCCACCCTCTTCGAGCAGGCGGGCGTCGAGTTGCCCGGCCCGGACGCGACTTGGGACGACTGGATCGAGGCGTCCCGGGCCGTGGCCGAGGATCAGGGCCTGCCCGCCGCCTTCGCGATCGACCGCTCCGGGCACCGCATCTCCGGGCCGAACGCCTCGTTCGGGGCCGACTACATCGCCGAGGACGGGTCCCCCGCGCCGGTCGACGCGGCAACGCTCGAATTCGCCGGCCGCCTCGTGAGCTGGGCGGAGGACGGAACGATGCTGCCCGATACCTGGGTGTCGGCGGCCGGCACCACCTATCGCGACGCGCGGGAGAGCTTCGTCAACGCGCAGGTGCCGTTCTGGTATTCGGGTTCGTGGCAGGTCGCCTTCCTGTCGGAATCGATCGGCGACGCCTTCGACTGGGTGGCCGTCGGCTCGCCCTGCGGGCCCGAGGGCTGCTCCGGCCTCGCTGGCGGCGCCGGGCTGGTGGCGGTGAAGTACACCGACCACCCCGAAGAGGTCGCGACGCTGATGGACTGGCTCGCCGGCGAGGAGATCGTCCGCGAATTCTCCAAGCGGACGCTGTTCCTGCCGGCCCATGCCGGCATCGTCGAGGCCGGGGGGCTCGATTTCGCCTCCGAGGATCCCCTCGTGCCGCCCGCGCTCGACCGCTTCGTTGAGGCCTCGGGCGAGACCCTGCCCCTGGCCGACGCGCTTCCCGCATGGGAATGGGCGGGCATCTATTACGGCGCCCTCGTCGCACGCATCAGTCAGGTGATGGCGGACGAGATCTCGATGGAACAGGCGCGGGAACTGATGGATCGGGACATCGCCGACGCTGTCGAGAACGCGTCGCAATAGTCCCGCGCATGGCCGCCCTCCCCGCAAAGCTCGGCGTCGTCGTCACGGCGCCGCTCGTCCTTCTCGCCCGCGCCGTCGATCCCCCGCTCCGGTGGTGGCAGCGCATGGCGGGACAGGGCGGGATGGCGGCCGTGTTCCTGCTGCCGAACCTCGCCATCTTCGGCGTCTTCGTGCTGTTCCCGCTCGCGCTGAACTTCGTTTATTCGACCACGGCGGGCACCGACATCCTCCTTCAGGGGCGCAGCTTCGTGGGAGGCGCGCAATACGCGCGACTGCTCGAATGCCGGGACTACCTGGACCCGCTCACCTGCCGGGAGGACACGTTCTGGACGGCGGCGGCCAACACCCTCGTCTTCGTCGTCCTCCAGGTCACGATGATGGTGGTCGTCTCCACGATCACCGCGCTGATCCTGAACCGCGAGATCCGCGCTCGCGGCTTCTTCCGCGCGGTGTTCTTCTTTCCGGTCCTGCTTTCGCCCGTGGTCGTGGGCCTGATCTGGCGCTGGATCCTCCAGCGGCAGGGCCTTCTGAACCTCGTCATGGTCTCGCTCGGCCTGGAACCGGAGGTCTGGCTCAACGACCGGACCTATGCCTTCGCCGCCACGATCGGCGTATCGGTCTGGGCGCATATGGGCTTCTACACGCTGATCCTGCTCGCGGGGCTGCAGGCCATTCCGAAGGATCTCTACGAGGCGGCCGAAATGGACGGCACGCGGCCCGCGCGTGTCTTCTGGCGCATCACCCTGCCGCTTCTGGGGCCGAACCTCGCCGTCGTCCTCGTCCTGGCCCTCATCCGCGGGGTGCAGATCTTCGACGAGGTCTACGTGCTGACCGGCGGCGGGCCGGGCACCTCGACGCTCTATCTGACGCAATACATCTACGAGGTCGGCTTCGCCTCGGTCCTGCGCAACCCGGGACTGGCCGCGGCCGCCTCGATCCTCATGGGACTTGTCCTCGTGGTCCTGACGCTGTGCCAGCTCTGGCTGTCGCGGCGGGGCGAGGCGAAAGGCGCGAAATGAGGCGTGTCGTCTCCTTCCTCGCGCGCCGCCGCGGCCATGGCGGGCGCTGGCACTGGACCGATGCGGTGACGTGGCTCTGGCTTGTGGGCGGAACGGTGCTGATGTTCGGGCCCGCGCTCTGGCTCGTCGCCTCCTCCTTCAAGGGCCCGGCCCAACTCGCCGAATTCCCGCCGACGCTCCTGCCCTACGAGCAGATCGTCGTGCAGGTGGAGGGCCACGACGCGCCGCTGCCGCTCTACGAGGTGGCCGGACCCCACGGCACGACCCGGCAGCTGGCCGAGATCCGCCGCATCGGCACGAACGCGCAGATGGTCGATCCGACCGACCCGGACACGCGCCTGAACGTCGACATCGCCGCGCGCACCCCCATCCGCGAGATCGGGCTCGCGCTCGACAACTATGTCCAGCCGCTCGTCGCCAACGACTTCCTGCGGTTCCTGTGGAACTCGGTCTTCGTCACGGTGATGGCCACGCTCATCACCCTGCTGACGAACTCGATGGCCGCCTTCGCGCTGTCGAAATACCGCTTCCGCGGCCGCGACGCGGTGATGCTCCTGATCGTCGCGACGCTGATGGTGCCGCTCTCGGTCATCCTCGTGCCGCTCTATTCGGTGGTGAACGCGACCGGCCTTCTCGACTCGCTCTGGGGCGTGATCCTGCCCACCGTGGCGACGCCGACCGGTGTGTTCCTGCTGCGTCAGTACATGCTGACCATCCCCGACGAGCTTCTCGAGGCCGCTCGGATGGACCATGCCTCCGAATGGCAGATCTACTGGCGGATCGTGCTGCCACTCGCCGCCCCCGCGCTCGCCGTACTCGCCATCTTCTCGGTCGTGTGGCGCTGGAACGACTTCCTATGGCCGCTGATCGTGCTGTCCCGGCGGGAGACCTACACGTTGCAGGTCGGGCTCAACACCTATGCGGGGGAACTCAACGTGCAGTGGCATTACATCCTCGCCATGACCGTCGTGACGATGATCCCGGTGGTGCTCGTCTTCGTCTTCCTGCAGCGGTTCATCACGACCGGCATCGCCGGCGCCGGGATCAAGTAAGGGACCACATGGGTCGCATCACGCTCAACGATATCCGCAAGCGCTTCGGCACGACCGAGGTCATCCACGGCGTCGACCTCGAGGTGGGAGAGGGCGAGCTCGTCGTCTTCGTCGGGCCCTCGGGCTGCGGCAAATCTACGCTGCTACGCCTCATCGCAGGGCTCGACCAGCCGACATCCGGCACGATCGAGATCGACGGACGCGACGTGACCCGGGTTTCGGCGGCCGACCGTGGCCTCGCCATGGTGTTCCAGTCCTACGCGCTCTACCCCCACATGACGGTGCAGCAGAACCTGTCCTTCGGGTTGCAGAACACGAAGATGGCCCGGGACGAGGTCGGGCGCCGCGTGTCCGAGGCCGCGCGGATGCTGGAGATCGAGCCGCTGCTCGAACGCCGCCCGACGCAGCTTTCGGGCGGACAGCGCCAGCGCGTCGCCATCGGCCGCGCCATCGTGCGCGAGCCGGCGGCGTTCCTGCTCGACGAGCCGCTCTCCAACCTCGACGCGGAGCTTCGGGTGACGATGCGCGCCGAGCTCGCGCAGCTGCACGACCGGCTGACGACCACCATGATCTACGTCACCCACGATCAGGTAGAGGCGATGACGCTCGCCGACCGGATCGTCGTTCTGCGCCATGGCCGGATCGAGCAGGTCGCCACCCCGCTCGACCTTTTCAACCGGCCGGCCAACCTGTTCGTCGCGGGCTTCATCGGCGCGCCGAACATGAACCTCTTCACCGCGACCGCGCAGGACGGGCAAGCGGCGCTGCCCGGCGGCCTCGCCGTTCCGGTGCCGCGGAACGGGCCCTGCACCATCGGCATCCGCCCCCAGCACCTGCATCCCGCCGAAGCGGATGCGTCGGCACTCGAAGGTCGCGTGACGCTGGTCGAGGCGCTCGGCACGGAAACGGTCGTTCATTTCCGCACCGCCGACGGCACCGACGTCATCACCGTCATGGCCGGTCAGCCGGGCATCCGCCTCGGCGACACGATCCGGCTGGCGCCCGATCCGGGCCAGATCCACCTGTTCGACGCCGACGGGGATCGGATGGACAACAACGTCTGAGCCACCCGCCCTCCCGTGGAAGGCGGTGCTATTGTCGGTCGAACGCCCGGCCCGAAAGCGTCTGGCAATCCTCGGACCCGTCCGGCGTGTCGAGGCGGAACCCCGTCGGTTCGAACACGATGGCGCAGGTCATCGGAAACGCGAAGCCTTCGGCCGGCGACGCGACCTCGCTCAGGGTCAGCATGTCGTTCTCATAGCCATATCGTCCGGCCATTCCGGCGCCGCCCTCAGGCGTCATGGTGAATCCGCCCTCCGCATCGAACGTCGCGGCGATCCCGTCGGCCGTGTAATTCCCCGGCGTGAGGCCGACGGCACGTCGGTCGGTGATCGCGGCCCCCTGCTCCTGCAGTTCGGAGATGCGGCGTTCCATCTCCTGCAGGTCGTCCGAGCGCGTCGACAGGGTCTGCGACAGATCCGTCACCTCCTGCTGGAGCGCATCCCTCTGGGCTTGTGCCGCGGCGGTGTCGCCGGCGAGTTCCTCGCGACGCTCGGCGAGTTCGGCCACGGCGGCTTCGAGACCGCTGCGCTCCTCGGCGATTGCGTTCAGCTCGGACCGCGCACGGTCCAGTTCCGCGCGCAGCGACGCTTCGGCGTCGCGCGCTTCCTGCACCTCCGCTTCGGATTGCGCCGCCTGCTCGGAAAGATCCGCCGCCTCGGCGGTCAGCTCCGCGACGTTTTCCTGCAACGTCGCTTCCTGCGCGCGGGCTTCCTCCAGCCGGGCCCCGACCGTGGCCAGCTCTTTCGTCCGCTCGGCGACGTTCTGCTCGGCCTCAGCGATCAGCCGGTCCTGATTTGCCAGACGCTCGTCGATCGGCGCGATTTCGGTGCGGATCCGCTCCAGCCGCGCCTGCTCCTCCGGCAGTGCCCCGCGCACCTCCTCGAGCTCCGCGGTCCGGGCAGATAACTCTTCCGTCGTGGCCTGCAACTCCTCGCCGGTCTGCGACAGGTCGTTGCGAGCGGTGGCCAGATTGCCTTCGATCTCCTCCAGCGCGCCGCCGGCCGCCTCGAGGCTTTCGAGCTGCTGGGCGACCTGCAATTGCCCTTCCTCCGCGATGCGCAGCTCGTCCTCGAGCTCCGTGCGCATCTCGGCGCGCGAGATCAGCAGGAAAATCACCGCGATCCAGCCGAGCGCTGCGGCGAAAAGAAGGATGAAGGTGATCGGACGTCGCAATTCGCGCCGAATGTTCGATGTCGTGGCCACTGGCATTCCCCCGGGTTCAACGAGAATAATTCGCGACCGGGGCGCGGGTTCCGTTGATCCGACCCCGCACCTCCCTGTCCAGACGTTCCGCGGTTGCGCCCGGCGGCGTGCCGAGGCCGGTTTGCGGGCCCGGCGCGCGCCGGACCCGTTCGGGGCGTGGCGTCCCCTACCCCATCGTCGGCATGACGAATTCCGGGTCGGTGCGCACGCCGGTGGGCCAGCGCGTGGTGATGGTCTTGAGCCGGGTGTAGAAGCGCACGCCCTCGGGGCCATGCATGTGGTGGTCGCCGAAGAGCGACTGCTTCCAGCCGCCGAACGAGTGGAACGCCATCGGTACCGGGATCGGGACGTTGACGCCGACCATGCCGACCTCGACGTCATGCGCGAAGGTGCGCGCCGCGTCGCCGTCGCGGGTGAACAACGCGACACCGTTGGCATAATCGTGCCGGTCGATCAGCTCGACCGCCTGGGCGTAGTCCTTCCGGCGCACGATCGACAGGACGGGGCCGAAAATCTCCTCGCGCCAGATCGTCATGTCGGGGGTGACGTTGTCGATCAGCGTCGGCCCGACGAAGTAGCCGTCCTCATAGCCCTGCGGCGCCTTGAAGCCGCGGCCGTCGACGACGATCTTCGCGCCCTCGGCCTCGCCCTTGTCGATCAGGCCGAGGATCTTCTCCCGCGCCGCCTTGGTCACCACCGGCCCCATGTCGGAGGCGCGGTCCGCGGCCGGCCCCACCTTCAGCGCCTCGATCTTCGGCACCAGCCGCTCGATCAGGGCGTCCGCCACCTGGTCGGTCACCGGCACCGCGACCGAGATCGCCATGCAGCGCTCGCCCGCCGAGCCGTAGGCCGCGCCCATCAGCGCGTTCGCCGCCATGTCGAGATCGGCGTCGGGCAGGATCACCATGTGGTTCTTGGCCCCGCCCAGCGCCTGCACGCGCTTGCCGGCCTTGGTCCCCGTCTCGTAGATGTAGCGCGCGATCGGCGTGGAGCCGACGAAGCTCACCGCCTTCACGTCCTGGTGTTCCAGAAGCGCATCCACCGCCGTCTTGTCGCCCTGCACGACGTTGAAGACGCCTGCCGGAAGCCCCGCCTCGGTCAGCCAGTCGGCGATCAGGAGCGAGGCGGAGGGGTCGCGCTCGCTGGGCTTCAGCACGAAGGTGTTGCCCACGGCCAGCGCGACCGGGAACATCCACATCGGCACCATCGCCGGGAAGTTGAACGGCGTGATCCCGGCGACCACGCCGAGGGGCTGGCGCAGCGAGTGGCTGTCGACGCCCGTGCCGACGTTCTCGGTGATCTCGCCCTTCAGGAGGTTCGGCGCGCCCACCGCGAACTCCACCACCTCGAGCCCGCGCGTGACCTCGCCCACGGCGTCGTCGTGGGTCTTGCCGTGCTCGGCGGAGATCGCCTCGGCAAGCTGGTCCATGCGGTCCCACAGGATCGTCTTGAACCGGTCGAGGATGCGCGCGCGGCGCAGCGCGGGGGTGCGCGACCAGTCGGACCAGGCGGCCTTCGCCGCAGCGACCGCACGGTCCACCTCCTCCGGCGAGGCCAGCGCGACCGTGCTGGCGCTTTCGCCGGTGGCGGGGTCGTAGACCGGCTGGCTGCGGCCGGACGAGCCGGGCGTGCGGGTGCCGTCGATGTAGTGGGCGATCTCTGTCATTGTATGCTCCTCCAGTGCGTCGTCCCTCTGTTGCATGACCGAAACGGCTTATGAAGCGTCACGAGCGACGAACCGGAGCCGAACCCTCCGCCGGGCCGGCGCGACCCTGCCGAACCGGGCCATCGCCGCCGCCCTCCGGCCGGGATGCGGTGCCCTGACGCTGCGGCTGACGAAATGCGTCCCCGCTCTTGCGCGGCCCGGCCGGAATGAGCGACATCCTGCGAATGTCGTTCGCAATCGATCCCTCCGACCATTGCGGTGCGACCCGGGCGGGGCATCACCGGGCACGCCGCCCGGGCCGCGCCCGACGGGTTCTGCCGCCGCTCCTGATCGTGGCGCTGGCCGGGTGTCAGGGTCGGCAATCCGTGCTGAACCCGATCGGCGAGGACGCGGTCGATCTGGCCACGCTGTTCTGGGTGATGCTGGGCGGCGCGGTCGTGCTCTGGCTGCTGGTCACGGGGCTGTTCATCTACGTCACCCGCTTCCGCACGGCCGAGATGTCGCGCCGCTGGGCAGAGGCGCTGATCATCGGCGGCGGCGTGGTGTTCCCCGCTACCGTGCTGGCCGGGCTTCTGGCCTATTCGCTGCCGCTGATGGCCACGCAGCGCATGGCCGGCGACGGATTGGTGGTGCACGTCACCGGCGAGCAATGGTGGTGGCGCGTCGTCTACGAAACGCCGGAAGGCGCACGCGTCGTTTCGGCCAACGAGATCCGCCTGCCGGTGGGGGAGCGCACGGCGTTCCGCCTGACCACGAACCAGATGATCCATTCGTTCTGGATCCCCGCGCTCGGCGGCAAGACCGACATGATCCCCGGACGCGAGAATGTGATGTCGCTCAAGCCCATAGAAACCGGCGTGTTCCGCGGGCAATGTGCCGAGTTCTGCGGGGCGAGCCACGCGTTGATGGCCTTCGAGGTCGAGGCGATGGCGCCGGAAGCCTTCGAGGCTTGGCTGGACCGCGAGGCGCAGGATGCCGTGCCCCCCGCGAGCGCGGCCGCCGAACGCGGCGCGGCGATCTTCGCGGCCGAGGGTTGCGGCGCCTGCCACACGGTGCGCGGGACCGACGCCATCGGTCGGGTCGGCCCCGACCTCACACATGTCGGCAGCCGTCACTCGATCGGGGCGGGCATCCTGCCCAACCAAGTGGAGGCCATCGCCGACTGGATCCAACGAACCGAGCATCTGAAGCCGGAGGTCGATATGCCGCAATACGACCATCTTTCGCGCGAAGCGCTTCTCGATCTCGGCCATTACCTGAAGGGGCTCGAATGACCGAGGAAACGCGCGCCCCCCGCGATCTGCGCCCCGAGGGGCCGTACCCCCCCACCGAGGAGATGCTGGCCGAGCCGGTTCCCGAGGACGTCCAGAAGGGCCAGCGCGAGCGCCTCCGTGCGCCGTGGAAGACGCCCGAAGGCTGGCGCTACTGGTCGGCGGTGAACAATTCCGAGGTCGGCGTCTGGTACACGCTGACCGCCTTCGGCTTCATGCTGCTTGCGGGCATCCTCGCGCTTCTGATGCGGCTGCAGCTCGCCGTGCCCGACAACGACATCCTGGACGCGGATCGGTTCAACCAGTTCTTCACGATGCACGGCTCGGCGATGATGTTCCTCTTCGCCGTGCCGATGTTCGAGGCGTTCTCGATCCTGATCCTGCCGGCCTTTCTCGGGGCGCGGGACATGCCGTTCCCCCGGCTCTCGGCCTACGGCTACTGGTCCTTCCTGATCGGCGGGGTCTTCGTGCTGGGCTCCGTGCTCTTCGACGCTGCGCCCAAGGCGGGGTGGTTCATGTATCCGCCCCTTGCCACGGAGGAACTGGGGATCGGGTCGGACATCTGGCTTCTGGGCCTTTCGTTCATCGAGGTGGCCTCCATCGCCGCCGCGGTGGAGCTGATCGTGGGCACGCTGAAATGCCGGCCGCCGGGGATGCGGGTCAACATGATGCCGCTCTACGCGTGGTACGTGCTGGTCGTGGGCGGCATGATCCTCTTCGCCTTTCCGCCGCTTATCGCCGGCGACTTCCTGTTCGAGCTGGAGCGGTCCTTCGACTGGCCGTTCTTCGACGCGACCCGCGGCGGCGATCCGCTTCTATGGCAGCACCTGTTCTGGATCTTCGGCCACCCGGAGGTCTACATCGTGTTCCTCCCCTCCATCGCCATCGCCGCGATGATCGTGCCGACCGTCGCGCAGCGGCCGATCGTGGGCTATTCGTGGATCGTGCTCTCGGCCGTCGGCACCGGTTTCCTGAGCTTCGGGCTCTGGGTCCACCACATGTTCACGACCGGCCTGCCGACGATCTCGCTCGGGTTCTTCTCCGCCGCCTCCGAGGCGGTGGTGATCCCCACCGGCATCCAGCTCTTCGCCTTTGTCGCGACGCTGATGGTGGGGCGGGTGAAGATGTCGCTGCCGATGCTGTGGATCTCGGGCGCGCTCGCCATTTTCGTGGCCGGCGGGCTGACCGGCGTGATGCTCGCCATCGTGCCGTTCAACTGGCAGGTCCACGACACCTACTTCATCGTCGCGCATCTGCACTACACGCTGTTCGGGGGCATGGTCTTCCCGGTCATCGCGGGCGTGTACTACTTCTTTCCGTTCATCGCGAAGCGCATCCTGTCGGAGCGGCTGGGCCGGATCGCCTTCTGGCTCGTCTTCGTGGGCTTCAACGTGACCTTCTTCCCGATGCACATCGTCGGGCTCGAGGGCATGCCCCGCCGCGTCTTCACCTATCCCGAGGGCGCGGGCTGGGGCTTCTGGAACATGGTCTCCACCCTCGGCGCGTTCGTCGTGGCTGCGGGGTTCGCGGTGTTCGTCTACGACCTGTTCCGCCCGAAAGGGCACCAGGGGATCATCCCGCGCAATCCGTGGCGCGCCGGCACACTCGAATGGTCGCACCAGATCCCCGACGAGGCCTGGGGCGTCCGCTCGATCCCCTACATCACCTCGCGCTATCCGCTCTGGGATCAGGAGCAGATCGTCGAGCGCATGGATGCCGGACGCTACTACCTCCCCGACGCCGAGACGGGCGAGCGGGAAACGCTGGTGACGAGCGTGATCGACGCGCGGCCGCTTCACATCCAGCCGGTGACCGGCCCCGCCTGGATCACCCATGTCGCGGCGGGCTTCACCGGCGGCGCGTTCATCTTCCCGACCTTCCACCTCTACCCGCCCGCCATCGTCTGCGCCGTCCTCGCGGTGGCGGCGATCATCTACTGGCTCTGGACGTCCACCGCTCGTCCCCCTGCGCAAAGGATGCGTGACGCGGGACTCGGCCTGCGCCTGCCGACCTATGCGAGCGGGGTGAACGCGCCGGGCTGGTGGGGCGTCTGGATCACCATGCTGGGCGACGCGACCGCCTTCGCCTCGCTCGTGTTCGGGTTCTTCTTCTACTGGACCGCCCGCCCCGACTTCCCGCCCGAGGGCGCACTCCACGCCGCGCCGGTCTGGGTCGCGCTCGCCACGGGGGCCTTCGCGCTCTCGTGGGGCGCCACCGTCGCGGCGCGCCGTGTCAATCGGGACGGGGCGGAGGGCCGGGCGATGGCGCTTCTCGCCGGCGGCGCCGCGCTCACGGTTCTGGGCGGCGCCGCGGTGATCCTCTCGGTCCTCGCGCTCGACCCCGTCTCGCATGTCTATCCGGCGCTGATGTGGGCGCTGATGGTCTGGCTCGTCGCGCATGGCGGCGTGGGGCTGGTGATGCAGCTCTACTGCGTGGCCGGGCTCGCCGCGGGCAAGCTGACGCGGGACTTCGACGCCGATCTGTGCAACATCACCCTCTTCTGGCACTTCCTCGCGCTCACCGCGGTGACGGTCGGGGCCGTGCTGGGCATCGCGCCGAGGCTGTTCGGATGATCGACGGCAGCCACGACACCTCCCATACCGAGGACCGGGCCGCCCCCCGCCCGAAGGAGGAGAAGCGTGCCTTCGCGGAAGAGAAGGCCAGCCTCTGGCGGATCACTTTCGGGCCAGCGATCTGGGCGATCCACTTCGTCGCGAGCTACGGGGCCACCGCCGTGTTCTGCGCCAAGTTCGGCCACGGCACCGAGAGCATCCTGCCCTTTCGCCTTTCCGTCGGCGCCGCGACCCTTCTCGTCCTCGCCGCGATCGCCTGGCTCGGCTGGCGCTCCTGGCAGCAATGGGGCTACCTGCAGACCGGCGATTACGAGAACGCCCTCGCCAACGAAGAGGACCGGACGGAATTCCTGGGCCACGCCGCGTTCCTGCTGTCGATCGTCAGCTTCGTCGGCGTGATCTATACCGGCCTGCCGGTGCTTTTCGTGGAGAGCTGCCGGTGAGATGGGCCGCGATTTCCGGGACAGCCGTGCTGGCGGCGCTCTGGATCCTGCCGCTCGACCTCCTGATCGGCCGGGCCTTTCCGGTTCACATGCTGCGGCACATGGGCCTCGTCGCGGTGGCCGCGCCGCTTCTCGTGCTGGGCCTGCCCCGCCTCGCGGCCCTCTTCGGCGGCGCCCCGATCCTCGCGGCAGCGGCGGAATTCGCCGTCGTCTGGGGCTGGCACCTGCCGGCCTTGCACGGCTGGGCGCGCACGACCCATCCGGGCTTTGTTGCGGAACAGGCGAGCTTCCTTCTCGTCGGGCTCGCCGTCTGGGCCGGCGCGCTCACGGCGCCGCCGCTCGCCGGGGCGGGCGTCCTGCTCCTCACCTCGATGCACATGACCGCGCTCGGCGCGCTGCTCACGCTGGCGCAAACGGACGTCTATTCCGAAATCTGCCGCACCGTGCCCGACCTGACCGGACAGCAGGCCGGGGGGTTGCTGATGCTGGTGATCGGCACGCCAATCTACCTCCTGGCCGGGCTCGCGCGGGTCGCCGGCACGCTCAGGGAGCAACCGGCATGAGATATGTCCTCCTCACCCTCGCCGCGCTGGCGGCGCTCGGCCTCGTCGGCGCGGGGGCCGTCGTGGGGCTGGGCCTCTACAACGTCTCCGCCCGTGCCGGGCACTGGCCGGGCGTCCCATGGGTCCTTCACACGACCTACAACCAGTCGGTCCGCCTGCGTGCGCCGTCGGAGGGCGAAGTCCCCGACCTGAGCGCCCCGGGTCTGGCCGAGCTCGGCGCCGGCCATTTCGAGAGCGCCTGCGTCTTCTGCCATGCCACTCCCGACACGATGCAGACCGCCACCGCCACCGGAATGAAGCCCCGGCCGCCGCACGTGACCGACACGATGGAGCATTGGGAGCCGCGTCACCTGCACTGGATTCTGCAGGAAGGCGTGAAGATGAGCGGCATGCCGCAATGGCCCGCCGCCCGCGCCGACGAGCCGTGGGCCGTCGTCGCCTATCTGGAGCGGGTAAGGGCCGGGACCGCGCCGGACGTCGCGCCACCGACTGAACTACCGGCCGACGCCCCCGAAGCGCTCGCGTATTGCGCAACCTGCCATAATATCGACGGCCGCAGCGACTGGCCACAGGTGCCCCGCCTCGACATCCTCGACGGCGATTACATGACCTCCGCGCTCTCCGCCTATCGCGACGGCATCCGTGGCAGCGGCTTCATGCAGCACGCCGCGACCGCCGTGCCCGAACCCGCCCTGGCCGAGCTTGCCGCATGGTTCGCCGCGCAAGACGCGGCGGGGCCGGGCCTCGGCGGCGACGCGGCCCTCGTCGAGGCGGGTGAGGAACTCGCGCGGCAGGGCACGGGCGAGATCCCCGCCTGCATCGTCTGCCACGGGCCCGGTGCCCGCGAGGACAAGCCCGCGATGCCCGACCTCGCCGGACAGCACGCGACCTACCTGCGCACCCAGCTCCACCTCTGGCGCGACGACGGGCGGGGCGGCGGAACGCGGGCGAACCTGATGGTCAAGGCGGCGCAGGATCTCGCGGATTCCGACATCGACGCGCTCGCCGCGTGGTACGCCTCGCTGCCTCCCGGAGGAAACTGACGCGCCCGTTCTCGGAACGGAGGCGCGGGCCTCGCGTTCGCCCCTGAGAGATCGACGAAACCGATGCCGATGACGGGGAAAGCATGCCGCCAGCCGAGACCGCGCCACAGGCCGACACGCGAACCGGACCGGCGACGGGACCGGGGAACGGCACCGACGAGCGCCCGCTCGTCCTCATCACCGGCGCGAGCGGGTCGATCGGCGCCGCCCTCGTCCGCCGGTTGCAGGACCGCTACCGAGTCGTCGGCCTCGACCGCGACGGGGAGGGCGCGGATTGCCCGCTGATCGTCTTCGACCTGACCTCGCCCGACTCCCTGCGCGAGGCGATGGCGGAGTTGCGACGCGATCACGGCGACCGGATCGCCGCCGTGATCCATCTCGCGGCGTTCTTCGACTTCACCGGCAAGGACAACCCGCTTTATCAGGCCGTCAACATCGACGGCACGCGGCACCTACTCGACGCGCTGCAGGGTTTCGAGATCGGTCGCTTCGTCTATTCCTCGACCATGCTCGTCCACCGCGCCGTTTCCCCCGGCGAGCGCGTGGACGAGAATACCCCGATCGAACCCGGCTGGGCCTATCCGAAGTCGAAGGCCGGCGCCGAGAAGGCCATCGCCGAAGCCCGCGGCGACATTCCCGTCGCGATCCTGCGGCTCGCCGGACTTTACGACGAGGAAAACGCGGTCCCCACACTGTCCCATCAGATCGCGCGCATCTACGAGCAGGGGCTCAAGAGCCACCTGCATTCCGGCGACCTCGATGCCGGGCAGGCCTTCATTCACCAGGAGGACATGCTCGACCTGTTCGAGGCGGTGATCGAGCGGCGCGACGACCTGCCCCCGGACATCGCGATCCTCGCCGGCGAGGAGGAGGCGGTGAGCTACCGCCGCCTGCAGGACGCGATCGGGCGCGAGATCCATGGCGCCGAGACGTGGGAGACGCTGACCCTGCCGCAATCGGTGGCCAAGCTCGGCGCCAAGCTTGAAGTGGCGTCGGAACCGGTCGTCCCCGACGACATCGACCAGGGCAAGAAGCCGTTCCTGCGCCCCTTCATGATCGACCTGTCGCGCGACCATTACGCGCTCGACATTTCCCGCGCGCGGCACCTGCTCGGCTGGGAGCCCAGACACTTCATCCTCGACACGCTGCCCGCGATGATCGCGCGGCTGAAGCTCGACCCGGTGGCCTGGTACAAGACGAACGGCGTCACGCCCGGCCGCGAACTCGAGGCGGAAGCGGAGGTCGCCGACGACCCGACCGACCTCCGGGCGCAGCACGACGCCTGGGCCCGAGCGCAGCATGCAGAGAACCGCTGGGCTTACTTCCTCTGCATGGCCCTCGGCTCATGGCTGATGGTCGCGCCGCCGATGCTGGGCTACCATTCGCCCTGGATGACGGCGTCGAGTGTGCTGGGCGGGCTCGCGGTCCTGATCCTGGGCTTCCTGTCGCTGTCCTGGCGGCTTCCGATCGCCCGCTGGGCGATGGCCGTCGTGGGCGTGCTCGTCATGGCTTCCCCCATCATTCTTTGGGCGCGGGAAGCGGGCGCCTATATCAATGCCTTCCTCGTCGGCAGCCTGATCGCGGGCTTCGCGGTTTCGCTGAAACCGATCCCCGGCGTCTCCCCCGCCGCCTCGCGGACCGGGCCGGACATGCCCCCGGGCTGGAGCTTCAATCCGTCGAGCTGGACGCAGCGGGCGCCGGTCATCCTTCTCGCCTTCGTCGGCCTCTACGTCTCGCTCTACCTTTGCGCCTACCAGCTCGAGCTCATCGACGGCGTGTGGGAGCCGTTCTTCACCGGCAACCCGGCGGATCTGCAGAACGGCACCGAGGAGATCATCACCTCCGACGTGTCCCGCGCCTGGCCGATCCCCGATGCCGGCTTGGGCGCCATCACCTACGTCCTCGAAATCATCGTGGGCCTGATCGGATCGGTGCGCCGCTGGCGGACGATGCCGTGGCTCGTCCTCCTGTTCGGTATCATGATCGTGCCGCTCGGCGCGGTGTCGATCACCTTCATCATCATCCAGCCGCTCGTCATCGGCACCTGGTCCACGCTCGCGCTGATCGGCGCGGCGGCGATGCTGGTGCAGATCCCTTACTCGCTGGACGAGCTGATCGCGGGCGTGGGCTACCTTTGGCGGCGCTGGAAAGCGGGCGATCCGATCCTGTGGGTGTTCCTGCGCGGCGGCACCGATGAGGGCGCGGCGCCCGAGACCCGCGCGGACGAGTTCGACCGCGGCCCTGGCGCGGCCTTCGCCGACATGTGGCAGGGCGGAGTCAGCGTGAACTGGGGCCTCGGCCTTTGCCTTGCCGCCGGCCTGTTCCTGATGCTGACCCGCCTTCTCCTCGGCACCGAGGGGCAGCTCGCCAATGCCGACCACCTAATCGGCGCGCTCGCCATTACCGTGTCCGTCACCGCCACGGCGGAGCTCGGCCGGATCGTGCGGTTCCTCAACATCCCCCTCGGCCTCGCCGCCTGTCTGACCCCGCTGATCCTCGACGGCGGCGGGTTGCTGCAGATCGTCTTCGGCGTCTTGGCAGGTCTCGCGCTCATCGTCGGCGCGATCCCGCGCGGGCGGGTGACGAACCGCTACGGCGCGATGGAGCGGATGATCCTGTGACGCGCGCCGCATGATCGACTTCACCGCCCTGCCTATTCTCGCCAACCTCGGCATCTTCGCCGCAGCGGCTTGCGCCGTCTGGTTCGCCGGCACTCGGCTGGCGGGCTATGCCGACGAGATCGCAGAGCTCACCGGCATCGGGTCGGCCGCAGTGGGCATGATCCTTCTTGCGGGCATCACCTCCCTGCCCGAGATCGCCGTTTCTGTCAGCGCGGGCTTCACCGGGTCGGCCGCCCTCGCCGTCAACAACCTCCTAGGCTCCATCGCCCTACAGGTGGTGGTGCTCGCCATCGGCGATTGGGTGCTGGGGGGTCGGGCGCTCTCCTTCGTGATCGGCAACCCGGTCGTGCTGCTGCAGGGTATCTTCGGCGCCCTCCTGATGGCCGCGCTCGCCGGCGCGGTCGGCGTGGGCGACGTTGCGTTCCTCGGTGCGGGTGTCTGGTCTCTGGGCCTCGCGGCCGCGGCAGTCGGTCTGATGTGGTTCGCCGCCCGTGAGGCCAACAGGGGCGAGCTCGGCTGGACGCCGGCGAACATGCCCGATCTGGGCGACGTCACCGGCGAGGGCGAGCCGCCGGATACGTTGAAGAAGGCGCTGCTCCTCACCGGCGCGATGGCCGCGATCATCCTCGTCGCGGGCTTCCTGCTGTCGCAGACCGGCGACGCCCTAGCGCAGCAGACAGGACTCGGGCAATCCTTCATGGGCCTCACGCTCGTCGGCCTTGCCACCTCCCTGCCCGAGGTCTCGACCCTTGTGGCCGCGGTCCGGCTCAAACGCTACACGATGGCCTTCGGCGACATCTTCGGCACGAACATCCTCAACGTCGCGCTGATCTGGCTGATCGATCTCGCCTATCCGGGCGGCCCGGTCCTTTTGGAGGTTGGCCCGTTCAGTCAGGTCGCCGCCGTTCTCGGCGCGATCCTCACACTCCTCTACGTCGCTGGCCTGATCGAGCGGCGGGACGAGACGCTGGGCCGGCTCGGCCTCGACAGCTGGGCGGTGATCGCGGTCTATCTCGGCGGGCTCGGTCTCCTCTTCACCCTGCGCTGACCGGCCGGAGGCCTTGATGCCTGCACGAGATCCGAACCGTTTTGCTCCATCGCGTCCCGGCTCGCGCGTGTCAGTGAACGCGGGAGCTCAATGGGTACTCGTCCGCTTCACGTGGCGTGAAGGTGAGTTGCCAGGTGGTGCCGCTTTCGACGCTCCGCACGATCTCGCCGCGAATCTGCTGTGCAAGCGCTTGCAGGATGCGTGTCCCTTGCCCGCTCTCGCAGGTATCCGCGGTGGCGCCCACCCCGTCGTCCTGCACCACCGCCTTGAGCGTCTTGCCGCCGTTCTTGCCCAGCCGGATCCGGATCGTGCCGATACCCTGCGGAAAGGCGTGCTTCAGCGCATTGGTAATCAGTTCGTTGATGATCAAGGCAAGCGGGGTCGCATCCGAAATATGCAGTCGCACCGGCGTCAGATCGCGTTGAATGCGGACCGTACCCGGCACCAACGCGGTTTCGAGCTCCGCGCAGATCCGGTCGATGAGTTCGTCCGCGCGCACGAAATCGGTCTCTTGATTGCGGTCGAGGAGGTCGTGCACCGTGGCGATTGAGAGGATCCGTCGCTCCATATCCTCGAGCGGACCGGCGATCTCGGGATCGTCGAGCCGGTTCCGGTTGAGCCGCATCAGGCTGAGCAGAAGCGCGAGGTTGTTCTTGACCCGGTGGACCAGTTCCTGCCGCATGCGTCGCTCGCTTTCGAGCAGGCCGGTCAGCAGCACTTCGCTTCGCGACCCCTCCGCCAGTTGAACATTGAGATGCCGGATCAGGCGTCGATGATGCTCGAAGGAGCGTTCGCGATGCCTGTCGGAAGTGACGAGGATATACAGGCTTCGTGGGTCATTCGGCTCGATCAGGAAGGCACGCCCTCGCATCGGGATGCGAAGCCCCGCATGGCGCCCGGACTTGCGGGTCAGCGTGATCGGCTGCCAACCCGAACTGCCAGCCAGCCGACGTATGACGGCACGGACTTCCTCGGCGGGTTCCGACCAGAGGCCGGCGAACTGCCCGAACGCTTCGGTATCGCCCGGTTTCGCCCCAATCAGATCGCGAGCCTCCTCATTGGCAAAGATCACGGTTCCGGAGATGTCGATGATCGTGATCTCGCGATCGAGCAGATCCAGCGCCTTCAGGCAGATCATATCTGACATTGTCCGCTCCGTGCGGTCCGGTATCAACGTCCTATATACTTAGGTCTGCAGGAACCCGGAAATATTCGCGTTCATCCGGCATGACGTTCTCCCTCGGCACGAGATGTACGACGATGTGGCATTCCCCGTGCCCCTGAGCGATCGTCCGCTCAAGTCCGACGCGCGCATAGCCGAGATTGTCTGCGGCGATGCGCCCGAACACGTTGGAGGTCATCATGCAGAGCGAGGTCCGGCCTTGTACGTAATGTCCGAATGGACAGTTCGTGTTGCCGAGCACGATCTGCTTGGCATCGATCGATTTGATATAGAATCCGCCTTCGAGACGCTGCTTTAGATGGACCAGAACAGCGGCAACCGTGCGGATGTCGAAATCCTCAGGTCCTGCTTTCGCGTGATAGGCCGTGTTGATCCAGTCGCCGATCGCCGCACCTACGGTCGCGACATAGCCACTTGCCTCTTCGACGCCCACGATGGCTTCGATCGTGCCAGTCAGCTCACGCAGCATCCGTCGGAAAAACAGATCCCGGTCAAGAGCGATTTCCGCCTGGGAGACGATTTGCTGCGCTTCGCACGAGGGGTTGTCCCGCATAACGATCATCCTGCTTGGCTATAGCGAACAAGGGATTCCCTTTATTTCATAGTCCAGCTGTCCGTTCCCGGACAAAGATGAGCGAAAGCGGCTTTGCGCCAAAAAAATGCAAATACGGTTGCAGCCGGGGCGTCCTGCGCCCCGGATGATCGATGTAACTTGGCGGACGGTCCCGGATCAGGTGTTCTCAGCCGTCCCCGGCTCCGCCATCTTGCGGTGCATCTGCGCCAGCACGGAATCAGGAATGATACCCGCGAAGGTCGCCTGCACCTTGCTCATGAACCCGGAAGCGACCTGCCGCGTGCCTTTCTGCATCGCGTCATAGCCGGTTCGCGCGACCATCGCCGGATCGTCCTTGGAATCGTCCTGCCCGACCGAGCTGTCCATCAGCTCGCCGCGGGCGAAAAACTCCGTGTCCGTCGGCCCCGGCTCGAGGCAGGTGACGGTCACGTTCGTCTCCTTCAATTCGTTGCTCAAAGCCTCCGAGAAGCTGTCGAGGAACGCCTTGGTCCCGTTGTAGACTGCCTGAAAGGCCCCCGGAATGAACCCCGCGATCGAGCCGACGATCAGGATGCGTCCGGCGTCGCGGGTGCGCATCTGCCGCCCGACCTTGTGGACGAGCGAAATCGTTCCGGTCACGTTGGTATCGACGACGCGCTTGGCCTCTTCGAAGTCCTGGTCGAGGAACGCATGGCCGAGCCCGCGGCCTGCATTCGCCATCAGCACGTCCACCTTCCGGTCCGCGATCTTTTCCCACAGCACCGTCACGCCATGCTCCGTTCCAAGATCGGCCTGCACCACCTCGACCTTGGTGCCGAGCTGAGCGAGCTTGCGTCCCGCCTCCTCGATCTTCGCCTCGTCGGCGCAGATCACCAGGTCATAGCCGTCGGTCGCCGCGATCTTGGCAAGCTCGTATCCGATGCCCGTCGAGGCGCCCGTGACGACCGCCAGTTCTCCAGTATGCTCGGCCATGTCAGACCTCCGGTTTCAGGACGACCTTGGTCCAGTCGTTCTGGTTGTCCTTGAAATTCTTGTATCCCGTCGGCGCCTGCTCCAGCGGCAGGCGATGCGAGATCATGAACTCGGTGTCGAGATCACCTGTCTCGATCAAACCCAGCAACTCCTTCAGGTAGGCCTGCACATGGGTCTGTCCGGTCTTTATCTGCAGCCCCTTCTCCATCATCGCGCCGAGCGGGAACTTGTCGAGGAACCCCCCATACACGCCCGGCAGCGATACCCGGCCGCCTTTGCGGCACGCGAAGATCGCCTCACGGAGGGCACCACCGCGATCCGCGCCGATGCCGATCTTCTGCTTCACCGTGTCGGAAATATTTAAGAGATGCGTCTGCGTGTCGGGCGAGAAGCCGTGGCTCTCCATCCCGACGGCGTCGATCACCGCGTCGGGGCCAAGCCCCCCGGTCATCTCGCGCAAGGCCTCCGAGATGTCGGTCTGCTTGTAGTCGAGGATTTCCGCGCCCAGCTTCTTCGCCAGCGCCAGCCGGTTCGGGTAGTGGTCGATGGCGATCACCCGATGCGCGCCCATCTTGAGCGCCGACTGGATCGCGAACAGGCCCACCGGCCCGCAGCCCCAGACCGCGACCGTGTCGCCATCCTCGATGTCGGCGTTGTCCGCAGCCATCCACCCCGTCGGCAGGATGTCCGACAGGAACAGAACCTTGTCGTCTTCCAGATGATCCGGCACGACGATCGGACCGATATCGGAATAGGGCACGCGCACGTATTCCGCCTGTCCGCCGGGAAAGCCGCCGGTCAGGTGCGAATAGCCGAACAATCCGCCCATCGCCTGACCGTAGAGCTCCTCGCTCATGTCCTGCTTCTCGACCGGATTGGCGTTGTCGCAGGCCGAATATTGCTGCGCCTTGCAATGGAAGCAGCCCCCGCAGGAGATGGTGAACGGCACCACCACCCGTTGGCCCTTTTTCAGGGTCGATTTCGACCCGACATCGACGACTTCGCCCATGAACTCGTGGCCAAGGATGTCGCCCCGCAGCACCGCCGGGATCACCCCATCGTAGAGATGCAGGTCCGAGCCGCAGATCGCCGTCGAAGTGACGCGAATGATCGCGTCGCGTGGATTGACGATCTCGGGATCGGGAACCGTGTCGACGCGGACGTCGTGCTTGCCGTGATAGGTCAGTGCGCGCATGTCAGGCGTTCTCCTTCCGGTTGGCCGAGGTCGCGACCTCGCCTGCTTCCATCAGCATCTTGAGCCGCTTCAGCCCGTGACGGAGCTGCTGTTGCGGCGAACGGCGGACGAGATTGGCGACGGCACGGCCGGCGGCGCCCGCGGGCGGCACGTAGACCAGGTCGAACTCGACATAGGTGCCGCGTCCGGCAGGCGCGTCGCGGAACGTGACCTCGCCGCGCATCTCGATCGGTGAACCCGGCACGGAGGCGTAGGCCAGCCGCTCGTTCTCCCGGTCGTCGGTCAGTTCGACCTCGACCTCGATTTCCTGTCCGAAGGCCCCCGCGAAGGTCCAGTGCGAGCGTGTTCCCTCGGCCCGCACGGTGCGAAGGTTTTCCATGAATTTCGGCTGGTTCGAGAGATCGCGGAAATAGGCGTAGACCTCTGCGCGCGGCTTGCCGATAAGGATCGACTTTCCGGCCACGGCGAAGCGACCCTTCCAGGCGCCGCCCTCGCGGAAGCGCGGCTCGGCATCGTCCGGCGGACGCGGCGTGTCGGGGCGGTTGCGGATATAGGCCATCCCCGCCAACGCGGCGAGCGCGGCCACGCCGACGCCTACAGCGACCCCCGTCGCGGGCGAAATGCCGCGGTTCCGCCAGAAGTCGCCGCGATGCTCGGGAACGGTCACCGGATAGATCCGCCGCTCCGGCGGGTCGCGCATGATGTATCTCTCGTCGCGTTCCATATCAGTCTCCACTCTTTCGTCCTTGGGTCCGGCCTTGAAACCGCCACCGGGGCGCCGGCGCAGGGCCCACCGCTGCGGCTACGCCTGTCAGTTCGAACCGGGCATCTGCCGGGCCGGGCGACCGAGGCATGCGATCGGTGTGGCTTCGTTCGGGACCGCTAGTTCCGTGTCGTCGCAACCCGTCCGGCCGGGCGAAGTTCCCCGCCGATCCGCGAAGGCGGTGCTGCGAACGTCCATCGGGATGTCCCCCCCGTTCTTGCAGAACCGCAAGTTGCTAAGGGGCTCTGCCACCCTCGACGCCTCTTCCGCGGCGGAGCGTGGTCCTGTCCAGGGAAGCGGGCGGGGAACACGAGGGATGAACTTCCGGGCAAGATCCTCAAGGATCAGCCCGCGCTCGCCCACAGAGTCGAGGCGCTCGACGCCGGTCGCGACGGGGCCTATCGCACCCGGCTTTGGGTAGGTCCAGCCACCGAGCATGGGCCACCGCGGCATCGCACAGGGCTCAGGTCCAGTAGAGAAGCTGCGCATCGGGCAGATGGCGGGCGATCTGTCCTTCCAGCACATTCCGCATCTCGCGCATGAGGGGCGCGGGATAGACGTATTTGCGACCGCCGAACTTGTTGCGCTTTACCGTGCGGACGGCCTCGTCCATCTCCAGATCGGTGGCCGGATACCATCCCAGCAAAACCTCGCGGGAGCCCGGTGTGAAACGATGCGTAATGAGCTCGGCGGTGACGTCCGTGCCGGACGGCAGAGCGGCGGCGGCGGCGGCGAACAGGCTGTCGTAGGCCGCCTCCCAATCGGCGATTGGCATGATCGGGGCGACGGTCAGTCCGACCTTGTAGCCCACCCGGGCAAGGCGGCCCATCGCGTCGAGCCGGGACTGCAGCGGTGCGGTGCCGCCCTCGAAGCGGCGCGCGATGTCGTCCGCGTTGACGGAGAAGCGCGCGCGGGTTCGGCCGCCATGCCGCGCAGCTTCGAGCGCGGCGGTGTCGGCGAATTTGGTGGTGAAGCGGAGCGAAAGGTCTTCGTTCCGCGCCCCGAACCAAGAGACCGTCTCCGACAGGCAATCCGACAACGGCTCGAGCGCGAGAGGATCGGTATAGCAGGACGCCTCGAAGGTCGTGCCCTCGGCGGCGCGGGCGGCATCGGTCGAGGTGATCCTGCCCTGCCCCTCGAGCGGCGGCAAGCGGTCGAGGATCTCGGGCAGATTGGCGAACAGGCGGGTAACGGGCGGTCCCTTCAGCGAACCGGCGAGGTAGCAGTACTGGCAATGCGCCGGGCAGCCGGTGGCAAGGTCGAAGCGCCAGTCGGCCGAGGGAGGGATCGGCTCGGGCCGCATGGCGCTTTCGGACGCGACGGTGACGGCGAGCGTGGTCTTGGCGCGGCGATACTCGGCCCGGGGGTCGTCATCCTTCAGGCCGGTGATGCGGTCGCCCTTGAGCTCGACGATTTCAGCACCCATCGCAGCGGCGCGCTCGGCGACACGGGCAGCCATTGGCCAGTCTCGGGCGGCGCGGGTGAGCAGCACGCGGCGCGGGCGGAACGGGCGGTGCGCGGCCTGTCCGCGCGGCAAGCGACGGGCGAGAGTCTCGGGATCCTCGCGCGCGCCGGTCGTGCGCGACGGCGCGATATGAGGGGCATCTACCATGAAGACGAACACGGAGGTGAGCAGGTCGGATCCAGCGGCAATCGGGCACAGGGACCGGAGCACGGTCTGGACCGCGATGACTGTACCGATCGCGGTTGCAACTCTCCAATATTCGCAGGGTTTTTGTTGCCGTGAACTTCGAAAGGGTCGACAAACGAAGAAGGACGACGTGCAACGACTGAAAAGGGCGCAAGGCGGATGGAAGGGATTGCTGAGGATCGGCCTTGCGGGGCGGTGCTCGCCACTTCGACCTGTGGAACGACACGCAGGTCGACCTCGGTGCGCTGGTCGCCACCGCGACGAGGTTCGGGCAGAACGCCGCGATTGCGCTCGCCAGCCCCTGGTCGTGCCGGCCGAGGTCATCGGGGACGAGCGCTTGACCGACCTGATCGGCGCCCCTGAATGGCGCCCAGGGATCGTCACCACGGCCGGAGCGAGGCGCGGCGCGGCGCGCAGACGCCTGTCCTATCGCGTCGCGATATGCGAAAGGGAAGGAGACGGGTCGAGGCACAGGGTTCGACGGGATGAGGCCCCTTTTCGAAAGGACGTTCGACGGACCGCGCCGGTTTCGTTTCCGGCCTGCGAGAGCGGCGCCGGCCGCCCGCTCCGGCCCCGCCTGTTTTGCCGTCTGAACCTCATGTCACGGAGCTTCTCATGACCAAGATGTCCAACTCCCTCGTCGCCTCGGACATGGCGCATTCGATGCACCCCTACACCAACATGCGAGCGCACGAGCGCGACGGGCCGATGATCATCGCCCGCGGCGACGGCATCCATGTCTACGATGCGGGCGGCAAGGAATACATCGAGGGGATGGCAGGGCTCTGGTCGGTCGCGCTCGGCTTCTCTGAGCCCCGTCTGCGGGAGGCCGCGACCCGGCAGATGGAGGCGCTGCCCTACTACCACAGCTTCGCCCACAAGGCGCATGAACCGGCGATCCTGCTGGCCGAGAAGCTGGCGGAAATGTCGCCGGGCGATCTGAACCGCGTGTTCTTCACCAATTCCGGGTCCGAGGCCAACGACACCGTCGTCAAGATGGTCTGGTTCATGAACAACGCACTCGGCCGGCCCGGGAAGAAGAAGTTCCTCGCCCGCAATCGCGGCTATCACGGCATCACGGTCGCCTCCGGCTCGCTGACGGGGCTGCCGTCGAACCACCGCGACTTCGACCTGCCGGCGATCCCGGTAACGCACCTGACCTGCCCGCATTTCTGGCGCGAGGGACAGGCCGGCGAAGACGAGGCCGCCTTCACCGCGCGGCTCCTGAAGGAGGCGGAGGACACGATCCTCGCCGAGGGGCCGGACACCATCGCCGCCTTTATCGGCGAGCCGGTGATCGGCGCGGGCGGCGTGATAACCCCGCCCGAGGGCTACTGGCCGGGCATCGCCGCACTCTGCCGAAAATACGATATTCTTCTCGTCTCCGACGAAGTCATCAACGGGTTCGGGCGGCTCGGCACCACCTTCGGCTGCGAGCGCTACGACTTCGTGCCCGACATCATGGTGACCTCCAAGCAACTCACTTCCTCCTACATGCCGCTGGCCGCGATCATGGTATCCGACAAGGTCTACGACGCCATCGCGGACAACACCGACAGGATCGGGACGTTCGGCCACGGCTTCACCGGCTCCGGGCACCCGGTCGCCACCGCCGTCGGGCTGGAGAACCTGACGATCATCGAGGAGCGCGACCTGATCGGGAACGCCGCCCGTCTGGCGCCGATCCTGCAGGACGGGCTGCGCGAGCGTTTGACGGACAACCCGCTCGTGGGCGAGATCCGGGGCGTCGGCCTCATCGCGGGGGCTGAAATCGTGGCCGACCGCGATGCGAAGGCTGCCTTCGATCCGAAGCTCGGCATGCCCGCCCGCGTGACCCGCTTCGCGCAGGAGGCAGGACTGATCTGCCGGCCGGTCTACGACACGGTCTGCCTTTGCCCGCCGATGATCGTGAGCGAGGACGATATCGGCCGCATCCTCGACCGGTTTTGCGGCGCCATCGAGCAGACGGCGGACTGGGCCCGGACCGAAGGCCTGATCTGAGGTCGAGGCCCATTCACACTACGTCGCCATCCCCGGTCCGCCGGGGACGGCCCGTTCGGAGATTACCCGACCTCCCTTCCTGAAGGACCGACCACCCTCGGATGCGGGGGCGTGACGGGCAAAGGCGATCGCAGGCGCGCCCTTCGTCGGGGAACATCGTTCGACAAGCGCCGCCCGATCGTGCACGGACGGGCAGGGCCTCGTCGCGCGAGGCCGGTAAATCGACGAAGGAGGCGGTAGGGCAAGATGGATATTCTGGCACGGACGACGGCACTGGTCGGCGGCACGATGGTCGCGTTGCGCCGGTTCGCCGCGCCCGGCATGCAGGCCGTGGGCACGACGCCGACGATCCCCGAGGCGAAGTCGCAGGGGATCATGACGCTGAAGATGCCGCTCGCGAAGGGCTGGGAACCGGGCCACGTGCCGACAGCGGCGCCGGGTCTTGCGGTCAACGCCTTCGCCTCCGGCCTCGACCATCCGCGCTGGATCGAAGTGCTGCCGAACGGCGACGTCCTCGTGGCCGAGTCGAAGGAGCAACCGGGCAAGCCCAAGACCCTGTTCGACCGGGCGGCGCAGGCGACGATGCGGCGCGCCCGAGCCATCGGCGACAGCGCCGACCGCATCACGCTCTGGCGCGACCCCGATGGCGACGGCGTGGCGGAGACGCGTAAAGTTTTTGTGGAGAACCAGAGACAGCCCTTCGGCATGGCCCTCGTGGACGGCACCTTCTATATCGGCAACACGGACGGGATCGTGGCCTTTCCCTACACGGACGGCGCGACGCGGCTGGACGGGACCGGCCGCAGGCTCGTCGAGTTCAAGCCGCACGGCCACTGGACGCGCAGCCTGATCGTCTCGCCCGACCGCTCCAAGCTCTATGCGGGCGTGGGATCGCTCACCAACATCGCCGACCAGGGCATGGCGGCGGAAGAGGGACGCGCGGCGATCTGGGAGCTCGACCTCGCGACGGAGAAGGCCCGCATCTTCGCGTCCGGGCTGCGCAATCCCGTCGGCATGGCGTGGGAGCCGTCGACGTCGACGCTCTGGACCGTGGTGAACGAACGTGACGGCCTCGGCGACGAAACGCCGCCCGACTACCTGACCTCGGTCCGCGACGGCGGCTTCTACGGCTGGCCCTACGCTTACTGGGACCGCATCGTCGACGACCGCGTGCCGCAGGATGCGGCGCTCGTCGCCTCCGCGATTACGCCGGACTACGCGCTCGGCGGGCACACCGCCTCGCTCGGCCTCTGCTGGATGCCGGCGGGGACGCTGCCGGGCTTCCCGGACGGGATGGTGATCGGACAGCACGGCTCCTGGAACCGGTCGACCCTGAGCGGCTACAAGCTCATCTTCGTGCCCTTCGCGGGGGGCAAGCCCGCGGGGCCGCCGCGCGACATCCTTTCCGGGTTCCTTTCCGAGGACGAGAAGATCGCCTATGGTCGCCCCGTCGGCGTGACGATCGGGCCGGATGGCAAGTCGCTGCTGATGGCCGACGATGTCGGGGACGTGATCTGGCGCGTGTCCGGCGCGGCATGATCGGGGGTTGCGCCGCGGCGCCCATGATCCGAAGCGACGCATGCAACAACAGATCGGTTACCCGGTGATCCAGTCTCTTTCCGACGCGCTTTTCGAACGCGGCTACGACACTTTGACCCCCGTGCAGGAGGCGGTCATCGACCGCGCGCTGGAAGGGGCCGACCTCCTCGTCTCGGCTCAGACAGGCTCGGGCAAAACCGTCGGTTTCGGCCTCGCGATCGGATCGACGCTGCTCGGGGGAGCTGACAGGCTCGGTCCGGCGGCGGCGCCACTCGCGCTGATCGTCGCGCCGACGCGGGAACTGGCCTTCCAGGTCGCGCGCGAGCTCGGCTGGCTCTATGCGAAGGCCGGCGCGCGCGTGGCGACCTGCGTCGGTGGCATGGACATGCGCGACGAGCGCCGGACGCTGGAGCGGGGGGCGCATATCGTTGTCGGTACGCCCGGCCGGTTGCGCGACCATATCGGACGCGGCACGCTCGAGATGGGCGACCTGCGCGCCGTCGTCCTCGACGAGGCGGACGAGATGCTCGATCTGGGCTTCCGCGAGGATCTCGAGTTCATGCTGGGCGCGGCGCCGGTCGAACGACGCACGCTGTTGTTCTCGGCCACCGTGCCGCCGGCGATCGAGGCGCTGGCGCGGCAGTACCAGCGCGACGCGCGACGTGTCACGACCCAGACGGGTCGCAGCCAGCACGCCGACATCGCTTATCAGGCCCTCCGCGTCGCCGCGCAGGATGCCGAGACCGCCATCGTCAACGTTCTGCGCTTTCACGAGGCGCAGAACGCCATCGTCTTCGCCAACACGCGCGCGACGGTGAGCCGGCTGACCGCGCGCTTCGCCAATCGCGGCTTCCAGGTCGTCGCCCTGTCCGGCGAGCTGAGCCAGACCGAACGGACGCATGCCCTGCAGGCGATGCGCGACGGGCGGGCGCGGGTCTGCGTGGCCACCGACGTCGCGGCGCGGGGCATCGACCTTCCGAACCTCGAACTGGTGATCCACGCGGAGCTTCCGTCCAGTCCCGACAGCCTCCTGCACCGATCCGGTCGGACGGGGCGCGCCGGACGCAAGGGGATCTCGGCGCTGATCGTGCCGCCCAAGGCCGCGAAAAAGGCCGAGCGCATCCTGAAGGCGGCGCGCATCTCCGCCGAATGGATCGCCGCGCCGTCGGCCGAGGAGATCCTGCGCCGCGACGAGGAGCGTTTGCTGGCCGATCCGGTCTGGGACGCCGCCATCCCCGAGGAGGACGCGGCCTTCGGAGCGCGGCTCCTCGACCTTCATTCATCCGAAATCATCGCCGCAGCTTATCTACGCCTCTGGCGCGCTGGCCGTTCGGCGCCCGAAGAGCTCACTCTGCCGGATGCGCGCCCGGCCGCCGCAGCGCGTCCGCCCTTCGGGCCGAGCGCGTGGGTCGCGCTTTCGGTCGGCCGCGACGAGCGCGCCGAGCCGCGATGGCTGCTGCCGCTTCTGTGCCGGGCGGGCGGGCTCGACCGGGACGCGATCGGTGCGATCCGCGTCCAGGACACGGAAACCTTCGTCGAGCTTGCCGAGGGGCGCGTGCCGGACTTCCTCGCAGGCCTCGGAGACGGCGGTACGCTGGAGGAAGGCATCCGGGTCCGCCGGATCGACGCGCCGACGCCGGGCGCATCTGCGAAGCGCGCGGGGCCGCCCGCAAGCAAGCAATCACGCGCGAAACCGTCCGGAGCCGGGTCGAAGACCGGGGCGCGACCGTCGCAGGATCGCAAGAACGCTTCGGAGCGGACCTCCAAGCCGACGTTCAAGGCACCCGGCGCGAAAGGAAGCGCGCCGCGCGCCGGAAAAGCGAAGGCAAAGGGCAAGCCGGGTACGAAACCCGCCCCGAAGCGCTGAGCTGCAAGGGCGTCGCTGATCTATGGTATACGCCCGTGAAACGAGAACGTTCGCGGCCCATGTCCGCCGGCCCTACCTTCCCGCAGTGGCACGCAGGTTCACGTAGTTCGCCGCGAGGATCAGCGCTGCACCGGCAAGGATCACGGGATCGAAGGGCTCCGAATAGACCAACGCGCCGGTGATGGCCGCGACGGGCAGACGCAGGAAATCGAACGGCATCACGAACGAGGCCGGCGCGTAGCTCAGCGCGGTGGTCAGACAGAGATGGGCCGATAATCCCGCCATGCCGATGACCAGCAGCCACGGCCAGAGCGTCGACGAGGGGAGCGTGATGGCGCCGTCATATCCTGCCGCGACCAAGCCCATTCCCGCCTGCATCGCGGTCAGCCAGAACAGGATCGACGTTATCGACTCGGTCCGGGTGAGGATCTTCGTCAGAATCGCGGAGCCGGCGAAGCCGATTGCGGCCAGCGCCGCCGCCGCCTGTCCGGGGGCGATTCCCGAAAGGCTCGGTCGCACGATAATCATGATGCCCGCGAACCCCGCAACGGCCACCGCAGCTTTTGTCCGCGTCAACCGCTCCGACAGGAAAAGCGGCGCGGCGAGGGCGACCCAGAGCGGGGTCGTGAACTCCATCGCGAAGACCTGCGCCAGAGGGATCAGGGTGAGCGCGAGGAACCACAGGTTCTGTCCGACGAAATGCGACAGGTTCCGCGCGAGATGCAGGCCCAGCCGACGGGTCCGGATGTCCGGAAGGCGGCCGAACAGCGTGGCGCCCGCCAGGACGAGCACGATGCCGATGATCGAACGGTAGAGCATGAGCTCGAACGTATCGAGTTCGGAGGAGACCGCCCGCCCCGCCACCGCCATCAGAGTGAACGAGGCGACGGCACCCATCATCCAGAGGGCGGCGAGTCTGTATGCGGGGCCGGTCGAGATCATGCGCGTCTGTGCGGCAGCGGCAGCGGCCACCGCAAGGCCCGATACGGCGGCAAAGCCGGCCGTTGGCCGTTTCCCCACCGAGGGGACGGCTCGAGCCCGCCTGTGATGGGCTGACATGGCTCGTCACTATCTACGTCGGACTAGGCAGGACGCCGCCCCGTTCCCATATCTTGGCTGAATCAGGGATTGGGGGTGGTCTCGTGAGCTACGCTCGTACAGCGCTTCTCATGGCCGTCATGACGGCGCTTTTCGTCGGCGTCGGTTGGCTTCTGGCGGGAACGTTTGGTGCCGCGATTGCCCTCGCGATCGCGGCGGCGATGAACGTCGTCTCTTGGTGGAACTCCGACAAGATGGTGCTTCGGATGCACAATGCCCGGCCCGTGCCGCCCGGCGACCGGTCGGGCTTGCACGACATGACGGCGCGTCTGGCCCGGAATGCGGGGCTCCCCGCGCCGGCCTTGTACCTGATCGACACGCCGCAGCCCAACGCCTTCGCCACAGGCCGCTCTCCGGAGAATGCCGCGGTGGCGGTGACGAGCGGCCTGTTGCGGCGCCTTTCGTCCGAAGAGGTCGCGGGCGTGATCGCGCATGAACTGGCGCATATCCGCAACCGCGACACGCTTCTGATGACGGTGACCGCCACCTTTGCCGGCGCGATCTCCGTTCTGGCCAATTTCGGGCTCCTGTTCGGCGGACGGCGCGAGAATCCCGTCGGCCTCGTCGGCACGCTGGCGATGATGGTGCTCGCGCCCCTCGCCGCGATGCTCGTTCAGACCGCCATCTCCCTTACGCGCGAGTTCGAGGCGGATCGCGTTGGCGCCGAGATCTGCGGCCAACCGCTTTGGCTCGCCTCGGCGCTCGGGAAGATCGCGGGCGCGGCGGCCGGGATCGACAACCACACCGCCGAGCGTAATCCCGCGTCGGCGCATATGTTCATCGTCAATCCGCTCCACGCCCATGCCGTCGACGGCCTGTTCCGGACCCATCCGCCCACGGAAGCGCGTGTCGCGGAGCTGCGGAAGATGGCGGAGGGCGGGACGACGTCGCGAAATTTCGAGCGCCCGTCCCGTTCGCCGCACGGCGGGCCCTGGTCGCAGAGGCCTACGGATGGAGGGTCGCGCCGCGCCGGTTCGAGCCGGGTGCCGAAGGTCGGACGAAGGCGGGACGACTGAGCGACGTCGCCGATACGGCGACAGGTTCCAGCACGCATCGAGCGGTGCGTCCATCTGCACCCTCGGCGACCCTCGGTTGTGACGTCCCCACCCCTCTGGTAACGGAACATGACCCAATTCTGACCCGAGGATGATGCCAGATGGCCGACGAAGACCAGACGACCGATACGCCCAAGACCGACGAAGCCAAACCCGAGGGTGGCCCGAACGGCGCGGCGCAGCCGCAGCAGATGCCGCAGATGCAGGTGCTCGGCCAATTCATCCGCGACCTCTCCTTCGAGAACGTGGCCGTCCAGAAGGGCCGCGCGATGGAAGGGCAACCCGATATCAGCGTGAAGGTCGGACTCGAGGCGAAGAAGCGCAGCGCGGAGGGCCAGTACGAGGTCGCCGTGAAGCTGAACGTGACTGGCAAGGTGAAGGGCGCGGACGAGCCGATCTTCGCGATGGAGCTCGATTATGCGGGCGTCTTCGCGATCTCGAACGTGCCTGAGAACCAGATGCACCCGTATCTGATGATCGAATGCCCGCGGATGCTGTTCCCGTATCTGCGTCGCATCGTTTCCGACGTATCGCGCGATGGCGGCTTCCCGCCGCTTAACCTCGAGAACATCGATTTCGTCGCTCTCTACCGCAACGAAGTCACGCGCCGCATGCAAGCCGAAACCGGCCAGCAAAAGCCGTCCTGAGCTAGCGCCTCCACAGCGCGCCGTCGCCCAGACCGTCGACGAAGGCAGCATGGGCGACGAGCTCCGCCTCCGTCAAACGCGGGGGCAAGGGCGCAGGCCTGGACCCGGGGGTCCAGTTGCCCTGTCCCGTCTCGCGCGCCGCTCCCTGGGCGACAAGCGACATGGTAGGCTGACGCCCGCCAATCAGCTCCAGATAAACCTCCGCCAGGATCTCGCTGTCGAGAAGCGCACCGTGTTTCGTCCGCGAGGAGTTGTCGACGCCGAACCGCCGGCAAAGCGCGTCGAGCGAGGCGGGCGCGCCCGGGAATTTTGCACGGGCGATGCTTAGCGTGTCGATCGCCCGGTCCATCGGCAAGCGCGGCAGGCCCATCCATTCGAGTTCCGCGTTCAGAAACTTCATGTCGAAGGCGGCATTATGGATCACCAGCTTCGCGTCGCCGATGAAGTCGAGGAACGCCTGTCCGACCTGCCGGAAGACGGGGAAGTCCTTCAGGAAGTCATCGCCGAGCCCATGCACCTCGAACGCGCCCTGCGGCATGCTGCGTTCGGGATTGATGTATTGATGGTAAACCTCGCCCGTGGCGACGTGGTTGACAAGCTCGACCGCGCCGATCTCCACGATCCGGTCGCCGGTCTCCGGCTCGAACCCGGTGGTCTCGGTGTCGAGGACGATTTCTCTCACGTCAGCTCCTTCACGATTGCCAGGACGGCAGCGCGTGCCGAGTCCATGTCGATCGTCTCGATGATGTAATCGGCGCGGGCACGCTTGTCAGCATCGGACATCTGACGGGCGAGGATGGCCTCGAACTGCGCCTCCGTCATCGTGCCGCGACCGAGGACGCGGTCGCGCTGCATCGCGGGCGGCGCACTCACGACGGCGACACGATCCACGCCTGCCTCCGCGCCGGTCTCGAAGAGAAGCGGGATGTCGAGCACGACGAGGGGCGCGTCCCTCTCGAGGAACGCCGTGCGACGCGACGCGACGAGCGGATGCACGATGGCCTCGATCCGCCCGAGTGCGTCGGGGTCTTCGGCAACGATGCGGCGCAGCGCATTGCGATCCACGGTGCCGTTCCGCACCGCTTCGTGAAATGCCGCGGCGATCGGTGCGACCGCCGCCCCGCCCTTCGCATAAAGCCGATGAACGGTGTCGTCCGCGTCCCAGACCGGAACGTCCAACTCGCGGAACATTCCCGCGGTCGTGGACTTTCCCATGCCGATCGAGCCGGTCAGACCGAGAATCACGAAAGTACCGCCCGCCGGAGCGCGTCGTCCACCACCGGGGTCGTGCCGAACCAATCGGCGAAGCCCGGTACGGCCTGATGCAGGAGCATTCCGAGTCCGTCGATGATCGGATTGCCCCGTGCGGCGGCCCACCGCAGGAGCGGCGTCTCAAGCGGTGTGTAGACGATATCCGTCACCAGCGCGTCCGTCGGCAGCTCGTCGAAATCGAGCGTCAGCGGTGGTTGCCGGGTCATGCCGAGGCTCGTCGCATTGACCAGCAGACCCTGTGCTCCGAGCACCGTCGGCATCTCCTCCCACCGTATGACATCGACACGTTCGCCGCAGGTCACCGCCAGCGCCTCCGCCCGTTCGGTCGTACGATTGGCGAGCGTGACTCGTGGAACGCCGGACCGGAGCAGCGCATCGACGATTCCCCGCGCCGCGCCGCCCGCGCCGAGCACCAGGGCCGGCCGGTCCGCGCGCCAACCCGGCGCACCTTGCCGCAGGTTCTCGATGAAGCCGATCCCGTCGGTGTTATCGGCGAGGATGCGACCTTGCCGGAAGGAAAGCGTGTTCGCAGCCCCCACAGCCCCGGCGCGTTCCGTCACCTCATCCGCGCGCGCGAAGACCGCCTCCTTGTGCGGGATGGTCACGTTGACGCCGGCGAAGCCGAGCCGGGGCAGCAGGCGCAACATCTCGTCGAGATCGGCCGCCCGGACATGCAGCGGCACGTAATACCCGTCGATACCGTAGCGTGCGAGCCAGTGTCCGTGCAGTCGCGGCGAGCGGCTGTGCCCGATCGGATCGCCGATAACGCCGGCCAGAATGCTCATGCCGCGATCTCCCCTCGTGCGATCAGGTAATCGATGAGCGGGAGCAGCGGGAGGCCCAAGACGGCGAAATAGTCGCCGTCGACGCGGTGAAACAATCGCGCGCCCTCGCCCTCGAGCGTGTAACTGCCAGCCGAATGACGGATTTGGTCCCAGTTCCGGGCAACGTAGTCCTCGATATAGGCCTCGGAGACGCGGCGCATGACCATCCGCACGCTTGCGATATGGCGCCAGACCGGCCGGTCCGCCTCCGCGACGACCGCGGCGGAGTGGAGGCTGTGGGTTCGTCCCGTCAGTGCCCGGAGCTGCGCCACCGCCTCCTCCGGCGTTCCGGGCTTGGAAAAAAGCGTTCCCTCATGGTCGGCGGTCTGATCGCAACCGAGGATCAGTCCCGGTGCGCGAATTCGAAGCGCCTTCAGCTCGGCCAACGCGTCAGCCACCGCGCGCGGTCCGTGGCCCTCGGCCAGCAGCGCGTCCTTCACCATCGCCTCGTCCACCCGCGACGGACGCGCTTCGAATAGAATTGCCGCATCGGCGAGCAATTTGCGTCGCGTCTCGGAGGTGGAGGCGAGGATCAACATGGGAGAACCCTGTGAGGAACCGTCAGGAGAAGCCTGTCGGAAAGCATGTGACACGAATGGCCGCCCCGGCGCCGGAGGACAAGTCGGCCGCTTTCCGCGATTCCCGCGCATCTTGTCCGCCGGTGGAAACTTTTCTCCCTGGGTGTGGAGCAACGGATCCATGCAGGGTGTCTTCCGGTTCTTCCCCGGACTTCTCCACAAGCGGTAGCGCCTTGCGATCTCGACTGGGCAGTGCTTATCCCCCGTCTACCGGATCCCGAATACAAAGTTCTCCCCATCTGTGGGATCCCTGTGGAGAACGGTTAATCCCCGTCATTCACAGGTCCTACAAACAACTTCATCTTCTTTCTTCCTTCTTGATTGGTAGGAGGACCGCAGGAGGATCACGCAATGGCGGATCTCTATCTCTGGTTGAAAGCGGGCCATGTGATCTCGGTGATCGCGTGGATGGCGGGCATCTTCTATCTGCCGAGGCTCTTCGTGTATCATGCGGAGCAGCGGTCCGTGGTCCCGGGCATGATGCCGGTCCTCGAGGTGATGGAACGGCGGCTCCTGCGGGCGATCATGACGCCCGCCATGATCGCCACCTGGGTATTCGGACTCTCGCTGATCGCGCTTGGTGTCGTCGATTGGAGTGCCGTATGGCCTTGGACGAAAGCCGCGAGCGTCTTTGGCATGACGGCCTTTCATATGTGGTGCGTGGGTGAGCGGAAGCGACTTGCGTCCGGGACCTCCGTCCACGACGGGCGACACTACCGGATGATGAACGAGGTGCCGACCGGCCTCCTCATAGTGATCGTCGTGTCGGTGATCGTACGACCGTTCTGATTGACTTCTCCGACTCCAGCACTTAGCTGTCCTTCACTGGTGGGCCGTCCTGGCCCGGAATGCCGGTTCCCATACTCTTCAAATACAGGCGCCGCTCCGGACCTCGGGGCTTGGATTGGCCGCTGCGAGACATCGACATGCGTGACGACGAATTCCCGACTGAATCGACCTCCGAGACCGGCACAGTCGAAACGTTGAACCTCCGTGACCTGAAGGCGATGTCGCCGAAGGCGCTCGTGGACATGGCCGAAGATCTCGAGATCGAGAACGCCTCGACCATGCGTAAGGGCGAGATGATGTTCTCGATCCTGCGCGAACGTGCTGACGAGGGCTGGGAGATCTCCGGCGAAGGCGTGCTCGAGGTTCTCCAGGACGGGTTCGGCTTCCTGCGTGCGCCCGAGGCGAACTACCTGCCAGGTCCCGACGACATCTACGTCTCGCCGGATGTGATTCGCGCGCATTCCCTGCGAACCGGTGATACGGTCGAGGGCGTCATTCAGGCGCCTGAGGAGAACGAACGGTATTTCGCGATCATCAAGGTGACGCAGATCAACTTCGCTGATCCTGAAATGGCCAAGCACAAGGTCAGCTTCGATAACCTCACACCGCTTTATCCGGACGAGAGGTTCCGGATGGAGATCGAGGATCCGACGATCAAGGATCGCTCGGCGCGGATCATCGATCTAGTCGCGCCGATCGGTAAAGGTCAGCGATCCCTGATCGTTGCGCCGCCGAGAACCGGCAAGACGGTTTTGCTGCAAAATATTGCGAAGTCTATCGAGACGAACCATCCTGAGTGTTATCTCATGGTTCTGTTGATTGACGAACGTCCTGAGGAAGTGACCGACATGCAACGTTCGGTGAAGGGCGAGGTCATTTCCTCGACCTTCGACGAGCCGGCTACGCGCCACGTCGCCGTAAGCGAGATGGTGATCGAAAAAGCGAAGCGTCTTGTCGAGCACAAACGCGACGTCGTAATCCTCCT
The DNA here is from genome assembly GCF_947494025.1 of uncultured Jannaschia sp. GTDB lineage: Bacteria > Pseudomonadota > Alphaproteobacteria > Rhodobacterales > Rhodobacteraceae > Jannaschia. Next base: position 82,830 of record NZ_CANLTQ010000005.1, read on the forward strand.
CGACTCAATCACACGCCTCGGTCGTGCGTTCAACACCGTTGTTCCGTCCTCGGGCAAGGTCCTTACCGGCGGCGTCGATGCCAACGCATTGCAGCGGCCCAAGCGTTTCTTCGGGGCGGCCCGGAATATCGAGGAAGGCGGTTCCCTCACGATCATTGCGACGGCCCTGATCGATACCGGAAGCCGGATGGACGAAGTGATCTTTGAGGAATTCAAGGGCACCGGTAACAGTGAGATCGTGCTCGACCGAAAGGTCGCTGATAAACGCGTCTTCCCGGCCATGGACATTCTCAAATCCGGAACACGGAAGGAGGAGCTTCTCGTCGATCCGAAGAATCTGCAGAAAACATTTGTACTTCGCCGGATTCTGAACCCCATGGGAACGACGGACGCGATCGAATTCCTGATTGGGAAACTAAAACAGACGAAGACGAATTCCGACTTCTTCGAGTCGATGAACTCGTAATGGTATCACTGTGTCTGACACGATCTACGCTCTCGCCACTGCGGCTGGGAAATCCGGTGTCTCGATCATTCGGTTATCTGGTCCAGCAAGTATAGCTGTCCTCACCGCTCTGGGTGGGCCTGTACCCGAGCCGCGCAAGGCGCAACTCTATTTCTTGCGCGATCAGGCCGGTGAAATCCTCGATCAGGCCGTTGTCCTGCGTTTCGCTGAGAAAGCGAGTTTTACGGGCGAAGAAATCGTGGAATTTCAGTGCCACGGCAGTATGGCCGTCGTGAAGGCAATCTTCAGTGCAATCGAGGAAACGGGGTTGGCTCGGTTGGCGGAGCCCGGCGAATTTACCCGGCGGGCATTGCTGAACGATCGGATGGATCTGACGCAGGTGCAGGGTCTGGCCGATCTGATTGATGCCGACACAGAAGTTCAGCGCCGTCATGCTATGCGCGTTTTCGACGGGGAGCTGACGCAAGTGGTCGAAAGTTGGCGGCGGGACCTCATCAGAGCTCGGGCGCTTTTAGAAGCGACCATTGATTTTGCCGACGAGGACGTACCCCAAGACGTTTTGCCAGAAGTCTCAGAGCTCATCCTAAGCGTTATTACTTCTCTAGAGGCACAGCTGTCAGGCGTCGGAAGCGCGGAACGAATACGGGACGGTTTCGATATCGCGATTGTCGGCGCTCCAAATGTGGGTAAAAGTTCTCTTTTAAACGCCTTAACCAAGAGCGATGCCGCGATCGTCTCTGAGATTCCAGGAACCACTCGGGATTTGATTGAGGTCCGTTTGGATGTTGGCGGCTTCCAGATCAACTTAATTGATACCGCTGGACTTCGCGACACAAATGATGTGGTCGAGCGAATTGGTGTTGAGCGCGCTCGCGACCGCGCCGCTCGGGCCGATTTACGAATATTCCTCTATGAGGACAGTAAGCCTGTTCCGGAAGACGTAACCTATGTCGCTGGTGATATAAAATTACGTACGAAGTCAGATATATCCGGACACACCGACGGGATATCGACGGTAACCGGCCAAGGCGTATCTGAGCTTTTACTGGATATTTCACATCGTCTTTCCAAAATATCTCGGGAGGCCGGCCTCGTTTCTCGAAGTCGTGATCAACAGGCGATTTCTTGGGCCTTAGGCCTTCTCAAGGAAGTGCTTCATGCACTGACGAGCACCGAGGTGGAACTCCTAGCAAGTGATATCGGTGCTGCGACGGAATACCTAAATAGGATCGTCGGTCGGGTTGATGTCGAGACGATCTTGGGGGAAATCTTCAGTTCGTTCTGCCTTGGCAAATAGGAGCGTTTCACGTGAAACAATCGGATTACGATGTTGTCGTGGTTGGCGGCGGGCACGCGGGCTGTGAGGCCGCACACGCCGCGGCCCGGATGGGTGCTCGTGTGGGTATTGTGACGTTTCGAAAAGGGGACCTTGGCGCTATGTCCTGCAATCCTGCTATCGGCGGGCTTGGTAAAGGGCATCTCGTTCGCGAGATCGACGCGTTAGATGGTGTGATGGGAAAGGCCGCTGATCGGTCCGGCATCCAATTTCGCCTTTTGAACAGGCGGAAGGGACCAGCCGTGCAGGGACCCCGAGCCCAAACTGATCGCGCAGAGTATGCGCGGGTGATTCAACGGATGACGGAGAATTGCCCGGACATAACGGTGATTGAGGGCGAGGTAACTGGACTAGACTTCCTAAGCCACACAATCCGCGGAGTAACACTCAACGACGATTCAACGATCCGTGCACCGGCGGTTATAATTACCACGGGAACGTTTCTGGGGGGAAAGATACATATCGGCAAACGCGTCATCGAGGGCGGCCGGGCGGGCGCGGCTGCCTCAACGCGATTGGCCCAGAGTGTATCTGACCTAGGTCTCCGGGTCGGCCGATTAAAAACCGGGACGCCCCCGCGTCTTAATAAGCACACGATCCATTATGACGAGCTTGAGTCGCAACCAGGTGACGATCAGCCGTTTTTGTTTTCGTTTGAGGGTAACAAGCCGGTTATGCGGCAGGTTCCTTGTCACATAACGCATACCAACACACGCACCCATGACATCATCAGGGAGAATCTCGCGTCATCGGCTCTCTTCGGAGGCGCTATCGACGGTGTAGGTCCACGATACTGTCCTTCGATCGAAGATAAAGTGACGCGTTTTGCGGATAAAGACTCCCATCAAATCTTTCTCGAACCGGAGGGATTGGAGAGCGATTGGGTGTACCCAAACGGAGTTTCCACATCGCTCCCAGATGATGTTCAAGAAGCTTATATACGTACGATCGTCGGCTTGGAGAATGCGCAGATAATTCAACCAGGATATGCGATCGAGTATAGTTACATTGACCCCCGATCGCTCGATAACACGCTAGCGGTTCCCGGTGCGGCAGGACTATATTTCGCGGGTCAGATCAATGGTACGACGGGATATGAAGAAGCAGCAGCTCAGGGATTGGTAGCAGGTCTAAACGCCGCGAAGTACGTGAGGGGGGAAGAACCGGTTCTATTTTCGCGAACGACTTCGTATATCGGCGTCCTCTTAGACGATCTTACTACACGCGGCGTCACTGAGCCATACAGAATGTTCACGTCTCGAGCAGAGTTCAGGCTCTCGTTGAGAGCGGACAACGCGGATACTCGTCTTACTTTGTTAGGGATAGAAATAGGCTGCGTCTCCAGAGAAAGACGATTGGCCTTCTATAGAAGGCAGGAGGTATTAGCGGCTTATCGCGCTGACACCTCTAAAAACGAGTTTCTTCAAGAAAAATTATCCGCGGATCACTACGAAACGGCTTCTGGAGCTGTTACATCGAACGCACGATCTCTCAGTCGGCGAGTAGAAGATGATAATAGAAATTCTCCTGCGGTGCGCCATCTGGCAATCGGCATTCGGCGTGAAGTTGAGGCGGATGTCCGGTACGGCCCCTATATCAAGCGCCAGATTCGAGATGTTGAGAAACTGAGAGAGAATGAGAAGGTTGAGATTTCCTCTAGGATCTCGTTTAATAATGTCGCCGGGCTCTCTAACGAGTTGAAGAAAAAGCTGGAGCTCGTGCAACCACGAAATCTTGATCAGGCTTCAAGAATCGAGGGTATGACGCCTGCTGCCCTTTTACTGATTCTCTCGGTAGTCAGGAAAGCCGCGTACCGTGCTGCCTGATTTTAATGACAGGAACGTTTCACGTGAAACAACAGAGAAGCTGATTCTCTATACCAAGCTTCTAGAACGCTGGAACAAGCATATCAATCTTATCGGATCCGGGACAACTGACAAGATCTGGGACAGGCATATAGTCGACGGACTCAATGTCATAAGGGCGTCGAAAACGAAGCGTTCATGGTACGACATCGGATCAGGCGGTGGCATTCCGGGCGTCATAGTCGCAGTCATCCTGGGTAAAACGCGTAGTGTTTCTCTCGTGGAATCCGATGGACGAAAGTGTGCGTTCCTCAGGAATGTTCGTAGGGAATTGGGGATCGATTTTGCCGTAATTAATGACCGTGTTGAAAATCTAAGCGTGGATAACGCTGGAACGATAAGCGCTCGTGCGCTCGCCCCGCTCTGGAAGCTCCTCGAAATGACCGGAGAAATTAGAACGGAACGTACCGAGTTCCTTTTTTTTAAGGGAAGAAACTGGGCTGAAGAGGTAGGTACCGCTCGCCAAGGTTGGGAATTTGCGCTAGAAATGCTCCCGAGTCCAACGGCGGAAGTGCCTATACTTCGATTGACAAATGTAAGGCAGAAGCAAAATGCAAGCTAAGGTTGTTGCTGTCGCCAACCAAAAAGGCGGTGTTGGGAAAACGACGACGGCGATCAACCTTGGGGCGGCACTCGCAATGCGCGGTCACCGTACCCTGATCGTTGACCTTGATCCGCAGGGAAACGCGTCGACTGGACTAGGGGTGAGTCGGGATACACGGGATCTAAGCACCTACGATTTGCTGTTAAGTGACGTTTCTGCAAATATTGCGTCACAAAGTACCGAAATCGACGGTCTAAATATTATTCCGGCAACGATGGATCTAAGTTCTGCTGACAGCGAGTTAATGTCGAGTAGCCGACGCGTCGGTCATCTCAGAACTGCGTTGCGCGACCGGGAAACATCCTTCGAATATGTCTTCATTGACTGCCCCCCTTCACTTAACCTGTTGACTATAAACGCTTTTGTTGCTTCGGATACAATTTTGGTCCCGCTACAAGCCGAATTCTTCGCTCTGGAAGGTCTATCGCAGCTTCTCCTAACCGCCCGCGAGGTTCGCAGTTCGGCGAATCCGGATCTCAGGATCGAAGGCGTCTTGCTTACGATGTTTGATCGCCGGAATAATCTCTGTCAGCAGGTCGAAGACGATGCCAGACAGAACTTGGGAGAACTGGTACTCGAGACGAAGATCCCACGTAACGTTAGGTTAAGCGAAGCACCAAGCTACGCGATGCCGGTCTTGAACTATGATCCAACATCGCGTGGAGCGATCGCTTATCGAACGCTGGCCGGAGAATTTTTGCAGCGCAACCGAGTAAAGGAGACGACGCATGTCTGAAAGCGCACAAAAGCGTCCGATGCGGCGCGGCCTTTCCGCATTGATGGCCGATGTAGGCGTAACGGCGACGGAGATGTCCGAGACACGCGAGTCGAACCCAGATCGATCAATTCCAATCGAAGCGATCCATCCAAACCCGGAACAACCGAGGCGCTCGTTCAGAGAAGAAGATCTATCGGATCTTGCGTCTTCGATTGCGCAGAAGGGTGTCTTACAACCCCTTATCGTGCGGCCGGATCCGACTCGACCGGCATGCTACCAGATCGTCGCGGGCGAACGGCGGTGGCGTGCTGCCCAACGCGCCGGTCTGCATGAGTTGCCCGTCATTGTTCGGGCATTAGACGATACCGAGGTTCTGGAAATTGCCATCGTCGAGAACATTCAGCGAGCAGACCTAAATGCGATGGAAGAGGCGCACGGGTTCAGGCAGCTCATGGAACGCTTTGGCCATACCCAGGAACAGCTGGCAAGCGTCCTTGGAAAGTCTCGTAGCCACATCGCTAACGTCATGCGCCTCCTGAAGTTGCCGGATGTCGTTCAGGACCATCTCAGAGATGGCGCATTGTCGGCAGGGCACGCGCGCGCCTTGATCGGGGTCGAAGACCCGGAAGGTCTGGCAAGGCAAGTTATTGCGAAGGGCCTTTCCGTACGTGAAACGGAACGGCTGGTGAAATCGCAGACATCCGGTACTGCTCTTAAACCTACGAGGCCAACCCAAGCTTCGGAAAAAAATGCTGACACGCGGGCGCTTGAGGGAGACATCACGGCGGCACTCGGGCTTTCCGTCGATATCCGTCACGATGCGGGCACGCAGGCAGGTATTGTGACGATCCGCTACAAATCTCTAGAAGATCTCGACCGGCTCTGTTCGCAACTTACGAAGGTGTCAGTCTGATACGAGCCGCGACAGAATGGTATCCAAGAGCAAGGCGCCCGACTCCGTCGTCCTGAGGAAGTTCCCTTCGACAGAGAGAAAACCGTCAGCCATCAATTCCGAAAGATGACGCTCGTTCAAGTAACCGTCGAGCGCCGTGAAATGCGAAAGATCCGTGCCCTCGGCCATTCGTAGGCTCATTAGCAGATATTCCTCAGCCCTGTCCGTAGGAGAAAGTCGCTGCTGCCGTGTCGTCGCGAGCGGGGAGGTGGACGCGTCAAGCCACGCTTGCGGCATCCGCAAGGCTTCTGTCGCGAACCGGCAGTCGGGTAGCGTCAATCGTCCGTGTGCCCCGGGCCCGATTCCGACCCAGTCGCCGCCGCGCCAGTAAACGAGATTATGCCGCGCCTCCCTACCGGGCCGCGCATGGTTCGACGTCTCGTACCGACGCAGGCCGGCTGCGCTCGTGAGGTCCTGCGTGACAGTCCAGAGATCGACGGCGCGATCCTCATCCGGTAATCCATGCAGGCGCCCCTGGGCGCGCCGGGCTCCGAAGGCCGTCCCGTCCTCGATGGTAAGTTGGTAGAGCGATAGGTGTTCGCCGGCAAAAGACAATGCGAGGGAAAGTTCCCGCTCCCACTCTACGACGGCCTGATCCTGTCGGGCATAGATGAGATCGAACGAGACACGTTCGGTCAGCGTCTGCGCTATGTCGAATGCCCTTCGACCCTCCGCAGAGGTGTGGAGACGCCCCAATCGCCGCAAATCCCCGTCGTTCAATGCTTGTAAACCAACCGAAAACCGGTTCACGCCGGCGTCGACGAACTCGGCGAATCGACCAGCCTCGACGGATGTCGGGTTCGCCTCGAGCGTCACTTCGAGATCGTTCGCAGGGAGCCATCCTTTCCGAGCGGCCATGACCACGGCACTGACGGTTTCCGGGGCCATGAGGGACGGCGTGCCGCCGCCGAAGAAAATGGATCCGAGGATGCGCCCCGGCGTGCGCTCGATCCAGGCAGATAGATCCCGCAGAAGCGCGTCCCGCCAGCAGGCGTGGTCCACCTCGGACACGACATGCGAATTGAAATCGCAATAGGGGCACTTCGCGGCGCAGAACGGCCAATGGACGTAAAGGCCGAACCCGCCGCGTTGCCAGTTTTCCATGATGGAACTCCGATCACCGGGATACGGCCCAGATAACAACGGATCAGGAGCACGCAAGGGATCGCCCCGAACGTGTCCGCGGTGCTATCCCGAGGCGTCTGTCCCGAAACAGGCTTGCATCCTGCGCAAGGCAACGGCGCGATGGCTCAACACGTTCTTCGTCTCGATCGGCATTTCGCCGAACGTGATGTCGTGGCCGTCCGGCATGAAGATCGGGTCGTAGCCGTGTCCCGCCACGCCGCGCATCGGCCAAACGATCCGGCCAGGCACGTTGCCCTCGAACACTTCCTCGTGCCCGTCGGGCCATAGCAGCAACAGGGTCGCGTGAAACCGGGCGGTGCGCGGCTCGGGCGCACGGCGCGCTTCGAGTTCGTTCCAGGCCCGCGTCATGGCGATGCGGAAGTCTCGTCCGGAGGGCGTCTCCGCCCAATCAGCGGTATGGACGCCAGGCGCGCCGTCGAGAGCGTCGATCTCCAGACCGGAATCGTCGGCGAGAGCAGGGAGATCCGTCGCCGTCACGGCCGCGCGCGCCTTGATACGGGCGTTGCCGACGAAGCTATTCTCGGTCTCCTCGGGCTCCGGCAAATCGTAATCGGCGTTCGAATGGCAGGTGATGCCGTAGGGCGCAAGCAGAGATTGGAATTCCTCGAGCTTGCCGCGATTGTGCGTCGCGATCAGCAACTCCTTGCCCTCGAACCGTCTCACGCCACGGCGGCCTTCTGTGCCGCGACGAGCTCGTCCACGCCCTTTTGCGCCAGCGCCATGAGCTCGAGGAACTGGTCCTGCGAAAAGGTCGAACCCTCGGCGCTTGCCTGCAACTCGATGAGCCGCCCGGCCCCGGTCATCACGAAATTTCCGTCCGTTCCCGCCTCGCTGTCTTCCGGATAGTCGAGGTCGAGTACGGGTTGACCCGCATAGATGCCGCAGCTTACGGCGGCAACGTGATCGGTCAGCGGATCGGTGACGATGTCGCCTGACTTCATCAGCCTGTTCACCGCGAGCCGAAGTGCGACCCAGCCCCCGGTGATCGAGGCACAGCGCGTGCCCCCGTCGGCCTGGATGACGTCGCAATCGACGGTGATCTGCCGCTCGCCCATGGCGTTGCGGTCCACACCGGCCCGCAGGGACCGCCCGATCAGACGCTGAATCTCCTGCGTGCGGCCGGATTGCTTGCCGGCGGCCGCTTCCCTGCGCATCCGCGTGTTCGTCGCGCGGGGCAGCATCCCGTATTCGGCCGTCACCCAACCCTGCCCGGAATTGCGCAGGAACGGCGGCACCCGTTCCTCGAGCGACGCCGTGCAAAGCACATGCGTGTCGCCGCAGCGGATCATGCAGGAGCCTTCGGCATGGCGGGTCACGTCGATCTCGATGGAGATACCGCGCATCTGGTCGAGGTCTCGGCCCGAAGGTCGCATTTGTTCTCTCCTGCTCGCATCCGCTTTTCTATCGGGATCACATGCCTTTCCACATGCTATGGTGCAACCCCGCGATTGACCGCCCCGGTTGCGGTTCTTACATCCGTTACGCCCCGAACCGAGTGCCGATGCCCGACTACGCCGAAATCCTTGCCGAGATGAACGATCGTTCCCGTGAGGTCTTCCGCCGCGTGGTGGAGGGCTATCTCGGCACGGGCGACCCTGTGGGAAGCCGCACCCTGACGCGCAGCATGTCGGAAAAGGTTTCGGCCGCCACGATCCGCAACGTGATGCAGGATCTGGAGTTCCATGGGCTGCTGGAGGCGCCGCATGTCAGCGCCGGACGCATCCCGACGCAGGCGGGACTCCGCATGTTCGTGGACGGCCTGCTCGAGGCCAAGCTCGGCGACGAGGACCGGAAGCGCATCGAGGCGAGCGTCGGCGCGTCGGAGGATGACGTCACCGCGATGATGGACCGCGTGGGCAGCGCGCTGTCGGGCATCACGCAGGGCGCCTCGCTCGTGCTGGCGCCCAAGCGCGAGGCGCCGATCAAGCATATCGAGTTCGTCTCGCTCGCTGCGGACCGGGCCCTGGTCGTGCTCGTCTTCGCGGACGGCACTGTCGAGAACCGGGTCTTCGTCCCGCCGCCCGGCCAGACGCCGAGTTCGATGCGGGAGGCGGCAAACCTGCTCAACGCGCTGATGGACGGCCGCACGATCTCCGATCTGCGCGAGGTGATGGCCGGCGAGGTAGCCGCGCGCCGGCAGGAGATCGATCAGCTCGCTCACGATCTGATCTCCAAGGGGCTCGCTGCCTGGGAGAACGAGGGCGACTGGACGGAGCGGCTGATCGTGCGCGGGCGGGCGCATCTGTTGGGTGAGGGGGCCGATGCCGGACAGCTCGAACGCATCCGCAGTCTGTTCGACGACCTGGAGCGCAAGCGTGACATCACCGAGTTCCTGAAGCTGACCGAATCGGGCGAGGGGGTCCGGATCTTCATCGGCTCGGAGAACAAGCTTTTCTCACTTTCCGGTTCATCTCTGGTGGTTTCCCCCTATATGAACGCGGATCGCAAAATCGTGGGCGCGGTCGGCGTGATCGGCCCGACCCGTCTGAATTACGGTCGGATCGTTCCGATCGTTGACTACACCGCTCAACTGGTCGGACGGATGCTGTCCGGCCCCGGAAGATAGAGGACGAGCATGGCAGAGCCGAAGGAAAACCCCTTCCTCGACGACCCCGAGACGATGGACGAGGAGTTCGACCTCGACGCCGCGATCGACGAGGATCCGGACGCCGGCCCGGACCGCGCCCGTGCGAGCTTCGAGGCCATCGTGACGGAGCGGGACGAGCTGAAGGACCGTTTGATGCGCGCGCTCGCCGAGACGGAGAACATTCGCAAGCGCGCCCAGCGGGATCGGGTGGAGGCCGAGCAATATGCCGGAACCAAGCTCACGCGCGACATGCTATCCGTCTATGACAACCTGCGCCGCGCGCTCGATGCGGCGGGGGAAGCGAACGACGCGGTCATCGAGGGCATCCAGCTGACCCTGAAGGAGCTTCTGAACGTGCTGGAGAAGCACGGCGTCACGCTCGTATCGCCGGCGATCGGCGATCGTTTCGACCCGCAGGTCCATCAGGCAATGTTCGAGGCGCCGGTGCCGGATACCAAGGCCGGCGACGTCATCCAGGTCGCGGCCGAGGGCTTCAAGCTTCACGACCGGCTGTTGCGGCCCGCTCAGGTCGGCGTTTCAAGCACTCCCGCCGCCGGCTAGGGCCTTCAACTCATAGACCAGCGCGAGCGCATCCTTCGGGGTGAGCTCGTCCGGGAAGACCTCGCGCAGCCGTGCCTCGGCTGCGCTTTGCGTTTCGGACATGGGCGCCGGGGCCGTGGCTGGGATCGCGCTGAAGAGCGGCAGGTCGTCGATCAGCGCTTTCGGTTTCCCGCCTCCCGCCCGCTCTCCTTCCTCAAGCGCCTGCAGCACGTTCCGGGCCCGCGCGACCACCGCCTCGGGCAGACCGGCGAGCCGCCCGACCTGCACCCCGTAGGACCGGTCGGCAGCGCCCTCGCGGACCTCATGGAGGAAGATTACGTCCCCCTCCCATTCGCGTACGGCGACAGTCGCGTTCTCCACCCCGTCGAGCTTGCCGGCCAGTGCCGTCATCTCGTGGTAATGCGTGGCAAAGAGCGCGCGGCAGCGATTGACGTCGTGCAGATGCTCGAGCGTCGCCCAGGCGATGGAAAGGCCGTCATAGGTCGCCGTACCACGCCCGATTTCGTCGAGGATAACCAGCGCGCGGTCGTCCGCCTGATTGAGGATCGCCGCCGTCTCGACCATCTCGACCATGAAGGTCGACCGCCCCCGTGCGAGATCGTCGGAGGCCCCCACGCGGGAGAAGAGCTGGCTGACGAGGCCGACATGCGCCGCGTCGGCGGGCACGAAGGCCCCCATCTGCGACAGCACCGCGATCAGGGCGTTCTGACGAAGCCAGGTCGACTTTCCCGCCATGTTCGGCCCGGTCAGCAGCCGGATCGCCGCGCCGGCCCCGGCCGAAAGCCGCGTGTCGTTGGCAACGAAGGGCGCGCCCTCGCGCTTCAGCGCCCGCTCGACCACGGGATGGCGCCCGCCCTCGATCTCGAAAGCGCGGCTGTCGTCGACGCGGGGTCGGGTCCAGTTTTCCTGCCGCGCGAGGTCGGCCAGCGCGGTCGTCACGTCGAGTTCCGCCAAAGCACGGGCGGCGGCGCAAATCTCGTCGGAGGCCATGAGGATCGCGTCGCGCAGGCGGGCGAAAATGCGTTCCTCGATCTCCTGCGAGAGGCCACGGGCGTTCAGGATGCGCGTTTCCAGCTCCGACAGCTCGACGGTCGTGAAGCGCACCTGATTGGCTGTAGTCTGGCGGTGGATGAAACGGTCGTCGGCGTGCATCTTCCCCGCGTGGGTCGCCGTCGTCTCGATGAAGTAGCCCAGCACGTTGTTGTGCTTGATCTTGAGCGAGGTGATCCCCGTCGCGCCGGCGAACTCCGCCTGCATCCCCGCGATCACGCCGCGACCCTCGTCGCGCAGGCGGCGCGCCTCGTCGAGCTCCCCGTCGAAACCCTGCGCGATCACGCCACCGTCGCGAAGCAGCATCGGCGGTTCGGCCACCAGCGCGCCGTCAAGCAGGGCAAGCAACTCTTCCACACCGACCAACCCGCTGACGTCGAGCGGCAAATCGGTATCCGTCAGCTTTTCGAACAGCGCCTCTGCTGCCGCCAGACCGCCCCGGATCGCCGCCGCGTCGCGCGGGCCGCCCCGGTTCAGCGACAGCCGCGACAACGCGCGATCCATGTCGGGGACACGGCGAAGCTCTGCGCGGATCGCCTCGGCCAGGGGCGCGTTCTCTACCGCCCAGTCCAAGGCGTCGAGCCGATCCCGGATCGTTCCCAGCTCGGTGGAAGGGGCCGCCACGCGCCGCTCGAGCAAGCGGCCGCCCCCCGCCGTCACGGTGCGGTCGATGGCCCAGAGGAGCGAACCCTCGCGCCCGCCCGACATGCCCCGGACGAGCTCCAGATTGCGCCGCGTGGCCGCATCGATCGTCATCAGCCGATCCGCCGCTTCCCGTCGGGGCGGCCGCAGGAACGGTAGCTTGCCCCGCTGCGTGATCTCCACGTATTCGACGAGGGCCCCCATCGCGCCAAGCTCGGCGCGGGAAAAGGTGCCGAACGCCTCCAGCGAGCCGACGTCGAACAAGCCGGTAAGCCGTCCCTCCGCAGAGCCGGAATCGAATGCGCTGCGACCGAGCGGGGTGACGGCGGTCCCGAGTTCCTCCGCAACTGCGGCTACGGGTGAGTCCTCGGCCAGGACGATCTCCCGTACGCCCAGCCGCGTCAGTTCCGGTCCGAGCCGCACGCGGGGGCACGCCGCGACCCGGAAGGCGCCCGTCGAGATGTCTGCCCAGGCCAGCGCCCCTTCGCTCCGTACTTCGGTCCATGCGGCAAGATAGTTGTGCGTTCGTGCGTCGAGAAGCGTATCCTCGGTTAACGTGCCCGGGGTCACGAGCCGTACGATGCCGCGCTCGACCACAGCCTTCGAGCCGCGCCTTCTTGCGGCATCGGGACTTTCCAGTTGCTCGGCCACGGCCACCCGGAAGCCCTTGCGGATTAGCGTCATCAGATAGTTTTCGGCGGAATGGACCGGCACGCCGCACATGGCGATATCTTCGCCCAGATGCTTGCCACGCTTCGTCAGCGCGATGTCGAGCGCGGCAGCAGCCGCGACCGCGTCTTCGAAGAACAGCTCGTAGAAATCGCCCATCCGGTAGAACAGGAGTGCATCCGGCGCCTCTGCCTTGATGTCGAGATACTGGGCCATCATGGGCGTGACGCTGGTATTCATGACCCCTCCCGCGCTTCGACGTTCGGAGGGCATAGCAATCACCGCGGCAGGGTAAAAGCAAACGGCCGACGCCATCGTACCGGCGCTCTGATTTGCTGCAACTGCACTTGTTTTCGCTGCGGTGCAGCATAAGATTGGGATCAGGCTCTCCACCCCGGCGGGTCCGACAGGAGACTTCCGCATGGCCGATATGTCCGAAATTCTGAACATGGTGCGCGAAGGCCGACTGAACGAGGCGACCGCCTCGATCCAGCGCCGGCTTTCCGACAATGCGACGGCCTCCCCGGAAACGGGTCCGATGAAGGACGTCACGCCCCCGTCGGGTATCCTGCCGGAATCGGGCACTGCGACGCGGATGAAGGCGCGCGGTAAGTCCGTCCGGCCGAAGCGCGAGGCTTGGACAGGAAAGCCCCGCCGCCCCGCGACGGAACCGCCGCTTCCCGCCGGATCGCAATGGCTCGCCCGTCAGGGCGACCTGGCCTATCGACTCTTCGTGCCCTCCGCGCCGAAGGCCGGTGCGCCGCTTATCGTGATGCTGCATGGCTGCACCCAGACACCTGAGGATTTCGCGGCCGGCACTGGGATGCAAGCCGCTGCCGAGGTTGCGGGCGCACATGTCATCTGGCCTGAGCAGTCGAACCGCGCCAACATGAACCGCTGCTGGAACTGGTTCGAGCCCGCGCATCAGGGGCGTTCGGGCGAGGCGGCCCGGATCGTCGAGATCGTCGCGCAAGTGCTCGACGAGATCGGCGGCCGACGGACGGTTCACGCTGCGGGCCTGTCGGCCGGCGGGGCGATGGCGGCGATCCTTGGTGCGCAGTATCCGGAGGTCTTCACGTCGATCGGCATTCATTCCGGATTGCCTGCCGGATCAGCGCAGGACGTCCCCTCGGCCTTCGCGGCGATGGGGTCGGGTGGCCGCGCCGGCACCGCGCTGGCCGTTCCGGCGATCGTGTTCCATGGCACAGCGGACCGCACCGTCGCCTTCGCCAATGCCGCAGCGCTTCTGCCCGGAGGCGAACTTCCATCGGACGCGCCCCTTCGGCGGGAACGGATCGGGGGGCGACAAGTCAGCATCGCGACGGTGACGATTCCGGGCCAGCCGCATCCGTCCGAGCTGTGGGAGATCGCGGAGCTCGGCCATGCCTGGTCGGGCGGCGACGCCGCCGGAAGCTATGCCGACCCCGCAGGGCCGGACGCTACCGCGGAAATGATGCGGTTCTTCGTCGGAGATTGAGTATCAGGTGGCGGCAATCTCGACCTTGAGTTACCTTAGGTTGCCGCCATAGCCGCCGGACCGCGCAAGGCGGTTCGGATCGGACGTGATCGCGATGACCATGTCCCGCTCCGACAGCGTGGCAAGTACCTGTTCGCCATAGGCACGCGCATAGATCGTCGTCGGTGCTGGGTACGCCGCGATCGGTGCCGTCGCCGACACGCAGTGACAGGACCGTCTCGGACGGCCGACTCGACATTGGCGATGCGGTCGAGGCTCCCGAACGCCTCGGTGCGCCGTTCCGCCGTCGCGGAAGGCGACGAGCGGATAAAGCTGGTCTTAGCCCGCCGCCAGGTTCCGTACGGCAGCGCGCCCCTACGCCCGAAGGACGATGGTCTGCGCCAGCGCCGCGCCGATGTAGTCCGGCGCGGCACGGCGTCTCATTGGGTCATTCCATCCCAAAAGCCCTTCACCTTGCGGAAGAAGCTGTCGCCCTGCGGGTTGTTGTCCGCATCGACCCGTTCGAACTCGCGCAGGAGCTCTTTCTGGCGGGAGGTCAGGTTGACCGGCGTCTCGACTGCGAGCTCGATCATCATGTCGCCGGTGCCGCCGCCGCGCAGGGCAGGCATGCCCTTGCCGCGCAGCCGCATCTGTCGACCCGTCTGCGAGCCGGCAGGCACCTTCACACGGGAGCGGCCGCCATCGATGGTCGGCACCTCGACCTCGCCGCCGAGCGCGGCCGCTGTCATCGACACGGGCACGGAGCAGTAAAGGTTCGCTTCGTCGCGCTGGAAGATCGGGTGATCGGCCACCTCGATGAAAATATAGAGATCGCCTGTCGGCCCCCCGCGCAGTCCGGCTTCGCCCTCGCCCGACAAACGGATGCGCGTGCCTGTCTCGACCCCGGCGGGGATATTGACCGACAGCTGACGCTCCTTCTCGACGCGACCCACGCCGTGGCAGACGTTGCAGGGGTTCTTGATGATCTGGCCTGCGCCGGAGCAGGTCGGGCAGGTGCGCTCCACGGTGAAGAAGCCCTGCTGCGCGCGGACCTTGCCCATGCCGGAGCAGGTCGGGCAGGTTGCGGGTTCGCTCGCCCCCTCCGTGCCCTTGCCGTTGCACTTGCCGCATTTCACCGCGGTCGGCACGTTGATCGACTTCTGCTGGCCGGAATAGGCCTCCTCCAGCGAGATACGCATGTTGTAGCGCAGGTCCGCGCCGCGGGTCGCGCGCGCGCGTCCGCCACCGCGGCCCTGCTGGCCGCCCATGAAGTCGCCGAACAGATCCTCGAAGACGTCCGAGAAGGCCGAGGCGAAATCGCCCTGGCCCGGGCCGGCCCCGGGGCCGCCGGGACGACGCTGCCCGCCCATGCCGCCGTCGAAGGCCGCATGGCCGAACCGGTCGTAGGCCGCCTTCTTCTCCGCGTCCTTCAGGACGTCGTAGGCCTCGTTCGCTTCCTTGAACTGCGCTTCGGCGTTCGGGTTATCCGAGTTGCGGTCGGGATGCAGCTCCTTGGCCTTCGTGCGATAGGCCTTCTTGATCTCGTCGGCGCTGGCACCCTTCGAGACACCCAGCGTCTCGTAGTAGTCACGTTTCGCCATGATACACTCTCCAATAAGAAGGCCGGCCCGGTGGAACGGGCCGGCCTTGCGTCCTCATCGGCCCGTGCAATCAGGCCCGCTTCTGATCGTCGTCGAGGTCCTCGAAATCGGCGTCGAGGATCTCGTCGTCGTCACCCTTCGGTCGTTCAGCCGTCTCGGTCGGGTCACCATCCTCGGACGCGGCCTGCGTCTTGTAGATGGCTTCGCCCAGCCGCATCGACGCCTCGGTAACGTTCTGGATGCCGGAGCGGATCTTCTCGGGATCGTCGCTGTCCATCGATTCCTCGAGTGCGCTGACCGCGAGCTCGATCGCCTCGACGGTGGACGGGTCGACCTTGTCGCCATGCTCCTCGACCGACTTGCGGGTCGCGTGAATGAGGCTCTCGGCCTGGTTCCGCGCCTCGACCAGATTGCGGCGCTTCTTGTCCGCGTCGGCGTTGGCCTCGGCATCCTTGACCATCTTTTCGATGTCCTCATCGGTCAGACCGCCGGACGCCTGGATGGTGATCGCCTGCTCCTTGCCGGTGCCCTTGTCCTTGGCGCTGACCGAGACGATGCCGTTCGCGTCGATGTCGAACGTCACCTCGATCTGCGGCAGGCCGCGGGGCGCCGGCGGGATCTCCTCGAGGTTGAACTGGCCGAGCATCTTGTTGTCGGCCGCCATTTCGCGCTCGCCCTGGAAGACCCGGATCGTCACCGCGTTCTGATTGTCCTCGGCGGTGGAGAAGACCTGGGACTTCTTCGTCGGAATCGTCGTGTTACGGTCGATCAAACGGGTGAACACGCCACCCAGCGTCTCGATGCCGAGCGACAGCGGCGTCACGTCGAGCAGGACCACGTCCTTCACGTCGCCCTGCAGCACGCCCGCCTGGATGGCGGCGCCGAGGGCCACGACCTCATCCGGGTTCACGCCCTTGTGCGGCTCCTTGCCAAAGAACTTGGTCACTTCCTCGACGACCTTGGGCATGCGGGTCATGCCGCCGACGAGAACCACCTCGTCGATGCCGTCCTTGGTGAGGCCCGCATCCTTGAGCGCGGCCTGGCACGGCTTGATCGACGCCTTGATGAGATCGCCCACCAGCGATTCCAGCTTGGCGCGCGTCAGCTTCATCACGAGGTGCAACGGCTGGCCGCTGGAACCCATGGAGATGAACGGCTGGTTGATCTCGGTCTGGCTGGACGAGGACAGCTCGATCTTGGCCTTTTCGGCCGCCTCCTTCAGGCGCTGAAGGGCCATCTTGTCCTGCGTCAGGTCGGTGCCGTGCTCTTTCTTGAACTCGTCCGCGAGGTAGTTGACGATCCGCATGTCGAAGTCTTCGCCGCCGAGGAACGTGTCCCCGTTGGTCGACTTCACTTCGAACAGGCCGTCGTCGATCTCGAGGATGGTCACGTCGAACGTGCCCCCGCCGAGGTCGTAGACGGCGATCGTCTTGGATTCCTTCTTGTCGAGCCCGTAGGCCAACGCGGCTGCCGTCGGCTCGTTGATGATGCGCAGCACTTCCAGACCGGCGATCTTGCCGGCATCCTTGGTGGCCTGACGCTGGGCGTCGTTGAAGTAGGCGGGCACCGTGATGACAGCCTGCGTGACTTCCTCGCCCAGATAGCTTTCGGCGGTCTCCTTCATCTTCTGAAGGATCAGGGCAGAGACCTGCGCCGGCGAATACTTCTCGCCGCGCACCTCGACCCAAGCATCGCCGTTGCCGCCGTTGATCACGGAGTATGGCAGGTTCTTCTTGTCCTTGGCGAGATCCTCATCGTTGGCGCGGCGGCCGATCAGGCGCTTCACGCCGAAGACGGTGTTCTCGGGGTTCGTGACGGCCTGCCGCTTGGCAGGCTGGCCGACAAGACGTTCGGACTCGGTGTAGCCCACGATCGACGGCGTCGTGCGCGCGCCCTCGGCGTTCTCGATCACGCGGGGCTGCGCACCGTCCATGATCGCGACGCAGGAGTTCGTGGTCCCGAGGTCGATACCGATGACTTTTGCCATTGCGAATGGTCCTCTCTTGGCGATTGGTTCGTCCCAGAGCCCTGTCAGGCACTCCGGTCCTCATCCCATGGTGAGTTGCGGTCGGTGCCCCGGTAGGTTCCGGCCCGCGGTTCGGAGGGTATATAGGGGGCGGGTTTTGGGGTCGCAAGAACGTGAGGGGGCACAAATTTGGCCGACCGTGCCGCGAGGGAAATACGAGGATTCCTGCTCTACGAGCGCGTTCTGGACCGCGCCGCGCAGCGCGCGCTGGTGGAGAACGTCCGCGCCATCGCGCGGGCCGCGCCGTTTCTCGTGCCGGTCACGCGGCGGGGCACGGAGATGTCCGTCCGCATGACGAGCGCCGGCGCCTTCGGGTGGATCACCGACCGGCGTGGCTACCGCTACGAGCCCGTGCATCCCTCCGGCGTCGGCTGGCCCCCCATACCGGAGCGCGTCGTCGCTTTATGGCGCGAGCTCGTGCCCGAGGCCCGGCCGCCGGAAAGCTGTCTCGTGAACTGGTACGGGCCGGACGCGCGGATGGGCCTGCATCAGGATAGCGACGAGGCGGACATGGCGCAGCCGGTCGTCTCGGTCTCGCTCGGGGATGACGCATTGTTCCGGATCGGCAACGAGGAGCGCGGCGGCCGGACGGAGAGCGTCTGGCTCCGCTCCGGCGACGTGATCGTCATGGGCGGCGCGGCCCGGCGCCTGCATCACGGGATCGACCGGATCAAGGCCGGGACGTCGGACCTGCTCGACGTGCCGGGCCGGATCAATCTGACGCTGCGGGTCGTGACCTGACCCGCGATCAGCGCGCCGCGAACCAGGACAGCGACGTATGCCGCCGGGTGTAGAACTCGCCCATCATCCCGACCGTCAGCAATGCCAGACCGCAGATGACCGGGTAGGTCCAGGTCGTGAAATGCGGGTTGTAGTTGATGAAGGTGTAGCCGCGCGCCTGGTCGATGGCGTGGAAAAGCGGGTTCCAGTCGAAGAACGGCAGCACCGCCGTCGGCAGCGTGTTCGCGACGAACATCTTGCCGGACGCGACCATGTTGAGGCGGCTGTAGATCGTGTTCGCGATCTGCACGAAGTTCGGCGCCCACGGCTTGATCGCCAGCAGGACCGTCCCGATGGCGACTCCGGTGAACCAGGCGAGCAGGAACATCATCGCCGCGCCGCCGGGTTCCGAGATCTCGATCGGATGCCACGCGACATGGACGCCGCAAAGCACGATGATCATCGACAGCGTCTGCAGGTAAAGCGACGACAGCGCCGCGGCGGCGATGGCGATGGCCGTGTTCATCGGAGCATGCTTCATCATCGGCGAGGCTGGCCCCTCGCTGCCGACGACGGCCCCCATCGCCTTGACGTGGGTCATGAACAGAAAGACGCCCGTCATTATATAAAGGATGAAGTCGCCGCGGATGGCGGTGGGCTTCACGACGATCAGCAACAGCGCGAAGGCGCCGATGAAGATCAGCGTCTGCAGCACGTTCATGAACAGCGCGATCCCGCCGCTGCTCTGACCCTTGCGGATGTTGCGGACGGTCGCGTGGAACACGAGCTCCATCAGCTTGAAGGTCCGGGTGGCGGCGTTATCCCGGCGTTCGATCCTGAACATGCTTACTCCGTCGTGACGCCTTTCCCTGCGCGGAGGGATATCATAAGCCTTCGCCGCGTCGAAAGTCTCCGCTCGAGGTACCTAACGCGATGAACGTTAACGAAATGATGCCCATTCTGCGTCGATTGGCCCTCGAGGCGGGGGATCGCATCATGAAAATCTATCAGGCCGAGGATTTCGAGGTCCGTACGAAAGCGGACGCAAGCCCCGTCACGGAAGCCGACGAGGCCGCCGATGCGCTGATCTCCGCCGGTCTGGCGAAAGCGTTTCCGGACGCGGCGATCGTGACGGAGGAGCAGTCGGGGACCCACGACCTCGACGTGAAAGACTTCTTCATCGTCGATCCGCTCGACGGCACCAAGGAATTCGTGCAGCGCCGCGGCGATTTTACGGTCAACATCGCCTGGGTGGAGGACGGCGTGCCGGTGCGCGGCGTGGTCTACGCGCCAGCCAAGGCGCGTCTGTTCTGGACCCGCGACGACGGCACCTCCGTCGAGGAGGTGGGCCCGTTCGACAAGGCGCAGCCGGGCGAGTGCCGCCCGATCCACGTGTCCACCCCCGACGAAAGCGCGCTGATGGTCGTGGCCAGCAAGTCGCACCGGGATCAGGCAACCGACGATTATATCGGCAAGTACGCGGTCGCCGACATGACGTCGGCGGGATCCTCGCTCAAGTTCTGCCTCGTCGCGACGGGGGAGGCGGACCTCTACCCGCGCCTCGGCCGGACAATGGAATGGGACACCGCCGCCGGGGACGCGGTGCTTCGCGGGGCCGGCGGATCGGTCGTACGGTTCGACAACCATCAATCTTTGGCCTACGGAAAGATCGGTTTCGAAAATCCGTTCTTCATCGCGCACGCGCCCGGCGTGCGGCTCATGGCCGGATGACCTGCACAGGATAGATTTCTCATGAACCAGAAAGTTACGAAGGCCATCTTCCCCGTGGCCGGTCTCGGCACCCGTTTCCTTCCCGCCACGAAGTCCATCCCGAAGGAGATCATGACCCTCGTCGACCGGCCGCTCATCCAGTATGCCATCGACGAGGCTCGCGACGCCGGGATCGAGGAGTTCATCTTCGTCACATCGCGCGGCAAGTCGGCGCTCAGCGACTATTTCGACGACAGCCCGGTGCTCGAGGCCGAGCTGCAGCGCAAGAACAAGACCGAACTGCTCGAGGTACTCCGCACCACGAACATGGAAAGCGGCCAGATCGCCTATGTCCGGCAGGCCGGGGCGAAGGGGCTGGGCCATGCGGTGTCCTGCGCGCGCCGCCTCGTCCACGACGAGCCTTTCGCCGTCATCCTGCCCGACGACGTCATCATGTCCGACAAGCCCTGCCTCGCGCAGATGATGGAGGCGCATGCGGAGACGGGCGGCAGCATGGTCGCCGCGATGGAGGTCCGTCCGGAGGAGACGTCGTCCTACGGCATCCTCGAGGTGGACGACACGGCGAGCCAGGCGATGAAGGTCCGCGGCATGGTCGAGAAGCCCAGGAGCGAGGATGCGCCCTCCAACCTGGCCGTGATCGGTCGCTACATCCTGAGCCCGAACATCATGAACAGCCTGTCCGGTCTCGGCGCCGGGGCCGGTGGCGAAATTCAGCTGACCGACGCCATCGCCCGCGAGATCGACGGCGAGGGCGTCCACGCCTTCCGCTTCGAGGGTCAGCGCTACGATTGCGGCTCCAAGGCCGGGTTTCTTCAGGCGACCGTGGCCTTCGGCCTGGCGCGCGAGGATCTGCGCGACGAGCTGGCCGGGTTCATCGCCGACCTCCGCCTGAGCCAGAGCCAAGCCTGAGGCGACATGAACGGAACCGCGGCGCTTTGGGCGGCCTACAGGCTGCGCTGGCGTCGACGGTTCCTTCTGGCCCGCTCCTTCGCCCGGCACGCGCGCCTCCTGCCCCGCATCGACCGGACGGGCTTCATCCGGGACGGCGCGATCCTCGTCTTCGCGACCGTCCGCAACGAGCTTGCGCGCCTGCCGGGTTTCCTGACCCATCATCGCGATCTCGGTGTCGATCACTTCCTGATCGTCGACAATGCCAGCACGGACGGCGCCACTCCCTTTCTTGCCGATCAGTCAGACGTATCCCTTTGGTCGACGGACGACGGCTACCGCGATGCCAGGTTCGGGGTCGACTGGCTTACCTGCCTTCAGGCGCGTTATGGACACGGCCATTGGTGCTTGACCCTCGATGCCGACGAGTTGCTGATCTACGCGCATCACGAAAGCCGCGACCTTCGGGCGCTGACCGACTGGCTGGACCTGACCGGCCGACCCGCGATGGGCGCGTTGATGCTCGATCTCTACCCCGGTGGATCTCTGAACGCTCCGGGACGGAGCACGGACCCGCTCGACCACCTGACCTGGTTCGATGCCGGCAATTACGTCACGACGCGTCACCCGGACCGTCGGGAACTCCGGATCCAGGGCGGACCGCGCGCTCGCGCCTTCTTCGCTGACGATCCGCGGCGCGCCCCGACGCTGTCCAAGGTGCCGCTCGTCCGCTGGAACCGCCGCTATGCCTATATCGCGTCGACCCACGCGCTTCTGCCGCCGCGCCTGAACGAGGTCTATGCGACGGATGGCGGCGAGACGCCGACAGGGGCGCTGCTCCACACGAAGTTTCTGCCCGATATCGGTGTTCGGTCGGCGGAGGAGTTGTCCCGCCGACAGATGCGGGCGGATCCCGACCTCTACGACGACTACTACGAGGCGCTCTGCGCCGGACCGACACTCTGGCATCCGACCTCGACGCGCTACGAGGGGTGGCGACAACTGGAAGCGCTGGGGCTGATGTCCCGGGGCGGCTGGGAGTGATCCCGGATCCGTTGCGAAATGGGTTCATCGGTGGCCGTCGATGCGGTCCACGCTTCACGCAACGTCATAAGAATGGTCAAACACCTCTCGGCACAGCGAGGGGTGGCATGACGGTTTCGGCACGGCAAGGGCGATGGGACTGATCTCGTCCTACCGGATGCGCCTGCGCCGCCGGTACTGGCGCTTGCGCGCGCTGCGGCGGCGGCGGCAACTGACGGCCGTGCGGGATCTCACGCGCGCGATCCCCGCCGGCGCGATCCTCGCGGCGTCCACCATGCGCAACGAACGGATCCGGCTGCCCTACTTCCTCGATTATTACCGCCGTCTGGGCGTGGAGCACTTCCTCATCGTCGACAACGACAGCCAGGACGGATCGCAGGATTACCTCCGGGAGCAGCCGGACGTCTCGCTCTGGACGACCTGTGCGAGTTATGCCGGCGCCGCCTTCGGGGTGGACTGGCTGAACTGGGTGCTGCGGCAGCACGCGCATCGGCACTGGTGCCTGACCGTCGACGTGGACGAGTTCCTGCTCTATCCGTTCTGCGACACGCGTCCGCTGCGCGCGCTGACGGACTGGCTCGATGCCGGACAGGTCCGCAGCTTCGGTGCAATGCTGCTCGACATGTATCCCAAAGGCCCGATCGGACGCCGCCCCTACCTGGAGGGGCAGGATCCGTTCGGGATCGCGTCGTGGTTCGATGCCGGGAACTACATGATCGAGCGCAACAACCTCTACGGCAACCTGTGGATTCAGGGCGGCGTCCGCGCGCGGCGCTTTTTCGGCGACGATCCCGGGAAGGCGCCCGCGCTGAACAAGGTGCCGCTGGTGCGCTGGCACCGCGACTACGTCTATGTCAGCTCGACCCATGCGCTTCTGCCGCGGGGGCTGAACCTGACCTACGATGCCGGCGGGGGCGAAAAGACGACCGGGCTGCTGCTCCATGCGAAGTTCCTGAGCACCTTCCTCGACCGCGCGCAGGAAGAGGCGGGCCGGGCGGAGCATTACCGAAACGCCGCCGAATACGAGGCCTATGCCGAAGGCCTCGAGGCGGAATCCGACCTCTGGTGCCGCGCGTCGGAGCGGTTCGTCAACTGGAAGCAGCTGGAGTTGATGGGCCTCATGTCGAAGGGGAACTGGGCATGACGCTGGGCTTCGTCATGCTGGTCCATACGGCCTTCGACCGCGCCGAGCAGGTCGCGCGTTACTTCGCGGACCACGATTGCCCCGTCGCCATCCATGTCGACGGCAAGGTGCCGCCCCGCCGGTTCCGGGCTTTTCGCGACCGTTTCGCGAACGAGCCACGGATCGTCTTCTCCGCCCGCAGCCGCGTCGAATGGGGCACCTGGTCCATCGTGAAGGCCACTCAGGTAGGTGCCGAACGGCTGCTCGGCGCGTTCCCGGACCTTCGTCATGTCTTTCTTGCCTCCGGCTCATGTCTGCCGCTGCGTCCCGTCGGGGAACTCGTGGCCTATCTCGATGCGAATCCGGAAACGGATTTCATCGAGAGCGTCACGACCGATCACGTCGCCTGGACGGTCGACGGCCTCGAGGCGGAACGGTTCACCCTTCGGTTCCCGTTCTCCTGGCGGCGACAGCGGCGCCTGTTCGACGCCTATGTGAAGTTCCAGCGGCGTCTGGGCCTGAAGCGGCGCATCCCGGAGGGTATCGTGCCGCATCTGGGCAGCCAGTGGTGGTGCCTCACGCGGCGGACGCTCGATTCCATCCTGAGCGCGCCCGACCGCCGGGCGACGGACGCCTACTTCTCGAAGGTCTGGATTCCCGACGAAAGCTACTTCCAGTCGCTCGCTCGGCGCTATTCGACGACGATCGAGAGCCGGTCGCTGACACTGTCGAAGTTCGACATCTACGGCAAACCGCATGTCTTCTACGACGACCATCTCCCCCTTCTGCAGCGATCGGACTGCTTCGTGGCACGCAAGGTCTGGCCGCGCGCCGAAGGACTGTACCGCACCTTCCTCGACGACACGCGCCCTACGGTGAAGCGGACGGAACCCAATCCGGGCCGGATCGACCGCGTCTTCTCCAAGGCGAACAAGCGACGGGCCTCGGGGCGGGCCGGGCTTTATTCGCAGGCGCGTTTTCCCCTGTCCCCGCAAGGCAGCGTCCTGACCTGCGCCCGCTACAACGTGTTCTGCGGCCTCGACGATCTCTATGAGGAGTTCGACGGCTGGCTCGACCGCCAGATCGGCGGATGCGTCCATGGCCATCTCTACGCGTCGGAGCGGGCCGAGTTCGCAGGCGGCGCGCGCATCGTGGCCGGCTGCCTGTCGGATTCGGCCACCCTGCGGGACTACCGTCCGACGCAGTTCCTGACCAATCTCCTCTGGTCGACGAAGGGGCAGCGGCAGACCTTCTTCTTCGGCCCGAGCGACAAGCAGGAGGTGTCGGGGCTGCTGGTTCACGATCCGAATGCGACCCTCGTCGTGGTGTCGGGCGCCTGGACGGTGCCGATGTTCCTGTCCGGGCAGCCCATCGAGGCGCTGAAGCTCGAGGCGGCCCGTCTGCAACGCGTGGAGCTGGAGTTCCTCCGCTCGTTCCGTCTTCCCGGCGTGGCCGCACGCATCCATCACTGGCCGCTCGCCGACTTCGTCGCGCAGCCGGTCGAAAAGCTGCAGAACGTCATCGACGAGATCAATGGCGCCGGGCCGCGTCGCCTGACCGACCTGCCGAAGATGCGCGAACTCGGCGGGTTCGCCGACTTTCTCCTGCGTCTTCGCAACGGTGGCGTGCAGCCGAAGGTGATCGGCGACGTCGCGCTGTTCCCCGATTTCGTGAAGGGCGGAGGCGATCGTCGTGGCGGCTAGATACGATGCCTTCGTGCTCTTTGCGGAAATGCGGACGGGGTCGAACCAGCTCGAGGATTCGCTGAATGCGCTGCCGGGCGTGCAGAGCTTCGGAGAGGTCTTCAATCCGGTCTTCATCGGCGAGCAGGGCGGGACCGGAATGTTCGGCATCGACATCGCCGCCCGCGCGGCGGATCCGATGCCGTTGCTGCGGGCGGTGCGGGAAGCCGAGGGCCTGAGCGGCTTCCGCTTCTTTCACGATCACGATCCGCGGATCCTCGACGCCGTGCTGGACGATCCCCGCATCGCGAAGGTCGTGCTGACCCGCAATCCGCTCGACAGCTACGTGTCGCTCGGCATCGCGCAGGAGACGGGGCAATGGCGCCTGACGGATGCGAGGATGGCGCGCAGGACGAAGGCGGTCTTCGATCCGCAGGCCTTCGACGACCTCGTCGCCCGGCAGCGGACGTTCCGCGAGCGCCTGCACCGGCGTTTGCAGGTGACGGGGCAGGGCGCGTTCTGGATCGCCTACGAGGAGATCGGGGAGTTGTCCGTGCTCAACGGGCTCGCCGCATGGCTGGGCGTGGCCGGCCGGCTCGTCGCGGTGCCCGGACGGCTGAAGCGGCAGAATCCGGGAACGGTCGAGGAGAAGATCGCCAACCCGGAGGTCATGCGCGCGCATCTGGCGACGCTCGATCCGTTCCTGCTTGCCGATCACCTTCAAAACGAACCGACGCGAGGTCCCGCGGTGCCCACGATGATGGCGGCGGCCAGGAGTGCGCTCCTCGCCCTGCCCGTGCCCGGCGGCCCGAACGCGGCCCTGCGTGACTGGCTCACGGCACTCGACGGGGCGCCGCCCGTGGACGGGATGACGCAGAAGGCGCTCCGGCCCTGGATGCGGACCCGGCCGGGCTTCACGAGCCTGGCGATCGTCCGTCACCCGGTCGCCCGCGCCCATCACGTCTTCGAGCAGATGCGCACGGCGACCGGACCGCAGGCGGACACGATCCGACAGGTTCTCGCGGACCAGCACGGCGCCGATCCCCATGGCGATCCCAAGGCGGCGTTCCTCGGCTTCCTGCGGTTCCTCGCGGTCAATCTCGGCGGGCGATCCGTGCTTCCGGTCGCGCCGCGCTGGGCCAGCCAGAGTGCCATCCTGGCCGGAATGGCGCAGGTCGTCCTGCCGCACCGGATCCTGCGCGAGGACACGGCCCAGCCGGAGCTCGACGCGATCGCCGCGTCGGTGGACCGCCCGCCCGCGCTATTCACGACCGGGGGATCGGTGCCCGACGGACTCGTGGACGACGAGGTGGAGGCGGCCTGCCTTCAGGCCTATCGGCGCGACTACCTCGCCTTCGGCTTTCCGAAATGGACCGCGCGCTGAACCGGGTTCAGGCGGCCTCGGACGCCGTGCCCTCGGTCAAAAGCGTGTAGAGGATCGACGGGTCGGAATTGGCCCGGAGCTTCGTGCAAAGCCCCGGATCGCGGAGCGTGCGGGATACTAGGGCCAGCGCCTTCAGATGCGCGACGCCCGCGCCGTCGGGCGCGAACAGCGCGAAGATCAGGTCGACCGGCTTGCGGTCCGTCGCGTCGAAATCGAGCGGCGCCTCGAGACGGACGAACACGCCGTGGACCTTGTCCAACCCGCCGATCCGCGCGTGGGGCAGGGCGACTCCGCGACCCACGGCGGTCGTGCCGAGCGCTTCCCGGTCCTGCAGGGCCGAGAAGGCGGTGGCATAGTCGATGGCGAGGCGCTCGCGCGAGATCTCCGCGAGATCGCAGAACAGGCGCTTCTTGCTGGACGCCTTCGGCAACGCCTTCACGGACCCGGAGGCCAGGATTTCGCTTACCTGCATCTGCTCTGTCCTTGCTCGCGCCCCGTTCGAGACGTCTCAGCCGTTTACGGCAGGGTCGATCCAGCCAACGTTTCCATCATCGCGCCGGTAAACCACGTTGAGGCCGCCGCCCTTCTCGTTCTTGAATACCAGCACCGGCGCACCGGCAATCTCCATCTGCATGACCGCTTCCCCGACGGAGAGCGAAGGGATCCGCGTCTCCATCTCGGCCACGATCACCGGTGCGAGGCTGTCAGGCTCCTCTTCGTCGTCCTGGCCCGCATCGGCGGCGAGTATATACGAAGCCGCCCCGAAAAGTTCAACCGGCGTCGTCCGCTCCTGATGATGGTTCTTGAGGCGGCGTTTGTAGCGACGCAGCTGCTTGTCCATCTTCTCGGTGACGGCGTCGAAGGCCGCGTAGATTTCGACGGCCTTGGCCTTCGCGGTCGTGGTCAGGCCGGTGGAGAGGTGCACCGTCGCCTCGCAGACATGCTCGTGCGCCGATTTGGAGAACACGACCTGCGCGTCGGTCGGCCGCTGGGAGTACTTCTCGATCACTTGCCCGAGTTCCGCACGGACATGCGTCTGCAACGCTTCGCCGATGTCGATCTGCTTACCGGTGATCTGATAGCGCATGGTTCCTCCTGGGATGACGGGGCGATGCCCCGCGGGTCTGATCGGATCTCCCATGAGGCGACGCAACGTCGTCTCGTGTCAATGGCGGAGGCCGAACGCAGACAAACGCCGGTCAGCGCGAGAACGTTTCGCCGAGATAGACGCGGCGTACGTCCTCGTGGGCCACGACCTCCTCGGGGGAGCCCGACATCAGCACGCCGCCGTCGTGAAGGATATAGGCGCGGTCGACGATCTGCAGCGTCTCACGCACGTTATGGTCGGTGATGAGGACGCCGATGCCCCGCGACCGCAGATCGACCACCAGCGACCGGATATCGCCGACGGCGATCGGATCGACGCCCGCGAAGGGCTCGTCGAGGAGCAGGTAGCGGGGATCGGCGGCCAGGCACCGGGCGATCTCCACCCGCCGCCGTTCGCCCCCCGACAGGGCGAGCGCCGATGCGCGGCGCAGGTGGCCGATATGGAACTCGCCCAGAAGCGTTTCGAGGCGCTCGCGCCGGCGATGGCGCTTGGTCTCGGAGACTTCCAGGATGGCCATGATGTTCTGCTCGACGGTCAGGCCGCGGAAGATCGACATCTCCTGTGGCAGATATCCGATTCCCGCCTTGGCGCGGCGGTACATCGGCAGCCACGTCACGTCCCGCCCGTCGAGCGTGACGCGCCCCCCGTCCGGCGTGACCAGGCCGGCGACGCAGTAGAACGTCGTCGTCTTGCCCGATCCGTTCGGCCCCAGCAGGGCCACGACCTCGCCACGCGCAAGGTCCATAGATACGTCGCGGATCACGGGGCGCTTGCGATACGATTTCCGCAAATTGCGGATCGACAGGCCGCCCTCTCCCTCGGTCACGGACAGGGTCACGGCTGAAGGGTCGTCCGCACCCGTCCCGTGACGGTCCCCGCCCCCGAGGCGAGGTTGATCGCGAGCCGGTCGCCCGCCAGCGTGTTCCCGGCCTGCGTGACGAGGACGTCGCCCGTCATCAGGATCTCGGACGTTCCCAGCGTATAGACTGCCTCCTGCCCCTCGGCCGCGTCCTCCCCGGCGACGATAAGCACGTTGCCCGAGGCGTTGAGGCGGTCGATCCGGCGCTCGCCCGCGGCGTCGGTCGCGTAGTCCACGACGACGGTATCCGCGGACAGCCGCAACTCGCCCTGCGCAACGACGACGTTGCCCTGCAGCACCGCACGGCCCGTGGCCTGGTCCACCTCGAGGTTGTCGGCCGCCACGTCCACCGGCGCGGAGCGGTCGAACTCGCCGCGACCGAAACCGACGGATGCCTCCTGCGCGACGGCCGGCAGGGCGAGGAGGACGAGGGCTATGGCGCGGAGGAGCATGCGGCGGGTCCGGTCAGGTTGGGGGGCGGTATAGCAGGTTCACGCCGTCGGTGAAGACCATGCGTACCGCGCCGCCCTCGTCCTCGTCGATGCGAAGCGCGCCGGCGCGAAAGGTGCCGAGCGGTCCCTCGCCGGTCACCTCGCCCGGCGCGACGACGTCCAGCCGGCCGAGCGTGCCCTCGAGCCGGTCGGTATCCACCCGGTAGCCCGTCGAGGTCTCGATCCGGACGGCGCCGTCGAGCGCGATCCGCCGGGTGCCGGTATCGATCTGTCCGCGATCCGACCGGACCTGCGACCGGCCGCCCGCCGGGTCCGACAGGACGAGTTCCATCGCGTCGGCGCTCATCCGTCGGGGATCGTCCGCATCCGGGCGGGCGACGCGGGCGGAGAGGTCGAAGTTCGTCCCTTCCTGGCTGACGCCGGTGAAGCGTGGCCGCGTGAGCTGCCGCTCCCGGGCGCGCTCGGACACGTCCACCTCGGCGATCGGGATCGCGTCCTCCGGGTTCACCCGACGGGCCAGCAGGAACATCGTGGACAGAAGGACGAGCGCCGTGATCGGCAACAGAATGCGGATCAGCCGGATGACGCGGCTGTGCAGGTTGTCGGCACGATGCGGGACGCGGGCCATTCCGGCCCTCCTGTCAAGAATGGGCGAAGATGTCCGTCTCCGGGTAGCCGATCAGGTCGAGCCGGGCACGGGTGGGCAGGAAGTCGAAGCAGGCCTGTGCAATCTCCATGCGCCCCTCGCGTTCGAGCCGCGCGTCGAGTTCGACCTTCAGGCGATGGAGATAGAGCACGTCCGAGGCGGCATAGGCCAGCTGCGCCTCGGTCAGGTCCGGCGCGCCCCAGTCGGAGGTCTGTTGCAGCTTGGAGATGTCCTCGCCCACCATCTCGCTCAGAAGCGCCTTCAGCCCATGCCTGTCGGTATAGGTCCGCACCAGACGGCTCGCGATCTTGGAACACCAGACCGGCTCCGCGAGCGCGCCGAACACGTGAAACATCGCGGCGATGTCGAAGCGACCGTAATGGAACAGTTTCAGCACCGAGATGTCCGTCAGGAGACGCTCGAGATTGGGAGCGGAGGTCTGACCGATGCCGATCTGCACGAGATGCGCGTTGCCGTCGCCCGCCGACAGCTGGACGAGGCAAAGGCGGTCGCGATGCGGGTTCAGGCCCATCGTCTCGCAGTCGATGGCGACGGAGGACCCGAGATCGAGGTCGTCGGGCAGGTCGTTCTGGTACAGGGTGACGCTCATCTTCGACCTCCGGGGCGCGGCGCGTGACGGCCGGCCATCGGGCCGGGTGCCCGGCGTTTAGACCGCGCGGTCGTGCGATGGCAAACGATGATCGGTCACGCGGCCGACAGGTAGCCCACGATCATGTCGCTCGCCCGGTCCGCATGACGCTCCAGCCAGTCCTGCGAGATCGGGACCTCGAACACGGTGCTCAGGGTGTGGATGTTCGAGATCGGAAAGTAGCAAAGCGACGCGATGAAGATGTAGAGCTCCACCGCGTCGATGTCGTTCCGGAACACGCCCTGCTCCGCCCCGTGCCGCAGGATCGTGCGGAGCCGCGTGAGCAGGACGGACTGGATCTCGACCGTGTCCTCCATGTTCCGGATCGTCCTGCCACCGCGCAGGTTCTCGGTGTTGAGCATGCGGATGAACCACGGCTTTTCGCGGAAATGGTTCATGGTGAAGCGCACAAGCGTCCGGATCGCCGCCGCCGGATCGAGCATGTCGAGCTCGAGCGCGGCCTCGCCCTCGCGGATCTGCACATAGGCCTCGCGCAGGGCGGCGGCATAGATCGCGTCCTTGTCGCCGAAATAATCGTAGATCATCGGCTTGCTGACACCCGCCCGCTCGGAGATACGGTCGACGCGGGCGCCGGAATGGCCGACTTCGCCGAACTCCTCGAGCGCGGCCTGAAGGATCGCGGCGCGCGTGACCTCGGGGTTGCGCTTCCTGCCCTTCCGGATTGGCCCCGCCTCGATCGTCATCGACCCCCTCGTCCCGTTGTGCCGCATCCGGGGCCTATCACGTTTCGGCCCCCGGTGCGCCAGTGTGGCGCTAGCAGCTCATCAGCAAGCCGAGCGTCCGCGTTCCACGATCGTGGCGAGCACCTCGTCAGGGTCGCGCCGCCACCAGTCGAGTGCGGAGAAGATCTCCACTTCGTTCAGCCCGTCGAAGCCGTTCGCCTCGACCAGACCGCGCAGGCGGGGAATGTCGATCACCCCGTCGCCCATCAGACCCCGGTCGGTCAGCAGATCGCGGGTCGGCACCAGCCAGTCGCAGATGTGGAACGCCATGATCCGGTCCCGGCCCGCGCGGGCGAGCTGCGCCTCGAGCTGCGGATCCCACCAGACGTGATAGACGTCCACGGCGCAACCGATCCCGGCTCCCAGTCGGTCGCAGATGTCGAGCGCGTGGCCCATCGTGTTCACGCAGGCGCGGTCGGCGGCGTACATCGGGTGCAACGGCTCGATTGCGATCCGCACGCCCGCACCCCGCGCATGTTCCAGCGTCCGGGCCAGCCCCTCCTCCACGAGCGACCACGCGGCGGGCAGATCGCGACTGCCCCGCGCCAGCCCGCCCACGACCATGACGAGGCACTCCGCGCCGAGCGTCGCCGCCTCATCCACCGCGCGCCGGTTGTCGTCGATCACCGCGACGTCGAGTGATCCGCTTTCGGTGAACCAGCCGCCGCGGCAAAGGCCCGAGACCCGCAGGCCGGCATCGCGGATCGCCTGCGCCGCGGCCTCGACTCCCATCTCGTGCAGCTTGTCCCGCCAGGGCGAGAGGCCGCCGAACCCGTGCCGGGCGCAGCCCTCGATGCAATCGGCGAGCCCCCATCGCTCCCGCACCGTCGCCGTGTTGAGCGACAGCCGCGCCGGTTCGAGCCCGCTCATGCGTCGAGCCCCCGGGCCGACAGGACGATGCGCGCCCGGGCTGCCACGCGGTCGGGATCGGTGAAGAGTCCCGCCTCGTTGGCCAGACGCACGATCTCCGCCAGATGCAGCGTGGAACGCGTGCTCTCCTGCCCGCCGATCATCGTGAAGTGGTCCTGATGGCCGTTCAGGTAAGCCATGAAGACGACGCCCGTCTTGTAGAACCGCGTCGGTGCCTTGAAGATGTGCTGCGACAGCGGGACGGTCGGGGCGAAGGTTTCGTGGTAGGCGGCCACCTCCCCCTTCGCCAGTTGCGACAGCGCCCGGGAGGCCGCGCCCGCGATCGGATCGAAAATGCCCAGAAGCGCGTGGGAATGACCATCCGCATCGCCCGCGATCAGATCCGGGTAGTTGAAGTCGTCGCCCGTATACATCAGCACGCCTTCGGGCAGGCGCCGCCGCATGGCGACTTCCTTCTCTGCGGACAGCAGGCTGATCTTGATCCCGTCGATCTTGGCCGCGTTGTCCGCGATCACCGAGACGGCGGTGTCCATCGCCGCCATGTGGTCGCCGGAGCCCCAGTAGCCCGCGAGCGCGGGGTCGAACATCTCGCCCAGCCAGTGCAGGATCGCGGGCCGCTCAAGGCCCGACAGGACGCGGCCGTAGACGCGGGCGTAGTCCTCCGGTCCGGTGGCGGCGCGGGCGAGCGCGCGGCTCGCCATCAGGATCACGCGGCTGCCCGCGGCCTCGACCGCTTCGCATTGCTTCTCGTAGGCGCGGATCACGTCGTCCACCGTCACGTCCGGCCCGGGCGCGAGGTGATCGGTCCCCGCCCCGCTCGCGATCAGGTGACCGCCGGCGCGCGCCATCTCGGTCGAACGCTGGATCAACTCCAGCGAGGTCGGCCAGTCCAGCCCCATGCCGCGCTGCGCCGTGTCCATCGATTCCGCCACGCCGAGGCCGAGGCTCCAGAGATGCTCGCGGAAGGCGAGGGTGCGGTCCCAGTCCACGGTCACGTCGAGCCACGGATCGACGTCGGCCAACGGATCGGCCACGACATGCGCGGCGGCATAGACCGTGCGCGTCCAGTCGCCGGTCGCCTCCGGCGCGGGCCCGGCACGCAGCGTGACGGCGCCGCCCGGCAGGTTCAGAACCGTGCTCATATGTCCAGATCCGCGAGATCGACCCAGCGGCGCTCCTTCGAGCTCTGGTAGCCGGCCTGCGCGAGCTGCACACCCTTCGCGCCTTCCTCGAGCGTGTAGGAGAACGGCGCATCCTCGGCGACGTGGCGCAGGAACTGCTCCCACTGCACCTTGAAGCCGTTGTCGAAAACCTTGTTGTCCGGCACCTCCTCCCAGTCCGCGAAGAAGTCGAGAACCTGCGGCTGGTCGGGGTTCCAGACCGGCTTCGGCGTGTTGACGCGATGCTGGCTCAGGCACTTGTGCAGGCCCGCGACGGCCGATCCGTGGGTGCCGTCGACCTGGAAGGTCACGAGGTCGTCGCGGCGCACGCGGGCACACCAGCTCGAATTGATATGCGCCACGATCTCCCCCTCCGGCCCGTCGAGCAGGAAGGTCGCGTAGGCGGCGTCGTCCGCGGTGGCCTTGAAGCGGTCGCCTGTCTCGTCGAGGCGCTCGGGAATGTGGGTGAAGCCCAGGCAGGACACCGATCTCACCGGCGCGATCACGTTGTCGAGCACGTAGCGCCAGTGGCAGAGCATGTCGGAGATCATGCCGCCCCCGTCCTCGGCCCGGTAATTCCAGCTCGGCCGTTGCGGGGTCAGGTCGTCGCCGGTGAACACCCAGTAGCCGAACTCCCCCTTCACGCTGAGGATCCGTCCGAAAAAGCCGAGGTCGCGCAGCCGTTTCAGCTTGATCAGACCGGGCAGGTCCAGCTTGTCGTGGACGATGCCGTTCCTCACGCCCTTGGCCTTGGCGTGACGCGCGATGGCCACGGCATCCTCCAGACCCTCGCTCATCGGCTTCTCGGAATAGACGTGCTTGCCCGCGTCGATCGCCCGGCGCAGCAGCCCCGGCCGCATCTGCGTGCTGGCCGCGTCGAAGAAGATCGTGTCGTCCGGATTGGCGAGCGTGGCGTCGAGGTCGGTCGTGAACCGCTCCACGCCGTGCGTTTTGGCCAGCGCCTCGATCTTGTCGGCGTTGCGACCCACGATGATCGGGTCCGGCACGAGCCGCGTACCGTCCGACAGGACCACACCGCCCTGGTCGCGGATGGCGAGGACCGAACGGATCAGATGCTGGTTCATCCCCATCCGCCCGGTCACGCCATGCATGATGATCCCGATGCGTTCCTGTTTCACTCTCGACTCTCCTCGATCCGAGCCAATTACCTACCGATAAGTAGATAATATTGGTTTATCGTGTCAACGCGGATATTTGCCTGCGGGCATCGGTGTGAGATGAATTCGTGCGGCACGGCTCAGGCATCGCGCCTTCGTCCGATGCGGCGCAGCGGCGCGGTGACGGCCCTGCGGAACGGGGGGACGTTGAACAGGATCGACAGCACGATGAGCGCGACGAAGATCGCCGAGACGGGCCGCATGAAGAACGGCAGCAGGTCCCCGTCCGTGAGCGTCAGCCCGCGGCGCAGGCTCTTGTCCAGCAGGTCGCCGAGAATGATGCCGAGCACGAGCGGCGCCATCGGATACTTCATCTGCCGCAAGACGAACCCGATCAGCCCGAACGCGACCATGACCCAGACGTCGAAGAGCCGCTGGCTCAACGCATAGGTGCCGATCACGCAGAGCACGAAAACCACCGGCATCAGATAGGCGTAGGGCACGCGCAGGACCTGAATGAAGAGACGCGTCATCGACAGGCCGTAGATCGCCATGAACAGGGTTGCGACAACGAGCATGGCGCCGATCAGGCCCACGAAATGCGGCTGCTCGATCATGATGAGAGGGCCGGGGCGGATGCCGTGGATGAAGAGCGCCGCGATCAGCACGGCGGAACTGGCCGAACCGGGCACGGCGAGCGTGATCGCGGGGATGAGCGAGCCGGGCACCACGGCGGAATTGCCTGTTTCCGCGGCGATCAATCCCTCGTGGCTGCCCGTGCCGAACTTGTCAGCCTCCTTCGAGGCGCGCTTGGCGGCGGCGTAGCTGCCCCAGGCGCCGATATCCTCGCCCACCCCCGGAATGATGCCGACGAGCGTACCGATGACGCCCGACCGCAGGATCGTCACCCTGTAGCGCCAGAGGTCGTGGAATTCCGGGATCGTCCGGTCGCTCTTGTCCTTCGCGACGGCGAGCACGCCCGCCTTGTTCCACATCGCCGTCAGCACCTCCGCGAAGCCGAAGGCGCCGACCATGGCGGGGATCAGCGCGATGCCCGCGTTCAGGTCGGAGATGCCCATGGAAAAGCGGACATGCGCGTGGATGCCCTCCGACCCGATCATGGCGGCCATCAGGCCGAGAATGCCGGCGATGTAGCCCTTGAGCGGGGTCGTGTCGGCAGTAAGCTGACCCGAGATGAGAATGCCGAAAACGGCCAGCCAGAAAAACTCGAAGCTGCCGAAATTGAGCGCCGCTTCGGCGAGCGGCGGGGCGATCATCACCAGCATCACGATCCCCGCGAGCGTGCCGAGCGCCGAACCCACGGTGGCGAGCCCCATCGCGTAGCCGGCGCGTCCGGCCCTGGCGAGCGGGTAGCCGTCGAGCGAGGTCGCGGCGCTCGCCGGTGTGCCGGGGATGTTGAGCAGGATCGCGCTGCGCGAGCCGCCGTAGATCGCCCCGACATACATGCAGATCAGCACGAGGATCGCGGCCTCGCTTTCGAGCGAATAGGTGAGCGTCGTCATCAGCGCCACGCCCATGGTCGCGGTCAGGCCCGGCAGGCTGCCGACGACGATGCCGAGCAGGGTCGACCACGCCGCATGGAACAGCATGCCGGGCGTCATCACCATCGTCAGCCCGGCGACGAGATCCTGCAGGCCGCTCATGGCAGGCGCACCAGGAAGAGCCGCTCGAACAGGAGGGCGGAGCCGAAGCCGATGCCGAAGCCCAGCATCACGGCCCCGGCGACCGCGATCGCCTTCTCCCGCGACGATCCGCCGGCCGGATAGGAGAAAAGCAAGGCGAAGACGGCGGTGAAGATCGCGGTGGCCCAGAAATAACTGGCCCAGCCGATCAGGACGAGCGCGTAGACAAGGCAGGTCGCGGTCGTGATCCCCAGCCGCGACCAGGATCCGCCGACCATGATTGCCTCAGGCCCCCGCTTCGCATCCGCGTAGGACGCGCGGAACAGGAGGCCCGCGCAGACCGCGAGCAGGCCGCCCAGAATCATCGGAACGAGGCCGGGAATGGAGGCGGGATGGATTTGGCGGATTTCCAGCCGATCCATCGTCCAGCCCCCCGCGAGCATCGCCGCGCCAAGCGCGAGCAACGCGACCGCCGTGTATCGGTCGGCCTTAGCCATCAACATGACGCCACCCAATCAGCTGCGAAGGTCGGACGGCGGGGCCGCGCGGGCCGCCCCGCCGCCGAAGAGCCTTATTCCGACGGGCAGTCGATCCCGATCTCGGACGGATCGATGACCGCCTCGCCACGTTCGACGCGCGCGCAGGCTTCCGAGATCACGACCGGCATCGCCTTTTCCAGCGCCGCCTCGCCGTAATCCGGAGCGAAGACCGCGCCGCGGTCGTTGGCATAGGTTTTCAGTTCCTCGCTGTTCATCACGTGGTCCTGCCAGACCTGATCCATCGTCTCGTAGACCTCGTCGGGCGCGCCCACGGGAATGAACACGCCGAAATAGTCGGCCGCGACCTCGAACTCGGGCAGGAAATCGGTGATCGGCGGGACGGGATCGATTCCCTCCACCTCGAGCGCGCTGTCCGACAGAACGGCGAGCGGCCGCAACCGGCCGGCCCGGATCATCTCCGTCTGCTCGACGGCAAGCTGCGTGGTCATGTCCACCTCGCCGCTCGCGGCGGCGATCACGGCGGGGTTGCCCCCGTCGTAGGTGATCATCCGGGCACCGCCCAGCTCCCCGTCCGCGCCTTCCTTGAGTGCGGCGAGGGCCATGCCGCCCGAACTGTTGATGCCCGCGGTTCCGACCGTGACCGGGCCTTCCTCCATCGCGGAGAGCAACTCGCCGAAGGACCGATACTCCGTGTCGGCGTTGACGCTCACCAGCGGAACGTTCGCGACGTGCAGATAGATGTGGTAGTCCTCGATCGAGGTGTCCTCGACAAGGCCGGTCACCGCATAGGTCGCGTTGTTGGCGATCGCGTTCGCCGTCCAGGTATAGCCGTCGCGCGGTGCGTCGAGCGCGGCCTTCGTGCCCGTCGAGCCCGAGGCGCCCGGCTGGTTCACCACGACGACCTCCGTGCCGAGGGCTTCCTCTATGATCGGCGCGACGACGCGCGTCACCTGGTCGGTCGATCCCCCAGCGGACCACGGCACGATGATGTTGATCGGACGGTCCGGCTGCCAGCTGTAGTCCTGCGCCGCGACCGGCGCGGCGATCAGGCCAGCGGCAAGCGACACGGCGACACGCGATGTCCTCATGGTATATCCTCCCGTTTCTACCATTCGGTAGGAGGGCAGCGGGGAGGACGTCTGTCAAGAGGACGCGGTTCGGAAGGCCCCTCGTAAGGCGGCATCGACGTCTGCGAGCGGGGGAGCCTTCGACCCGGAGAAGGCCCTTTCGATCGGGGTCGGGTCTGGCGCGCGAGCGGGCCGAACCGGCATCCGGTATCCTTGGCCATTTTAGCTCCCGGGCGCTTTCGGGCCCTCGCGGGTGGAGAGGTTGTCGGGGATCACGACGGTGGCGGGCGACAGGGCCGGGGCGAGCCGGGTCTCGACGTGGATGCCGAACGCGGCCCGTTCCATCGCGCCCCCGATCGCCCGGGGCGCGATCCCCGCGTCGCGGGCGAGCCCGGCGAGGAAGGTCCGCGGCTTCCAGCGGCCGGACGGCGCCGTGCCGGACAGCCGCGGCCGAGCTGTGTCAAGACGGACCTGTCGCGTCGCGTCGCGTCGGCCCGCTCGGTCGGGGTCACGCGGGGATCCTTTCGCCGCTGGCGGTGTCGAACAGGTGACAGATCCCGGCGGGGATGCGGGCGCGGACGGTGTCGTCGATCTCGGCGCGGAACTCCTTCCCCGCCTTCACCGAGACCAATGCCCCGCCGAGCCGCCAGGTGATCATCGACGCCTCGCCCAGAAGCTCGATCGAGTACATCGGGGCCGCGATCTCGCCGCCCTCCGGCACGAGTTCCGCGTCCTCGGCCCGGAAGCCTAGCGTGACGGCACCGGAATGCCGCGCGGACAGTCCGTGGACGCGGATCCCCTCGGCCTCGAACGTGCCGTCCGCGAGCCGCCCCTCGACGAGGTTCATCGCCGGCGAGCCGATGAAGCTCGCCACGAAGGCGTTCGCCGGGCGGTCGTAGATCTCCGTGGGCGTGCCGACCTGCTGGATGCGGCCCGCGTCCATCACCACGACCCGGTCCGCAAGCGTCATCGCCTCGATCTGATCGTGGGTGACGTAGACGGTGGTGGTCTTGAGCTTCGACTGGAGGTTCTTGATCTGCGCCCGGGTGGAGACGCGCAGCTTCGCGTCGAGGTTCGAGAGCGGCTCGTCCATGAGGAACACGGTCGGCTTGCGGACGATGGCGCGGCCGAGCGCCACGCGCTGTCGCTGGCCGCCGGAAAGCTCCGCCGGACGGCGGTCGAGGAATGCCTCGAGCTCGACCATGCGCACGGCCTTCATCACCATCTCCTCGTGGTTCTCCCTGGGGACCTTCCGGACGCGGAGCGGGAAGCGGATATTCTCGTAGACCGAAAGGTTCGGGTAGAGGCCGTAGGACTGGAACACCATCGACACGTCACGGTCCTTCGGCTCCAGCTTGTTGACCATGCGGTCGCCCAGCCAGATCTCCCCCTCCGTCACGTCCTCGAGCCCCGCGATCATCCGCATCGTCGTGGACTTGCCGCAGCCCGACGGGCCGAGCAGGACGAGGAATTCCCGGTCGGCGATGTCGAGGTCGAAATCCTCCACCCCGACGAAGTCGCCCCAACGCTTATGGACGTTCTTGAGCTGCAACCGTGCCATGCCGCCCCCTAGCCCTTGACCGCGCCGGCGGTCAGCCCGCTGACGATCTGGCGCTGGAAGAACAGGATCAGCGCGAAAAGCGGCACGATGGCCGACACCACGGCGGCCACGGCGTACATCACCTTGCCCTCCTCCTGCGTCGAGCCGAGGAACGAGTTGATCTTCGGGACCATCGTGGTGTTCTCCTGCGTGAGAAGCATCGAGGTGACGGTGAAGTCGTTGTAGGCGAGCAGGAAGCTGAAGAGCCCCGTGGTCACGACGCCCGGCCACATCACCGGGATCACCGCAAGGCGGAACGCCTGGAACCGGGTGCAGCCGTCGACCATCGCGCTCTCGTCGAGATCCTTCGGGATCGACAGGAAGAAGCTGTGCAGCATCCAGAGCGTGAAGGGCTGGTTGATCGCCACGAGAACGATGATCGTGGTCGGCAGGACGCCCCAGATGTTGAGTTCGAAGAACGGCAGCAGGTAGCCGGAGACGAGGGTCACGTGCGGCATGGCGCGGAACACGAGCGCCGCCATCAGAAGCCAGAACGTGTACCGGAACCCCGACCGGGCCAGCGCGTAACCGCCGAGCGTGCCCAGCGTGAGCGAGATCACGACCACGGAAACGGTCACGATCGCCGTGTTGGCGACCGCGCGCCAGAACTCCTGCGCGATCCACGCGCCCTCGTAGCCGGCCATGGTGAAGGGCGACCCGGTCTGGCGCATCGTCACCGGCCCGGTGATCGCGTCGGCCCAGTTCGCGCGGGAGAAGAAATCGCCCTCGACCTTGAAGGATCCCCACATCGTCCAGAGGAACGGGAAGGCGGCGACGATGAGCCAGACGATCACGAAGCCGGTCGAA
The DNA here is from genome assembly GCF_947494025.1 of uncultured Jannaschia sp. GTDB lineage: Bacteria > Pseudomonadota > Alphaproteobacteria > Rhodobacterales > Rhodobacteraceae > Jannaschia. Next base: position 122,303 of record NZ_CANLTQ010000005.1, read on the forward strand.
AGGAGGGCGAGCGGCAGCGGCTTGCGATGCGACGGTTTCGACATACGGGCGCCTCCCTCAGATCTTGCGGTTGAATTCGCGCCAGTTGCGGCGAAGCACCGGCAGCAGAAGGATGACGACGCCCACGATCGTCAGCATCGAGGTGGCTGCCGCCGACCCGAAGAGCGGCGAGTTTCCGGCGCGCAGGTCGTTGTAGATGAGGTAGCTGAGCGACGTCGCGCTCGCGGCGGCGGAAAAGCCGATGATCGGCTCGAAGATGCGGAAATTGTCCATGAGCTGCATCAGCGCGATGAAACTCGCCAGCGGCAGCAGGTAGGGCATTACCACGAAGCGGACCCGCTCCCACCGGCTGGCGCCGTCGACCATCGCGCTTTCCAGCGTGTCGGTGGGCACGGTCTGGAGCCCGGCGTAGAAGACGACGAAGGCGAAGGGCGCCGAATGCCAGACGCCGTAGGTGAAGAGCGTGATCCAGGTGAGCGTCGGCGACGCCTTGAGCGACAGGTCCGGATCGCCGAACAGCGATTGCAGCCCCGCCCCGATGATGCCGCGGCTGTCGATCATCCAGAACAGGACGAGCGAGCCGACGAGGGGCGTCACCAGCATCGGCAGGAGCGAGAAGAAGATCACGGGCCCCTTCAGCATCTGCGGGATCGCGTTCACGACCACCGCGATGGCAAAGCCGAGCGCGATCACCAGCGGCGTCACGACGAACGTGTAGGTCAGCGTGAAGACAAGCGCCTTGTAGAAGGGCAGGTTCATGATCCGGTTGCGGATCTCGTTGAAGTTCTCGCTGGTCGCGACGATCCCGGCGATCTCGTCCGTGGCGAGATGGCTGCTGTTGGTGTAGGTCCCGAGCCCGTTGTAGCGGCCGGCCGGCTGCTCCTCCGCCAGCCGCGCCATCGCGGCGCGGTCGACGCTGACGGAGGAGGTGCAGCCGAAGGGCCCGCAATTCTCGGACGTGATCAGGATCTGCTCGTGCTCGATAAAGAGCGATTGGTAGGCGACCGAGACGATCGGCACGGCGATGAACAGGACCATCGCCAGAAGCGATGGCCAGATGAAGGCGAGGAAGGTCTTGTGCGGCATCCCCGTCTCCTTCCGGACCGTCCTGCGGCGCGGATCGGGTCGAAGCGGACGGAGCCGGCCTCCCGGCTCCGCGAGGGTCGGCTCAGTTCAGGAACCCGGCTTCCCGCGCGGCCGTCGTGTAGGCCGCGGTCACGTCGGCCAGCGCCTGTTCCGCGCTTTCGCCGCCCTGCAGGTACTCGGAGAGGTTGTCGCCGAGCGCCGTGTGCAGCAGGCCCATATAGGGCAGCATCGGAAAGGGCCGCGCACCGCCCTGCAGATTGGCGATCACGCCCTCCGAGGCCGGCGTGGGCGCGTAGCCGTCGATCAGCCAGACCGCCGCATCGGCGTTCTCCTGCATCATTCCGGGGGAGATGCCCTCCATCATCGCGATGAACGACGCCTCCGCGTCCTCGTCGGAGATGTTCTTCGCGATGGCGAAGCCGTCCCACCACATCGCCACCGCCGGGATCGCGTTGTCCGCGATCGTGGGCGACGCGGCGAAGGCCGTGGCCTCGGCGATCGCGGGCGCCGGGCTGTCGTCGGCGATGTAGGCCCCGGCACGCGAGCCCCACTGGATCGACAGGGCGACGTCGCCGGCCTCCCAGGCGGGCTTCTGGCCGTTGCTGTCGTAGGTCGCCCAGTCGGCGTCCATGTAATCGACCATCCGCTTCATGGTCTCCAGCGTGCGCAGGCCGTCCTCGTTGTCGATGGCGAGCTCGGCGGAGCCGGGGACGAAGAAGTCGTTGCCGGTGCCGAGATAGGTGTTCACGAATTCCGCGCCGAGATCCCAGCCCGGCTTGTAGCTCGCCGCGAGCGGCGTCTCCATCGCACCGGCCTCGCGCAGGGTTTCCGCCGCGGCGAAGACCTCTTCGTAGCTCGTGGGCACCGCGATGCCATGCTCTTCGAGGATGTCCTCCCGGTAGAACAGGTGCTGTGCGTTCGTCATGAAGGCAATGGCCATGACGTTGCCGCCGACGCGGATCAATTGCTGATCGGTGAGCTGCTGCCCGTGCTCGGCCACGAGGTCGTCGAGCGGGCGGATCAGGTCGTCGTTGAGCAGCGGCACGATCGAGTTCGTGGCGACGATCGCGACGGTGTAGGTCGCGGGGTTGATCGACAGCGCCGGCACCTGGAGATTCTTGTGTTCCTCCGTCTGGTTCCGGGTCACCTCGACACTGTCGCTCGCGCAGGTCTCCGCCGCATCCGCGACGGCATGGAGGGCGGCAAAATCGTTCGAGAGGATCCGGACGGAGCCGCTCTCGATCCCGCATTCGGCCGTGGCCAGACCGGAGGTCGCTAGAAGGGCGCAGGCCGCGAGGGTCGCCGTCGTGGTGGTGCTCATTCCATTCTCCCCGTCGAAGCCGGATGACCTGTGTCTCGGCGCGTTTCGCGTGACGCTGGGGCGGCCGGGTATCACCGCAACATGCCCGACCGCCGTCTGAACCTTCGTGCGTTCCGTCCCGAACGCGATGCCTCGCGGGCACGATCCGGACAATCCGCGTATTTCCGTAGACAAACGGAACACGGTCCGGGTTCGCCGCCTGCGACGTTATGTCGGATGCGTCCGACGGCGCTGTTGCGAACCAATCCGGATGCCCGGTCAACCGGCGGGTCCGGGCAGGACATCGACGCCCTGCATGTGCAGGAAGTGCAGGACGTCGATGAAGATCCAGTTCTCCGCCAGCTTGTCCCCGTCGCGGCGGTAAAGGTCGACCACCCGCATGTCGGCTCGCGTCGTGCCGTCGCCGTCGAGGCCGAGATAGCGTCCGGTATTCGTGAGCGTCAGGTTCGGCCAGCCGAAGAATCCGCCGTAGAAACCCTCCGCGAGCCGCGCGACGTGGCCGTTGAAGGTCCGGCCCGACAGCTCCTCCCGGAAGGGCCGCTGGTGCTGCGCGATGTAGCGCGGGATCGTGTAGGTCGCGCCGATTCCCTCGGGGCCCCACCAGACCATGTCGTCGTGCCAGCACCGGGCAAGCTCCCGTTCCGGGCCGTCGAGGCGCGTCCGGGTGTTGATGTCGCCGATCATCGTCTCGATCAGCGCGAGCGTCGCCGCGCCCTCGGCCGGGTCGGCATCCGCGAGCAGGAGCCCGTCATGCGTGCGCGGCCCCGGCTGGACGAGGTGCTGGGCCGTCTGTTCGGGAAACGGGTCGAGCCCCGCCTGACGCATCAGGTGGGGCAGGTCGCAGAAGAACGCCGTCTCGACGATGCGGCCGTCGTCGACGCGGTTGAACTCCGCATAGCGTAACATTGCGATCCGCCGGGTGGGCGGGATGCCGAGGAAGGGCGCGTCGAACAGGCCCATCAAGTGGCCCATCTGCACGACCCAGACCCCGCCCGCCGCGAGCTCGCTGCGTCCGGCGAAGAAAATGTCGGGTCGACGCTGCACCGCGTGCATCGCGCGGAGGAACGGCTGCCAGAACGTGTCCGCCACCGCCGCCGCGCCGCGCTGCTCTTGAAACGGATGTACGCCGCGCCAGAGCCAGTCCGGCGACGTGCGCGCGGACAGGATTCCGACGACGGTTTCCGGATGCGCCCGTTCGAGCGCCGCGAAATGGTCGCGCACGAGCGACTTCTCGGTCCGGAACGACATAGGCATTTCCTTTCACCGCTTTCCTGACGCCACGGATGCTCGTCCGGGAGCGCCGAGCGCCGCTCTTCCGCGCGACATCGAGGGCAGGCAGCCTTTCCATCCGTGGTCGAAGGTAGTCCTTCCCGTGTCGGGGCAACGGGTCCGCGTCGTCCGCCTGCGGAGCGGCGGAGCGGCGGAGCCGACGAGGATGCCGGCCCGCCTCAGGCCGTTCCGGCCATCGCGCCGGCGCGGGCATCCTCGCGAATGATGTCCGAGGCCTTCTCGCCGATCATGATCGCCGGGGCGTTGGTGTTGCCCGACACGATCTCCGGCATGATCGAGCAATCCGCCACGCGGAGCCCCTCGATCCCCCGGACCCGCAGCCGTGGATCGACCACGGCGCCCGCGTCCGGCCCCATGCGGCAGGTACCCGTCGGGTGATAGATTGAGGCGGAATTGTTGCGCGCTCAGTCGAATGTCCCCGCGTCGTCGTCGATATCGAGCGTCGCGCCGGGGCGGAACTCCTCCGCGATCTTGCCCCGCAGGGGGTCGAGCCGGGCGATGCGGCGCGCGATCCGGACGCCCGCCACGAGGGTCCGGCGATCCGTCTCGGTCGCGAGGTAGTTCGGATGGATGGTCGGGTAGGAGGCCGGATCGGCGGAGGTCAGGCGGATCTCGCCCCGGCTTTCGGGGCGGAGCTGACAGACGGAGGTGGTGAAGGCCGAGAACGGGTGCACGCCCTCGCCGGGGCTGTCGGCGGACCAGGGCTGGACGTGGAACTGGATGTCCGCCGTCGCGACATGCTCGCCCGTGCGGACGAAGCCCACGGCGAGGCTCGCCGCCATCGCCATCGACCCCGAGCGGAACATCGCGTATTTCAGGGCGATCCGGGCCCGGTTGGCGAGGCTGCGCACCTCGTCGTTCAACGTCGGCTCGTTGCATTTGAAGACGAGCCGGGCCTGAAGGTGGTCCTGCAGGTTCTTTCCCACGGCGGGCAGGTCGTGGACGACTTCGATTCCGTGCCGCGACAGCTCCGCGCCGGCGCCGATCCCGGACATCTTCAGAAGCTGCGGCGAGCCGATGGTGCCGGAGGCGAGGATGACCTCCGCGCGCGCCTGGACCGTCCGCGCCTTGCCGCTGCGGTCGGCATAGATCATGCCGCGCGCCCGCCGTCCCTCGACCAGCACGCGCTGCGCCTGTGCGTGCGTCACGATGGTCAGGTTGGGCCGCGACCGGGCCGGGTTCAGGAACGCGACCGCGCTGGAGCAGCGCCGTCCGTTCCGGGTGGTGAGCGGGAAGTAGCCGACGCCCTCCTGTTCGGCGCCGTTGTAGTCCGGGTTGAACGGGTAGCCCGCCGCCTGCGCGGAGGCGACCCATGCGTCGCAGATCGGCCGTTGCAGGCGCATGTTCGACACCGACAACGGGCCGTCCACGCCGTGATGGTCGTCCGCGCCGCGCTCCTGCGCCTCCGACCGCTTGAAGAGCGGCAGCACGTCGTCCCAGCCCCAGCCCGTGTTCCCCATCTGACGCCAGCGATCGTAATCCTCCGCCTGGCCGCGCACGTAGAGCAGGCCGTTGAGCGAGGACGACCCGCCCAGCACCTTGCCGCGGGGCCAATCGAGGCGGCGGCCGTTCAGCCCCGCATCGCTTTCGGTCCGGTAGCGCCAGTCCACGGAGGGGTCGTGCATCGTCTTGAAGTAACCGACCGGAATGTGGATCCACGGGTTCCAGTCCCGTCCCCCGGCTTCCAGCAGGACGACGCGGTTCGCGGGGTCGGCGAACAGGCGGTTGGCAAGGACGCAGCCGGCGGACCCGGCACCGACGATCACGTAATCTGCCGCGATATCGCGCATGCTGCCGGTTCCTTCGCCTGTCGTATCCACCTGCTGCGAAACTGTTTCGTGTTCGAGAGCCTCCATCGGCCCAGTATTGATACCACAAGTCTATATACCGAGGAATTTCAATGAATTACGCGAGTGCGCTCAGCGGCATATCGCGACGGGATCTGTTCCGCCTGTCGGGTCGGAGATCGGCGCATGGCTCGGTTTCTTCGCCATCGGCCTCGTGCTTTGGGACATCTATACCGGCACGTTCTCCCCGACGGAGGCGACGGAGGCGACGGAGGCGACGGGGGTGACGGTCGGCTTCGGCGTGATCGTGGGCTCCCTTTGTCTGCCGCTTTACCGCCCCGTGAACCGCGGCCGGGGCGGCGAGCGGCCCGGCATCGAAGAGCGCGGCTACGCCGAGATGCTGGTCGTGCGCGGCTTTGGACCGCTGGAGCTGCCATCGATCACCATGCCCTCGGCGCGGATCACCGGCATCCTCGCCCCGCTCATCGCGGTCTCCATCGTGATGCAGGAGTTCCTCTCGGTGCTCGGCGCGCAGGAGGTGATCGGCGACTTCGTGACCGGCATGGGCGGCTACCACGCCGTACTCTTCACCGCGATGGCCATCGTCTTCGCCGCCGGCATGGTCCTCGAAAGCCTGCCGGTCACGATCATCCTCGTGCCCATCCTCGCCCCGTCGCGCAGTCGGTCGGGGTGGAGCCGGTGCAGTTCGCCGTCATCTTCCCGGTCGGCGCCTCGATCGGTTTCATCACTCCGCCCTACGGGCTCAACCTCTATGTCGCCTCCGGGGTGACGGGCGTTCCCTATTTCCGCCTGTTGCGCTACATGCTGGCCTATCTCGCCGCGCTCGTCGCGGTCTGGAGCGCCGTGGCCTTGGTGCCGACGCTGTCGACCGCGCTCCTGCCCGGCCGCTGAGGGATCGAGGAACATGGACGGCCCCGAAAGCGGAAAGATACCTACGAACCTCCGGTTGCTGACGGTGATCGAGCACGTCGCGCGTGCGGGCGTTCCGGTCACGCCGACCAGCGTGAACGAGTCGCTGGGCCTGCCGAAGCCCACCATCCACCGCCTGTTCGCCACGCTAGAGGAGGAGGGGTTCCTGCAGCGCGATCTCGACGGACGGACCTATTCGCCCGGCCAGCGTTTGCGCAGCATGGCGGGCGGCATTCTGGCTTCGCTGCGCATCCGCACGGCGCGGCTCGCTGTCCTGCGGCGGCTGAGCGCTCAGGTCGGGGAAACCTGCAACATCGCGCTGCCCGACCGCGGCGCCATGCGCTACATCGAGCGGGTGGAGACGGAGTGGCCGCTGCGCATCCAGCTTCCCATCGGCACCACGGTCCCCTTCTACTGCACGGCCTCGGGCAAGATGTATCTCAGCTCGCTCGACGCGGCTCATCGCCGGCAATACCTCGACGCGACCGACCTAGTGGCGCGGACGGAACATACGATCACCGACCGCGAACGGCTCTGGGAGGAACTGGGCGAGATCCGGCGGCAGGGCCATTCGCTCGACCGCGAGGAGTTCATGTCGAGTATGGTGGCCCTCGCCGTGCCGATCCCGGACGCGCACGGCCGGCTCGTCGCGACCCTGTCCTTTCACGCGCCCCGGCAGCGGTTCGACAGCGATGCGATGCTTGCCCATTTGCCGGACCTCCAGGCCGCGGCGACGGCCCTGTCGGGCTTGATCGCGGACGACGCGCCGGCCGGATAGAGCGGTCCGATGCCCGCGGGCCGCCGCGCGGGGCGGGGCCGCGCTCCGCATCTTTCGGGGGAGTCAGGCGGCAGCGCCGCGCACGTTCACCGTCAGCGCGTAGAGCGACGTCGCCCCCGTGATGAACAGACGGTTCAGAAGATGCCCGCCGAAGGCGAGGTTGGAGACCCGTTCCGGCACGAAGACCTTGCCTAGAAGCGTGCCGTCCGGCGCGAAAACATGCACCCCGTCCCGTGCGCTCGACCAGAGCCAGCCGCTCTCGTCGATCGCCATGCCGTCCGAGCAGCCCGGCGCGACGCGGGCGAACTCCCGTCCGTTCGAGAGGGCGCCATCCTCGGTCAGGTCGTAGACCCGGATGAACTGGTCCGGATCGGCCCGCGTCTCGTCGCCCGTCTCGGAGACGTAAAGCCGCCGTTCGTCGGGCGACAGGACAAGGCCGTTCGGGCCGGCGAGGTCGTCGATCATCCGCTCGGGCCGGTCGGAGCCGGGGGGGATGCGGTAGACGGCCGGCGTCTGCTCGCTCAATCGCCGGCCGCCCTCGTAGTCGGACAGGAGCCCGTAAAGCGGATCGGAAAACCAGATCGTGCCGTCGCGGGCCACGACGATGTCGTTGGGCGTGTTGAGCGGCCGGCCGTCGTAGCTGTCGGCGATCGCGGTGACGCTGCCGTCCCGCTCCGTCCGCGTCACCGCGCGCAGGCCGTGGGAGCAGGTGAGCAGCCGCCCCTCCCGGTCGCGCGCCTGTCCGTTGGCGTAATGGGAGGGCGCGCGGAAGATCTCGGCCCGTCCCTCCGCGCCGAACACGCCATCGGACCAGCGCATCGTCCGGTTCGCCGGCAGGTCCTGAAACAGCAGGCAGTTCCAGTCCCCCATCCAGACCGGCCCCTCGACCCAGCGGAAGCCGGTGGCGAGGCGCTCGAGCCAGGCGTTGCCGAGCACCGCGCCAAGGAAGCGGTCGTCGTGAACCTCCACCCCGGTCGCGTCGGCATCGACGAAATTCGGCATCGCTCCCCCGATCCGCGGGCCGGCCCCGGCCGCGCCCGCATTGCCCTCGGTCCGGCGGCGTGCCCGACCGACCGAGACAAATGCGCGCGCGAAAGCCGGTGTTCCGGCCGTACGCTTGCGCACATTGCCCGGAGACGGCCTTTGCGGCTCGGCCTTCGACGACCAGCCTTCGCCCGCTCGTCGAAGGCGGACCGCGTAATGCTTCGCGTCGGCGTGGCGGCATGGCCGGGGCGCTTCACGTCGAAGGCGATCACCCCCTGATCCCCGTCTTTCGCCTTAGTAGGTGGCCCGTCCGCCCGACAGGTCGAAGGTGGATGCCGTGGTGAAGCTGTTCTCCTCGGAGCAGAGCCAGGCGATCATCGCGGCGGCCTCGCCCGTCTCGAGGAACCGTCCGCGCGGGATCCTGGAGAGCATGTAGTCGATATGCTCCTGGCTCATCTGGTCGAAGATCCGGGTCCGCGCCGCGGCGGGCGTGACGCAGTTCACCGCGATGTCGAGATCGGCCAGCTCCTTGCCGAGCGACTTGGTGAACCCGATCACGCCGGCCTTTGACGCGGAATAGGCGCAGGCGTTCGGGTTGCCCTCCTTGCCCGCGACGGAGGCGATGTTGACGATCCGGCCGTAGCCCGCCTCGCGCATCGCGGGCACCGCGGCGCGGTTGACGTGGAAGGTGCCCATCAGGTTGATCGTCACGATCCGGTGGAACTCGGCCACGTCGTAGGTCTCAACCGTGGTGTTGGAGCCCGCGATCCCGGCGGAGTTCACCACGATGTCGAGGCGTCCGAACGTCTCCAGCGTCTCGGCCATTGCCCGTTCGACGCTGTCCCAGTCGGCCACGTCGGCGCGCACGGCGATGGCCCCGCCGCCGATCTCGCCGGCCGCCGTCCGGGCCAGATCCGCATCCATGTCCCACAGCGCGACCCGCGCGCCGCCGCGGCGGAGCCGTTCGGCCACGGCGCGGCCGATGCCCTGCGCGCCGCCGGTGACGATGGCGGTGCGGTTCTCGAAATCCTCGCGGTTCATCCGTGTTCTCCCTCTGTTCGTCGAAGCCGGGCGGTCGTGCCGTCCGGTTCGCAAACGCCTTCCTCGCCTGCGTTCTGACTTCGCAACCCCGCGTCGGATTGTCGAGAATGATCGCGGGGTGACGCGCCGATGCCCGCGCCGCGGCGTTGCGTTGGGCGCCGCCCGCCCTATGGTTGCCGGAATGGACCCTGCGACCGCACCCTGGTGGACCCGCGCCACCGCCTATCAGATCTATCCGCGCAGCTTCGCCGACAGCGACGGCGACGGGATCGGCGACATCCCCGGCATCGTCTCGAAGCTCGACTATCTCGAACGGCTCGGCGTGGGCTTCGTCTGGCTCTCGCCCGTCTACGCGTCGCCCATGTGCGACAACGGCTACGACATCGCCGATTACCGCGCCATCGCGGCCGAGTTCGGGACGATGGAGGACATGGACAGGCTGATCGCGGAGGCCCGGGCCCGGGGCATCGGCATCGTCATGGACCTCGTGGTGAACCACACTTCCAGCGAGCACGAGTGGTTCCGTAGCGCAACGGGCGGGCCGGACGCGCCTTATCGGAACTACTACGTCTGGCGTGACCCGGCGCCGGACGGGGGGCCGCCGAACGACCTGGAATCGAGCTTCGGCGGCCCGGCCTGGAGCCTCGATCCGGGCGGATCGGGGCAATACTACCTGCACCTCTTCGATCCCGGCCAGCCCGACCTAAACTGGCACAATCCCAGGATGCGCGCCGACATCCACGCGACGATGAACTGGTGGCTCGACCGCGGGATCGCCGGGTTCCGGATGGATGTGATCGACCTGATCGGCAAGGAGGTCGACGAGGGCGTCACCGCGAACGGCCCGCATCTGCACGCGCATATCCGCGAGATGATGGCGGCCACCGCGCAGGGCCGCGACATCGTCACCGTGGGCGAGGCCTGGAGCGCAACGCCGGAGAACGCGCTTCTTTATTGCGGGCGGGATCGCGACGCGTTGTCCATGGTGTTCCAGTTCGCGCATGTTACCCGCTTCTGGGACGACGCGCACGGGAAATGGGAGCCGCATCCGATCGAGCTCACAGGGCTCAAGGCCGTGTTCGACCGCTGGCAGGCGGCGCTCTCCGACGACGGGTGGAACTCGCTTTTCTGGAGCAACCACGACCTGCCGCGGGCCGTGTCGACCTATGGCGATGCGCGCGAATGGCGGGTGCGGTCGGCCAAGATGCTCGCAACCGTCCTGCACCTGATGAAGGGCACGCCCTATATCTATCAGGGCGAGGAGCTCGGCATGACCAATGCCGGTTTCGACGACATCTCGCAGTATCGGGATGTCGAGACGCTGAACCAGCATCGGCTGATGCGCGCGGCCGACATGTCCGAGGCGGAGTTTCTCGCCGGCGCGCGACGGTCGAGCCGCGACAACGCCCGAACGCCGATGCAGTGGACCGACGGGCCCGAGGCCGGCTTCACGACCGGCACACCCTGGATCGGGGTCAACCCGAACCACGCCACCATCAACGCCGCCGCGCAGGAGGATGATCCGGACTCCGTCCTTGCTTATTACCGCCATCTCGTGCGGCTCCGGCGCGAGCACGACATCGTGGTCTTCGGCAGCTACACTCCGATCGCGCCGGACCACCCGAACGTCTTCGTCTATCGCCGCGACCTGGAGGGTCGCGCCCTCGTCGTCGTCGCCAACTGGACGGCGGAGGAGGTGGCCTTCGATCCGCCCGGCGGGATGGAGGCCGAGGGTCGCTGTCTCGTGGGAAACGTGGCGCCGCGCACGCGGATCGACGGGACCGTGACGCTCGCCCCCTACGAGGCTTTCGCCATTCTGTACGAACCCGATTGAGGCCTCCGCATGCTCGACCTGTGGTACAAGAACGCGATCATCTACTGCCTCGACACCGAGACCTTCATGGACTCGAACGGCGACGGCGTGGGCGATTTCCAGGGGCTCGCCGACCGGCTCGACCATCTGGAGGCACTGGGCGTCACCACGATCTGGCTCAACCCGTTCTATCCGACGCCGAACAAGGACAACGGCTACGACATCTCGGACTTCTACTCGGTCGACGCGCGGCTGGGCAGTCTGGGCGACTTCGTCCACTTCATCCGCGAGGCGCGTCATCGCGGGATGCGCGTTCTGGTCGACCTCGTGGTCAATCACACCTCCATCGAGCATCCCTGGTTTCGGGCGGCCCGGTCCTCGCCCGACTCGCCCTATCGGGACTGGTACGTCTGGTCGAAGGAGAAGCCGGAGGACATCGCCAAGGGCATCATCTTCCCCGGCGTGCAGGAAGCGGTCTGGACCTACGACGAGACGGCGCAGGCCTGGTACATGCACCGCTTCTATCAGTTCCAGGCCGACCTCAACATCGCCAACCCCGCCGTGCGCGAGGAGATCGAACGGATCATGGGGTTCTGGCTGGAACTCGGCGTGTCGGGCTTTCGCATCGACGCGGTGCCGTTTCTCGTCGAGTACAAGGGTCTCGACGAGGAGCCGGACCGCGATCCGCTGCTGCTCCTGTCGGAGATCCGCGACTTCCTGTCCTGGCGGAAGGCGGAGGCGATCCTGTTGGCGGAGGCCAACATCGTCCGCGATAAGGCGCCCAAATATTTCGGCGGCCGCGGATTCGAGACGGACGAGCGGATGCACATGCTGTTCGACTTTCCGCTCAACCAGGCGATCTGGCTCGCCATGGCGCGGGGCGATGCCGGGCCGATCGAGGAGGCGTTGCGCTCCCGTCCGACCGAACCCCCGCTACAGGCGCAATGGGCGACATTCCTGCGCAACCACGACGAGCTGTCGCTCGACAAGCTCAGCGAGAGCGAACGGCAGGAGGTTTTCGACGCCTTCGGCTCCAAGGAGGACATGCGGATCTATGACCGCGGCATCCGTCGGCGGCTCGCGCCCATGCTCGGCGGTGACCAGCGACGCATCCTGCTCGCGCAATCCCTGCTCTTCGCGCTGCCCGGCACGCCGGTCCTGTGGTACGGGGACGAAATCGGAATGGGCGAGGATCTGTCCCTTCCGGAGCGAAATCCGGTGCGCACGCCGATGCAATGGGCCGACGAGCCGGGCGGCGGGTTTTCCACGTCCGACGCGCCGGTGCGTCCGCCGGTGGCCGACGGTCCGCTCGGCTACCGGCAAACCAACGTCGCGGCGCAGCGGAACCGCCACGGCGCGCTGCTGACGGAGGTCCGATCGCTGATCGACACGCGCCGGGCTTGCCCCGAGATCGGCTGGGGCGAATGGAGCCTCGTGCCGGACCTCCCCCATGGCGTGCTCGGCCTCAGAAGCCGGTGGAAGAACGGGGAGATCGTCACGCTGCACAACCTTCGCGACGAAGCCATTCAGGTCGCGGCGGCGGAGCTGGCTTCCGGATCGCTCACCGAATTGCTGCAGCCGAGCGCGAAGGGTTCACGGGTTGAGACCGACGCGGTCGAACTCGAACCCTACGAATATCGCTGGTTTCGCGTTGGCGGGGAACGACGCTGAATGGGCCGGAGCCCGGAATTGCACAAGTAAGGGTTTCCTCACCTTTACGTGACGATTAATTTCCGTTAAGTTATTTAGTGTCTCGTATCGGTCAGGACGAGTTCCAACGTTTCAGTGCGTATCCAGTTCCCTTGACCGTGGCCTGCGCGTCCTCTGGCTCCGCCAGATGTCGCGCAGGCTTTTTTGCGGGACCAGTTGCGGAGCGTCTCGTGCGGATACAAAGCCGCCTGAGACCCGTATTCCCGTTGCGGGCCAGCGGATGCCCGGCCTACCTTCGGCCTCGATCCATAGGGAGGCTGCCTTGCCGTTTCACGACCAGACGATCCTGCTGACCGGGGCGACGGGAACCATAGGGGTGGAGATCGCCCGCTGCCTTGCCGCCGACGGGGCCCGGGTGCTTCTGCACTACGTCTCGAACGCGGACGCGGCGGAGCGCTTGGCGACGGAGATCGGTGGCGGCGCCCGCGCCCTGCGCGCCGATCTCACCGACCCCGTCGCGGCGACCGCGCTCTGGGAGGATGCGGTTTCGCTGGCGGGGCGCATCGACGGGCTGGTGAACAATGCCGCGATCCGCAGCGAGCTCACGATCGATGCCGACCTCGACGCCTGGCACGCCTACTGGGCGCGGGAGATGCAGGTGAATTTTCAGGCAGCGGCCGACCTGACCCGCGCCGCGATCCGGCACTTCCTCGAGACCGGCGGCGGGCGAATCGTCAACATGGGCTCCCGCTCCGGGCAGCGCGGATACACCGCGGACGCGATGGCCTATGGCTGCGGCAAGGCCGCGCTGATGAACCTGACCAAGACCGTGGCGCGCAATTTCGGGACCGAGAACATCCATTGCGTCGCCATCTCGCCCGGCTGGGTCCGCTCGCCCATGGCTGAGGCCTACATCGCCGAGAACGGGGAGGCGGCCGCGCTCGGGGAGATCCCGATCCGCGCGCTGGCCGAGCCGGCCGAGGTGGCGCGTGCCGTGGCCTTCGCACTCGACCGTCGCAACGTCTCGCTGACCGGGGCGGTGATCGACATCAATGGCGCGAGCTACCTGCGATGACCGGCACGCCGTGCGAGTTCGTCGACCGGCGCGCGCGCGACGCATTGCTCGTCTTCGACGCAGCAGCGTTCGGGTGCGGCTCGCTGCTGGAGATCGCCGGGTCACAGACCGTGACCTGACGGCAACGGCCGCCGTCCGGCGCAGAACCAATTGGACCGTTGCGGCGTTTGTCCCGGATTCGGAGGACGACGTCATGGCATCCCGTGCAGTCTGGAAAGGACAGCTCCGTCTGTCGTTGGTCGCGATCCCGGTGGAAATCCACAGCGCCACGCGGTCCGGCGCGCGGATCAGCTTCCGTCAGATTCACGAACCCACCGGCAAGCGCATCCGCTACGAAAAGACGGTCGCGGGCGTCGGTCCGGTCAAGAGCGACGAGATCATGAAGGGCTACGAGGTCGGCGACGGCGAATACCTCCTCCTGCAACCCGAGGAAATCGACGCGATCAAGCTCGAAACCAAGAAAACTCTGGAACTCGTGCAGTTCGTCGGCGCCTGCGAGATCCCCCCGCTCTATTTCGACAAGCCCTATTACATCGTCCCCGCCGACGACCTGGCCGAGGACGCCTATCGCGTGGTCCGCGACGCGCTTCGCGCGACCGAAAAGATCGGGCTCGGGCAACTCACGATGCGGGGCAAGGAATATCTCTGCGCCATCAAGGCCTCGGGCGACGGTCTGGTGATGGAGACGCTGTTCTACGCCGACGAGCTGAAGGAGGCGGATCCGTTGTTTCATGACATCGAGGACGAGCCTGCCGACGAAGAACTTCTGGACGTCGCGACCCAGCTCATCGAGCGCAAGACGGCGCCTTTCGACGCGGCAAGCTTCGAGGACCATTACGACGCCGCCCTGCGCGCGCTGATCGAGTCGAAGCGCAAGAACAAGAAGACGAAGCGCGCGAGCGCCACCGGCGACGGCGGCGGAACGGGCGACGAGGGCAACGTCGTCGACCTGATGGCCGCGTTGAAGGAAAGCCTCAAATCCGACAAGGGCGGGAGCAAGGCCAAGGACGCCGCCGCGAAGAAGGGGACCTCCGGCCGCAAGAAGTCCGCCTGACATGACCAGCCTCGACGCCTACCTCGCCAAACGCGACTTCGACCGGACCCCCGAGCCGCGCGATGCCGGCAGCCCCGAAGGCCTGGCGTTGCGCTACTCGATCCAGAAGCACGACGCGACGCGCCTGCATTTCGATCTGCGTCTCGAATGGGAGGGGGCGCTGCTGAGCTGGGCCGTCACCCGCGGGCCGTCCCTCGACCCGAGGGAGAAGCGGCTCGCGGTCCGCACGGAAGACCACCCGATCGGCTATCTCGGCTTCGAGGGCGTGATCCCGGAGGACAGCTACGGCGCCGGCCGCGTCATGCTCTGGGATCTCGGCCATTGGCAGCCGCTGGAACCGGCCGCGAAGGGATTGGCGAAGGGCCACCTTTCCTTCGCGCTCCACGGGCAGCGCCTGACCGGCCGGTGGACGCTCGTGCGGATGCGGCGCGAGGGCAAACGCGAGAACTGGCTCCTCATCAAGGGTCGCGACGAGGCGGCGGGCAAGCGCGATCCGGTGCGTCGCTACACCCGGAGCGTCGGCACGCGCCGGACCATGACCGCGATCGGCCGGGGGGACGCGCCCGGCGATCCGCCCGCGCGCAAGGCGTCCGCGCCCAAGGTGCCGAAGCCGCAGCTCGCCACGCTGACCGACGACCTCGCCGACCCCGAGACGCATTGGCACGAGCTCAAGTTCGACGGCTATCGCGCGCTCGTGCCCATCGGGAAGGGGGGCGCGCGCATCCTCACCCGAAGCGGCCTCGACTGGTCCGACCGTTTCGCGCCGCTCCTGCCGGCCTTCGAGGATCTGCCTTGCGATACCGCGTTGATCGACGGGGAGATCGCCGCGGGCGCGGGCCTGAGCGGCTTCGGCACATTGCAGAAGGCGATAAAAGCGGGCGGGCCCTTCACGTTTCAGGCCTTCGATCTCCTGCACCACGACGGCGAGGATCTCGCGGGCAAGCCGCTGGAGGTGCGGCGGGCGGCGCTTGATGCGCTCCTGAAGGACGCGCCGCCGCTTGGCCTGCTGCAGGCCTCGCCGGTGATCCGGGGCGCGGCGGACGAGGTCTTCGCGGCGATCTGCAAGGCCGGTGGCGAAGGGCTGATCGCCAAGCGCCTCGACACGCCCTACGCATCCGGCCGCTCACGCGACTGGCTGAAGGTCAAGTGCGAGCAGCGGGCCGAGTTCGTCGTGGTCGGCTGGCAGCGGAGCGACAAGCGCAGCCGTCCCTTTGCCTCCCTCGCGCTGGCCGCACGCGACGGGGAGGCCCTGCGCTACGTCGGCAAGACCGGCACCGGCTTCGACGCCGACGCGATGCGGGAGGTGGCCGACAGGCTCGCGCCGCTTGAACGCGGGACCGCGCCGGTGAAGGCCCCCCGCGACGAGGCGCGGGGCGTGGTCTGGGTAACGCCCGAACTCGTCGCCGAGGTCAAATACGCCGAGATGACGGGCGACGGGCGTCTGCGGCAGGCGGTGTTCCTCGGCCTGCGCGAGGACAAACCCGCGGGGGAGGTTCGCATGGAAAAGACGGAAAGGAAGAGCGACGCGAAATCGGACCGGCCCCGGATCGCCGGCATCGCCGTCAGCTCCACCGAGCGCGTCGTCTTCCCCGAGGCGGGGATCACGAAGGGCGATGTGGCGGAGTATTACGCGACCATGGCCGACCGCATCCTCGACTGCGTGGCCGATCGCCCCGTCTCTCTCGTCCGCCTGCCCGAGGGGCTGGAGGGCGAGCGGTTCTTCCAGCGCCATGCGGGCAAGGGATTCCCCGACGCGGTGAAGGTGGTGGAGATCGAGGAGAGCGACGGCGAAACGAAACCCTACATCTACCTCGACAGCGCCGCCGGCCTCGTCGGCGCGGCGCAGATGGGCGCGGTCGAGTTCCACGTCTGGGGCGCGCGGCGGGACCGGATGGATCGGCCCGACCGGATGGTCTTCGACCTCGACCCCGACGATGGGGTGGGTTTCGCGAAGGTCCGGGACTCCGCCGCCCACATCCGCGACGTGCTCGCGCGGCTGGGCCTCGAAAGCTGGCCGCTCCTGACCGGGGGCAAGGGCGTGCATGTCGTCGTGGACCTGCACCGCTCTTCGAGCTGGGACACGATGAAGGGCTTCGCGCAGACCTTTGCCACGCATCTCGCCGAAGCCGAGCCCGACCGCTTCACGGCGAAGATGTCGAAGAAGCGCCGACAGGGGAAGATTTTCGTCGATTGGCTCCGCAACGAGCGCAGTTCCACCGCCATCGCGCCGTTCTCGCTCCGGGCCCGGGCCGGGGCGCCGGCGGCCGTTCCGGTGACATGGGACGAGCTCGCGAAGGTTCGAAGCGCCGCTGCCTTCGACATCCGCTCCGCGCAGGACCGCGATTGGCCCGACCGACCGGGTCCGCAGCGCATCACCGGGACGGTGATCGCGGCCTTCGAGGAATGGGTGGCCGGCTAGACCGCGTCCTCGCTTCCCGAATATTCCTGCCAGTCTCCCCGCTGGGCGATCCGGGTGGCACTCCCCTACGGGCGCGGGCAAGCTCGGCCCCCATCGCGACGCGCTGCGCGAGATGTGGGGGCGAACGCGGACATCACGATGCCGGAGTTAGCCTGCGCGCTGGAAGACGCGACCGGCGTGCAGACGGCGCCTGCCTCGCTGCGCCGGGCGCTGTGCCGCTGGGGGTTCAGGGTCAAAAAAGTCGCTGATCGCCACGGAGACCCGGCGGCCCGCGATCCGGCAGGCCCGGCGGGACCGGGTCCGCCGGCGCCTGCCGCGAATGCGGACGGAGCCGCATTGGCTCGTCTTCGTGGACGAGACCAGCGTAAAGACCAACCTCATCCGCCTGCGCGGCAGAGCCTCCTGGCCGTTCCGGACGGGCTCTCGGTCCCGCCCAGACGGCCACGTCACTCTGCCGGCTGGTCCGCCCCCTCGGCGGTGGCGGGACGGTCGACCTTCTTGCCGCCGAAGACCCGCATCACCACCGAAAAGAAGAGCGGCACGAGAAGCACGCCCAGCACCGTGGCCGAGATCGTCCCGCCGAGGACGCCCGCGCCGATGGCGTTGCGCCCGCCCGCCCCGGCCCCCGAACTCAGGACCAGCGGCAGCACGCCGAGCGAGAAGGCCATGGACGTCATGATGATCGGACGGAACCGCTGCCGCGCGGCTTCTTTGATCGCCTCGAACCGCGGCTCGCCCGCGTTCATGCGCTCGCGGGCGAACTCGACGATCAGGATGGCGTTCTTGCCGGTCAGGCCGATCACCGTGAGCAGGCCGACCTGGAAGAACACGCCATTCTGGTAGCCCCCGAGCCACGCGCCGACCAGCGCGCCGAGCACGCCGATGGGCATCGCGAACATCACCGCGAAGGGGATCGTCCAGCTTTCGTAGAGCGCCGCCAGCGACAGGAACACGGCCGCGAGCGAGAGTGCGTAGAGAAGCGGCGCCTGGTTGCCGCTCTCGATTTCCTCGAGCGAGAGGCCGGTCCAGGCGATGTCGTAGCCGTCGAGCTGCGCGACCAGACGTTCCATCTCCGCCATCGCCTCGCCGGAGGAGACGCCGGGCGCGGGAGATCCCTGGATCTGCATGGCCGGCACGCCGTTGTAGCGGTAGATGCCCTGTGCGCCTTGCGTCCAGTTGCCGGTGGCGAAGTTCGAGAACGGCACCAGTTCGCCGTTCGCGTTGCGGACGCGCCATTGCTCGATGTCAGACGGCGTGCTCCGGGCCTCGGCTTCGCCCTGAACGTAGACCCGCTTGATCTGGCCGCGGTCGACGAAGTCGTTCACGTAGTTGCCGGCCCAGGCGATGGAGAGGAGCGTGCTCACATCGGTCGCCGAAACCCCCATCGCACCGGCCTTTCGCCAATCGATGTCGATGTTGTACTGCGACGCCGGCTCCAGCCCGTTCGGCCGGGCCGAGGCGATGAGCGGGCTCTGCGCGGCCATGCCCAGAAGCTGGTTGCGCGCGTCGTAGAGCTCGTCGTTGGTCTGGTTGAGGCGAGCCTGCAGGTAGAAGTCGAAGCCGGACACGTTGCCCAGCTCGATCACGGCGGGGGGCACGATCGGGAACACCATGCCGTCGCGGATCTGGCTGAACGCCCCGAAGGCGCGGCCCTGCAGGGCCTGCACGGATTGATCCGGCGCGGTGCGTTCCTCCCAGTCCTTCAGGCGGACGAAGGCGAGGCCCATGTTCTGGCCGGCACCGGCGAAGCTGAACCCGGCAACGCCGAAGACCGACTCGACGATGTCGCCTTCCGCTTCGAGGTAGTACGACTCGACCTGTTCCAGCACGTCGATGGTCCGGTCGATGGTTGCGCCGGTCGGGGTCTGGATCAGGGTGAACATGATCCCCTGATCCTCGTCCGGCAGGAAGCCCGTCGGCGTGCGCAGGAACAGAAAGACCATGCCGACCGCGAGCGCCACGTAGATCAGGCCCACCCGCAGGGGGCGCCGGATGATCCAGCCCACGCTGCCGGCATAGCCCCGGAGCGTCCCGTTGAAGCCCCGGTTGAACCAGCCGAAGGGGCCGCGCGTCTTCGCATGGTCGGATTTCTTCAGGAGCGTCGCGCAGAGCGCGGGCGTGAGGGTGATCGCGACGACGACGGAGAGGGCCATCGCCGAGACGATGGTGACCGCGAATTGCTGGTAGATGACGCCGGTCGAGCCGCCGAAGAACGCCATGGGGACGAACACCGCGGACAGCACCATCGCGATACCGATGAGCGCGCCGGTGATCTGACCCATCGACTTGCGCGTCGCCTCGCGCGGGCCGAGCCCGTCCTCCTCCATCACCCGCTCGACGTTCTCGACCACAACGATGGCGTCGTCCACGAGCAGGCCGATGGCGAGCACCATGGCCAGCATGGTCAGCGTGTTGATGGTGTAGCCCGCCGCGGCCAGCACGCCGAACGTGCCCAGGAGCACGACGGGCACGGCGAGCGTCGGGATCAGCGTCGCGCGCCAGTTCTGCAGGAACAGGAACATGACGAGGAAGACGAGCACGATGGCCTCGCCCAGCGTCTTGACGACCTCCTCGATGGAGATCTCGACGAAAGGCGTCGTGTCGTAGGGGATGACGTAGTCGATCCCCTCGGGGAAACTCCGGGCGAACTCCTCCATCCGCTGCTCGACCGCGGTGGCGGTGTCGAGCGCGTTGGCGCCGGAGGCGAGGCTGATCGCCATGCCCGTCGAGGGCGCGCGGTTGAACCGGCTCTCGGTGCTGTAGTTCTCGGCGCCGATCTCGACCTCCGCCACGTCGTCGAGAAGCACGAGGCCCCCGTCGGTTTCGGCGCGCAGCACGATCTGACGGAAATCCTCGGGGGTCGAAAGGAGCGATTGCGCGGTGATCGTGGCGGTCAGGGCCTGATCGGAGGCGGTCGGGCGGGTACCGAACGCGCCGGCCGAAATCTGCGCGTTCTCCTCGCGCACGGCGGCGACGACATCGCTGGGGGCGAGTTCGAAGGCGGCGAGCTTGGACGGGTCGAGCCAGATCCGCATCGCATAGGGCGAGCCGAAGACCTGGACGCTGCCGACCCCTTCGATCCGGCTGATCTCGTCGACGATATTGCTGTCGAGATAATCGGACAGATCGGCCTGATCGTAGGTGCCGTCCTCGGAGATGAGGGCCACGACCTGCAGAAAGCCCGAGGCGGACTTCTCGACCGTGATGCCCTGCCGCTGCACCGGCTCGGGCAGGAGCGGCGAGGCCTGCGCGAGCTTGTTCTGGACCTGAACCTGCGCGATGTCGGCGTCCGTTCCGGTCTCGAAGGTCAGTGTGATCTGCGTGGTGCCGGCGGAGGAAGAGGTCGAGGAGAAGTATCTCAGCCCGTCCAGCCCGGTCATCTGCTGCTCGATGACCTGCGTCACAGTGTTCGCGAGCGTTTGGGCCGAGGCGCCAGGATAGGTCGCCGAGACGGTGACGGTGGGCGGCGCGATCTGCGGGTACTGCGCGACCGGCAGGTTGAAGATCGACAGGATGCCGACGCCCATGACGAAGATGGAGATGACCCAGGCGAAAACGGGCCGGTCGATGAAATAGCGTGACATGGTCTATCCGTCCTCGCCGGCGGTGGAGGCGAACTTCGGCGTTGCCGCAGCGGCCGTCCCCGCGGGCGCGCGTGCGGTGTCGGTGGCGCCGGTCGCCTCGGATGCGGGGACCGGTGCGGCGTCGGCGGGCGGCGGGCCTTTTGCGCCCTCGGTCGGCGCGTCGTCCGCGGGCATCGTCGCGGCGGCCGGCGTCTCCTGGGGCGACTCGATGCTTTCCCGTTCCTCGGGTGTAACCGTTGCACCGGGAGCGACGTTCTGGCCGCCCGCGACGATCAGGCGGTCGCCCGCCTCGAGCCCTTCCTGAACGATCCAGTCCGACCCGCGATCCTGCAGGATGGTCAGCGCCCGCTGTTCCACGACGCCGTCCGCATTGACCACGAGCGCGGTCGGATTGCCCCGGCGGTCGCGGCTCACCCCCTCCTGCGGGGCAAGGAACACGTCGTCGACGGTGCCGGTCGGCATATCTACCTGTACGTACATCCCGGGCAGGAGCAGACCGTCGGGATTGGCGAATTCGAGGCGCAGCACGACGACTCCGGTGGTCTCGTTGACATGCGGCTCCGCGGCGGTCAGCTCGCCTGTCTGTTCGTAAAGCGAGCCGTCGGCCAGCGTCAGCCGCACCTCGGTCGCCATGCCCGCGCCGCCTTCCATGCGGCGGCGGCGCCACGTGAGCAACTCGGCGGCGGACTGGGTGACGTCGACATGGACGGGATCGATGTCCCGGATCACGGCGAGCGGCGTGGCCTGGCTCGCCGTGACGAGCGCCCCCTCGCTGGCCTCCGAGAACCCGATCGTGCCGGACAGGCGCGCCCGTACTTCCGTGCGGTCGAGCTCGAGCTCGGCGGATTCGAGCTGCGCGTTCGCAAGCTCCAGTGCGGCGGCGGCGCTGTCTCGCGCGGCGACGGCGTCGTCGCCGACCGCGGCGCTGCTGATGCCGCGCTCCTGCAACGTGGTGATCCGCCCGGCCTCGCGCTCGGCGGCGCGGAGCTGCGCCTCGGCCTGACGGACGGACGCGCTGGCCTGTGCGACGCCGGCCTCGTAGGTGGCGGGATCGACGCGGTAGAGAATCTGCCCTGTCTCGACCTCGGAGCCCTCCTCGAACAGCCGTTCAATGACGATGCCGTTGACCTGTGGCCGCACCTCCGCCTCGGACGACGGATGCACGCGACCCGGCAGCGTCGTGGTCAGCGTGACGCTTTGCGGTTGCAGCGTCTCGACGGTGACGGCGGGGGGCGGGCGATCCTGCCCTTCCTCCTGGGCGGCGACGGGAAGCACGAACAGGACGAGAGCGGCGACGGCGGAACGGAACATCAGGCAAATCCTTTGCACGCAAAACGACGCGGCCGGCTATGAATCCTCCACGCCGTCGCAAAACGGTCGCGATGGAACCTATAGCAGGCCCGTCATTTTGCAATTGCAACGCTGCTCCGCAGAAAGTGCGCGAGTGCACACTGCGTCCGCAGCGACGGCGTCGGCCGCGCGTGTTTGCCGGTCGTCCTCCCGCCCGTCAGATTTCGCCACGTCCGGTGCCACGGCCGCATCGGGCCATGGCACCGCGGTCCCTCACTCGTAGAGAACCTCCTGGATTTCGGGATCGTCGATGTTCGACTGGTCGTAGTAGTAGAAGCCGGTGTCGATCACCTCGGGCAGCTCCTCGCCGTTGATGGCGGCGACCGCGGCCTTCACCGTCTCGTAGCCGATGCCGATCGGGTTCTGCGTGATCGCGCCGGCCATGATTCCCTCCCGGATGGCGTCGATCTGCGCCTGGCCCGAATCGTAGCCGATCACCGTCAGCCCCTCGGCCCCCATCTCGCGCACCGCGTTGACGACGCCGATGGCGGAACCCTCGTTGGTGCCGAACATGCCGTCGAGATCGGGGTTGGCGGTCAGGATGGCCTTCGCCACCTCGGTCGATTGCAGCTGATCGCCGGCGCCGTACTGGACGGAAACGACCTCGATGTCCGGGTATTCGCTCTCCATCCGGTCGAGGAACCCGTCGCGTCGGTCGATGCCGGTGCGGCTTGTCTGGTCATGGGCGACGACGGCGACCTTGCCCGACCCGCCGATCAGCTCCGCCATCTTGTCGGCGGCGAGCGCGGCGGCGGCGACGTTGTCGGTCGTGGCCGTCGTCACCGGGATATCGCTGTCCACGCCGCTGTCGAAGGCGACAACGGGGATGCCCGCCTCCTGCGCCTGTCGCAGGAGCGGGATCGCCGCCTGACTGTCGAGCGCAGCGAAGCCGATGGCCGCGGGGTTGTTGGCGAGCGAGGCCGACAGCATGTCGATCTGGCGGTCCACCATCGTCTCGTTGTCCGGACCCTCGAAGGTGATGCGGACGCCTTCCTCCTCGGCGGCGCGGTCGGCGCCGGCCTTTACGGCCTGCCAGAACTGGTGCTGGAAGCCCTTGGAGACGAGCGGAATGAACGTGTCCTGCGCTAAGGCCGGCGGCGCGGCGAGCGCGAGGCCCAGGGCGGCGGCTCCGAGGAGCGTGCGGCGTGACAACATGATGGTTTCCTCCCTTGGTTGTCGTGGTCGTGTCAGGTCGCCCTGCGGCGGCGCATCATGTCGGCATAGACCGCGACGATGATGATCGCCCCGGTCACGACCGTCTGCCATTCCTGCGCGACCGAAAGGACACGCAGGCCGTTCGTGAGCACCGCCATGATCAATGCGCCGATGAGCGAGCCCAGGATCGAGCCGCGCCCGCCCGAGAGCGAGGTCCCGCCGATCACCACGGCGGCGATCGCTTCGAGCTCGTAGCCGAGGCCGAGGGCGGGCTGCGCCGAGTTCAGGCGCGACGCGATAAGCAGGCCGGCGATCCCGACGATGGCGCCCGAGAGCGCGTAGATCGCGATCTTCCAGCGGTCGGTGTTCACCCCCGAAAGCCGCACCGCCTCCTCGTTGGAGCCGAGCGCGAACGTGTAACGGCCGAGCACGGTACGCCCGAGCACCCAGGACGCGGCCGCGGCGACGAGGAACAGGATCAGCACGCCGTTCGGGATCGGCAGGGCCGGGAACACCGCGCCGATGATCGACCCGCGCGAGATCTCCGAGAAGCCCGGCGTGTCGTTGAAATAGATCGGCCGCGTCCCCGAAATCACGAGGCTCAGGCCCCGCAGGATCAGCATCATGCCGAGCGTGGCGATGAAGGGCGGGATCTTCATCTTGGCGACGAAGGTGCCCGAGCAGAGACCGCAAAGCGCCCCGGTGCCGATGGCCGCGAGCACGCCGAAGGGAAGCGGCAGGCCGGCATAGGTCAGCACGACCCCGGTGATGACGGCGCAGAACGTCATCATCGTGCCCACCGACAGGTCGATGCCGCCGGTGATGATGACGAGCGTGACCGCCACCGCGAGCACCCCGTTCACCGAGGTCGCCTGCAGGATCGCGATCATGTTCGAGGTCTGCATGAAGTTCGGCGAGGCGAGCGAGAAGCCGATCAGCAGGACGACGAGGCTGGCGAAGGCGAGCAGCCGCTGATGCGCCCCGCTCGACACCAGCCGGGCGAGCGCCGAACGCGGCCGGGTGGTCGTCGTCGCGGTCATGCCATCTCCTTCATGCGGGGCGCCGTGCCCGCCGCCGCGCCCTCGCGCCGTGTCGCCAGTTCCATGATCCGCTCCTGCGTGGTGCCGGCCCCTCCGGGCAGGATGCCGGTCAATCGCCCCTCGCACATCACCGCGATCCGGTGGCTGAGCCGCATCACCTCGGGCAGTTCGGAGGAGATCACGACGATCGCCCGGCCCTGCGCGGCCAGCTCTTCGAGCAGGGTGTAGATTTCCGACTTCGCGCCGATATCGATGCCGCGCGTCGGCTCGTCGAAGATCAGCACGTCGCAGTCGCGCAGGAGCCACTTGGCGATCACGACCTTCTGCTGGTTGCCGCCCGACAGGAGGCGCACGTCCTGCATGTCGGACGGCGTGCGGATGCCGAGGCGCGCGATGTAGTCCTCCGCGGTCCGCTTCATTCCGGCCTCGTCCAGCGTGCCGGCGGGGCCGGTGAAGCGCGTCATGTCCGCCATCGCGATGTTGGCGCGCACGCTCATGTCGAGGGCGAGGCCGAAATGCTTGCGGTCCTCCGAGAGGTAGCCGATCCCGGCCCGCACGGCGTCGTGCGGGCTGCGGATGTCGACCGGCCGGCCGGCCACGGCGATCTCGCCCGCATCGCGCGGGTCGGCGCCGAAGATCATGCGCGCGACCTCCGTGCGGCCCGCGCCCATCAGGCCCGCGAAGCCCAGGATCTCGCCCTTGCGGACCGAAAAGCTCACGTCGCGGATTTCCGTCCCGCGGCGAAGCCCGCGCACCTCCAGCGCGACCGGGTTGCCCGCGACGTCGGGGATGTCGGGCGCGGTCTGCGCGACCTCGCGCCCGACCATGAGCTGGATGATCCGCGAGAGCGGCGTTTCCGCGGCGTCGAGCGTGTCGATCCAGGCGCCGTCGCGCAGGACCGTGACGCGGTCGGCGATGCGCTTGATCTCGTCCATCCGGTGGCTGATGTAGACGATCCCCACGCCGTCCGCGCGCAGCTTGCGGATCACCCGGAACAGCTCCGCGATCTCCGCGTCGTTGAGCGCCGCGGTCGGCTCGTCCATGACGAGGACGCGCGGATCGTAGGACAGCGCCTTGGCGATCTCGATGAGCTGCTGGCGGGCGATGGTCTGGCCGCCGACGCGGGCGCGGGGGTCCATGTCCAGATGCAGGTCGGCGAAGATGGCGGCGGTGCGGCGGTTCAGCTCCGCTTCGTCGAGCCGGCCGAACCGGCGTCGCGGCTCCCGCCCGATCAGGACGTTCTGCGCCGCGGTCAGGTCGTTCATCAGGCTCAGTTCCTGATGGATGATGCCGATCCCGAGGGCTTGCGCCGCGCGCGGGCTGTCGGGGGCTGCGGGCCGGCCGTTAACGAACATCTCGCCACCGTCGCGGGCGTAGATGCCGGCCATGATCTTCATCAGCGTGGATTTGCCGGCGCCGTTCTCGCCCATCAGGGCGTGCACCTCGCCCGGGCGCAGGTCGAACCGGACGTCCCGAAGCGCATGCACGCCCGGGAACCGCTTCCCGATCCCCCGCATCTCGACAAGGTGCTCCACCCGCGACGGCCCTCCCAAACCCCTCGGGCGCCGCACGTCGCGACGCGGCGACATGCAAGCACTCCCGGAGGCCGGTGCCAAGGGTTCTCGTGCCTCTGGCTGCGCGGGGGCGGCCGCGCTAGGCTTCGTGGCGACGAAGGGGGGCGACGGCATGCGGGTGGACGAGACCGGATATCTGAACGGGCGAAGCGCTTGGCCGGTCAGACTGACGCGGATGGGATTCGGCGCCGCGCCGCTGGGCAACCTTTACCGCGCCGTGAGCGATGCCGACGCGCAGGCCGCGCTCGACGCGGCGTGGGGGGCGGGGATCCGCTATCTCGACACGGCGCCGCAATACGGTCTCGGCCGGTCGGAGATGCGGGTGGCGGCGGCGCTGGCGCGGTTCGGACGGGACGGGGTGACGCTGTCCACCAAGGTCGGTCGCCTGCTTGAGGATTGCGTGCCCGAGGACGTGACGCCGGAGGCCTTCGTGGACGTGCCGCAAAAACGCATCGTCTTCGACTATACCTATGACGGCGTTATGCGGAGCTTCGAGGCGAGCGCGAAACGGCTCGGCACGGAGCAGTTCGACATCCTCTACATTCACGACATCGACGCCGGCACTCACGGCGCGGCGGAGAGCGAGGCCAAACTGCGCGAGCTTTTCGCGGGGGGCGGCTACGCCGCGCTGGACGAGCTTCGCGGAAGCGGGACGGTCGGCGCGATCGGGGCCGGGGTGAATACCTGGCCGATCTGCGAGCGCCTGCTGGGCGAGGCCGATTTCGACGGGTTCCTTCTTGCCGGGCGCTACACGCTTCTGGAGCAGGAGCCGCTCGAGAGCCTGCTGCCGCTCTGCGTGGCGCGCGATGTCGGCATCGTCCTCGGTGGGCCCTACAATTCCGGCATCCTCGCCACCGGCGCGGTGGAAGGCGCGCGCTACGACTACGCGCCCGCGCCGTCCGGGATTCTCGCGCGGGTGCGACGACTGGAGGCGGTCTGCGCCGCGCACGACACGCCGCTCATCGCCGCCGCGCTGCAATTTCCGCTCGCGCATCCGGCCGTCAAATCCATCATCCCCGGCGCGGCGAACGCGGCCGAGGTGGCCGCCAATGTCGAAGTGTTCGAAACCGTCGTGCCCGATGCGCTCTGGGCCGACCTGAAGGGCGAGGGGCTGATCCGACCCGACGCGCCGATCCCGGGGGAGGTATCCCATGCTGCGTAACGTTCCACCGATCCTGTCGCCGGACCTGCTCTGGACCCTGCGCGCGATGGGCCACGGCGACGACATCGTCCTCGCCGACGCGAACTTCCCAGCCGAGGCGATGGGCGCGCGGTGCCACCGGCTCGACGGGATCCCCGCGACCGACGTGCTCGACGCGGTGCTCGCCGTGATGCCGCTCGACACCTTCGTGCCCGACCCGGCCTGCGTGATGCAGGTGGTGGACGACCCCGACGCGGTGCCCGAGGTTGTAGGGACGTTCCAGGATCTGGTGAACCGCCGCGCCGACCGGCCCGCGACGCTCGCCTCGCTGGAACGGTTCGCCTTCTACGAGCGGGCGCGCGGGGCCTTCGCCATCGTGCAGACCGGCGAGACGCGGCTTTACGGCAACATCATCCTCAAGAAAGGGGTGATCGCGCCGTGATCGTCGATGCGCACCAGCATTTCTGGCGACTCGACCGCGGCGATTACGGCTGGCTCACGCCGGAGGCGGGGCCGATCTACCGCGATTTCGGACCGGAGGATCTGCGCCCGCTGATGGCCGCGAACGGGATCGGCGGCACGATCCTCGTGCAGGCCGCGCCGAGCGCGGCGGAAACGACGTTCCTGCTCGACATTGCCGGGCGGGAAAATTTCGTCCGCGGCGTCGTCGGTTGGGCCGACTTCGAGCGCCCGGACGCGCCAGCGGAGATCGCGCGGCTTGCGGCCGACCCCAAGCTTGTCGGGCTTCGGCCAATGATCCAGGATCTCGCCGACGACGACTGGATGCTGCGTCCGGATCTCGCCCCCGCTTTCGAGGCCATGATCGCGCACGACCTGACCTTCGACGCGCTGGTCTTGCCCCGCCATCTGGGACGGCTTGCGACGCTGATGGCGGGGCACCCGGAGTTGCGGATGGTGATCGACCACGGCGCCAAGCCGCGCATCGCCGAGGGCGCGTCCGCCGACTGGGCCGCGGACATGACGCGCCTCGCGCGGGAGACGGCGGCCTTCTGCAAACTGTCGGGGCTCGTGACGGAGGCGGGGCCGGGCTGGACGCCGGACGACCTCGTGCCTTTCGTGGCGCATCTGCTCGACGCGTTCGGGCCGGACCGGATGCTCTGGGGCAGCGACTGGCCGGTGGCGACGCTCGCCTGCGATTACGGGACGTGGCTCGCGACAGCGCGGGACCTGGTGGGGAACGCGGCGGCGTGGCAAACGATTTCGGAGAAGACGGTCATCCGGGCGTACCGGCTACCGTGACCGGCCTCGTCCTGTCCGGGTGGTAGACCGTGGTGCCCAGGAGAAGACTCGAACTTCCACTCCCTTGCGAGAACTGGCACCTGAAGCCAGCGCGTCTACCAATTCCGCCACCTGGGCATCCACGGTGGGCGGTGCGTAGCCGCAGTGGAAATCGGTGTCAATCGGGCTGATCGCGAAAACCCGTGCCCTTGCCGGTCGGGACCGCCGGCGGTATCCGGAACCGACACGGATCCCCGGAGGAACGCCCATGCAGAAGCTCGTCACCATCTTCGGCGGTTCCGGTTTCATCGGGCGCTACGTCGCGCGGCGCATGGCCAAGTCGGGCTGGCGCGTGCGGGTCGCCTGCCGCCGCCCGAACGAGGCGCATTTCGTCCGCATGTACGGCAGCGTCGGCCAGGTGGAGCCGGTCTTCGCCAACATCCGCGACGACGCCTCCGTGGCCGCGGCGCTTACCGGGGCGTCGGTTGTGGTGAATTGCGTCGGCATCCTCGCGCCTTCGGGCCGCAACGGGTTCGACGCCGTGCAGGCGGACGGCGCCGCGCGGATCGCCCGGCTTGCCGCAGGGACGGGACTCGAGCGCATGGTGCAGATCAGCGCGATCGGTGCCGATGCCGACAGCGACAGCGACTACGCCCGGACGAAGGCCCTGGGCGAGGCAGGCGTGCGGGACCACATGCCGGAGGCCGTGATCCTGCGCCCGTCCATCGTGTTCGGGTCGGAAGACGAGTTCTTCAACCGCTTCGCCACCATGGCCCGCTGGGCGCCGGTGCTGCCGGTGGTGGGGGCGAACACGCGGTTCCAGCCGGTCTATGTCGACGACGTCGCGGCCGCGGCGGAGGCCGCGGCAGAGGGCCGGGTGCGGGGCGGTGTCTACGAGCTCGGCGGGCCGGACACCGAGACGTTCCGCGAGCTCATGCGCCAGATGCTCCGCACGATCCGGCGCCGCGCTTTGATCCTGCCGGTGCCGTTCTTCGGCGCGCGGATCATGGCCTGGGGGCTCGACCTCGGACAGACGATCACCGGGGGGCTGTTCCACAACGGATTGCTGACGCGCGACCAGGTCCGCAACCTCGCGCGCGACAATGTCGTATCGGGGAAGCATCCCGGTTTCGACGCGTTCGGCATCACGCCCACGCCCATGGAGGCGGTATTGCCCGGCTATCTCTGGCGCTTTCGTCCCTCGGGGCAATACGCCGAGATCAAGGACAGCGCGAAGAACCTGCGCAACCTATAGATAGACGTAGCCCAGCAGGACGAGCCCGAGAGCGATCCGGTAGATCACATAGGGCAGGAAACTGACCGAGCGCAGGAGCCGCATCATCAGGGCGAGCGCTGCCAGCGCGGCGAAGAAGGCGAAGATCGCCGCGATGCCCGCATCCCGAAGCTGCTCCGCGTCGCTTTCGCCGATCAGGTCGAGGCTGAGCAGCGCGGCGGAGGCAAGGATCGTCGGGATCGACATGAGCATCGCGAGGCGGGCGGCATCCTCCCGTTCGTAGCCCATCGCGCGCGCGCCGGTGATGCAGATCCCCGAGCGGGAAGTACCGGGGACGAGAGCCAACGCTTGCCACAGGCCGAGCTTGAGCGCCTGTCCCAGCGACCAATCCCCGAGCGTCTTCGTATCCGCCCCCCGCCGGTCGAACCACCACAGCAGGAGCCCGAAGCCGATCGTGGCCCAGGCAATCACCGCGACCGACCGCAGCAATTCGCTCAGACCTGTCACCGTGAGGAGCAGTCCGGCGACGATGACCGGCACGGTGGCGACCGCGAGGCCTGCCGCGAGACGCTCGTCCGGGCCCCATTGCCGCCGGGCGAGGCCGGCATATCCACGCAAGGCTCTTGCCACGTTGTCTCGGAAGTAGAGGATGACCGCGCCGAGCGTCCCGAAATGCAGCGCGACGTCGAGTGCCGTGCCCTGATCCGCCATGCCGGTCAGGACGGGCAGCAGGATCAGGTGTCCCGAGGAGGAGATCGGCAGAAATTCCGTCACGCCCTGCACGAGCGCGAGGAGGATGAGATGCCAAAGGGCCATGCGAGTCACCTGTAAGTTCGCCGCTCAATGCCTCACGGTGATGACAGGTTGAAGCCGTCGAATTGTTCCGGAACGGACATTATCCGTCGCGGCACATCGGACGCAGACCAGATTGACCGGCAACCTTTCCGATAATATGTCAATGGTGCTGTCTTTTTAATCCCCCCCGGTTCGCGTAGCGCGGCGGGGAGGCGTTTCGGGAGGGGTTCATGGCGAAAAGCAACATGCTCACGTTCGTGACGGTCGAGCGGCGGACGCCGGAGAAGCGGGAGGCGGAGAGCCGTCGGGTGGATTTCGGCGAGATCTACCGCGAGTTCGCGGCCGAACGGGCCGCCGAGCAGGCCGGCCGGTGTTCGCAATGCGGGGTTCCGTATTGCCAGTCGCATTGCCCGCTGCACAACAACATCCCCGACTGGCTCCGCCTCGTGGCCGAGGGGCGGCTGCGCGAGGCCTACGACGTCAGCCAGGCGACGAACACCTTTCCCGAGATCTGCGGCCGCATCTGCCCGCAGGACAGGCTGTGCGAGGGCAACTGCGTCATCGAGAAATCCGGCCACGGCACCGTCACCATCGGCGCGGTCGAGAAGTACATCACCGACACCGCGTTCGCGGAGGGCTGGGTGCCCCGGATCGTCCCGGTGGCCGAGCGCGAGGAGAGCGTCGGCATCATCGGCGCGGGCCCCGGCGGGCTGGCCGCGGCGGATATCCTGCGCCGCGCGGGCGTGCAGGTCACCGTCTACGACCGCTACGACCGCGCGGGCGGGCTGATGACCTACGGAATTCCCGGCTTCAAGCTGGAGAAGGACGTGGTGATGCGCCGCAACAGGCAGCTCGAGGAGGGGGGCGTGACGTTCCGCCTTCACTGCGAGGTCGGCCGCGACATCACCTTCGACGAGATCCGCGAGGCGCACGACGCGGTGATCGTCGCGACCGGGGTCTACAAGTCCCGGGATCTGCACGACCACGAGAACCACGACGCGCACGGGGTCGTGCGGGCCATCGACTTCCTGACCGCGTCGAACCGCAAGAGCTTCGGCGACGCGGTGCCGGAATTCGAGTCCGGCGAGCTCAGCGCGGAGGGAAAGCGCGTCGTCGTGATCGGCGGCGGCGACACGGCGATGGATTGCGTGCGCACCGCCATCCGGCAGGGCGCGACGAGCGTGAAGTGCCTGTATCGCCGGGACCGCAGCAACATGCCCGGCTCCCAGCGGGAGGTCGCCAATGCCGAGGAGGAGGGCGTCGAGTTCGTCTGGCAGACCGCGCCCGCGGGCTTCGAGGCCGGCGCGGGCGACGCCATCGCCGGCGGCGTGGCGCTCGGACCCGGCGCGATCGCGCAGGAGGACGAGCCTGTCGCAAATGTCCACCGCATCATCAGCGGCGTCACCGTGCAGCGGATGCGGCTGGGCGAGCCGGACACCACGGGTCGTCAGTCGCCCGAGGTGATCGAGGGCGGCGACTATGTGGAGGAGGCCGACCTCGTGGTGAAGGCGCTGGGCTTCGAGCCGGAGGAGCTGCCGACGCTGTGGTCCAAGCCGGAGCTTGAAGTGACGCGCTGGGGCACGATCAAGGCGGATTTCCGCACGCACGAGACCCCGCTCGACGGCGTCTACGCCATCGGCGACATCGTGCGGGGCGCGTCGCTCGTGGTCTGGGCCATTCGCGACGGGCGCGAGGCGGCGGAGGCGATCCTGACCAGGTTCGACGCGGCGATCGCGATCCCGCCGTCGCATATCGCGGCGGAGTAAGCCTTGATCCCCAGGCCCCCGAAGAGGCGCCGCGCCGTCGCGGGACGGAGCCGGCGCAGCTCTGCGTTCCGCGCATCGGCCACCGCCGCGGGGCGGGACCGGGGGCGTGTTACGGCTGTGTTACGGCTGTGTTACGGCTGTGACACGGCGCGTGCCCTGCGCGCGGCGCAATGGGTCAGCACCGCTGTCCCGACCGGGCGGGGCGGGACGTGAACGCCGTTCCGGCCCCCGAGGTGGAGACGATCCTGCGGGACGACGACCTGCTGCTGCGCTGGCTTCCGGGGCGGGCACGGCGACTGGTCGTGGTGTTCACCGGGATCCGGGCGGGCTTCGGCGGCGAGCCGCTCGACGAATTCGCCGGCAGCGCGTCGCGGAGCGGAGAGAACAATGTCCTGTTCGTGACCGACCGGCGCGGCAGCTGGTACGCGGCGCCGGGGCTCTGGCGGCGCATCGTCGCGCTGATCGACGAGCTGAAGGCGCGGGCGCGGATCGACGAGATCGTCTCGCTCGGCAACTCGATGGGCGGCTACGGGGCGCTGCTGCTGCCGCGCGATCTGCGGGTGGTGCGGGCCGTCGCCTTCTCGCCGCAGGTGTCGCTCGATGCCCGGGCGACGGGCGACCGGCGCTGGCCCGACGTGGCCGCCCGGTTCGGGCCGCCGCCGGCGTTGAGCGTGGCCGACACCTTCGCCGCGACGCGGACGCAATATTACCTGCTGGCGGGCGGGGCCTGCGCCGGGGATGTCGCGCATCTGGCGCTCGTGCCCGAATCGCGGCGTGTGCATCGCTGGATCCTGCCGGACGGGCGCCACAACATCGCGCGGGCCTTCAAGGAGGCCGGATTGCTGCGTCAGGTGATCGGCGCGATCATCCGGGGCCGGAAACGGCGGGTCGACACGCTCTGCCGGCGCTACGCGGAGGGATTGGGATGACCGACACGATCGAGGGGCGGTGCCTGTGCGGTGCCTGCCGCATCACGGTGGGCGGTGCCCACGAGGCGGCCGTCGGCGCCTGCCACTGCGCCATGTGCCAGCGCTGGACCGGAATGTTCCTCGCGGCCTTCACGGCCGAGGCGGCGGCGGTCCGCGTCGAGGGGCCGGTCACGCGCCATGCCTCCTCGGATTTCGCGGAGCGCGCCTTTTGCGCGACCTGCGGCAGCCATCTGTGGTTCCGCGAGACGGGTTCGACCGACGCGGATTACGAGCTGATGCCGGGCCTCTTCCGGGAGGCCGCGGACTTCCCGCTGACATCCGAAATCTACGTCGATCGCCGGCCCCTCTACGCGACCTTGTCCGGCGATCACGCCCGCAAGACCCGCGCCGAGGTGGAGGCGCAGACTCAATTCGTCGAAGGAGACGACCCATGACGCATTACTTCACGGACTGGGAACGCGACGAAGTGGCCCGGCGCGGGGCGATGGAGGCCACGAGCCTTTATCGCGAGGAGAGCGAGCACGCCTCCTGCGGGGTCGGGCTGGTCGTCAACATCGACGGCTCGCGGTCCCGCAGGGTGGTCGAGGCCGGGATCGACGCGCTCAAGGCGATCTGGCACCGCGGCGCGGTGGATGCCGACGGCAAGACCGGCGACGGCGCGGGCATCCACGTCCAGATCCCGGTCGAGTTCTTCCGCGACCAGATCCGGCGCACCGGACACGAGCCGCACGAGGGGCGGCGCATCGCCGTGGGGCAGGTCTTCCTGCCGCGCAACGATTTCGGCGCGCAGGAGGTCTGCCGGACCATCGTGGAGAGCGAGGTCCTGCGGATGGGCTACTACATCTACGGCTGGCGCCACGTGCCGGTGAATATCGGCGTGCTGGGCGACAAGGCGAACGCGACCCGGCCCGAGATCGAGCAGATCCTGATCTCCAACGTGAAGGGCGTGGACGAGGACACGTTCGAGCGCGAGCTCTACGTGATCCGCCGCCGGATCGAGAAGGCGGCGCTGGCCGCGCAGGTGGCGGGGCTCTACCTCGCGTCGCTGTCCTGCCGGGGGGTCATCTACAAGGGCATGATGCTGGCGCAGCACGTGGCCGAGTTCTATCCGGACCTGAAGGACGCGCGCTTCGAGAGCGCCTTCGCGATCTACCACCAGCGCTATTCGACAAACACCTTCCCGCAATGGTGGCTGGCGCAGCCGTTCCGGATGCTGGCCCATAACGGCGAGATCAACACGCTGAAGGGCAACATCAACTGGATGAAGAGCCACGAGATCCGCATGGCCTCGGCGACGTTCGGGGACTGGGCCGAGGACATCAAGCCGATCGTGCCGATGGGCGCGTCCGACTCGGCGGCGCTCGATTCGGTGTTCGAGGTGCTGGTGCGCGCGGGGCGGACGGCGCCGATGGCGAAGACGATGCTGGTGCCCGAGAGCTGGTCGCGGCAGGCGGTGGAGCTGCCGGATGCGTGGCGCGACATGTACGCCTATTGCAACGCGGTGATGGAGCCGTGGGACGGGCCGGCCGCGCTGGCCATGTCGGACGGGCGCTGGGTCTGCGCGGGGCTGGACCGCAACGGGCTGCGCCCGATGCGCTACACGGTGACGGGCGACGGCATGCTGATCGCCGGGTCCGAGGCGGGCATGGTGCCGGTGGACGAGGCGACGGTGGTCGAGAAGGGCGCGCTGGGCCCCGGCCAGATGATCGGCGTCGACATGGAGACGGGCAAGCTGTTCCACGACCGCGAGATCAAGGACAAGCTGGCGGCGGACCGGCCGTTCGGCGACTGGGTCGGACGGATCACCGACCTCGAGGCGGTCACCAAGGGCGTGGCCGAGCTCGCCGTGCATTCGGGCGACGAGCTGCGCGCGCGGCAGGTCGCGGCGGGCTATTCGGTGGAGGAGATCGAGCAGATCCTCGCGCCCATGGCCGAGGACGGCAAGGAGACGCTGGCCTCCATGGGCGACGACACGCCCTCAGCCGTGCTGTCGGAGAAATACCGCCCGCTGAGCCATTTCTTCCGGCAGAGCTTCAGCCAGGTGACGAACCCGCCCATCGACTCCCTGCGGGAGTTCCGGGTGATGAGCCTCAAGACGCGGTTCGGCAACCTCAAGAACGTGCTCGACGAGGATGGCAGCCAGACCGAGATCCTCATCCTCGACAGTCCGTTCGTGGGCAACGCCCAGTTCGAGGCGATGTTCGGGCATTTCGAGGACAACGCGGTCACGCTCGACTGCACCTTCCCGGCGGGCGGCCGGATGGGCGCGCTGCGCGCGGGTCTCGACAGGCTGCGCGCCGATGCCGAGGACGCGGTGCGCTCGGGGGCGGGGCACATCGTCCTGACCGACCGGATGCAGGGGCCGGACCGGGTGCCGATGCCGATGATCCTCGCCACGAGCGCGGTGCATTCGTGGCTGACGCGCAAGGGCCTTCGGACCTTCTGCTCGATCAACGTGCGCTCGGCGGAATGCATCGACCCGCATTACTTCGCGGTGCTGATCGGCTGCGGGGCGACCACGGTGAACCCCTATCTCGCGCAGGACACGCTGGCCGACCGGATCGGGAAGGGGCTGCTCGACGGCTCGCTCGACGAGGCGGTGGCGCGTTATCGCGGCGCGATCGACGCGGGGCTGCTGAAGATCATGGCGAAGATGGGGATCTCGGTGGTCTCGTCGTATCGCGGCGGGCTCAACTTCGAGGCGGTCGGCCTGTCCCGCGCGATGGTCGCGGAATTCTTCCCCGGCATGTTGTCGCGGATCTCCGGGATCGGCACGAACGGCCTGCAGAAGAAGGTCGAGGCGGTCCATGCCTCGGGCTGGCACGGGGCCACGAACATCCTGCCCATCGGCGGCTTCTACAAGGCGCGGCGCTCGGGCGAGCGGCACGCCTGGGAGGCGCAGACGATGCACATGCTGCAGGCGGCCTGCGACCGGGGCAGCTACGAGCTCTGGAAGCAGTTTTCCGGCGCGATGCAGGCCAACCCGCCGATCCACCTGCGCGACCTTCTGGCGATGAAGCCGCTGGGCGAGCCGGTGCCGATCGAGGAGGTCGAGTCGATCACGGCGATCCGCAAGCGGTTCGTGACGCCCGGCATGTCGCTCGGCGCGCTGTCCCCCGAGGCGCACAAGCTCCTGAACGTGGCGATGAACCGGATCGGCGCGAAGTCCGATTCCGGCGAGGGCGGCGAGGATCCGGCGCATTTCGTGCCCGAGTCGAACGGCGACAACCCGTCGGCCAAGATCAAGCAGGTCGCGTCGGGGCGCTTCGGCGTGACGGCCGAATACCTCAACCATTGCGAGGAGCTGGAGATCAAGGTCGCGCAGGGCGCGAAGCCCGGCGAGGGCGGCCAGCTTCCGGGCATGAAGGTCACCGACCTGATCGCGCGGCTGCGGCATTCGACCAAGGGCGTGACCCTGATCTCGCCGCCGCCGCACCACGACATCTACTCCATCGAGGATCTGGCGCAGCTGATCTACGACCTGAAGCAGATCAACCCGCGGGCCAAGGTGACGGTGAAGCTCGTCGCGTCCTCCGGCGTGGGCACGATCGCGGCGGGCGTGGCGAAGGCCAAGGCCGACATCATCCTGATCTCCGGCCATAACGGCGGGACGGGAGCGAGCCCCGCGACCTCGATCAAGTATGCCGGCCTGCCCTGGGAGATGGGCCTGACCGAGGCGCATCAGGTCCTGTCGATGAACAACCTGCGCGAACGGGTGACGCTGCGCACCGACGGGGGGCTCCGGACCGGGCGCGACATCGTGATGGCGGCGATGATGGGAGCCGAGGAATACGGCATCGGCACCGCCGCGCTGATCGCGATGGGCTGCATCATGGTGCGGCAATGCCAGTCGAACACCTGCCCCGTGGGCGTCTGCACGCAGGATCCGCGCCTGCGCGAGAAGTTCACCGGGACGGCCGACAAGGTGGTGAACCTCATCACCTTCTACGCCACGGAGGTGCGCGAGGTGCTGGCCGCGCTCGGCGCGCGCAGCCTCTCCGAGGTGATCGGGCGGGCGGACCTCCTGACGCAGGTGTCGCGCGGCGCCGCCCATCTCGACGACCTCGACCTGAACCCGCTGCTCATCACCGTCGACGGGGCGGACCGGATCGTCTACGACCGCGACAAGGCGCGGAACCCGGTGATGGACACGCTCGACGCGCAGATCGTCCAGGACGCGGCGCGGTTCCTCGACGACGGCGAGAAGATGCAGGTCTCCTACGCGGTGCAGAACACGCACCGGACGGTGGGCACGCGGATCTCCAGCCACATCGTCTCGCGGTTCGGGATGCGCAACACGCTCCAGCCCGACCACCTGACGGTGAAGCTCCACGGCTCCGCCGGGCAGTCGCTGGGCGCCTTCGCCGCGCCCGGGCTGAAGATCGAGGTTTCGGGCGACGCCAACGACTACGTGGGCAAGGGCCTGTCGGGCGGCATCATCGTCGTGCGGCCGCAGATGGCGAGCCCGCTGCGCGCGGACCGAAACACGATCATCGGCAACACGGTGCTTTACGGCGCGACGGACGGCCACCTTTTCGCCGCCGGGCGCGCGGGCGAGCGCTTCGCGGTGCGCAATTCCGGCGCGCGGGTGGTGATCGAGGGCTGCGGCTCCAACGGCTGCGAGTACATGACGGGCGGAATCGCCGTGATCCTGGGCGAGATCGGCGCGAATTTCGGGGCCGGGATGACGGGCGGCATGGCCTATCTGTACGACCCCGAGGGCGCCGCCCCCGCGCTGATGAACATGGAGACGCTGGTGATCTGCCCGGTCACCGTGCCGCATTGGCAGGCGGAGCTTCGCGGCCTTGTCGAGCGGCACGCGGAGGAGACCGGCTCCAGAAAGGCGCGCGCGCTCCTGTCGGACTGGAGCGTGGAGATCGGCAACTTCCTCCAGGTCTGCCCGAAGGAAATGCTGACCCACCTGTCCGCGCCCCTGAGCACCGAGGTCGACGCGATCCCGGCGGAGTGAGCCGGGACGACGCGGCGCGAACGGGCCCCCGCGCAAGGCCCGTTCCCTGTCCGGCGGGGCGCGGGTCCGCGGATCCGGCCCTTTGCCGCTTTTCCGCGGCCGCCCCACGGGTTAGGGCGTGACGCCATGGCGGCGAGGACGAACACGCGACGCAAGGGCAAGGGGGACGCGACGGGCGGCCCGGGCGTGGCCGGACGCCTGCGTTCGGCCTTGCGCATCGCCCTGCGGGTCGCGGCGGCGCTCGCGGTTCTGGCCGTGCTTTGGGTGCTGTCCTATCGCTGGATCGACCCGCCGACGACGCCCTACATCGTGGCGGAATCCGCGCGGCTGGGCGGGGTGGAGCGACGCTGGACCGATCTGGAGGACATCGCGCCGGTGATGGCGCGCGCCGTGGTCGCCGCGGAGGACGCCAATTTCTGTCGCCACTGGGGCTTCGACATCGTGGCCATCCGCCGGGCGATCGCGGCGGGCGGCGATCGCGGCGCCTCCACCATCAGCCAGCAGGTGGTCAAGAACGCGGTGCTCTGGCAGGGCCGGTCCTGGCCGCGCAAGGCGCTGGAGGCGTTGCTGACCCCGGTCGCGGAGGCGGTCTGGCCCAAGCGGCGCCTCGTGGAGATCTACCTCAACGTGGCCGAGATGGGGCCGGGCGTCTTCGGGGCGGAGGCGGCGGCGCGGCACTGGTTCGGGATCGGCGCGGGGGAACTGACGGCGCGGCAGGCGTCGCTCATCGCGGCGATCCTGCCCGCGCCGAAGCGGCGCGACCCGACCCGCCCGTCGGACTTCGTGGACCGCCGGGCCCGGTCCATCGCGGACGGGGCGGCGACGATACGCGCCGACGGCCGCGCGGCCTGCTTCGAGGATTGAAACCGCCCGCGGGAGCGGGCATGCCCGTGGCCATGATCCAGCTCTACCATTTCGCCCTGTCGCCCTTTTGCCGCAAGGTCCGGCTCGTGCTGGCCGAGAAGAAGCTCGAGGTGGAGCTGGTCGACGAGCGCTACTGGGAGCAGGGCTCGGAGTTCCTGCGCCGCAACCCCGCGGGCAAGGTGCCGATCCTCAGGATCGACGGGCTGACCCTCGCCGAGTCGGGCGCGATCTGCGAATATCTCGAGGAAACGCGGCCCGAGCCGGCGCTGATGCCCGACGGGGCGGCGGAGCGGGCCGAGGTTCGGCGCCTCGTGGCGTGGTTCGACGACAAGTTCCATCAGGAGGTGACGTCCAAGCTGGTCTACGAGCGCATCCACAAGAAGCTGACGCGCGCGGGCTACCCGGACGGCGCCAGCATCAAGCAGGGGGTGCGGGCGATCAAGTTCCACCTCGACTACATGGGCTGGCTTCTGGACCGGAACCGCTGGCTCGCCGGGTCGAGCCTGTCGATGGCCGATTTCGCGGCGGCGGCGCATCTGAGCTGCCTCGACTATTCGTCGGACGTGGACTGGAACCGCAACGAGGCGGTGTCGACCTGGTACGCCAAGATCAAGTCGCGCCCGGCCTTCCGGTCGGTCCTGGCCGACGTGGTGCCCGGGTTCCGGCCGGCGAAGCATTACGCGGATCTGGATTTCTGATGGCGCCGGGGGCGCCTTGAGCTTCCGGGCGCGGCTCGACGCGGAGGCCCGCGCGGCGGGCTTCGTCGCGAGCGGGGTCTGCCGGCCCGACGCGATCCCGGATGCGGGCGTGCGGCTGCGCCAGTACCTCCGGGACGGACACCACGGCACGATGTCGTGGATGGGCGAGCGCGTCGCCTGGCGCGGCGATCCGGCGTCGCTCTGGCCCGAGGCGCGCTCCGTGGTGATGCTCGCCCATTCCTACGCGCCCGAACACGACCCGCTGGACGACCTCGACCGCGCGGAGGACGGCGCGGTCAGCGTCTACGCGCAGGGGCGGGATTACCACGACGTGGTCAAGAAGGCGCTGAAGCGCGTGGCCCGCTGGATCGTGGCCGAGGCCGGGGCGGAGGTGAAGGTCTTCGTCGACACGGCGCCGGTCATGGAAAAGCCGCTCGCGCAGGCTGCCGGGATCGGCTGGCAGGGCAAGCACACCAACGTGCTGGGGCGGGCGTTCGGCAACTGGGTGTTCCTGGGCGCGATCTTCACGACGCTGGATCTGGCCCCCGACGCGGCGGAGGCGGAGCATTGCGGCTCCTGCACGCGGTGCCTCGACATTTGTCCGACCGACGCCTTTCCCGCGCCGTTCCGGCTCGATGCGCGGCGCTGCATCTCCTACCTCACGATCGAGCATGCGGGGCCGGTGGACGAAGAGTTCCGCCCGGCGCTCGGCAACCGGATCTATGGCTGCGACGACTGCCTCGCGATCTGCCCGTGGAACAAGTTCGCGGCCCGGGCCTCCGACCTGCGCTATCACGGGCCGCACCGCGCGCCGCCGCTGGCGGAACTCGCCGCGCTGGACGATGCGGAGTTCCGGGCGCGGTTCTCCGGCTCGCCGATCAAGCGGATCGGGCGGAACCGGATGGTGCGGAACGTCTGCTACGCGATCGGCAATTCCGGCGCCCCGCGTCTGAAGCCTGCGGCGCAGGCGCTCTGCGAGGATGCCGACCCGGTCGTGGCGGAGGCCGCCCGCTGGGCGGCGGCGCGGCTGTGAGCGTGCTCCTGAGCTTCGGGCACGGCTATTCGGCCCGGTCGCTGGCCCCGTCGCTCCTCGCGGAGGGGTGGGAGGTGATCGGGACGACCCGGTCGGAGGAGAAGGCGCACGCCTTGCGCGCGGAGGGCGTGACGCCCGCGATCTTCGGCGCGGACCTATCGGCGGAGATCGCGCGCGCGACGCATGTCCTCGTCTCGGCCGGGCCGGGGGAGGACGGCGATCCGGTGCTGAACGCCTATCGCGACGCGCTGGCCCCCCATATCGGGCGTATGGCCTGGATCGGATACCTTTCGACCACGGGCGTCTACGGGGACCACGACGGCGGCTGGGTGGACGAGACGACACCGCTCGCCCCCACGACGCGACGCGGGCGCTGGCGGGTGGCGGCGGAGGCGGCGTGGCAGGGATTCGCCGCCGAGACGGGGGCGGCGCTGCACATCTTCCGGCTCGCGGGCATCTACGGGCCGGGCCGGGGGCCCTTCGCGAAGGT
Source organism: uncultured Jannaschia sp. (assembly GCF_947494025.1). Lineage (GTDB taxonomy): Bacteria > Pseudomonadota > Alphaproteobacteria > Rhodobacterales > Rhodobacteraceae > Jannaschia. The sequence continues at coordinate 163,392 of NZ_CANLTQ010000005.1, forward strand.
GCGGGCCGGAACGGCGCGGCGGATCGTGAAGCCGGGCCAGGTCTTCAGCCGCATCCATGTCGAGGACATCGCGGGGGTGCTGCGTGCCTCGATCGCGCGTCCCCGGGCGGGCGCGGTCTACAACCTCTGCGACGACGACCCGGCGCCGCCGCAGGACGTGATCGGTCACGCGGCCGACCTGCTCGACCTGCCGCCGCCGCCCGAGGTCGTGTTCGGGGAGGCCGAAATGACGCCGATGGCGCGCAGCTTCTACGCCGAGTCGAAGCGGGTCCGGAACGACCGGATCAAGGACGAGCTCGGCGTGCGGCTGCGCTTCCCGGACTACCGGGCCGGGCTGGCGGATCTGTTGCGGCGCGAGCGCGATTTCTGAGATTGGCAAGAACCGCGTTCCCGGATGGGCGGAAACGCGCTAGAAGGCGCTCGGGACAGTGCAACGACAAGAGTGCAGACAGGCCATGAAGAACATTACCCGCCGGGGCGCGCTCGCCCTCGGCGCCGGTGCAGCCGCGATGCTCGCGGGGTGCGGTGGCAAGTTCATGACGTATGACGGCCCGGCGGTCACGCGGGTCATCATCCACAAGTCGGGCCGGCAGATGTACCTGCTGAACGGGCAGACGGCGCTGAAGGCCTGTCCGGTCCAGCTCGGCTTCACGGCGCACGGCCCGAAGCGGTTCGAGGGCGATGGCCGCACGCCGGAGGGGCGTTACTTCATCGATCGTCGCAACCCGAACTCCGCCTTCTACCTGTCGATCGGGATCGACTATCCCAACGCCTTCGACCGGGCCTATGCCGAAAGCCTCGGAAAGCGGCCGGGCGGCGACATCTTCATCCACGGCTGGGGCGAGAAGAAGCGCGGCAGCAGGGACTGGACCGCCGGCTGCGTCGCGGTGACGAACAAGGAGATGCGTCACGTCTACGCGATGGTGCGGAACGGGACGCCGGTCGACATCTACGCCTGAGACAGGGACGGGAGCGACCCCCGGCCAAAGTTTCGAAGGTTTCCCATGCGGGCGCGGCAGAAAGTATCGTGCCGCGCCCGATCTTGCCGTCGAACGATTACGGACGGGTCCAGCGCACCGGACCGCGGGCCCGTCAGGTGCCGACGTTGAGCGTGTACCAGATCTTGCCGTTGGGCTCCTGGAAGAAGGCAAAGCCCATGCGGCGCGCCTCCGGATCCAGCAGGACGCGGCGGGGTCCCGGCTCCTCCAGCCAGGCGGCGACGGTCTCGAGCTCGGTCTCGTAGGTCTCCGAGATCGCCTCCCCGAGCAGGCGGCCGTCGAAGCCGACCCGCTGCGCCCGGTCGATGGGGGAAGATCCGTCGGAGCCGAAGTGCCAGGGGCGGTTCTGCAACGACATGTCGCGCGAATGGGTCTCCGCCGCGGCCGAAAGCGTCGAGTCGAGGGTCAGCGGCGCGACGTCCGCCCCCGCGCGCAGCGCGTTCACCGCGTCGAGCGCGCGAAACGGGATGCGTCGTTTGTCGGCGCCGGAGATGCGGTAGACCGGCGGCAGCGGTCGCCCGTCGGGCCCGATCGCAGGCGCCGGCGGCGGCGTCGAACAGGCGGCCAGGGCGGTCGATCCGAGGAGGACCAGGGCGGTGCGTCGGTTCATCTGAATCCTCCGGCGATATCAGGCACTCGTTTCGCGAGTATAGCGGAGCGGTTCGCGGTGCAAATGCCTAGACGCTTTGGCGGCGGCGGGGTCGCGCGTGGCCGCGCGTTTGATTTGCCGGCCCGTCCCCCTATTCTGGGATTGGACACCTCTCGGGCGACGCCCCGCAACCTTCCGACGTCAGGAGTATCAGCCATGCGCCAATTCGACCGCCGTGCGTTCCTCGCGACCGGTGCCGCCGCCGCGACCTCCCTCGCAATCCCCGCCCGCGCCCAGTCCGTGCCCGACACCGTGCAGATGGAGGAGCCGATCGGCGCCAGCACGATGCGCAACACGGCGAGCTTCCGGACCGTCGACTGGCGCGACCATTTCAGCAACCTCCGCAAGGGCGCCATCCTCGTCGATATCGACAGCCGGGCGCTGCACATGTGGGAGGAATCGGGGACCTATCACCTGTATCCGTCCTCCGTTCCGCAATCGGAGGAGATGACCCGCAAGGGGCGGACCCGCGTGGTGCGCAAGGTCGAGGGACCGACCTGGCGACCGACGCCCAACATGCGCCGCCGCAACCCCGAATGGCCCGCCGTGGTGCCCCCGGGGCCGGAGAATCCGCTGGGCACGCATGCGCTCTATCTCGGCTGGACCTATTACCGGATTCACGGCACGCACGACAACCGCAAGATCGGGCGGCGCTCCTCCTCGGGATGCATCGGGCTCTACAATGCCCATATCGCGCAGGTTTTCGCGATGACGGACGTGGGAACCCAAGTGTTGCTTATTTGACGAGGTGCGGGCGAAAGCGCGGGGCGCCGTCCTCGGCTTCGTTGCAAGCGCTTGGTCCGACTGTTTATCGAAAGTCACGAGGTACAGTCTTGGGTGCCATATGGTGTGGCAACTGTCGCCTCACCGATGGCGTATCTTGGAGGATAATGACCTATGAAGAAAATCGCACTCGCCGCCGTTCTCGCGGCCACCGCCGGTACCGCGTTCGCGGGCAACATCGCGCCGGCTCCGGTCGAGCCCGAGCCCGTCGTGATTGTCGAGGACACCTCGTCCTCCTCGACCGGCATCATCGTTCCGATCCTCGCGCTGATCCTGCTCGCCGCGGCTGCCGCGTCGGACTGATCCGATCGGGATCGAGGGTAGGAAGGGCGTCCTCGGGACGCCCTTTTTCGTTTCGCGGGGGTCTTTCCGCGGGCGAGGGACGAAACGTCCTTAACGCTCCGTTTACCCTGATGGCCTAGCTCCCGCCGCATGACCGGACGGAGACGGACATGAAGCGGCAGCGATCCACCGATCCCCTGAGCCTTGCGGGTATCGCCAACTACGCGCGCTGGCTGACCCGCCAGCCGCAGGCGTCGAGGCCGGCTCCGGCGGTCAACGAGCGGCTTCTGCCACCGCCGGCGAAGCCGCGGGAGCGGCGAACGGGGTTTGCGGAGGATGCCGAGCAGGGCCTGAAGGACCTCGAGGCGCGCTCGATCCCGATCGATGTCCGGCCCGAGCTGCCCCCCGTTTCCACGCCCGGCTACTACCCGAACCGGAAGCTTTCGACCGAGGAGAGCGCCGGCGGCGGCCTCGTGACGCAGCCGGACGGCTCCCGCAGGCCGCATTACTGGGGGCACCGCGAGCGTCTGCGGACCCGGTTCCTCGCCGGCGGCCACAAGGCGATGCCGGAATACGAACTGTTGGAGCTGCTCCTGTTCAACGCGATCGAGCGGATCGACGTGAAGCCGCTCGCCAAGCGCCTTCTGGCGGCCTTCGGCGACCTGAACGGGGTCATCGTCGCGACCGAGCCGCAGATCCTCCGCATCGAGGGGGCCACGTCGAAGGTCTTCTACCAGCTTCGCCTCGCGGAGGCCTTCGCGCACCGGATGGGGCAGGCGAAGGTGCTCAACCGCCACGTCCTGTCCTCCTGGTCGGACGTGATCTCCTATTGCCGCACCACGATGGCGCATCTGAAGACGGAGCAGTTCCGCATCCTGTTCCTGGACCGGAAGAACACCGTGATCGCCGACGAGGAGCAGGCCTCCGGCACCGTGGACCACGTTCCCGTCTATCCGCGCGAGGTGGCGCGACGGGCGCTGGAACTGAGCGCGAGCGCCCTGATCCTCATCCACAACCATCCCTCGGGCGATCCGACGCCGAGCGAGGAGGATATCGAGATGACGGGGCGCATCATGGCGGCCTGCGGCGCGCTCGACATCGTCGTGCACGACCATATGATCATCGGCAAGAACACCGAGACGTCGTTCCGTTCCGCCGGGCTGATCTGATTCAGGGAAAAGAAACCCCTGAACCCGACAGGCGGGAACAGGGGTTCAAGTCGCGCCCGCCGGACATTGGACAGCGGGCGCAGGCGGTAACTCGTGTCGTCCTCAGCCGGTCTTGACCATCTCGGCCCGGATCTGCTGGCGCAGCGTGTCGATGGGGACGATTTTCCCCTCGCGCTTGAAGTGCCAGTAGGTCCAGCCGTTGCAGGACGGCGCGCCCTCGTAGGCGGCGCCGACCTGGTGGATCGATCCCTTCACGCCGTCGCCGCTCAGCGTGCCGTCGACGCGGATCCTGGCGCGAAAGCGGCCGTTGCCGGATGACAGCTCCTCGCCCGGGCGCAGCATGCCGCGCTCGACGAGCTGGCCGAAGGGGACGCGCGGCTCGGCGCGCTTGGATGCCGTGACCTCCAGCGCCGGCGTGTCGGCGACGCGGACGCGGGCGATGCGTTCGGCGGCGAGCTGTCGGTACTCCGCCTCGCGCTCGATTCCGATGAAGTGCCGGCCCAGCATCGTCGCGACCGCGCCGGTCGTGCCGGTGCCGAAGAACGGGTCCAGCACCACGTCGCCGGGATTGGTCGTCGCCACCAGAAGCCGGTGCAGCAGCGCCTCGGGCTTCTGCGTCGGATGCGCCTTCTCGCCGCGCGCGTTCTTGAGCCGCTCGTGCCCGGTGCAGATCGGGAAGGTCCAGTCGGAGCGCATCTGCACGCCCTCGTTCAGGGCCTTCATCGCCTCGTAGTTGAAGGTGTATTTCGACCGTTCCGATTTCGACGCCCAGATCAGCGTCTCGTGTGCGTTGGTCAGGCGCTTGCCGCGGAAGTTCGGCATCGGATTCGTCTTGCGCCAGACCACGTCGTTGAGAAGCCAGAACCCCTGATCCTGCAGCGTGGCACCGACACGGAAGATGTTGTGGTAGCTGCCGATCACCCAGATCGCCCCGTCGGGCTTCAGGATGCGGCGAGCCGCCCGCATCCATTGCCGGGTGAAGGCGTCGTAGGCCTTCAGGCTTTCGAACTGGTCCCAGTCGTCGTCCACCGCGTCGACCCGGCTCATGTCCGGCCGATGGAGGTCGCCGCGCAGCTGCAGGTTGTAGGGGGGATCCGCGAAGATCAGGTCGACCGAATTCTCGGGAAGGGAGTCCATCGCCTGCACGCAGTCGCCGGACATGATCGTATCGAGCGGAAGCGCGCACGCCTCCGGGGATTGTACTGCCATCGTCTCTCGCCTCGAACGGCGCCCTCGTTTTCCGGGGTCGCCTTGTTGTTGTGAGGCGAAGATGGCGGCGGCGGCGTTAACTTTCCACAGACTGATTGAGGCAGAAATGTGTCACGCCTCGACGCACAACATCTTGCGGATCGGCGCGAAGGTTCTCCGATGATGTTGTGTCACCCCATGCTGCAATAATCCTGCGCGGTGTGTCGCCGTGCCGTAGCCGGCATTCGACTCCCAGCCGTAGCCGGGAAATTGTTGCGCCAGCGCCACCATGCCTTGATCCCGCCGCGATTTCGCGAGGACCGACGCTGCCGCAACGGAAAGGGAGCGGGCGTCGCCGCCAACGATCAGGTCGTGCGCGCAGGCCACCCAGCCGGGCTTGTCGTTGCCGTCGATCAGGATATGGCAGGGCGGCGCGGGCAAGGCCGCGACCGCGCGGCGCATGGCGAGATGAGTGGCCTGACGGATATTCAGGATGTCGATCTCCTCCACGCTGGCCTCGCCGAAGCCGATCTCGCAGCAGGCCGCGAGGAAGGGAACGAGCGCCTCCCGCCGCGCCGCGCTCAGCTTCTTGCTGTCGTCGAGCCCGTCGGGCGCCGGTCCGATCAGATGCACGGCGCAGGCGACGACGGGCCCGGCCCAGGGACCGCGGCCGACCTCGTCCAGCCCGACGACGATGCGGGCGCCGCGCCGGCGGGCGTCGTGTTCGTAGTCGAGATTTGGGGGCAGGGTCGGCATCGGCCGGACCCTGCCCCCCTCCCGGCGTGGCGTCAACGCGGGGGGAGCGTCAACGCCGTGCGGTGCGGGGAGTCCAGCCCTCGGCCTCGAGGCAGCGTGCCGCGTAGAGCGCCTTGGGGTTCGTTTCGGTGCCGATGCGGCGGAGGCATCGCGGCGGCAGAAGGCCCGGCCGGGCCACGGCGTTCCGCATGCAGGCAGCCTCGTAGCCCGCAACGGGGCCGTCCGGGACGCGGGCCGCGTCGTGGCATTGCTCCGGCAGGATGCGCGTTTCGCGGGGCGCGGGCATCGTGTCGTAGGGAAAAGGCGGATCCCATGGCGGCAACCTGTCCTCCTCGATGCGCGCGACGGGGCGGGGGCTCCGGTTCGGGGCGGTCGGCGCGGCCCGGCCGAGCACGACTTCGGCGGGCCGGGACCGGGCGACCGGTACGTCCGGGGCCGTCCCGTCGCGGTTCCGCTCAATGATCTCGCTCAGTGCGTAGAGCGCGACGAGCCCGCCGATCACCCGCAGCGCGTCCTTCCTGTCGGCCTGCGCGGGCGCAGCGAAGGACAGGGCCAGCGCCAGCGCGACGATGGCGGCGATCGGGCAGCGGAACATGGCGCGTCTCCTCGCGGTCGGAATATGGAACGGGGCAACGGCCTCCTCGCCGTCAGGGGGCCGGACGGGCAATGACAGGGCGTTGTCATGAAATAACCGACGGCTCCCATTGCCTGTCAGCGCCCGCTGACGCATCAAGATCGCATGCGGATCGCGCTTCTTCCTCTGGCTCTTGTCGCCGCTCTGACGCTCGCCGATGCGGCGGGGGCGGCATGCTACGCCGATTACAAGGCCAAGAAGGACGATCCGCTCCGGCTGCATTACGGCGTGATCGAGGTCGGGGACGGCAATTGCTCGGCCGGGGCCGCCGCCTCGGTGATCCGGGGCCGGCTCGGCGACGGCTGGCAGCTTCTGGAGGTCGAATCCGTCTTTGGCCCCGAAGGCCTGGAACAAAGGAAGGGTCGTGCCGGCGAGTTCTTCCTCCGTTACTGAAACCCGGGCCGTTTCGGCCAGGATCGTGGGCTTCGGCATCGCGGCCATCGTGGTGATCCTCGCCGCGGCGGCCGTGTTCCTGTTCGCGACGTTGCCCGACGGCAACGCCTTCAACGCCCGGGTGGAGCGGCTCTTCATCGAATCCGACCTGACGCAGCGCGCGGAAATCCGGCTTCTGGAGGTGCTGGCCCAGTCCGGGACCGCGTTCAGCGACGTGCTGGCGAGCTACCGGGTCATCATCTTCGTCCTTCTCGTCTTCGCGACCGCGCTTCTCATCGCCTGCGTCGTGCTGCTGGTCGCGATCGTCACGCTGAACCGGCGGATGGGGGAGATCGAGCGGTCGGGCATCCAGGTCACGTCATTGATCCTCGCGCGGGCGGAGAACGCGGTGATGCTGAACGACATCGAGCTGAAGCTGACCGACGCCGCGATGGAAACGCTGAGCGTTCTGGCCGAGGCCCGGCTCGACGGCGACATGCTGACCGGCGCGCAGATCGAATCGGTCATCACCGGCAAGCCCGAAGCGGATTGCGAGGAGGCGGCGGGCGCCACGCGGATCAAGCGGCTGCGCGACGCGCTCGGCAACCAGATCGTGACGCAGCTCCTGATCCGCAACATCACGCGGCAGGGCTACGTTCTGGCACTCGATCCGAAGGTGATCCGGATGACGTGACGGGCTAGTGATCCGTCATGCCCGATTATCCCCGAACCCCCGACGGCCGCTATTTCGTCGCCAAGGGCCGCCTCTGGCGGTGCAGCGATCCCTCCCTGTCCGAGCCCGACCGCAAGGCGGCGGTGCGCGCGCTGATGGACGCGCGCCGGGCGGTTCGCGACGCAGTCGACGAGGCGGAGACCCGCGCCGCCCGCGACCGCGTGCAGGCGGCGAAGGAACGGCTGGGCGAACGCGGACCGGTCTGGTGGGACGACGGCGCACCGGACCGAACGCGGCACGCGCCGTGGAACACGGATTACGCGGAATGGTGGGCATCGCTCGACACCGCGGCGCAGGGGCAGGGGCGGGAATGATCGACGCCGTCATCACCTGGGTGGACGGCGACGATCCGGCCCACCGCGCGCGGCGGGCGCGGTACGAGGCTCGCGGCGCCCACCCCGAGGCGACCGCCACCACGCGCTTCGCCAGCTCGGGCGAGCTTCGCTTCGCCGTCCTGTCGCTTCTGCGGTTCTGTCCCTTCGTGCGTCGGATCCACGTCGTGACCGATGCGCAACACCCGGCCTGCCTCGATACGCTGCGCTCGGTCCCCGCCGATGCCGCCCGGATCCGCGTGGTCGACCATCGGGCGGCGTTCGGGGTCCATGCCGACCTGCTGCCCGTCTTCTCCTCGCGCTCCATCGAGACGATGATCCACCGCATCCCGGACCTCGCGGAGCGATTCCTGTATCTCAACGACGACATCTTCGTCGGACGCCCGATGCGCGAACGCGACTACTTCGACGGCGACCGTCCCATTCTGCAGGGCCATTGGCGCCGGTTCCCGAACCCCGCCGTCGCGTGGCTCAAGAGGCGCGTCCGGTCGGAGCGTCCCGGCTTCGGCGCCGCGCAACGGCAGGCCGCACGTCTGGCCGGGGCGCGCGGGCGGTATTTCTTGCTGGAGCATCAGCCGCAGCCGATGCGCCGGTCCACGCTCGCCGGGTTCTATGCCGGCGATCCCGCAGTCCTGCGCCAACAGGCGGGGCACCGCTTCCGCTCGCCCGAACAGGTCTCGCCCCTTGGCCTCGCCGCGCATCTGGAGATCGCGGCCGGCGCCCGGACGATGGCGCCGCGCGACATCGGCTATGTCCGCCCGGGCCGCCCGGGCGGGGCCGCGCTCGCGCAGGTCATGGCGCGGCTGGGGGCGGACGCCTACGCCTCCTTCTGTGTCCAGAGCCTCGACCGCTTTCCGGAGGCCGATCGTGCCACCGTCCTGTCGGGGCTCGCCGCGCGCTACGGCTGAGCGCCCCGTCGCTGGACCGGAGCCGGCGCAGCGGCTAGACGCCGGGGCGATCCCGACGATGCCGAACAGGAAAAGGCGCAGGACTTGCCCAAGGTCAGTTCCATCAAACGGCGCCCCAAGGCCGAGCGGGCGATGACCGACCGCCAGATGTTCGCCCGTCTCTGGCGCGAATACCTGCGCCCGCACGCCCCGATGATCGCCTTCGCGGCGCTTCTGATGGTGATGGAGGGCAGCACGCTGGGCATCCTGTCCTGGATGCTGAAGCCGATGTTCGACCTTGTTTTCGTCGACGGACGCGAAAGCGCGATCCTGTGGGTGGGGTTCGGCATCTTCGGTCTGTTCCTGATGCGCGCCGTCACGGGGGTGCTGCAGCGGATCGTGATGACGCGGATCTCCAACAGGACCAGCGCGGCGATGCAGGTCGACCTGCTGCGCCACGTGCTGACGCTCGACAGCGGCTTCTTCCAGTCGATGTCGCCCGGCACGCTGATCTCCCGCGTCTCCTCCGACGCCAACGCGACGCAAGGGATCTGGTCGGCGCTGATCCTCGGCGCGGGACGCGATGCGGTGGCGCTCGTCTCACTCGTCGTGGTGGCCGTCGTGATCGATCCGCTCTGGACGCTCGTGGCGGTGGTCGGCACGCCGCTCCTCGTCCTGCCGAGTCTCGTCCTGCAACGCTACCTGCGCCGCAAGAGCGCCCGGCTGCGCGACATCTCGGCGGCCCGGACGACCCGGCTCGACGAGATCTTCCACGGCGTCACCCCGGTCAAGCTGAACGCGCTCGAGAATTATCAGAACGGCCGGTTCGCCGCGCTGACCGACGCCTTCGTTTCCGCCAAGGTCAAGGCGGCGGGCGGCTCGGCGATGATCCCGGGCTTCATCGACATCGCCATCGGCCTCGGCTTCTTCTGCGTGCTGCTCTACGGCGGGCAGGAGATCATCGACGGCGACAAGACGGTGGGCGACTTCATGTCGTTCTTCACCGCGATGGCGCTGGCGTTCCAGCCGCTGCGCCGGCTGGGCACGCTCGCGGGGACGTGGCAGATCGCCGCCGCGAGCCTCGAGCGGGTGTTCGAGCTGTTCGACACGCCGCCGACCGTGCCGATCCCCAAGGTCGCCGCGCGTCCGCCCGAATTGCCCGACACGGAGATCCGGTTCGAGAACGTGAGCCTGTCCTACGGCAGCGCCGAGGTGCTGCGCGGTCTCGACTTTATCGCGGATTCCGGGGGGACCACGGCCCTCGTCGGGCCGTCGGGGGCGGGCAAGAGCACCGTGTTCAACGTCCTCACCCGGCTCGTCGAGCCGTCGGGCGGACGCGTCACGATCGGCGGGCGGGACATTTCCGAAATCGAGGTCGGAAGTCTTCGCGCGCTTTTCTCCGTGGTGAGCCAGGACGCGCTCCTTTTCGACGAGACGGTGCGGGAGAACATCCTTCTCGGACAGAAGCACGTCACGGAGGCGCAGCTGCAGGCCGCCCTCGACGCGGCGCATGTCAGCGACTTCCTGGACGGACTGCCGAACGGGCTCGACTCCCCCGCCGGGCCGCGCGGGTCGAACCTTTCGGGCGGGCAGCGACAGCGGGTGGCCATCGCCCGCGCGCTCCTGCGGGACACGCCGATCCTGCTCCTTGACGAGGCGACTTCGGCGCTCGACGCGGCGGTGGAGGCCAAGGTGCAGGACGCGATCGCCACGCTTTCGAAGGGGCGCACCGTTCTCGTCATCGCGCACCGGCTTTCCACCATCACCGACGCCGACCGCATCGTCGTGATGGATCGCGGACAGGTGGAGGATATGGGTCGGCACGCGGAACTCCTGACCCGCGGCGGCATCTTCGCGGGCCTGCACGCGCTGCAATCGAACCGCTAGGCCCCAAGCGCCCGAACTCCCGCAGGAGACTGCCCGGAAAGCATAATTCCGAACTTATCTTGCGCCGGTCCGCGTCGCGCGGCGTCCATAACCCCCGTTCCCGGCAGAAACCCGGTGGCATTGAGGCGGCCTTCATGTTCTTTTGTGTCGACCGGGCCTGCGCCAGCGGGCCCGATACGTATGAGAAGGCGTGCGTTGGAGCGCGTCCGAGATTTGGGAGACACCATGTCGAAGAAGAACCAGGAACAGATCGATCGCCTCGCCGACGCCGCCCGCCGCGGCGGCCTCTCGCGCCGCGACTTCATGCATTATTCCGTCGCCGCCGGCCTGACCGCGACCACGGCAACGGGTCTCTGGACCACGAAGGCCGCGGCCCAGCCGAAATCGGGCGGCAACTTTCGCTGGGGTCTCCATGACGGCAACACCTCGGACACGCACGATCCGGGCACCTACGTGACGCGCCAGAATATCTTTCTCGCCCATACCCATCGCAGCTACCTGACGATGATCATGGGCGACGGCTCCCTCGGGCCGGACCTCGCCGACAGCTGGGAGGCGAACGAGGACGCGACCCAGTGGATTTTCGAGCTCAACCAGGACGCCAGCTTCCATAGCGGCAAGCCGGTGACCGCCGACGACGTGATCGCGTCGCTGAACCACCACCGCGGCGACGACACGACCTCCGCCGCGAAGGCGCTTCTGACCGACGTGTCCGACATCACCAAGGACGGCGACCACACCGTCGTCGTCACCCTGTCGCGCGGCAACGCCGACCTGCCCTGGCTGATGACCGACTACCACTTCGCGGTCTGCCCGGCCAACGACGACGGCACGATCGAATGGCAATCGGGCGACGGTTCGGGACCCTACAAGATCGACTCGGGCGAATGGGGCGTGCAGTTCACGCTGAGCCGGCACGACGGCTGGCACCGCGAGGGGGCCTATTTCGACACGGTCGAGCTCCTGACGCTGAACGACCCGAACGCGCGCCAGACTGCGCTCGTCACCGGCGACGTGGACGCGGTATCGCTGATCGAGCTCAAGACGATGGCGCTCCTGCAGCGCGATCCGAACCTCGTGATCCACAACGTGCCCTCGGCCGCGGCGATCACCATGCCGATGTTCTGCGACCAGGCGCCGTTCGACAACGTGGACGTGCGCAACGCGCTGAAGCTCGCCATGAACCGCGACGAGATCATCGAGAAGATCACCTTCGGCGCCGCGACCAAGGCCAACGATTTCCACCATTCGCCGGCGCAGCCCTACTATCCCGAGGGCATCCCCCAGCGGGACTACGATCCCGACCAGGCACGCTCGCTGTTGAAGAAGGCGGGGGCCGAGGGACTCACGATCAGCCTCAGCGCCGCCGACAGCGTTTATACGGGCGCGGTCGACATGGCCGTCCTTTATGCGGAACAGGCGCGGGCCGCAGGCATCAACGTCAACGTCGTGCGGGAGCCGAACGACGGCTACTACTCGGACGTCTGGCTGAAGAAGCCGTTCTGCCTCGTCTCCTGGGGCGCGCGCCCGACGCCGGACGTGATGTACACGCTGGCCTACAAGGACGACGCGGCCTGGAACGAGAGCCACTGGCAGAACGAGCGGTTCAACGAGCTCCTGCTGGCGGCGAAGTCGGAACTCGACAATTCGCTCCGCGCGGAGATGTATGCTGAGATGGCGATGCTGGCCCGCGACGACGGCGGCACCATCATCCCGTTCTTCAACAACTTCGTCTACGCGAACCGCGCCAATGTCGGCACGCCCGAAGAGCTGGCCGCGAGCTGGGAGAACGACGGCGCCCGCGCCGCGAGCCGCTGGTGGTTCAACGACTGATCGCGAAAGGTCCGGCCCGGCTTCGGCCGGGCCGCAACACGATCATTCCTTACGGACAACAAGACGCCGGCATGCCAACGCCGGATCGGCAGGCCGGAGGCACGGATGTCTGACATCTTCAAATTGGTGGCGAAGCGACTGGGGCTCGGGCTCGTGACGCTGTTCGTCGTCTCGATCCTCATCTTCTTCGCCGTGGAGCTGTTGCCCGGCGACATCGCGCAGGCGGTACTGGGCCAGGGCGCGACGGAGGAGACGGTCGCGCGCCTGCGCGAGCGGATGGGGCTCAACGATCCCGCGATCATGCGCTATCTCAACTGGCTCGGCGGCGCGCTCCAGGGCGATTTCGGAGTGTCGCTCATCTCCGGCACCAGCGTGACCGAGGCGATCACGCAGCGGTTCCTCAACACGCTGTTCCTCGCCGCCTACGCCGCGGTCATCGCCGTGCCCTTCGCGATCATCCTGGGCGTGCTCGTCGCGCTGATGCGGGACACGCTCTTCGACCGGGCGGCGAACGTGCTGACGCTCACCTCGATCTCCTCGCCGGAGTTCTTCCTGGGCTACGTCCTGATCCTGTACCTGTCGGTCAAGACCGGCTGGTTCCCCGCAATCTCCAGTCTGTCGCCGGGCATGGGTTTCGGCGAGCTTCTCGAGCGGACGTTCCTGCCGGCGCTGACGCTCGTCCTCGTCGTGACCGCGCACATGATGCGGATGACGCGGGCAGCGATCATCAACCTTCTGGCCTCCCCCTATATCGAGATGGCCCGCCTCAAGGGGATGCCGCCCTGGAAGGTGATCGTGAAGCACGCGCTTCCGAACGCCTGGGCGCCCATCATCAACGTCGTCGCCCTGAACCTCGCCTACCTCATCACCGGGGTGGTGCTGGTCGAGGTCGTGTTCGTCTATCCCGGCATCGGCCAGCTCCTGGTTGATGCGGTGTCCAAGCGCGACTTCCCGATCGTGCAGGCGTGCTGCCTCATCTTCGCGGCGACCTTCATCCTGCTGAACCTCGCCGCCGATGTGGGGTCCATCCTGACAAATCCGCGTCTGCGGCATCCCAAGTGAAGGCGGCCCGATGAGCGTTTTCGTAATTGGCTACTACTCCGTCCTGATCGCCGCCTCCTGCCTCGCCGTCTATCTCGAGCGACGGCGCGTCTTCATGCTGCTGTTCTCGCTGACGCTGATCTCTTTCGTCGCGGGGATCCTCGGTGGCGTGAGCGCGCTCAGGACGATCACGATCCTCGTCGCCGTGTTCGCGCTGGCGGCGGGCGTGTCCTACGCTTTCAAGGAGTTCCTGATACAGATCTCCCGGCCCGGCCTCGCGCGGGAGTTGCGGACGGCGCCGTTGACCGCCGCGTTCGGCATGTTCGTGATCTTCACCTATGCCATCGCCGGGATCTTCGCGCCGTGGATCGCGCCGCACGGGCAGGCGGAGGTGATCTCCACCTCTTTCGCGCCGCCGGACGCCAACATGCTGCTCGGCGCCGACCAGCTCGGCCGCGACGTCTTCAGCCGCATCGTCTACGGCGCGCGCAACACAGTGGGCCTTGCCCTCGCCGCGACGGTCCTGGCCTTCGTGATGGGCGCGCTGGCGGGCCTGCTCGCGGCGGTGAAAGGCGGCTGGTTCGACCAGTTCATGGGCCGCTTCGCCGACGTCATCATGTCGGTCCCCTCTCTGATCTTCGCGCTTCTGATGCTGTCGATCTTCGGCACCAGCCTCCTCGTCATCGTCGTGGTGGTCGCGGTGATCTACTCGCCCCGCGTCTTCCGCCTGACCCGCGCGGTCGCGGGCAACGTGGTGGTGATGGACTACATCGAGGCGGCCAAGCTGCGCGGCGAGGGCGACTGGTACCTCATCCGCCGGGAGATCCTGCCGAATTCCACCGCGCCTCTCGTGGCCGAGTTCGGGCTCGAGTTCTGCTTCGTGTTCCTTCTGATCGCAGGCCTCAGCTTCCTCGGTCTCGGCATCCAGCCGCCGACCGCGGATTGGGGATCCATGGTGCGGGAGAACGCCACGCTGATCTCCTTCGGCGACATCACCCCGCTGATCCCGGCGGCGGCCATCGCGCTGCTGACGGTCGCGGTCAACTTCGTGGTCGACTGGATGCTGTTCCGGTCCACCGGTCTGAAAGGGTAATCGCATGGGCCGATTCAGCGAAAAGGACGTCCTCCTCGACATCACGGATCTGCAGATCGAGGGCTATTCCGACGAGACCTGGGTCCCGATCATCAAGGGCGTGGATCTGAAGCTGCACCGCGGCGAGGTGCTCGGCCTCATCGGCGAAAGCGGCGCGGGCAAGTCCACGATCGGCGCCGCCGCGATGGGCTACGCCCGCGACGGCACGCGGATCTCCGGCGGCTCCATCGAGTTCGACGGGATGGAGCTCACCACCGCCTCGGAGGGGGAGCGCCGCGCGCTTCGCGGCTCGCGCATCGCCTATGTCGCGCAATCGGCGGCCGCGTCGTTCAATCCGGCGCACAAGATCATCGACCAGCACACCGAGGCGCCCGTCCATTACCGCATCCAGAAGCGGATGGAGGCGCAGGAGGACGCGAAGGAGCTCTACGAGCGCCTGCGCCTTCCGAACCCGCAGGAGATCGGGTTCCGCTATCCGCACCAGGTCTCCGGCGGTCAGCTGCAGCGCGCGATGACGGCGATGGCGATGTCCTGCCGCCCCGACCTGATCATTTTCGACGAGCCGACCACCGCGCTCGACGTGACCACGCAGATCGAGGTGCTGGCCGCGATCCGCGACATCGTCGACCAGTTCAACACGGCGGCGATCTACATCACCCACGACCTCGCCGTGGTCGCGCAGATGGCCGACACCATCAAGGTGCTCCTCAAGGGCGAGGAGGTGGAGCAGGCAACGACCGACCGCATGCTCACCGATCCGCAGGAGGACTACACCAAGTCGCTCTGGGCCGTGCGCAGCTTCAAGCGCCCCCAGAAGGCCCGGCCGACCGACGGGACGAAGCCGATCGTCTCCGTGCGGGGCGTGGACGCGTCCTATACCGGGGGCGACAAGGTCCTCGACGACGTGTCCTTCGACATCTACCCGGGCATGACCGTGGCCGTGGTGGGCGAGTCCGGCTCCGGCAAGTCCACCACCGCGCGGGTCATCACCGGCCTGCTTCCGCCTTCGAAGGGCGAGGTGCTCTTCGACGGCGAGCCCCTGCCGCCGCGCTACGAGGACCGGTCCCGGGACCAGCTGCGCCAGGCGCAGATGATCTACCAGATGGCCGACACCGCGCTGAACCCGAAGGTCCGCATCCGCGAGATCATCGGCCGGCCCGCGCAGTTCTATTCCGGTCTGAAGGGCTCGGCCCTGAAGCAGCGCGTGGACGAGCTTCTCGACCTGATCGAGCTCGAACCGTCGCAATACTACAACCGCTACCCGCCCGAGTTGTCCGGCGGCCAGAAGCAGCGGATCGGCATCGCCCGCGCGCTCGCCGCGGAGCCCGACTTCATCATCTGCGACGAGGTCACGAGCGCGCTCGACCAGCTCGTCGCCGAAGGCATCCTGAAGCTGCTCGACCGGTTGCAGAACGAGCTCGGCCTGGCCTACATGTTCATCACCCACGACCTTGCCACCGTCCGCTCGATCGCCGACGAGGTGGTGGTCATGCAGAACGGCCGTGTGGTGGAGCAGGGTCCGAAGGAGCAGATGTTCACGCCCCCGCACCATCCCTATACCGACCTTCTCCTGTCCTCCGTGCCGGAGATGGATCCGAACTGGCTCACCACGCTTCTGGAGGAGCGGGGCGTCGACAACATCGGCGAGGCCGCCGGCGAAACGAAGGACGGGTCCGAGAAGGCAAGCTCCGCCTGACGGCGGGGCGCGACCTCAGACGATGGTCATCGCCGTCAGTGCCATCGTCCCAACGATGAGTGCATAAACGAGCACCAGCGCCGGCAGGCTGCCGGCCCGGTTGCGGTATTCGCGGATGAGATCGTTGCGCGTCAACATGGCATCCTCCGAGAGAATCGGCAGCCATTTCGGCATGGCCCCTCTTTCGCCGTTATTAGAACGTGTTTCGCCGGGCAAGATCCGATTTCCGGCAATTATCGCAACCACGCGTCTGCGGTGGCGACATGGAACTGCAGCGCGGTCGGGCGACGTAGTTCCCCGCCCCGTTCCGCCCCGTCACCAGGGGGCAAGAGCGGCAGGACGCGACCGACCTAGTCCGTCATCCGTCGGAAGATACGCCGCGCGACCGGCGAATAGGGCGGCAGCAGCAGCTTGAGCCACGGGCCGCGCAAGGCGGTGAACACGGCGCGTTCGTGGCTGAACTCCCGAAACCCGCGATGCCCGTGATAGGCCCCGTGACCGCTTTCCCCGATGCCGCCGAAAGGCAGGTCGTGCGCCGCGAGATGCAGCACGGTCGCGTTCACCGCGCCCCCGCCCGACCGCAGTCGCGCAAGGAAGCGGCGGGCCCGCGCGGCGTCGGTGTCGAAGACATAGGCGGCCAGCGGGGTGGCGCCGGCCTCGGCGCGAAGCACCGCCTCGGGGTCGCAATAGCTCAGCACCACCAGAACCGGGCCGAAGATCTCCTCCGTCATCAACGCGGAGTCCGCCGGGGGGTCCACGACGATGGTGGGCGCGATCGAACCCTCGCTCGGAAGCTCGCCCTCTGCCACGTGGATCGCCGCGCCGCCCGCCCGCGCCTCCGCGATCAGGCGTTCGATGCGCGCCATGGCCGTCGCGTCGATCATCGCGCTGTAATCGTCGGGGAGGAAGCCCCGCGCCGCGCCGCAGAGCGCGTCGACCCATCGCGCCACATCCGCCTGCGGAACCCAGACGTGATTGGGTGCGACGCATGTCTGCCCCGCGTTGAGCCATGCGCCCCAAGCGATCATCGGTGCATGGTCCTTCGGCGACGCGCCCGGCAGGGCGACCGCCGGACTGCGCCCGCCAAGCTCCAGCGTGACGGGGGTCAGGGTGCGCGCGGCGGCCTGCGCGACCTTGCGCCCCGTCTCCGTCGAGCCGGTGAAGAACAGGTGCCCGAGCGGGAGATCCGTGACCGCCTGCGCCACCTCCGGCCCGCCGGTCACGACGGCGACCTCGTCCGGCGGGAAGACCTCCTCAATGAGCGAGGCCATCGCCGTCGCGGTGGCCGGCGTTCGCTCCGAGGGCTTCAGCAGGACGCGGTTGCCCGCCGCGACGGCCGAGATGAGCGGCATCAACGCCAGTTGCAGCGGATAGTTCCACGGCGACAGGATGCCGACGACCCCCTTCGGCTCCGTCCAGATGTCGGTCCGCCCCGGCACCGGCTGCAGCACGCGACGGGTTCGGGGCCGCGACCAGCCCGGCAGGTGGCGAATCGTATGCCTGAGGCCGGTCAGCAGGAAGGCCAGCTCCGCCGTCATCGTCTCGCTCTCGGCTCGCGGGCCGAAATCGGAGCCGATGGCGGCGATCAGTTCGGCCCGCCGGGCGCGAAGCGCCGCGCCCAACCGCTCCAGCCGGGCGATCCGCGCCGCGACGGGCGGCACGTCATCGAGCGAGAAAGCCCCCCGAAGGCGCGCATGGGCATCGCGGACGGCCCCGGTCAATGGACGTCGTAAGTCCGGCCGCGCCAGACGGCCCGATGGCCCCGCCGCGCCGCGCGCAGGGCGGAAAACTGGATCCACAGCGTCACGGCGACACCGACCGGATGCAGAAGCACGGCCAACGGCGCCTGCCGCACCTTCGCCGCCAGAAGAATCCGGGCGACCAGAACCTCCGTCGTCGCGAGGCCCGCCTGCGCCGCGGCGAGGTCCGCGCCGGTCGACAGGGCCAGAAGCAGGACGAGCGGGGGCAACAGGTGACCCCCCGCCAGCAGAACGGTCCAGACCGGCAGGGCGCGAGGGGTCGCCATCCCCTCGGTCGCGTTCTTGGTGAACCCGCCCCAGATATCCGCCCAGTTGTCGTACATCCGCACATGCGCGAGCGGCGTCGCGTCGAGGATATCGGTGCGGCCGCCGCTGTCGCGGACGTTGCGCGGCAGGTTCAGGCCGTCATGCATCCGGTCGCGGAACGCGGCGTGTCCGCCTGCCCGCCGATATGCCGTCGCCCGCACCATGAGGAGTTGGCCGCAACCCGCCGCGAAGCGCGCGTCGGACTTCGCCATCCGCGCCATCGGCAGCGGCAGGTAGCCGATCAGCAGGACCAGTATCTGCGGAATGACGATGAGCTCGCCCAGCGTCCGGGTGATCTGCCGCGGAAAGCCGGAAACGAGGTCCAGCGAACGGCGCTCCAGATAGCCGAGCATCCGCGCGACGCAATCCGGCGCGAGGCGCACGTCCGCATCGACGAAGAGGAGGACAGGATGGTTCGCCGCCGCCGCAAGCTGGTGGCAGGCATGCTGCTTGCCGTTCCAGCCCTTGGGCAGGGGGGCGCCGCGGATCAATCGCACGCGCGGATCGGCCGCCGCGGCCCGCGCAACGATGCGATCCGTTCCGTCGGTGGACCCGTCGTCGAGCACGACGACCTCGATCTCCGCGCCGTCCTGCGACAGGGCGGCGTCCAGGGCCGCGTCGATGTTGCCGGCCTCGTCGCGGGCGGGAATCAGGATCGAGACCGGATGCGCAGCCGGACCCTTCGCCCGCGCCGGGGCGCGGAAGATGACGAGGTTGACGAGCGTGACGGCCGCGTAGAGCGATCCCAGGACGAGGGCGACGAGGGCCAGAAAGGTCAGGACGGAACTCATCGGCACGCCTTCAATCGCTAGCCAGATGATCGGGATCGTGTCCGCGCCCCGCGGCCATGTCGCGCAACCGCGACCACAACCCGTAGACGCCGCCGACCCCCCGGGCGCCGCCGAGGATGGTCTCGAAGGCGGCGGGCTCGCGCGCCATCGCCGCCTTGGCGAGCCGGTCCTGCGTCGCGGTCAGCGCTGCGTCCAGCCCGTCCTGCCACGCCCCGACCGGACCGAGATCGGCGAGTGGCCGACCGAAGGCCGCGAGCGCTTCGGGGCGCTTCTCGGACCAGAACGGATATTCGATCGCCAGCGGCAGGGCCATCGCACCCGGCACCCGCGCCATCAGATGCGCGAGACCGGGCCGGAGCGCGACGGGGCGTTCGCGTGGATCGGCGAAGCGGCCTTGCGCGGTCATCCAGAGCATGCGCTTCGGGTCGCCGAGCAGATGCGTGCCGACCCGGAGAAAGCGCGCCGCGCCGGCCCGGCCCTCGGGATCGACGCCGAAGATGCCGATCCGCTTCATGAAACGGTAGCGCTCGAGCGCCGTGACCTCCATCGGACCGTAGCCCTGCCGGTCGGGGAACAGCGTCTGTCGCAAGACGAGGAAGAAGGCGGGATCCCACCATCCGGGATGATTCCCGAACACGACGACCGGCCGGTCGGCAGGTATGTCCGGCTTCCCGTCCCGAAGCACGCGGACGCCGCGGAAGGCGCCACGCATCTGTCGTCGCATGACGCTGTCGAAGAACCGGACCATCCGGGGCGACAGCATCGCCACCGGATCGCCCGGGATCGTGCCGCCGCTATTCGGCGGCATGGGTATTGGCGGTGGCGTCGCGGTGCAGGCTGTCGGCGGCGATCCAGCCCGACATCAGCGCCATCGGCATGCCCGGTCCCGGATGCGCGCTGCCGCCGGCGAGGTAGAGATCCTGCACCTGCCGCGAGCGGTTGCCGGGCTTGAAGGCGCCGTTGATGCGACCGTGGCTCGCCAGCCCGTAGATCGCCCCGTCGAGCACCTTGTAGCGGTCGTGGATGTCCTGCGGGGTCAGCGCCCGCTCGAACACGATCCGCTCTTCGAGGTCGTCCATGCCGGCGGCGCGGGCGAGCTTGTCCATGATCTTCGCCCGCTCCACCGGCAGCATTCGGGACCAGTCGTGGCCGGGCCGCAGATGCGGCGTGTGGACGAGGATGTAGAGCGCCTCGCCCCCCTCCGGCGCGACGCCGGGCTCGGTCCGCGCGGGGGCGGCGATGTAGGCGGTCGGGTCGGGCGCGGGCACGCCCCGGTCGTAGATCGCGCCGAACTCTTCCTTCGGGTCGCGGGAAAAGACGAAGTTGTGGTGCGCCAGATGCTCGTAGGCTCGGTCGAGCCCGAGATAGAGCACGATGCCGGAACAGGCCGCCTCGCGCGACTTGTAGCCGAATTTCTGCCAGGCCTTGCCGCCGACGAGCTCCCGGTAGGTGCGCACGGAATCCATGTTGGAGACGACCTTGTCGAAGCGCAACGTCTCGCCGTTCGCGACGATTGCCACGGCGCGGCCGCCCTCGACCTCGATGCGCTCCACGTCGACGCCGGTGCGGTAATCCACGCCCAGCTCCTCGCCCAGCCGGGTGAGGGCGGCGGGCACGGCGCGGGTGCCGCCGATCGGATACCACACGCCCTCGCCCTGCTGCATTTGCGCGATGCCGCAAAGGACGGCGGGCGCGGCCAGGGGGGAGGAGCCGATATACTGGATGAAATGCTCCAGCATCTGTGCCACGCGGGGGTCGCGGACGTTGCGCTTGATCTGCCCGGCCACGGTGCGGTGCATGCGGAGCGCCATGACGTCCGACAGGGTCGAGAGCGTCATGTTCTCCTTCAGGTTCATCGTGTCGCGCAGATCCTCGACCGAGCGCCAGAAGAAGAACTTGTCCGACACGTCCGACAGGCGGTCGGCGACCTCCATGAAGCGCTGGAAGCCCTGTTCGTCGCCCGGGCTGAGCTTGCCGATCTCGCGCGCCGCCTCCGCCGGGTCGTCGCGCAGGTCGAGCACCGTGCCGTCGTCGTAGAAGCAGCGCCATTGCGGGTCGAGCCGCCGCAGGTCGAGATAGTCGGAAAGATCGCGCCCCGCCTCCGCGAACACGCGTTCGAGCACCCGCGGCATCGTCAGGATCGTCGGCCCCATGTCAAAGCGGAACCCCTTCTCGGAAAGCTCCGCCGCCTTGCCGCCCAGCCAGGCGTTCTTCTCCAGGAGCGTGACCTTATGGCCCCGCGCCGCCAGCGTCGCCGCAGCGGCCAGCCCGCCCAGGCCGCCTCCGATGATGCCGACGCTGCTCATTCCGTTGCCTCCTCGAGGGATTCGCCAAGACTTTGCACGTTCGGGACGGGCAAGCCCAGATCCTCGGCCGCGAGTTTCGAGGCGATCCGCGCGCTCTCGAAGATGGTGGGCAGGCCGGAGCCCGGATGCGTGCCGCCGCCGGTGAGATAGACGCCGTCGACGTCCTCGAACCGGTTGCGCGGCCGCCAGTGCAGCATCTGCCCCAGGTTGTGCGCGAGGTTGAAGGTCGCGCCCCGGAAGATGCCCATCCGGCTTTCCCAGTCGGCCGGCGTGATCATCCGCTCGGTCCGGATGCGCGGACGGATGTCGTGCCCGGTCAGCCGCGACAGGCGGTCGAGGATCTTCTCGCGGTAGCGCGGTCCCATCTCGTCCCAATCGACCGCGCCGTTGAGGTTGCCCGTCGGCACCAGCACGTAAAGCGTCGAATGTCCCTCGGGCGCGAGCGTGGGGTCGGTGACGGAGGCGTTCTGGACGTAGATCGTCGGCTCCTCCGGCGCGAGTCCCGCCTCGATCTCGCGGATGTTCTCCACGTAATTCGAGGACATGTGGATCGAATGATGGTGCAGGTCGTCGAGCCGCCCCTCGAGCCCGAGATAGAGCATGAAGGTGGAGCAGGAATATTTCTTCGAGTCGATCTTGGCGTCGGTCCAGCGCCGACGCAGGCGGTCGGGGATCAGCGTCTTGGCCGAGGTCGCGAAGTCGCCGTTCATCACCACGGCATCGGCCTCGATCGTCTCGTCGTCGATACGCACGGCGCGGGCGCGGCGGCCGTCGAACGCGATCTCGCGGGCGGGGGCGGACAGGCGGATGTCCACGCCCATCTCGCGCGCCACACGAGCCATCGCGCGCGGGATCGCGTTGCAGCCGCCGATCGGATGGAACACGCCGAAGCCGTATTCGATATGTGCCACGATCGTGAAGAGCGACGGACACTTGAACGGGCTCATGCCGAGGTATTTCGACTGGAAGCTGAAGGCGAGGCGCAGGTCGGGATGCTTGAACCAGCGGCGCAGGTCCTGATCCACCGTCGCCCAGGGCCGCAGCTTCGGCAGCGCGCGCACCATGTCGCCGCGCAGGAAGTCCCGCGGGCCGTGGAACGGACGCTGCAGGATGGGCCGGAACGCGTCGAACTTGGCGATGTTCGCGGCAAGATAGCGCGGCACGCTGCGCGCATCCTCCGGGCTGATCCGCGCGGCTTCCGCCGTCAGGCGCTCGATGTCGGGCGTGGCGTCGAAGGTGTTGCCGTCGTGGAAGTGCAGCCGGTACATCGGGTCGAGCCGGCGCAGATCCACCTCCGCATCCAGATCGTATCCGCAGGCGCCGAAAATCTCGCGCAGGATTTCGGGGTAAAGGTAGAAGGTCGGGCCGTAATCGAAGGTGAAGCCGTCCTGCGTGAAGCTCGCGGTGCGGCCGCCGACGCGGTCCTCGCGCTCCAGAAGCGTCACCTCCGCGCCCGAGGCCCGCAGGAGCATCGCCGTGGCCAGTCCCCCGGGGCCCGCCCCGATCACCACGACGCGTCGGGCACCCGCCCGGCGCCCCGCGAAACGTCCACCCAGCGCGTTCATCGATCGTCTCCCGTCGTCGTTGCGGTCCGGATGCGTCGCGAACCCGGATTGCCAAATCCGGACAATGGCCTGATGGTTCCCCCGAGACCAGACGCCGTGCCGTCTGGTAGGACACCGGGTCGCAGGGCGGGGGAGCGGCACATGTTAATATCTTCTCCGGAACACCCGGCGATCTAAGTCGATGCCGGGAATTGTCACGCAACCATCACCTGAGGGGGCCGAACGCACATGACGCTCGCCGAGGAACGCTGGACCGAGACCCGGATCGACCGGTCGTCGTCGGATCTCGACCGTGCGGCGCGTCGGGAGAACTTTCCGGTGGCCTCGCGCCTGCTGCCGTCGGGCATTCGCGGCAAGGTCGTGGCGTTCTACCGGTTCGCGCGCGCCGCTGACGACATCGCCGACGACCCCGACACGACGCCGGAGGCGAAGCTCGCCCGGCTCGATGACTTCGCGCGCGGCCTCGCGGGGGATGACGGGGCAGGTCCGGCCGCGGCGCTACGTCACGCGCTCCACGACGGGCGCGATGCCCCGGATGCCGTCGCCCTCGCTGCGGCGGGCGACCTGCTCGTGGCGTTCCGCCGGGACGCGCGCGGGATCGCCTGCGCCGACTGGGCCGATCTGATGTCCTATTGCGACGCCTCCGCCGTGCCCGTCGGCCGGTTCCTTCTGGCCGTCCACGGCGAAAACGCGGCGACCCACGGACCGTCCGACGCCCTTTGCGCCGCACTGCAGGTCCTCAACCACCTGCAGGATCTCGGGCCGGACCATCGCGCCCTCGACCGCCGCTACCTGCCCGGCGACTGGATGGCGGCCGAGGGGGCCGCCGATGCCGATCTGGGCCGCCCGTTCCTGACGCCCGCCCTCGGACGGGTGGTCGCGCGTACGCTGGACGCGTCCGACGTGCTTCTGACGCGGGCCGCCCCGCTGCCCGGCCTCGTCGCCGCGCGCGGCCTGCGCCTCCAGGCGGCGGCCACTCTCGCGCTGGCCCGGCGCTTGCAGGCGCGGCTGCGCCGGGGCGATCCGCTGACCCGGCGCGTGGCGCTTCGCCGCACCGACTTCGCCCTGGCCGGCCTGTCATGCCTGCGGTTCGTCCCATGAGCTTTGCCCGGACGACCAGCGAACGGGCCGACCGGGAGGAGGTGCGTCGCGTCGTGGCAACGGCCGGATCGAGCTTCGCGGCCGGCATGCGCGTCCTGCCCCAAAAGCGCCGCCGCGCGATCCACGCCGTCTACGCGCTTTGCCGGGCGGTGGACGACATCGCCGACGGCGACGTGCCCGACGCGCGCGACGTCGCCGCCCGCGCCGCGCTCCTCGATCGCTGGGAGGGGGAGCTGGATGCGGTCTTCGACGGCACACCCCGCACCGCCATCGGCGCGGAGATCGCGCGCACGCTCGACTGGCTCGACCTACCCAAGCGGGAATTCGTGATGGTCCTCGACGGGATGCGGATGGACGCCGCCGCCATCGTCGCTCCGGATGCAGAGCTGTTCTCCGCCTATATCCGCCGCGTCGCGGGCTCCGTCGGCATCCTCTCGATGATCTGCTTCGGCGCCTGGCGCGGCGCCTGCTCCGAGCGTTTCGCGCTCAACCTCGCGCGCGGGTTGCAGGTGATGAACATCCTGCGCGACGTGGAGGCGGACGCGAAGATGGGCCGCCTCTACCTGCCCGCGCATGTGCTGCGCGCCGCCGGCCTGCCCGAAGACCCCGCGCAGATCGTCCGCCACCCGAAACTCTCCGATGCGCGCGCGCTCCTCGGCCGGGAAGCGCGACAGGCCTTCGACGCCGCCGCCGTGGAGATCGGCGCGCATCGCCGCACGCTGCTCCTGCCCGCGCTGATGATGATGGGCCCCTACGAGCGGCTGCTCCGCCGGTGGGAGGCCGACTGGTCCCGCCCGCCGCCGGTTCGTTCGCGGCTTGGCAAGGTCGCAGACGGGCTGGCCGCGGTCGCGCGTCCCGTCTGAATGGGGCGCATCCTCGTCATCGGCGCCGGGCTCGCCGGCCTCGTCGCGGCCGAGCGTCTGTCGGATGCGGGCCACGCGGTGGAGGTGCTCGAGGCCTCGCCGAAGGCCGGGGGGCGCTGCCGGTCCTATCGGGACACGAGGCTCGACCGGGTGATCGACAACGGCAACCACCTGATCCTGTCGGGCAACCGCGCCGTGCTGGACTGGGCCGCGCGCATCGGCGGCGCGGACCGGCTCGTGACGGGGGAGGCGGTCTATCCGTTTCTCGACCTCGCCAGCGGGGCGCGGTGGACGATCCGACCCGGCGCGGGCCCGCTCGGCATCCTCCGTCGCGCCGCACGCCCGCCCGGCATCTCCGCTGCGGCGCTCGGCCGGGACGCTGCCCGCCTTCTCGCCGCGCGCCGGACGGCCAGCGTGGCCGACGTCATCGCGCGCGGTCCGGCCTGGCCCGCGTTCTGGGATCCGATGACCCGCGCCGTCCTGAACGAGCCGCCCGAGACGGGCAGCGCCCCGCTCCTGCGCGCCGCGTTCCTGCGAAGCTTCGCGCGGGGGGCGGGCGCGGTGCGGCCCGTCTTCGCGCCGGACGGGCTCGGCCCCGCGCTCGTCGATCCCGCGCTGCCGCTTCTCGAGGGTCGCGGTGTCCGCATTCGCTATCGCAGCCCCGTCACCGCCTTGCGTGGCGCGGATCGCCTCGAGGTCATCGAAACTGCGGACGGTCCCGTCACGTTCGGCTCGGGGGATACGGCCATCCTCGCCGTTCCTGCGCGACAGGCGGCGGCGCTCCTGCCGCGGGTGGAGATGCCGGGGCCGGGGCGCACGATCGTGAACGCGCATTTCCTGGCGCCGGAAAGCGGTCTGCCGCCGGTGCTCGCCCTTCTCGGCGGCGCGGCGCAATGGCTGTTCCGGCGCGGCGACGTCGTTTCCGTCACCGTCTCGGCGGCCGAGGCGTCGGAGGTGGAGGGCCTGCCGCGCGAGGCGACGCTCGCCCGGCTCTGGCGCGACGTGGCCGGCGCGATCTTCGCGCATGGCGGGATGGTCCCCGACGCGATGCCGGTCGCACGCCTGCTGCGGGAGAAGGCCGCGACCTTTGACCAGTCGCCCGCCGGCGCGGCCCGCCGGCCCGTCGTCCGCACCCCATGGCCGAACCTGTTACTCGCCGGGGATCATGTCCGAACGGGCTTGCCCGCGACGCTCGAGGGGGCGGTCCGTTCCGGCCTCGCCGCTGCACGGCTCGCCGCGCAGGCCGCCTGACGGACCCTGCCACGCCCCGAAGATCACCGGGTTCGCCGCGACGAAGTCGAGGAGCACGCCCGCCGGCGGCGGCCGCCGTCCGAACGTCACGGCCAGATGCGCCGCCGCCGCACCGTAGACCGCTCCGACAAGATTGGCGATCGTGTCCGTCATCGTGTCCATGTGGCCGTCGACCTGCGTATTGAAGCCGAAGAACCGGTCGAGCGTGAACTCCAGGATCTCCCACATCGTGCCGACCATCATCGAGAAACCGAAGGCCAGCACCGCGAGCATCCACACCGCCGTGCGCGCCCGGCCCCCCGCCGTCGGCAGGAGCGCCAGCCCCATTCCGACGATCGACAACGCCGCCGCACTGACGGCGTGGAGCAGCAGGTCCCACCACGGGAGCTTCTCGTAGCCGTCGGCGACCTCGCCGAAGAGAAGTGCGGTCAGCGCGAAGACGAAGACGCCGGCCACGAGGCGCCGTGGAAAGCGGATGCCCGAGACCGCCGTGAAGATCGGCAGAAGCGCCGCCAGCGCGGCACAGACGAGGATTATCCCGAGAGCCGGCAGCATCGTTCAGAACGTATCGACCGGCATCGCGACGACATCCTCGGGCTTCTTTCGGGGCCAGGCTCCGCATTGGTACGGGCCGGTGCCTTTCAGGGCAATGCCTGCCGTGCGGGAAGGGTTCCTGCGCGTCCAGCAAGACAGGCCCGGACGGCCCGCTCCGCTCCGCCTCGGATCACCGGGGTCGGGGTCGACCGGAGTTCGGTGTCGTCGCGATCCGTCAGCCACGTTGTCACCGCTCGCTCGACCCCTCGATGTCCAGAAGGTCGATCGACGGGTCGCGAGCGAGGGGGCAGGTTGGCCTGATCCTCCGGCGGCGCCTTCACGGAGCGGACCTCTGGCCCCAACGTCGTGTCGAGGTCGTCGGCCCCGAACGTTCCAGCATGGATCGGGCCGGAAACGAACTCCCGGAACGGTTCGAACGCCTGAAAGGCGGCGCGGTCGGCGCTGTAGTGATGCGCGGCGGTGTCGTGCATGTCCGCGGTCAGCCGGACCGTGTTCCTCACCCCGCCGCGCGGAAGCGCGGGCTGTCGCAGTCGAGCGTCTCACCTATGAAGTCGGTCATGCCGAGCACGCAGGGAAGACTGTCGGAACGAACGGGCCTCATGCCGTCCTTCTCAGGCGAAGACGATCTCCGCCGGGCTTTCCGCCGCGCCTTCGGTTCCCCGCGACCGGAAAGCTGGCGATACGGTCGAACGCCAGGTCTTGAGCAAAGGCCGGACCGGCGACGATGAGAGAGGATGGCCGTCAGGATGCCGAGGCGGATCGTCATGCCCGGCCTGGACCATCGGTGCGGCCGGACCTTACGCGGCGTCGGCTCTGCGACGGTTCGATCATGGTTCCGTTACGGCGCAGCCGGGCCTGGCGGCGCGGCGGCAATGCGGTAGAGAGATTTACGGAAACCGCCGGAGGATGCCGTGGTGACGGAGATCGAGCGCAAGTACCTCGTGACGGACGATCGCTGGCGCGACGCGGCGACCGGAAACAAGCATCTGCGTCAGGGCTACCTCGCACGGACCGGGGCGGCCACGGTGCGCGTGCGCATCGCCGACGACGCCTCGGCGGTGATCACCATCAAGGCGACCGGAACGGCGACCACCCGGGCGGAATACGAATACGCCATTCCCGTGGAGGAGGCGCGCGAACTCCTCGACCTCGCGCAGGGCGTTCCCATCGAAAAGCGGCGACACATCGTCCCCGGGGATCCCGGCACCTGGGAGGTCGACGTGTTCGAGGGCGCACAGGCCGGGCTGATCCTCGCCGAGATGGAGTTGGAGGACGAAGCGGCGGAGATCGTCCGCCCCGACTGGCTTGGCCGGGAGGTGACGGGCGATCCGCGCTATTACAACGTCACGCTCGCCGGGCTGGACCCTGCGGACGACGCCTGAAGACGCTACGCCGTCCCGGCCCGCCAGAGCGACAGGTAGCGCGCCCAGCGGCCGACCAGAGCGTCCGGTTCCTCGGCCAGGAGCATCCGCCCTGAAACAAGCGCCCTGTCCGCGAGCATCGCCTTGCGCTTGCCGAGAAGCGCCCGGAACGCCGCAAGCGACGTGGCATCGCCAAACGCCTCCGGCGTCCGGGCCAGGCGCGCCTCGAACACGGCGAGGTCGTGATGGTCGCCCAGAAGATCCGACAGCCGGTCCGCCTCCTCCGCCCAGGGGGCCATCATCGCGGGATAGACGGGCGACAGCAGGCGCGCGTGGTACCAGTGGTACTTCACCCGCTTGCGCCATTCGTGCATCGTCGCGTCGCCGCCATCGGACCGGGCGCACTTCATCCGCTTCCGCGCGCGGCTGTAGGTCTTGCGCAGGCCGGCGGCCATCGCCTCGAAGTCCTCGTCTTCCAGCGTCCAGACGGAGGCGCGGGCTCGCACCGCCTGCATCGCGTCCCGGAACGCGTCGCACCGCACGGCAAGCTCCGGGTCCGCGGCGGCGGCCTTCGCGTCGCGTGTCAGCTTCGCGCGGATCGGCCCGAAGGCGCGGCGGTCGATCTCGTCCGCGAACTGCTCGCACACGGCGTCGTAGGTGGCGATGAGCGTCTGCGTGTCCCGCATGCCCGACAGGCGTCGTGCCGCGTCGCGCAAGGCCGCGTTCTCCCGCTTGTACCCGCCCATGACGGGGCGGACGAGACGGATCAGGCCGCGAAGCTTCTTGCAGCGTTTGCGGGCCTGATGCACCCGCTCGGCCAGCGAAAGATCGGGATGCTCGATCTCGCGCAGCGCCCGGTCGATCTGCTCGGTCGCGATCCGGCGCAGGGCCGCCTGCAGGTCGTCGTCATGCGTCTCGATGCGGAATGGCATGTTATGACATTGCGTTTGGGACTGCGGTCGCGCTCCGTCCAGAACGTCTGGGTGCCCGCGTGGTTCAATCCTCAGCCCCGCAGGCCCGCGACGATGTCCTGACGTCGCATCGACAGCGCGGGCAGCAGCGCGATCAGCGAGGCGAGACTGACGAAGGCGAGCGCGAGCGTGACGTCCGGCAGACCGAGGGACACGTCGATCGCGAGACCGGCGCGTGCGCCGACGACCGACGCGAGCACCGCCACGAGCCCGACCGCGAGGGCGACGCCCAGCACCGCGCCGCTCGCCATCAGCGTTACCGCAAGGCTCCAGACCACCGCGACGACGAAGCGCGCCGGGGCGCCGAGCGCGCGCAGCACCGCCATCTGTCGCCGGATGAGGCGGGTCAGCAGCGCGAAACCGGTCAGCACCGCCGCCGCGACGAGGACCTGGGTCACGAGCGTCAGGGCGGACACGATCTGCCGCATGTCGCCCAGCACGTTGTAGAGCCGCGACAGGACGGTGCCCGGAAAGAACGCCATCGTCTCCTCCGTGCCCTGGAACGCGGCGCGCAGACCGTAGGTGTCCGCGAGCGTATGGCCCCGTAGCAGGATCGCGGGCGTGCCGGGAAACAGCGCCGCGTCGAAGGGCGGGCCGATCTGCTCCGCACGCTCCGGGGCGTGGCCCGTGGGCAGGTCATGCGCCTCCCATACCGTCTCGATGGGGAGGAGAACGGCACCGTCCCAGGGGCTGCCGGTCGGGGCCATGCGGCCGACGACGCGGTATTCGTGGCTCTCGTGCGCTTCGGCATCGGCGAAGTCCCCGATCCCGTGCGCGGGGTGCAGCGCGTCGCCGATGGCGAAGGGCGTGCCGGCGCCGACCACGGCCTCCCCATGCGCGGTCCAGGCGCGGCCCTCGATCGCGCCCGCGGACAGATGGTCGAGGAAGTTCGCCGTGGTGCCCACGACGGGCGCGCCGTCCGCGCTGTCGCCGAAGGCGAGCGGCGCGGCGAAGGCGACCGCAGGGTGGCCCGTGACCTCCGCGTAGGTCGCGCCGTCGAGGAGCGGCATGTCGGAGGGTTGCAGAAACACCGTCGCCATCAGCGCGGTGATGTCGCTTCCGGGTGCGGCGACGATGAGGTCGAACCGGTCCGCCGCCCGCGCGGTGCCGGCCCGGAGGCCACGTTCGAACGCGACGAGGCTGATCCCGGTCCCGACCGAAACGGCGATCAGCAGCACGAAGAGCGCGACCGGCACGCGGAACCGCGCGAGCAGAGCGCGCACGAGCGGCCAGGGGGCAAGCCCGCGCAGGAGCAGGGCGCCCACCACGAGGAGCGGCAGCGCCCAGGCGAGCGCGACGAGTCCGTCCTGCGCGAGGACCGGCAGGCCGTCCCACAGGTCAACCATCCAGCCGCACCTTTCCGTCCCGAATCTCGATCCTGCGGTCGAGCCGCGCGAGCAGGGTTTCGTCGTGGCTGACGGCGATTAGGCTCGCGCCACGCTCCCGGCATCGCACGAGCAGGTCGTCCACCAGACGCGTCGCCGTGGGACGGTCGAGATTGGCCGTGGGCTCGTCGGCCAGCAGGATATCCGCGTTCCCCGCCATCGCCCGCGCGACGGCCACCCGCTGCCGCTCGCCGCCGGAAAGGCCGGGCACGGGGCGGTCTTCGTCCGCGAGGCCCAGCCGCGAGAGCAGGTCGCCGGCCCGCGCCCGGATGCCGTCCCGCGCACCGCGCGGCGCGTAGAGCGCGGCGATGGCCGCGTTGTCGGCCGCGCCGAGTTCGTCGAAGAGGAGGAAGTCCTGGAACACGATGCCGATCCGCTCGGCGCGGAACGCCGCCCGCCGCGCCTCGCCCATGGCGGTGATCGCCGCGTCCCCCCAGGCCACCGTCCCGGACGCGGCCTTGAGCAGGCCCGCCACGGCGAAGAGAAAGGTGGACTTGCCGGAGCCGGAGGGGCCGGAAATGCCGAGCGATCCCCCGGGCGTCAGGTCGAGGCGCGGCACCGACAGGAGCTCGCGGCCCCTGTCGCCTCGCACGATCAGATCTTCGACGCGCAGGCCTGGCCCGCTAGCGCCCATACGTGGCGTCGGCCAGGCGTACCATCGAGACGAAGCCGGTATCGGGATCGCGGTATTCGCCGATCTCGAGCACGCCGCGCGTCTCGATCCCGACGTTGAACGGAACCACGTCGACGATGCGCTTGGTATAGACGGCGAGGATGTTGTCGGGCCATTCGGCCGAGGTCTCGCAGAACGGGCAGACCGACATCGGCATCTTCGTCATCACGAAGAACCGGGAATCGGCCTTCAGCGGCGGGGCCATGAACCCTTCGAAGGTCGTCCGCGTGTCGACGAGCGAGAGCGCGAGATCCGACATCGTCCGGTCCTTGTTGTAAAGGTCGCGGATCCTGATGGGGGCGGTTCCAGCCCGAAGCACGGACGGGGCGGCCAGAAGGCCGGTGGCGAGCGCGAGGGTCTGGCGTCGGTTCATCATTGGTGAATCTCCCAGATTTACTGAGGACCATATAGCACGAAAGATCGCGGATCCCGAGGGGCTCGACGCAAATTCGAGGCGATTTCACCCGGCCGTGACGACGGGGTGCAAGATGGCAAATATCACGTTCTGCTCGGCCTGCCGTCGAAAAGCCGTGCGAAAGGTTTCTTGTCGAAGACCGGGACGTCCCGTCCGAACGGGTTTCAGAGCTCATCGGGATCGGCGCCAACTGGAGGTCGTCGATGTCACACCCTGCAATCTCCATGGCGTCGTTCGGCGGCTGTCGGGATGCGTGTGTACCTGGTCATTCTGTCTGTCCCGATGGTCCGCGCCGTCGCTCCAGATCGGGGCGATCGCCAAGACGTGACTCGTCTGAACGAAACCTGACATCGAGCCTGGAAGTTACACTGTAACAGTAGAGATGTTATACCGTAACACTTGGGCTGGTGATCCCGGCAGGACTCGAACCTGCAACCTATCCCTTAGGAGGGGATTGCTCTATCCAGTTGAGCCACGGGACCCCGCGCCCGAATAGCCGCCAACGGGTCTGCTTGTCCACAGCCGGGGCAGCGCGGTAACACGGGATTTCCGATCCCGCTCGATGAGGTTTCCCGCGTGACGCGCCGCAACGACCGACACCGGCACCTGACGCTTCGGGACGTCTCCGAAGCCTCCGGAGTCAGCGAGATGACGGTCAGCCGCGTCCTGCGCAACCGCGGCGACGTGAGTGACCGCACGCGGGCCAAGGTGCTCGAGGCGGCGCGACGGCTGGGCTACGTCCCCAACAAGATCGCCGGGGCCCTCGCGTCGAACCGGGTGAATTTGGTCGCAGTGGTCGTGCCGTCGCTGTCGAACCTCGTCTTCCCGGAGATGCTGGCCGGTGTTGACGAGGTGCTGGGCGACACCGCCCTCCAGCCCGTCGTCGGCACCACCGGCTACGACCCCGGAAAGGAGGAGCGGACATTGTTCGAAATGCTGTCCTGGCGGCCCTCCGGCGTGATCGTCGCGGGGCTCGAACATTCCGAGGCCAGCCGCGCGATGCTCGCCAATTCCGGCGTTCCCGTCGTCGAGGTGATGGATGTCGACGGCGAGCCGGTCGACGCCGCCGTAGGAATCAGCCATTGGCGCGCGGGCTATCAGGTCGGCATGGAGATCGTTCGGCGCGGCTATCGGCGGATCGGCGTGCTTGGAACGAAGGTGGACGGCGACCATCGCGCCCGGAAGCGGCTGGAGGGACTGGAGCGTGCGCTGGGCGAGGCGCAGGTGCCGGTCGTCGACCAGATGGCCTATTCCGGGCAATCCGCCTTCGGCAAGGGGCGCGAAATGACGGCAGAGATGCTGTCGCGCACGCCCGACCTCGATTTCCTGTTCTACACCAACGATCTGACCGGTGGGGGCGGATTGCTCTACGTTTTGGAGAAAGGGTTCGACGTGGGGAATGCGCTGGGCCTCGTGGGGTTCAACGCCTTCGCCCTGCTCGACGGATTGCCGAGGCAGCTGGCCACCGTAAACAGCCGCCGCCGCGAGGCCGGTCAGATCGCGGCACGGATCATCCTTGGCGAGCACGGCTTCGCCGGCGAGGACCGACGTGTGGAACTGGTGCCGACGTTCCTGCCCGGCGACACGATGCGTTAACCTCAGGTTAACGATCTTCCGCGAGCGAGGGGTGGAGGCGCGATTGCGCGTCGATGCCCCGAGGATCACGCCATGGCGATGCCGGACAAGATGCAGGCCAGCTACTTCCGCGGCTACGATTTCGCCGCGCCTACGATCGTGGACGTCGGTGTCCTCGCGGGCACGCCCTTCCTCTACGAGAGCTTCCCCGACCGGCGGTTCCTTCTAGTCGATCCGCTCGAGGAGAGCCGGGACACCGTGGCGCGGCGATGGCCGGGGCTCGACCATGCGTTCCACGTCTGCGCGCTCGGCGCGGCGCCGGGCCGGATGACGCTTTCGGTCGACCGTCGGCGGCTGGCGCGAAGCACCGGGGGCGCGCGGACGGGCGAGACGGCGATGCTGGAGCGGCGCGAGGTTGAGGTTCGCACGCTCGACAGCCTGACCGACGGCCTGCCCGGGCCCATCGGTCTCAAGATCGACACGGAGGGGCACGAGCTGGAGGTGCTGCAGGGCGCGACGGCCACGCTCGCCCGCTGCGAGTTCGTCGTAGCCGAAATTTCGATCAAGAAGCGCTTCGCGGGTGGCTACCGCTTTTCGCAGGTGATCGCCTTCATGGCCGTGCATGGCTTCGAGGTACATTCCTTCCTGTCCGGTCTCACGCGTGCGCCGCGCATGTCGGACGTGCTGTTCCTGCCCGCGGACGATCCGCGCTTCGACATGCCGCCGGGACGGAGCTGAGCGATGAACGACACGCCCGCTGCCAACGCACTCGAGTTCCAGCATACCCGGAAGGAGGGCGTGCACCGCACGTGGTTCCGCGGCGCGCATACCAACTTCACGCCGGACCGCGCCGGAATGGCCACGCCGGACGCCGCGCGCCGATGGGTCGTCGACGGCTGGCAGCCGGAGCAGCCGATGATCACGCCCGAGACGCGGATCACCGCCTTCGGCTCCTGCTTCGCGGCCAACATCTCGAACTGGCTGGCCGCGCGGAACTATTCGGTACTGACCCGCGACGAGGGCTCGAACGCCTATGTCGTGAAGTGCGGCGAAGGGATGGTGAACTCCTTCGTCATCCGCCAGCAATTCGAGTGGGCCTTCGAGGGGGCGCGCTTCGAGGAGGAGCTCTGGCACGGCTATTCCGCCGAGAGCTACGGCTACGACGAGGAAGTGCGGCGCCAGACGCAGGAGATCTTCGCCCGGACCGACCTGTTCATCCTGACCTTCGGACTGTCCGAGGTGTGGTACGACGAGGTGTCGGGCGGCGTGTTCTGGCGGTCGATCCCGCAGGACGTCTACGACCCGTCGCGCCACAAGTTCCGCGTCACCACCGTCGAGGAGAACAAGGCCAACATCCGCGCGATCCACGACCTGATCCGCCGCCATCGCCCGGAAGCCCGGATCATCTGCACGCTGTCGCCCGTGCCGCTGATCGCGACGTTCCGCCCCGTCTCCTGCATCAGCGCGAATGCCGTGTCGAAGAGCGTCCTGCGCGTCGCCATCGACGAGCTGATGCGCGAACTCGGCCCCGAGGCGAGCGGCGACGGCGTGCTGCATTACTGGCCGAGTTACGAGATCGTCACCGACGTCTTCCACTCGCCATTCAAGGGTGACCGGCGGCATCTCCCCAAGGCGGTCCTCGACTACATCATGATGCTCTTCGAGCAGGTCTGGTGCGAGCGGCAGCCCAGCGAGGACGAGATGCGCCGCCACTGGCTTGCCGCGCTTTCGGCAGCGGGGCTCGTCTCCGACCGGCTGGAGACGGCCATCCGGGAGGCCGACAGTGGCAAGGTCGCCCGCGTGCTCGCCAAACGCAGGATCGCGCGGCATCCCGAGATGGAGGCCGGGATCCGCGCCGAGGTCGAGCGTCTGGCCGAGACGCTGCGCGCGTGAAGCCGGTGCGCGACAACGCCCGCGCGGCGATGGAAACGCTGCCGAAAGCGGCGCGGGGGGCGGAAACAGGCACCCATGCGGGCCATCACACCGCCGCGCTCATGGAGATCGCGCGACCTGCCGCACTGACCCTTGTCGATCCCTGGACCGAGGACGCCGTGCGCGATGCCCGCGCGCTGGCGCAGGCGATCCCGCAGGCGACGCGGGACGCGCAGGCGGCGGCGGTCGCGACCGCCTATCCGGACGCGACGATCCTGCGCACGACCTCGGCGGAGGCGCTGGCCGGAATGGGGGACGGCGCGCTCGACTGGCTCTGGCTCGACGGCGGCAAGCATTACGACACGATCCTGGCCGATCTGGAGGTCGCCGCGCGCGTCGTGCGGCCCGGGGGCATCGTGGCCGGGGCCGGCTGGCACTGGGGCGCGGAACTCGGCCACCCGGTCCGCGCCGCCGTGACCGACCTGGCCGCTCGCCTGCCCGGCGCCACGGTGGAGACGCGGGGGCAATACTGGACGCTCCGCCTGCCCGATGCCGTCCGGCTCGCGCCCCGGCCGGAGGGACGGTTCCTCGTCGTCTCGACGATGAAGAACGAGGCGCCCTACATTCTCGAATGGCTCGCCCATCACCGCGCGCTCGGGTTCGACGATTTCCTGATCTTCACCAACGATTGCGAGGACGGCACCACCGCGCTGCTCGATCGGCTGCAGGCGCGGGGCGTGCTGACCCATCAGCCGAACCGCGTTTTGCGGCGCGGACCGCACAAGTCGGCGCTGAAATGGGCGAAGGATCACATCGCGACCCTTCGGGCCGAATGGATTTTCATCGCCGACGTGGACGAGTTCCTTGACATCCGCGCGGGCGACGGCACGGTTCCGGGGCTCCTGCGCACACTCGGGCCGGAGACGGACGTGGTGAGCTTTCCGTGGAAGGTCTTCGGCAATGGCGGCGTCACCGCCTTCGCCGACCGGCTCGTGACCGCGCAGTTCACACGCTGCGAGCCGTTGCCCCGCCGGGGCGGCCGACCAGCGCGGGAGGTCAAGACGCTCTTCCGAAAATTGGAAACAATGTATCATCTCGGACTGCATCGTCCTCGAATCCGAGACGAATGGGTGGATCGGATCGTCTGGAAAGCGCCCGACGGGACGGACCTTTCCGGGCGCATGAACCGGGGGCAGGTTTGGGCCATGCCCTGGGGCGGCTGCCAGGACGCGGCCTATCTGCGGCACTATCCGCTCCGCTCGCTGGAGGCGTATATCCTCAAGAAGAACCGCGGCCGGGCGAACCATGTGGGCGAGGATCTGGGCCGGGACTATTGGGAAAAGTGGAACATGGGCGGCGGTCGCGACGCCCCGCCGGTCGTGCCCGGCTTCGAGGATGCGCTGGCGGAGCTGCGGGCCGACCGGGGCGTGCGGCAGTTGCATCGGCGGGGTGTGGAATGGCACCGCGCGCAATACGCCGCGCTGATGGACGTGCCCGCCTACCGGGCACTGCGCGAGGCGCTCGGCGCGACGGAACCGGCGGACGGGACCGCCTGAAAGGACGATCATGGCCGGAAAGCGCGACGAGACGCGGCGGAGGATGCTGGAGACACTGCCGAAGGGCGGGACCGGCGCGGAAGTGGGCGTATGGGAGGGACGGTTCAGCGAGATCATCCTCGAGGTTTGCGCACCGGCGCGCCTGCACCTGATCGACCCTTGGGAATACGATCCGCGCTTCAACAATACCGGTTTCGGGCGAAAGAAGAACGCCGAGCGCATGCCGGAAATGTACGAGACGGTCGCCGCGCGCTTTGCCGGCGACGACCGCGTCGTGCTGCAACGCGCCACGTCGGAGGCGGCGCTGTCGGAGATGGCGGACGGAAGCCTCGACTGGATCTACATCGACGGCAACCACAACGCGCCCTTCGTCGACACCGATCTCGATCTGGCCTCGCGCAAGGTCCGCCCCGGCGGCGTGATCGCGGGCGACGACTATCACTGGAGCGACGGGGAGGGGACGCCGGTGAAGGACGCCGTGGGCCGCCTCGTGGCGCGGCTGGGCGATCGCGCCGCGCTCGAGACGATGGGGCAGCAATACGTGATCAGGTTGGCCGGCTAGGGCGTCGGATGGCGATACCGGACCTCCGCGTCGGGTTTGGGGGCTGCTCGACGTGCCGCCGGGCGGGACCGTCGCAGGATCCGCGCCGATGCTGCGAGGACGCGACCGACGTCCGAAAGGATCAACACTCCGGCAGATTCACCGCGAGGCCGCCCTGGCTCGTCTCCTTGTACTTCTCCGACATGTCGCGCCCGGTCTGTCGCATCGCCTCGATGCAATTGTCGAGCGGCATGAAATGCGCGCCGTCGCCGCGCAGGCTGAGCGAGGCGGCGGAGACGGCCTTGATCGCACCGAGTCCGTTGCGCTCGATGCAGGGAACCTGCACCAGACCCGCCGCGGGGTCGCAGGTCATGCCGAGATGGTGCTCGAGCGCGATCTCGGCGGCGTTCTCGACCTGCGCGTTGCTGCCGCCGAGCGCCGCGCAGAGCCCCGCCGCCGCCATCGCGGAGGCGCTGCCCACCTCGCCCTGACAGCCGACCTCGGCGCCCGAGATCGAGGCGTTGTGCTTGATCAGTCCGCCGATGGCCGCCGCCGTCAGAAGGAACGTGCGGATGCCTTCCGGCGTCGCGCCGACGCAATGGTCGCGGTAATAGCGGATCACGGCGGGTACCACGCCGGCGGCTCCGTTGGTGGGGGAGGTGACGACCCGGCCGCCGGCCGCGTTCTCCTCGTTGACGGCCATCGCGTAAACCGAGAGCCAGTCGCTCCAGACATGCGGCTGCGCGAGGTTGCGGCCCGCTTCCGTCTGCAGTTGCGCGTGAATCGCGCGCGCGCGGCGCCGGACCGAAAGGCCGCCGGGCAGGATGCCGTCCTGCCGAAGGCCCCGGTCGATGCAGTCGTTCATCGCCGACCAGATCGCGTCGATCCGCCGGCCGAGCTCCGCCTCGGATGTCAGCACCGCCTCGTTGCGCCACTTCATGCGCGCGATGCCGAGACCTGATTCCGCGCCCATGGCCAGCATCTCGGCGGCGGTGCCGAACGGGTAGGGGAAGCCCGCCTCGGCCTTGGCCGTGCCGAGATCGGGCGGCGCCTCGTGTTCGCGCGCGGTGACGACGAAGCCGCCGCCGACGGAATAATACGTTTCCTGCATGCGGAGGTGGCCCGCCGCGTCGAAGGCGCGCAAAGCGAGACCGTTGGCATGGCCCGGCAGCGGCGGACCCCAGTCGAAGACCACGTCTTCCGCCGGGTCGAAACGCAGTTCCGGCAGCCCCTCGGGCGCGAGCGTCCGGTTTGCCGCGAGCCGGTCCAGCGCCGTCTCCGCGCGGTCCATGTCCATGTTCGCCGGGTCGAAGCCGAGCAGACCGAGGCAGACCGCCCGATCCGTCGCGTGGCCCTTGCCCGTCCAGGCGAGCGAGCCGTGCAGCGTCGCGGTGAGATGCGCGGGCGGGCCCGCGCCCGGCTCCGGCTCCGCCCCGCCCGCGAGCGCGCGAAGAAAGCGCAGGGCCGCGACCATCGGACCCATCGTGTGCGAGGAGGAGGGGCCGATGCCCGGTTTGAAGATGTCGAAGATGCTCAGGAACATGGGCGCCTCGGGATCGGCCGGCGGGCTAGCGGGCCGCACGCCCGCCCTTGCTCTTCCAGCGACGGTGGAGCCAGTACCATTGCGACGGATGCTGCGCCACCCATGACGAAAGGCGGTCGTTGAAGACCTGCATCATCGTCGCCGCGTCGGTATGCGGGATCGGCGCCTCGAGCGTGACGACGGGCCGGCCGTCGATCTCCGGGGCGAAGGTCGGGATCAGCGGCAGGTCGTAGCGCAGCGCCAGTTCGGCCGCTGCGAGCGAAGTGCGCGCGGGATGACCGAGAAAATCCAGATAGGGCGCGCCCTTCACGTACTGATCGGGCAGGATGGCCATCACCGCGCCGCCCCGCAGCGCGCGCAGAAGGTCGCGGTTGCCGGCACGGCCCTTGGCCACGATCGGTCGGCCCCCGGCTTCCAGCCCGCGCCGAAAGATCGGGTCGTAATAGGGGTTGTTGTTCGGCCGGTAGATCGCGCCCGCCTCGATCCCCTCGCGCCGGAGGATCGCGCGCACCGCCTCCCATTGGCCGTAATGGCCCGACAGGAGGATGGCCCCGCGCCCTTCCGCCCGGGCGGCGCGCAGGGCGGCGAGCCCGTCGCCATGCGCGTCGAGAACCGCCGTCTCCTTCGCGAAGTCCTCGTTGAACCACACGCTCGCGAGGGTGCGGCCGACGTTTCGGGCGACCTCGTGCGACAGCCGGCGGCGCTCTGCCTCGGCCATGTCGGGCCAGACGCGGCGCAGGTTCGCACGCACCCGGCGGCGGAGCGGGGAAAGGCGCACGACCCACTCCGTCACCGTGCCAAGGATGCGCCGGCGGGCGGGCATGGACAGCGGACGGAGGCAGGCAAGGAGCCCGCGCAGGGCGTAGGCCTGCAGCCGGTAGACGAGATCTCTCATGGCTGCCGGGGTTGACCGATCGGGGCGCGCCTTTCAAGCGCGGAGCGCCGCCGATGCCGAATCCGGGGACTCCCGGGGGGCGGGGGCATTTGCTACCGGAACCGGAAACACCGGGGGTTCCGATGCGCTACGTCCTTTTTTCCGTTCTGCTTCTTCTCGCCGCCTGCGCGAGCGCACCCGAACCGGAGATGTCCTTCCGGACCCACAGCCTCCATCCGGGCGAGACGCCGGAGATCCGGACCCTGATCAACAAGTGGGCGGACCATTACGAGATCCCGCGCAGCCTCGTGCATCGGGTGATCCAGCGGGAAAGCGACTACCGCGTCGGCGCCCGGAACGGGCCGTATTGGGGCATGATGCAGATCCTGCCCGCCACGGCGCGCAACATGAACTTCGAGGGCAGTCCGCAGGATCTGCTCGAGGCGGACACGGCGCTGAAATACTCCACCCGCTATCTGCGCGGCGCGTGGATGGTCGCGGACGGCGACGAGGAGGCGGCGATGATGTGGTACGCCCGCGGCTTCTACCACGAGGCCAAGCGGCGCGGCCTGCTTCTGGCCACAGGGTTGCGCGGGGCGCTGTGGAGGAACTACGACGCCGGTCTGCGGGAGTTGCCCCCGCTCGACGGGCATGGCCGAATCGTCGCGGTGTCGGAGACCTGCAAGCCGGCCGTCGGATTCGCGGCCCTGATCGGCGCGGAAACCTGCGACTGAAACTACGGGCGACGCCTTCGGGGGGAGTGGTGAGCCGACAGGGGCTCGAACCCTGGACCTACTGATTAAAAGTCAGTTGCTCTACCAACTGAGCTATCGGCTCTCTGAAGCGGCTCCTAAACGGGGGGTCGGGGGCCGTCAAGCGGCCCCCTTTCAAAATCGCGACGCGGCGCGTATCTGCGCGCCCATGACCCGCACCCCCAGAGACGGCCTGCCGTTCATGAAGATGCACGGCCTCGGCAACGACTTCGTCGTCGTGGACGAGCGCGCGACCGGACCCGCCGTGGACACCGCGCTGGCGCGAGCGATGGGCGATCGGCATTTCGGCGTGGGCTTCGATCAACTGGCCGTGATCCGTGACGACGCGGAAGCGGATCTCGCGCTCGTCTTCTGGAACGCGGACGGCAGCACGGCTGGCGCCTGCGGCAACGCCACGCGCTGCGTCGCGGCCCGGGAGATGGCGCGGCGGGGAACGGAACGGCTCACAATCCGGACGGAACGGGGCCTGCTTCGCGCCGAGGTGCGCGACGCGGGGCTGACGGCGGTGAACATGGGCGCGCCGATCCTCGACTGGCGCGACGTGCCGCTGGCGCGCGAGGTCGACCTGCTGCACCTGCCGCTTGACGGCGATCCGGTCGCGACGGGGATGGGCAACCCGCATTGCACGTTCTTCGTCACCGATGCCGAGGCCGCCGACCTCGCCGCCTTCGGCGCCTTCGAGCGGCACGCGCTGTTCCCCGAGGGCACCAACGTGCAGGTCGCGCACTGCGTCGCGCCCGACCACCTCAGGATGCGGGTGTGGGAGCGGGGCGTGGGCCCGACGCTCGCCTCCGGCTCTTCCTCCTGCGCCGTGGCGGTGGCCGCTGCGCGCCGGGGGCTGACGGGGCGGTCCGTGCGGATCGACCTCGATGGGGGGACGATCCATGTCGACTGGCGCGCGGACGGCGTCTGGATGACCGGCCCGACCGCGCATGTCTTCGAGGGCGTCTGGCCCCGGGGTGCGGCATGAGCGCGCCGATCCTGTCGAATCACGGCTGCCGCCTGAACGCCTACGAGACGGAGGCGATACGCGAGCTGGCCGCCGGGGCCGGGCTCGAGGACGTGGTGATCGTCAACACCTGCGCCGTGACCGCCGAGGCGGTGCGCAAGGGACGGCAGGACATCCGCCGCCTGCGTCGCGACCATCCGGGTGCGCGCATCGTCGTGACCGGCTGCGCCGCGCAGACCGACCCCGACGGCTTCGCCGCGATGGACGAGGTGGACGCGGTGATCGGCAACGTGGAAAAGATGCGCCGCGAGACCTGGGCCGGCCTCGCCACCGGCGGGACCGAGCCGGTGCAGGTCGACGACATCATGTCGGTGACGGAAACCGCCGGTCACCTGATCGACGGGTTCGGCACGCGCTCGCGCGCCTACGTGCAGGTCCAGAACGGCTGCGACCACCGCTGCACCTTCTGCATCATTCCCTACGGACGCGGGAACAGCCGCTCCGTGCCCGCCGGCGTCGTGGTCGACCAGATCCGGCGCCTGACGGAGCGGGGGTTCAACGAGGTGGTGCTGACCGGCGTGGACCTCACCTCCTGGGGCGCGGATTTGCCGGGGCGGCCGCGGCTGGGCGACCTTGTCCTGCGCATTCTGCGGCTCGTCCCCGACCTGCCGCGGCTGCGGATCAGCTCCATCGACTCGATCGAGGTGGACGACGCGCTGATGCGTGCCATCGCCGAGCAGGATCGGCTGATGCCGCATCTCCACCTGTCGCTACAGCACGGCGCGGACCTGATCCTGAAGCGAATGAAGCGGCGGCACCTGCGCGACGATGCGATCCGCTTCGTGGAGGCGGCGCGGCGGCTCCGCCCCGACATGACCTTCGGCGCCGACATCATCGCGGGCTTTCCGACGGAGACTGAAGCGCAGTTCGCGGACTCCCTGCGGCTGGTGGAGGAGTGCGACCTGA
Organism: uncultured Jannaschia sp.; assembly: GCF_947494025.1. GTDB lineage: Bacteria > Pseudomonadota > Alphaproteobacteria > Rhodobacterales > Rhodobacteraceae > Jannaschia. The sequence goes on from NZ_CANLTQ010000005.1 coordinate 205,677, forward strand.
CGTGGCTGCACGTGTTCCCCTATTCGCCCCGCGCGGGCACGCCGGCCGCCCGGATGCCGGCCGTCGACGGGGCCACGATCCGAGCGCGGGCCGCGCGTTTGCGCGCGGCGGGCGAGGCGGCCGTGTCGCGGCACCTCGCGGCGCAGGTGGGCCGCGACCACGCCGTTCTGATGGAATCGCCCCGGATGGGCCGCACGGCGCAATTCGCAGAGGTGGCTTTCGACACGGATCAGCCGGTTGGCGCGATCATTCCCGCGCGGATCACCGGCGTCGCGGGGCGGTCCCTGACGGCGAGTGTCTGAAGCGGTCGGACCCGGATTGGACCTTGGACCCGGTCCGACCCGGCGCTAGGCTCCGCCGGCCAAGGATCCGGAGATCTCGCATGCACGTCCTGTCCTCCCCTGCCTCGCCCTTCGTGCGGAAGGTCCGCGTGGTCCTGCTCGAGACGAAGCAGACCGACGTGGAGATCCGGGCCGTCACCTCGAGCCCGATGGGCGGCGAGGCCGTGCTGAACGCGGCGAACCCGTCGGGCAAGATCCCGGTCCTCGTGCGCGACGACGGTCCCGCGATCCACGACAGCCGCGTGATCTGTCGATTCCTCGACCACCGGGCGGGCGCCAGGCTTTACCCGGAGGCGCGGCTCTGGGACGTGCTGGCGCTCGAGGCCAATGCCGACGCGATCTTGGAGGCGGCGCTCGCTATCGTCTACGAGAAGCGGTTGCGGCCGGAGACCCTCTGGTGGCCGGACTGGTTCGAGGCGCAGTGGACCAAGATCGCCCGCTCGCTCGACGCGCTGGAGCACCGCTCCATGCCGCTGCTGGAAGGACCGCTCAACATGGCGCAAATCTCGGTTGGCTGCGCGCTCGGCTATCTCGATTTCCGGCTGGACGACCGGGCCTGGCGCGAAGGGCGGCCGACGCTCGCCGCCTGGGAGGCGCGCTTCGCGGCGCGCGACGCGATGCAGGTGACGAAGCCCGCTTGACCGAGGGGCCGACGATCGAAGAGGTCACCGACCTCGCCGCGCCGCTCGCCATCCGGGCAGCGGTCTTTATCGGGGAGCAGAATGTCTCGCTCGCCGACGAGGTGGACGGCCGGGATGGCGACTGCCTGCATTGGCTCGTCACGGACCCCGAGGGGCCGGTCGCCACGCTGCGCGTCCTGCCGAAGGGCGATGTGGCCAAGATCCAGCGCGTGGCCGTGTTGCGCCGGGCCCGGGGCACGGGGCTCGGCGCGGCGCTGATGCGGCATGCGATGGCCGCGCTCGCGGCGCGGGGGTTTCGCCGCGCAACGCTCGGCGCGCAGACCGACGCGATCGGCTTCTACGCGCGACTGGGCTTCGTGGCGCGGGGGCCGGTCTACGACGACGCGGGCATCCCGCACCGCGACATGGACCGCGACCTCGGGGCCATAGGCTGACATTCGACGCGGATGCGCGCGTTTGTCCGCTGGAACTCCGCCCCGACCTTGCGCTAAAGGAAACGAAATGCGGGCATGGGGGTCATCCCCATGCCCGACTCGCTGCTTTGACGATCGGTTCCATCGGGGCCGACACCAGACCGGGAGATGGCTTCGTGTCACATGCCGACGATCACGCGGGCACCCGCCGCGACTTTCTCTACTACGCGACGGCCGCTGCCGGCGTCGTGGTCGGCGGCGCCGCCGTCTGGCCGCTGGTCAACCAGATGAACCCCTCCGCCGACGTGCAGGCGCTGGCCTCCATCGACGTGGACGTCTCGGGCCTGGAGCCGGGCACGCAGCTGACCGTGAAATGGCTGGGCAAGCCGGTCTTCATCCGCCGGCGCACGCCCGAGGAGATTGCGGACGCCCGGGGGGTGGACGTTTCCGATCTGCCGGATCCGAATGCGCAGAACGCCAATCTCGAGGCGGGTGTCCCCGCCGTCGACGAGAACCGCGCCTTGGCGGCGTTCGAGGCAACCGGAAGCGAGGCGGTCGACGGCGAGTGGCTCGTCATGATCGGCGTTTGTACGCATCTGGGATGCGTGCCGCTTGGCGATGCGGGCGATTTCGGCGGATGGTTCTGCCCTTGTCACGGCTCCCATTACGATACTGCCGGCCGTGTCCGGCGCGGACCTGCCCCGACCAATCTTCCGGTGCCGTTGGCGGAGTTCACGAACGTATCCACGATCAGGCTTGGCTGAGGGGACACCGACATGGCTGGCATTCCGCACGACCATTACGAACCGCATTCCGACGCCGAGCGTTGGGTGCACAGGCGCATCCCGATCCTGAGCCTGATCTACGACACGCTCTACATCCCTACGCCCAAGAACCTGAACTGGATGTGGATCTGGGGCATCATCCTGACCTTCACGCTGGTTCTGCAGATCGTGACCGGCATCGTGCTGGTGATGCACTACACGCCGCATGTCGACTACGCCTTCGCGAGCGTCGAGCATATCATGCGCAACGTGAACGGCGGTTGGGCCCTGCGCTACATCCACGCCAACGGCGCGTCGCTGTTCTTCGTCGCGGTCTACGCGCACATCTTCCGCAATCTCTATTACGGGTCCTACAAGACGCCGCGGGAGGTCACGTGGATCATCGGCATCGTCATGTACCTGCTGATGATGGGCACGGCCTTCATGGGATACGTCCTGCCCTGGGGGCAGATGTCGTTCTGGGGCGCCACGGTGATCACCGGCCTTTTCGGTGCGGTGCCCTTCGTGGGCGAGTCGATCCAGGCCTGGCTGCTGGGCGGACCGGCGGTCGACAACGCGACGCTGAACCGCTTCTTCTCGCTGCATTACCTGATGCCGTTCCTGATCCTCGGCCTGACGATCGTGCATATCTGGTCGTTCCACTCCACGGGCAACAACAACCCGACGGGTGTGGAGGTGCGCCGTACCTCCAAGGAGGAAGCGGCCCGGGACACGCTGCCGTTCTGGCCCTACTTCGTCATCAAGGATCTGTTCGCGCTCGCCGTGATCCTGCTCGCCTTCTTCGCGATCGTGGGCTTCATGCCGAACTATCTCGGCCACCCCGACAACTACATCGAGGCGAACGCCCTCGCGACGCCGGCGCATATCGTACCTGAATGGTACTTCCTGCCGTTCTACGCGATCCTGCGGGCCTTTACCGGCGATGTCTGGGTGGTGATCGCGGCGAATTGGTTGACCGGCGGCATCGTCGACGCCAAGTTCTTCGGCGTGCTCGCGATGTTCGGCGCGATCGTGGTCATGGCGCTCGCGCCCTGGCTTGACACGTCGTCGGTCCGCTCCGGCCGCTATCGCCCGATGTTCAAGTGGTGGTTCTGGCTTCTCGTCTTCGACTTCATCCTGCTGATGTGGCTCGGTTCCATGCCGGCGGAGGAGCCGTGGGCGTCGATCTCGCTGATCGCCTCGGCCTACTGGTTCGCCTATTTCCTCGTGATCCTGCCGCTGCTTGGCGTGATCGAGAAGCCCACCGCGCGGCCGCAAACCATCGAGGCCGACTTCGCCAGCCATTACGGCGAGACGGGTGACGCGACCGGAATGCGCCTGCCGGGCGAGAAATCCGCCAAGCCGGCCGAATAAGGAGAGGGACAGATGCTGTCGACCTGCACCAAAGCCCTCGCGGCTCTCGCATTCATGACCTCGGTCGCCGTCGCGGCCGAGGAGGGGGTGCATCAGGAAATTACCGATTACGAGTTCTCGTTCGAGGGACTGTTCGGCACCTACGACCAGAACCAGCTGCAGCGTGGCCTCAAGGTCTATACCGAGGTCTGCGCGTCGTGCCACGGGCTGAAGTTCGTTCCGATCCGGACGCTCGGCGACGAGGGCGCGCTCGGCTACTCGGAAGAACAGGTGAAGGCCTACGCTTCCACGATCGAGGTCTACGATCCCGCGCTCAACGACCCCGATCCGGTCGGCGATTTCCGCCCGGCCACGCCGACGGACAACTTTCCGGAGAACAACTCTCAGGGCGCCCCCGACCTGTCGCTGATGGCGAAGGCACGAGCCGGCTTCCACGGGCCGTACAACCTCGGTCTCAGCCAGATCGTGAACGGGATGGGCGGACCGGAATACATCGCCTCGCTGCTCGTGAACTACACCGGAGAGGAGCGGGAACAGGCGGGCACGATCCTCTACGAGAATACCGCGTTCCCGAGCGGATGGATCAGCATGCCGCCGCCGCTGGGCGACGACTACGTCACCTTCGACGACGACGCCCCCGCCGATCTGGTGAACGCCTCGAAGGACGTCGCTGCGTTCCTGATGTGGACCGCGGAGCCGAAGCTCGCCGCGCGGAAGCAGATGGGAATGACGGCCATCGTCGCGCTCGGTGTGCTGTCCGTTCTGCTGTATCTGACGAACAAGCGCGTCTGGTCGCGCGTAAAGGGTTCCAAGAAGTCCTAAGACGCGCCGCCAACGGCATCGGTCGGGCCGGCTTCCGTCGAGGCCGGCCTTTCTCGTTCGCAATTTTTGGTGATATCGCCCTGCGGGCCGAGATAGTGTCCGCATGTCGAAGTTTCGTAGACTGCCTTCCACGGCCCGCGCGATCCGGGCGGCCTGCCCTGCCGCAGGACGGATCGTGATCGTCGTGGGTCTGCTGGCCGCTTCAAAGCGGTTTGCCTCCGTCCCGACTCACGGGGGATTCCCGCGGGGTCGTCCGTGCGGTTCGCTTTCGGCGGGAGATCGAACATGGACGCATTCTACACGATGGATCGTCGCAAGCGGATCCTCGCCCGCATCTCCGCCGGTCATTCGCGCCGGGCGGCGGCGCGGGGGGTCGGGGTCGGCACAAGTCCGGCCATCCGGCCGGTGCCCGATCGCCGTGAACGGGTGGGGCGATCGCCCCGAAGCGGCGGGGTCGCGCACCGGGAATATCGGGCGAGCCCGCACCGCCCATGGCGTTCCCGGCCGGGAACGTTCGTGTTGCGCCGGACACCGCCCTGAAGGACCCGGACCCTGACGGAGCCGGCCAGGGCGCCGTCTGCCCCGCCAGCGCCGCGCTCGTCATGCCCTACGTCAATACAGGTGCGATCAGCGCACACCTCGCCGAGATCAGCCGGCACGTCTCGCCCGGCGCGCATACCATCTTCGTCCTCGATGGTGTCGGCTGGCACAGCTTCAGGGACCTCGTCGTGCCGGGGATCATCACGCTGCTGACGCTCTCGCCCTACAGCCCGGAGCTGAACCCGGTCGAACATCTGGCAATAGCTCCGCCAGAACCGCCTCGCGAACCGCGTCTTCGACCGCTACGACGCCATCGTCGATATCTGCGGCAACCCCTGAAACGCTCTCCTCGCCACCCCAGAGCACGTCCCCTCTATCACACTTGCGCGGCAGGGCGCAGGTCAACAGATGATGCCGTTGGTATTTGGCGTCGGTCGACGGGCGCGGTGCCGGGTTCCCCGGGCTTCGGTTAAGCCACCCGGTTAGGTTCTTGCCGCGTCGGTCGGCCCCGCCTTGGCCTTCCTCTGTCCCTTTTCGTCACGTTGTCGAACATGACCAGGGCGGCCTTCGGGAACACGGAACTCTTGTAAGAGCTTCTCGTCCTTCTGTGACGTCGGCTTGCGTCGACGGCGTGGGAGATCGCGAACGCCGTGCTGGTCGACCGCCCCAGATGGGTAGAGGCGCTGGCCCCATTGCGTTCAGCTTGCGGGAGCAGGCCGAACTGACGCAGCCGCGACGAACCCGTCGATCGGGGCCCGGCCACGCCCTGAGAGATCCGGTCGGACGCGCGCGGTCTTCACGGCGCACCCGCCGCAGTAGGGCACGGACACGAAAAAGGGCCCTCAAGGGGCCCTTCGTCGTGCTCCGGCAAGGCAGGCATTAGTCGAGCCTGCGCTCGACCTCCTCGCGCTCGAAAATCTCGATCACGTCGCCCGGACGAACATCGTCGTAGTTCTCGAACGCCATGCCGCATTCCTGACCGGACTGGACCTCACGGACCTCGTCCTTGAATCGCTTCAGTGTCTTCAGCGTGCCCTCATGCACAACGACGTTGTCGCGCAACAGACGCACGCCGGCGGAGCGCCGCGCGACTCCCTCGGTGACAAGGCAACCCGCCACGTTGCCGACGCCGGTAACGCGGAAGACCTCCCGGATCTCGGCGTAGCCGATGAAGGTCTCCTTGATCTCCGCAGAGAGAAGACCGGACGCCGCCTGCTTCACATCGTCCACGAGGTCGTAGATCACCGAGTAGTACCGGATCTCCACGCCCTTCTGGTTGGCCGCCGCGCGCGCCGGCGCGTTGGCGCGAACGTTGAACCCGATGACCGGCGCCTTGGAGGCCTCCGCAAGGGTGATGTCGCTCTCGGTGATCGCGCCCACGCCCGAATGAAGCACGCGGACGCGGACCTCCTCGTTGCCGACCTTCTCCATCGCCTGCATGATCGCTTCGGCCGAACCCTGCACATCAGCCTTGACGAGGATCGGCAGTTCGCTGACGCCCTGATCCTCCTTGGCTTTGGCCATGAGCTGGTCGAGGGTGGTCGCGGCACCCGCGGCGGCACGCTTGTCCTTGGCGGCATGCTCCCGGTATTCGGCGATCTCGCGGGCCTGCGCCTCGGTTTCGACGACGTTCAACACGTCGCCCGCTTCGGGCGTCCCGTTGAGGCCCAAGACCTCCACGGGGACCGACGGCCCGGCCTCGTCCACGCGGTTGCCCTGATCGTCGACCAGCGCGCGGACCTTGCCCCATTGTTCGCCCACGACAAAGATGTCGCCCCGGCGGAGCGTGCCGTTCTGAACGAGGACGGTCGCGACCGGACCGCGTCCCACGTCGAGCCGCGCCTCGATCACCGCCCCCTGGGCCGCCCGGTTCGGGTTGGCCTTCAGCTCGAGGATCTCCGCCTGCAGCGCGATCGCCTCCAAAAGCCCATCGAGACCCTTTCCGGTCTGGGCGGACACCTCAACGTCCTGCACGTCGCCGGACATTTCCTCCACGACGACCTCGTGCTGAAGCAGTTCGGTCCGCACGCGGTTCGAATCCGCACCCTGCTTGTCCATCTTGTTGATCGCCACAATCATCGGGACCCCAGCGGCCTTGGCGTGATTGATGGCCTCGATCGTCTGCGGCATGACCGCGTCATCGGCGGCCACGACCAGAACCACGATGTCCGTCACCTGCGCGCCGCGGGCACGCATGGAGGTGAAGGCGGCGTGACCGGGCGTGTCGAGGAAGGACAGCTTCGTATCGCCGACGGCGACCTGATAGGCACCGATATGCTGCGTGATGCCGCCTGCCTCACCGGACACGACTTTGGTCTTGCGGATCGCGTCCAGAAGCGAGGTCTTGCCGTGGTCGACATGGCCCATGATGGTGACGACCGGCGCGCGCGGCTGCAGATCCTCGGCCTTGTCCTCGACTTGGTCGATGACCTGTTCCACATCCGCCTCGGAGACGCGCTGCACCCGGTGGCCGAATTCCTCGATGATGAGTTCCGCCGTGTCGGCGTCGATCACTTGGTTCTGCGTGACCATCATGCCGTTCTGCATCAGAGCCTTCACGACCGCGGCAACCCGCTCGGTCATGCGGTTGGCGAGCTCGGAGACGACGATCGTCTCGGGAAGCTGCACCGTGCGCGTGACCTTCTCCTGCTGCGCGCCGCCGCCGCTGCGGCGTTGACGCTCCTGCTTGCGGCGCATGGACGCGAGGCTGCGTTGCCGACCGCCTTCACCACCGGCGAGCGCCTGGTTCACGGTGAGCTTGCCGACACGGCGGTCGGAGCCGCGAGGCTTGCCTGAATCGTCGTCCCGCTTGCGGGGGGCATCGGTGCGGCCGGGGCGCGCATCGGGTCCGAGATTGCGCTGTCGCGGTTCCGCGGCCGCCGGCGCGGGCGTCGGCTCGGCGGGGCGCGTCTTGGCCTCGACGGCCTCGCGCTGACGGCGTTCGTCCTCCTCGGCGCGCTGGCGGGCAAGCTCCGCCCGCTCGCGCTCCTCGCGCTCCTTGGCCTCGATCTCGGCGCGGCGACGGTTGCGCTCTTCCTCGCGGGCCCGCTCCTCGGCGGCGCGGCGCTCGTTGTCCTCGGCCTCGCGGGCCTTGGCGGCCTGCAGTGCCCGGAGACGGCGGTCCATCTCCGCATCGGTGGTGCTGGTTTGGCGGCCGCCCTGGGCGTTCACCGCGGCGGCGCTCTGGGCGCCGGGCTTCGGCACCTGCACGCGCTTGCGCTTGGTCTCGACGACGACGTTGTTCGTGCGTCCGCGCGCAAAGCTCTGCTTCACGGTTCCGCTTCTCGAACCGCCGCCTAGGCCAAGTGGTTTCTTGCCGTCCTGATCGCTCATGCGTTCTTCGATTCCCTCTCGGCGGCCGGAATGCCGCCTTCTGTGTGTCTCATGCCCTGAAGCCTCGCGGCTTCCTCTACAATACGCTGCGCCAAGGTTCCAGATGCCACCGCAGCGTGTATCACGCGGTCGCGCCCGAAGGCCTGGCCGAGCTCGTCGGCGGTCAGGAAGCCGATCCATTTTCCGCCCTGCGGCGTCGACAGCTTGCCCTTGCCGCGCTCCGATCCGTCGGTCGCCTGCAGGAGGACCCGCGCCTCCTCCCGGTCGAGCATTGCCTTGACCTTCTCGTAGCCCGCGACCGCGCGTCCCGCCTTGCGGGCGATGGCGATCGCGTCCTGAAGACGCTTCAGAAGGCCGGCCTCGACCTGATCGACCAGATCCTCGGGAATGCGTACCTGTTTTTTCGCGCCCTTCGAGAACATGCGCTTCGCGACGGCCTTTTCCAAGACCCCCCGGTCCGCGGACACGTAGATTCCGCGCCCTGGCAGCTTGCCGGTCACATCCGGAAAGATCACGTCCTCCGGTCCCACGACGAAGCGCACGAAACCGGACTTCGGACCGGTCTCGCCCGTTACGATGCAGCGACGTTCAGGTTCGTCGCGCGACTTGTTTCGGCCCCCGCGGCTCAAGCGAATCCGGGGCGGTCACGCCCCGGCCTCCTCGGGCTGGGGCTCGGCGTCGTCCTCGCTGGAGCCGACCACGTCCTCCGGCGAGACCCAGCCCAGCATGACGCGGGCGGTCATGATCAGATCCTGCGCTTCCTCCAGCGAGACGTCGAACTTCTCGAGCAGGCCGTCGTCCTTCACGCGCTCGCCGTTCTGCATCGTCCAGCCGCCGGCCAGCTCCCAGTCGGCGCAGGTCGCGAACTCCTCGAGCGTCTTCACGCCGTCGGTGGTCAACACCTCGAGCATCTGCGGCGACAGTCCCTCGAAATTGGCGAGATCGTCCTGCAGGCCGTTCTCGCGCGCCGTCTCCAGCGCCTTGGCGTTCTGCGCTTCGATGTAGTCGCGGGCGCGGGCCTGAAGCTCCTCCGCCGTGCCTTCGTCGACGCCGTCGATCACCAGAAGCTCGTCGAGATCGACATAGGCGACCTCCTCCAGATTGGTGAACCCCTCGGACACCAGCAGCTGGGCGAAGAACTCGTCGAGGTCGAGCGTGTCCATGAAGAGCTTCGTGCGCTCCTCGAATTCGGCTTGCCGGCGTTTCGACTCCTCCTCCTCGGTGAGGATGTCGATGTCGAGCCCGGTGAGCTGCGATGCGAGACGCACGTTCTGTCCGCGCCGGCCGATGGCGAGCGAGAGCTGCTCCTCGGGGACGACCACCTCGATCCGTTCAGCTTCCTCGTCGAGGACGACCTTCGTCACCTCGGCGGGCTGCAACGCGTTGACGAGGAACGTCGGCGCGTCGTCGTTCCAGGGGATGATGTCGATCTTCTCGCCCTGTAGCTCGTTGACGACGGCCTGCACGCGCGAGCCGCGCATGCCGACGCAGGCACCGACCGGGTCGATCGAGCTGTCGTAGGAAATCACCGCGATCTTGGCCCGCGACCCCGGATCGCGGGCGCAGGCCTTGATCTCGATGACGCCGTCGTAGATCTCCGGCACCTCCATCTTGAACAGCTCTTCCATGAACTCAGGCGCAGTGCGGCTGAGGAAGATCTGCGGGCCGCGCACCTCGCGGCGCACGTCCTTGATGTAAACGCGGATGCGGTCGCCGGGGCGGTAGCTCTCGCGGCCGATCTTGTCGTTGCGGCGCAGCACGCCCTCGCCGGGGTTCAGGTCGACGATGAGGTTGCCGTATTCCTCGCGCCTGACGGCCACGTTGATGATTGTGCCGACACGGTCCTTGTATTCCTCGAACTGCTTGTCGCGCTCGGCCTCGCGGACCTTTTGCAGGATGACCTGCTTGGCGGATTGCGCGGCGATCCGGCCCATGTCGACGGGCGGAACGATGTCGACCAGCATGTCGCCTTCCTCGGGGGCGCGCGACTGGTCCACATTGTCCATCCGGCCGCGGTCGGCATCAGTCGGCCTGCGCAGGTGGAACGCATGCACGTCGCGGGTGTGGCTCACGCCCTCCTCGTCGATCGTGGTGGACTTGGCGCGGGTGACGAAAAAGTTCGGCCGGGCGACGGCGACGGCACTGGCCGCGCCCTGGGCGGTGGACTCGGACTTCTCGTTCTCGAGCAGATCCTCGTCGACGACGGTGCGGACGCGGGTGAACGTGGCGCGGCCGGTCTTGCGGTCGATCGACACGCGGATGTCCATCTCCGAGCCGTAGCGCGACTTCGCGGCCCGAGCGAGGCTCTCCTCCATCGCCTCGATCACGAGGGCGGGGTCGATCATCTTCTCGCGCGCGACAGCCTCGGCGGTCTGCAGCAGCTCGAGCTGGTTTGCGGATGTGATGGCCATTCTCAGTCTTCCTCACCGTCCATGAAAGTCGTCACTTCGTCGAACCGGGCCTCGTCGATCTGACCCTTGTCCTTGCGGGCGTTCAACACTTCGCGGATCAGCTCGTCGGTCAGGATGAGCTTGGCATCCGACAGCCATTCGAACTCGAGCCCGATCGTCGGCGTCTCGGTCCCGCGCTCGATCTCGACAAGGACCTCGCTGCCCTCGATGCCCTGCAGCATGCCCTTGAAGCGCCGCTGCCCGTCGATCAGCTCCGTCGTCTCGAGCCGGGCCTCGTAGCCGGACCAGATGTCGAAATCCTTCAGCCGCGTCAGTGGCCGGTCGATGCCCGGGCTCGATACCTCGAGCGTGTATTCCCCGTCGATCGGATCCTCCACATCGAGATTCGCGGACAGGTCGGTGCTGATCCGCGCCAGATCGTCGACCTCGATTCCGCCTCCGGGCCTGTCGGCCATGATCTGCAACGTCGGCGTCCTGCCAGACATCAGGCGCAGGCGCACGAGCTCGAACCCCATATCCTCGATGATGGGGTCGACGATCTCGGCCAGACGCTTGTCCAGCGCGGTCTTGGCGATGAGGTCGGACATGACATTTCCAGACACAAAAAAACGGGCGCGCGGCCCGTCGATCTTTCCCGGTGGAGCCCGGCGGGGCGCCGCTGTTGAGAAGTCATATAGGGAGGGGACCGGGAACATGCAAGCGGATGGGGGGATTGATCCGCGACCCATCCGCAGGAGAGTGCCCATGCCCCGCTTCGACACCGCCGCGCTTGGCGACATTCCGGAGGACACGCCCGTCAAGGCCAGTGCCGGGGAGACCGACCTCGTGCTCGTCCGGGAGGGCGACGCGGTCCGGGCGTTCACCCATGCCTGCCCCCATCTCGGGCTGCCCTTGTCGAAGGGGGTGGTGCGGGACGGCACCCTCATTTGCGCCTTCCACCACGCCTGTTTCGACACGCGGACCGGACAGCAGGCGCAACCGCCGGGGCATGGCGACCTGCGGCGCTATGACGTGACGGTGGAGGACGGGCGCGTCTGGGTCGACGTGCCCGACGACGAGGTCGCGCCGCATCCGCTTCCCGTTCATGCGCGGCGCGGCCTCGACCCGCGGCGTTTCGTCGTCGTCGGCAGCGGCGCGGCGGGGGAGGCCTGCGCCCTCGCCCTGCGCGAGCAGGGCTTCGAGGGGCAGGTCGAGATGATCTCCCCCGAAACCCGCGCGCCCTACGACCGCACGGCGCTTTCCAAGGCGGTGCTGGCGGGCGGCAAGAGCGTCGATGCGCTGACGCTCGAGGCCGCCGACGCGCTCGCGGCACGCGACGTGACGCGAATCGCCGGGACGGCTTCGGCGATCGAAGGTAATTTCGTCGTGCTGGAGGATGGCGGCCGGCACGCCTTCGACGCGGTGTTCCTTGCCCCGGGCGGGGCGCCCATCAGGCCCGACCTGCCCGGCGCCGACCTGCCCGGCGTCCACACCTTACGCTCCGCCGAGGATGGACAGCGCATCGCCGGGGCCGCCGCCGGAGCGTCGAAGGCCGTCCTCGTCGGGGGCGGATTCATCGGACTGGAGGCGGCGCTCTCGCTCGCCAAGCGCGGGATCGACGTCACGGTGGTCGTCCGCGGCGCCGTGCCGCTCGCGAAGGTCCTGGGCGAGCGGATCGGCCGCGCGATCGCGGCCGAGCTCGAGGCGAAGGGTGTGCGCGTCCAGACCGGCGCGAATGTCGCGCGGATCGAGGGGACGGACCGCGCCACGGGCGTCGCGCTCGAGGACGGCACGAGGCGCGAGGCCGACCTCGTCCTCCTGGCCGTCGGGGTCTGCCCGGCCACCGGCGCGATCGAGGGTCTGCCGCGCGAGGAGAACGGCGCGGTTACGGTCGCGACCGACCTTTCGGTGCCCGGCCTCGACGGCGTCTTTGTCGGCGGCGACTGCGCAGTTGCGCCGACGCCCTTCGGTCCGGCCCGGATCGAGCATTGGCGCGTCGCCCGCCAGCACGGCATCCGCGCCGCCCGCGCCATGCTGGGCAAACCCGCCGCGCCGGACGACATCCCCTTCTTCTGGACGGCGCTCGGCCGGCAATATCGCTATGTGGGCCATGCGGAGGGATGGGACGACGTCTTCTTCGACGGCGACCCGGCCGAGGCCTTCCTCGCGCGCTACGTCAAGAACGGGCGGATCATGGCCGCCGTCGGCGCGGGGCGGGACGCGGATCTCGCACGGCTGCATCTCGACATGAAGGCCGCGGGCGGGCCGCTGCCGGCCTAGCCGCACGCCAGCAGAACGACCGTGCCGTCCGCATCGGTGCGAATATTCAGCCGGTCCGGGCGGTGGTCCATCGTCACCATGTCGTCCGGTCCCACCACCCGGTGCGGCAGGTCGGCGGGCAGGGTGATCGCCGCGACGGGCCGGCCGATCAGATCGGCATACCCCTCCGCGCCGCAGCCACCGTCCTCCTGACAGGCCGGCAGAATGGCGATCGGGATCAGCAGCGCGCGGTTCATGATGAACGATTTCCCGCCCCGGCGCGGATTGCAATGACCCTGCCGCGTCGTCACGATGCGGCGACGCAGAAACGAAAGGAATTCACGATGCGAAGGGACGCCGCCGACGGTCCGGCAGGTCGGAGGAGCCGCTCGGGGCCCGCGCGGGACCGCGCCCTCCTTGCCGTGCTGATCGATGCCGACAACATTCCGGCGAAATACGCCGAGGCGATCCTGAAGGAGATCACCGGACTGGGCGAACCGGCGCTCAGGCGGGTCTACGGCGACTGGTCGGGCGGGCATCTTCGGAGCTGGGCGGATAAGGTGCTGGAGCTTGGCCTCGTCGCGCATCAGGAAACGGCGAACACCAAGGGCAAGAACGCCTCTGACATCGGCCTCGTGATCGACGCGATGGACATCCTCCATTCGGGCCGGTTCGACGGCTTCGTGCTCGTCTCCTCCGACAGCGACTTCACGCGGCTGGCCTCCCGCATCCGCGAGGAAGGGCTCGACGTGATCGGGATCGGCGAGGGCAAGGCCCCGGAATCGCTCAGGAATGTCTGCAATCGCTTTATCCTGATCGAGAACCTCGTCGACGAGCCGGCGGCGCAGAAGGACGCGCCGACCAAGCGGCTGCCGCTCGACGCGCTGCCGCTGATCCTGCGGGCGATGGAGCGGATGGATCAGGACGACGAGTGGTACGCGATGGGCGCGCTCGGCAGCCAGATCATGGCGGAGATGCCGGACTTCGACACGCGCACCTACGGCAAGCGCAAGCTTTCGGATCTTGTGGGCGAAATCAAGCGGCTGGAGACGCGGATGGACGGCACGCAGGTCATGGTGCGGCGCCGGGACTGACGCCGTCCGCCGCGTGTTACGGCCGTGTTACGGCTGTGTTACGGCTGTGGCACAGCCGTGGGACGGCATCGCTCTCCCCCATCGACAGGCCAGCCATGTCCAGACGCACCCTCGTGGCGCTGCTCGCCTTTCTGGCCTTCGTCAGCCTCGGCCTGCCGGACGGCCTCCTTGGCGTGTCGTGGCCCTCCATGCGGGACAGCTTCGGCCTGCCGCTCGACGCGCTCGGCCTGTTCGTCGGGTTCGCGACGGCGGGCTATCTGCTGTCGAGCTTCGTGAGCGGGGCGGTCCTGCGGCACGTGTCGCTCGGCGCGCTGCTGACGCTTTCGACGGGCGCGGCCGCCACGGCGCTCCTCCTCGTCGCGGCGGCGCCGGTCTGGCCGGTCCTCCTGTTCGCCGCGTTCCTCGCGGGTCTCGGCGGCGGGGCGATCGACGCAGGACTGAACGCCTACGGGGCGGTACATTTCTCGGCGCGCGTCCTGAACTGGCTGCATGCGTTTTTCGGGCTCGGCACGACGCTCGGGCCGCTGATCGTGACGGGCGTGCTGAGCTCGGGCCTGATCTGGCGCTGGAGCTACGCCATCGTCGGTTGCGCGCAGATCGCGTTGGCGATCACTTTCCTCGTGACGCGCGACCGCTGGCGGCCGGTCGAGGTGGAAGACACGGCGCCCCTCGCCTCCGCCGGGTCGGTGGAGACGTTGCGACGCCCGGTCGTCTGGCTGGGGATGGGGCTGTTCTTCCTCTACAGCGGCGTCGAGCTCGCCACGGCGACATGGAGCTATTCGTTGCTGACGCAGGAGCGCGGCGTCGATGAGACGATAGCGGGACTTTTCGTCACCCTCTACTGGGGGAGCCTGATGGTCGGGCGCGTGCTGTTCGGCTTTGTCGCCGACCGCCTGCCGCTGGTGGCGACGCTGCGGGCCTGCATCGCGGCGAGCGTCCTCGGGGCGCTCCTGTTCTGGCTGGGCACGCCCGCCCTGTCGCTCGCCGGACTGATGCTGATGGGGTTCTCGCTCGCGCCGATCTTCGCTTCGCTCATCAGCCTGACGCCCGGCCGCGTCGGCCGCGACCACGCCGACAGCGCCATCGGCTACCAGATCGCCGCGGCGGGCCTCGGGGGCGCGGTCGTGACGGCGACGCTGGGGCTCCTCGCCGACGAGCTCGGGCTCGACGTGATCGGGGTGGCGATCTTCGCGGCGACGCTGCTGCTGCTCGCGGCCTACGAGGGGTTCATGCGGAGATAGGGGCGGCGGGGCGCTAGTCCTCCCCCTCCCGCGTGCCGAACTGGACCCGCATCTCGCGCAGCACGGGGATGGCGGCGCGGGTGCGGGCGAGGCCGATCTCGCGGACGGCCTCTGTCATGATCGGGCGGATCGCGGCCAGCGCCGCCTCCCGCGCGGTCTGGCCGGCGGGGGAGATGGCGACCCGCTTGCGCCGGGCATCGTCCCAGTCCGGGCGGACATGGATGTACCCCGCCCATTCCAGACGGTTCAGCGTGTTCGTCAGCGCCCCCCGGGTCAGGTGGAACAGGCGGGCGAGCTCCGCCGGGCTGCGCTCCTCCCGGTGCTGGGCGAGGTAGTTCAGCACGATGAAATGCGACAGCTCCATCCCCTTCGGCAGCGCGCTGCGCAGGCGGGCGCGGACGAGCTGATCGGCCGTGAGCATCTCGGAGAAGAGGGCGACGGCGAGCTTTTCGGCATCGTCGCTCACGGGCCGACGACGCCCCGCGCGACGGACCGGTCCGGGGCCGTGCGGGCGGATCGAGGCGGGGCCGGATCGCCCCGGCGTGCGGGTCGCGACGGGCCGGCGGCCATCAGCCGTCGAGCAGCGCGTCGAGCTTGCCCGTGCGTTCCAGCGCGTAAAGGTCGTCGCAGCCGCCGACATGGTGATCGCCCACGAAGATCTGGGGCGTGGTATGGGCGCCGTTCGCGCGCTGCTTCATCTCGGCCCGGCGGTCCGGGTGCCGGCCGAGGTCGATCTCCGTGACCGGGGCGCCCTTGGTCGCGAGCAGGCGTATCGCGGCGGTGCAGAAGCCGCAGAAGGGTTGCGTGTAGACGTCGACAGGCTTCATGGCGGGACTCCGAGGGTTCCCCTCGCGTTATAGGCCTTCACCGCCCCTTCGCAACGCGGGCCAGTGCGAGAACGGTGATCCGGCGCGCGCCGCCCAGCCGCAACGCCCCGGCGCAGGCGGTGAGCGTGGCGCCGGTCGTGTACACGTCGTCGACCAGCGCGACGTGGCGGCCCTCCACCTCGGCCATCGGGCCGAGCGCGATGGCGCCGGCGACATTGGCTGCGCGGTCGGTCACGGAACGGTGGTCCTGCATGGGCGTGTGCCGGTGGCGCACCAGCGTCATCGGCGCGAAGATCCCGTCCGACTGGCGCGCCACCTCCATCGCGAGAAGCGCCGCCTGGTTGTAGCGCCGCCGGAGCAGGCGCCAGCGATGGACGGGGACCGGCGCGATCACGGTGTCGGACGACAGCAGATCGCCGGCCCGGCGGGCCATCCAGCGGCCCGCGCCCCGGGCCAGCTCCGTCCGGTCGCCATGCTTGAGCGCGAGCACCAGCCTGCGGCCGGTCCCGCCGTAGAGGATCGCCGCGCGCGCCTCGTCCCAGGGGCGCGGCACGCGGAGGCATTCGTCGCAGCGCGCCGCCGTGTCCTGACCGGGCAGCGGAACGGCGCAAAGGTCGCAGCAGGCCCCCGACAGGAACGGCGTATCGGTCCAGCAGGCGGGGCACATCGCGCCCGGCAGATCCACCCGCGCGTCGCACATCATGCAGGTCGCCGGATACAGCGCCTGACGCAGCGTCCCTGCGACCCTGGCGCCCGCCCGCAGGACCGGACCCGCCCTTTGCATCACCGTGGCCATGGCCTATCTCCCGGGCATGTCGCAGCCGCCCCTGACTGATCGCACCGCCCTCGCCCTGCATCGCGCCCGCGCGGACGGGTCCGCCTGGTTCCTGCACGAGGCGGCGATGGACGAGGTGCAGGAGAGACTGAAAGACGTTAACAGGTCGTTTACGGCGCCCGCGATCGTGACCGCGCATCCCGAACTCTGGCGGGACGCGGTTCCCGGCGCGCGGGTCGTGCCGGAGGCGGAGGTGCTGGACCTCGCGCCCGGCGCGCACGACCTCGTGATCCACGCGATGTGCCTGCATTGGGCCGACGATCCGGTGGGCCAGCTCATCCAGTGCCGCCGGACGCTTCGGGAGGACGGGCTGCTCCTCGTGGCGATGCTGGGCGGCGAAACGCTCGCGGAGCTGCGCGCCGTGCTCGGACAGGCGGAGGCGGAGGTCGCGGGCGGGATGAGCCCCCGCGTCGCGCCGATGGGCGAGATCCGCGAGCTCGGCGCGCTGCTGGGGCGGGCGGGGCTGGCCCTGCCGGTGGCGGACGTGTCCACGCTCCGGGTGCGCTACCGGGATCTGCGGCATCTGGCGGGCGACCTTCGCGCGATGGGGGAGGCCAACGCGCTCGCCGCCCGTCACCGGGCGACGGCGCCGCGGGCGATGTTCGCGCGGGCCGATGCGCTTTATCGCGACGCCTTTCCCGACGCGGACGGCATCTCGGCCACGTTCCAGATGCTGTTCCTCACGGGATGGGCGCCGTCCGACACGCAACAGAAGCCGCTCCGTCCGGGATCGGCGCGGACGCGGCTGGCGGATGCCCTGGCCGTACCCGAACTGGAGACGAAGCGGTGAACAAGATGGAGACGCGGCCCCTGCCGCATGCCCCGGCGGACCATCCGCCGATCCGGACCGGCAAGGTGGGGATCCTGCTCGCCAATCTCGGCACGCCCGAAGGCACGAGCTACTGGCCCATGCGTCGCTACCTGAGCGAGTTCCTGAGCGACCGGCGGGTGATCGACTACTCGCCCCTCATCTGGCAGCCGCTGCTGCAGGGCGTGATCCTGTCGACGCGGCCATCCCGGTCCGGCAAGGCCTACGCCTCGATCTGGAACAGGGAGGCGAACGAGAGCCCGCTCGCCACGATCACCAAGGCGCAGACCGCCGCCATGGCCGAGCGCATGCGGGCGCGTTTCGGCGACCGCGTCGTGGTCGATTACGCGATGCGCTACGGCAAGCCCTCGACCATCGACCGCGTGCGCGAGATGCAGGCGGCGGGCTGCGAACGCATCCTGTTCTTCCCGCTCTACCCGCAATATGCCGGCGCGACCACGGCGACCGCGAACGACCAGTTCTTCCGGGGTCTGATGAAGCTGAAATGGCAGCCGGCCGCGCGCACCGTGGCGCCCTATTTCGACGATCCGCGCTACATCGACGCGCTCGCCGCGTCGGTCGAGCGGGCCTATGCCGCCGCGGAGTTCGAGCCGGACATCCTCGTGTGTTCCTATCACGGGCTGCCGAAGCGCTACCTGATGGAGGGCGACCCCTACCATTGCCAGTGCCGGAGGACGACGCGGCTGCTGCGCGAGCGGCTGGGCTGGGGCGAGGACCGGATCACGACCACCTTCCAGTCCCGTTTCGGGCCGGAGGAGTGGCTCAAGCCCTACACCGTGGAGGAGGTCGCGCGGCTGGCAGAGGCGGGAAAGCGGAGGATCGCGGTGATCGCGCCCGCGTTCTCGGCCGACTGCATCGAGACGCTGGAGGAAATCAACGAGGAGATCCGGGAAAGCTTCGAGGAGGCCGGCGGCGAGCGCTTTGCCTACATTCCCTGCCTCAACGACGACGCCGCGCATGTGGACGCGCTGGCGGAGATCGTGGCGGAGAACCTGTCGGGCTGGATCTGAGCCCGACCGAGGTCCCCCGGATGGATCAGGCGCTGATGAGGCGCCCCGTGAAGGTGCGGGTGCCGACGCGAACCTGGCAGAGCCCGTCCTGCAGCATCTTCACGAACCTTCCCTGGATCGAAAGGTGATTTCCGATGATGATGGTCTTCAACATGATGCGTCCCTCATGAACGAGCCGGTTCCAGAACTCCGAACCTACGCATCAGCATTGGGCATGAAAGTTAATTCGTCCCTAACCGGGCATAACTTTGCGTGACAATTTGTGATTCAGAGCCAATCGCGCAACACCGGGACGAGCGGCACGTCGGCGGGCGGCATGGGGAAATCTTTGAGATTTCCGGGGCGTACCCATTTCAGGACCTGCTCTTCCCGCGCCGCGGGCCGACCGTGCCATTTTCGGCACACGAAGAGCGGCATGAGCAGGTGGAACGTCTCGTAGGCATGCGACGCGAAGGTGAGCGGGGCCAGGCAGGAGGCCCAGGTGTCGATCCCGAGCTCCTCCTGCAATTCGCGGATCAGGGCCGCCTCGGGCGTCTCGCCGGGTTCGACCTTGCCGCCCGGGAACTCCCACAGGCCGGCCATGGACTTGCCCGGCGGCCGTTGCGCCAGAAGCACGCGGCCGTCGGGGTCGACCAGCGCGACGGCGGAGACGAGGACGACCTTCACGGACGATGCCGTCATCGGGGCGTCAGGATCGGTAATCGGCGTTGATCTCGATGTAGCGATAGGTCAGGTCGCAGGTCCACATCGTATCCTCCGCGTCGCCCAGACCCAGATCGACCGACAGCGTGATCCGGTCGCGCTTCATGTAGGAGACGCCCGCTTCCTCCGTGTAGGTCCGGGCGACCTGTCCCTCTTCGGCCACCGTGATCTCGCCGAAGCGGATGGTCAGCCGGTCCCGTTCGGCCTTCGCGCCGGATTTGCCGACGGCCATGACGACGCGGCCCCAGTTCGGATCCTCGCCCGCGACGGCGGTCTTGACCAGCGGCGAGTTGGCGATGGCGGAGGCGACGCGGCGGGCATCCGGCCCGTTGGCGGCGCCGGTCACGCGGACCTCCAGCAGCTTGGTCGCGCCTTCGCCGTCCATGACGAGCTGAAGCGCGAGGTCGTGCATGACCTCGTGCAGCGCGGTCTTGAAGGCATGCCCGGCGGCCGTGCGGGCCGAGGCGATCTCCGCATGGTCGGCCTTGCCCGTCGCCGCGACGATCAGGCTGTCGGAGGTGGAGGTGTCGCTGTCCACGGTGACGGCGTTGAAGGTCCGGGAGGTGATGTCCCTGACCATCGATTGCAGGGTCCGCTCGCTCACCTTCGCGTCGGTGAAGACGTAGGCGAGCATCGTGGCCATGTCCGGCGCGATCATGCCGGAGCCCTTGGCGATGCCGGCGATCCTGACGGCGGTCCCGTCGATCTCCACCGTCCGGGCGGCCCCCTTCGGAAAGGTGTCGGTCGTCATGATCGCCTCGGCGGCCCCGGCCATGCCGTTCGGATCGAGCCGTCCCGCCATGTCAGGAAGGACATCGACGATGCGGTCGTGCGGCAGCGGCTGTCCGATCACGCCGGTCGAGGCCGTCAGGACGCGGCTGGCGGGCAGGCCGAGGGCCTGGCTCACGCCCTTGCAGACCGCCGCGACCGATTCCGTTCCCGCCGCGCCGGTGAAGGCGTTGGCGTTGCCGGAATTGACGAGGATCGCCCAGCCGCCCGAGGCGTCGCGCGACTTGAGCTTGCTCTGGCAATCGAGCACCGCGCCCGACCGGGTGGCCGAGCGGGTGAACATGCCGACGACCGAGGCCCCGGCCTCGATCTCGACCAGCATGACGTCGGTGCGGTCCTTGTACTTCACGCCCGCTTTGGCGGTCGCGAAACGCACGCCGTCGATGGCGGGCAGGTCGGGGAAGTCCGGCGCGAGCGGGGAGACGAGCGGGCCTTTCGGCGCGTCGAGCCGCGCCTCCAGCTCCTTCACCCTGGCCTTGAGCTTTTTCTTCGACCCCTTGGCCTTCGACTCCTTCCCGGAATCCGTGTCTTTCTTGCCGGACTTCCCCATCGCTCAGTTCTCCAGAAGCGAGTCATCCCGGATCAGGGAGGGGTCGATCTCCTGCTCGGTGCGGGTCACGTCGGCCTCGGAGACGAGGCGGGCCACCTCCTCCTGCAGCCGCTGGCCCTGGACCTGCGCCTCGAGCTCGGCGCGGACCTCGTCGAGGCTCGGCGCCTCCTGCTGCCGCGTCTCGTTGAGGCGGATGACGTGCCAGCCGAACTGCGTCTGGACCGGATCGCTGACCGAGCCGGGCTCCATGCCGGCGACGGCCTCCTCGAACTCGGGCACCATCATGCCGGCGCCGAACCAGCCGAGCTCGCCCCCGTTCGGGCCGGACGGGCCGGTGGAACGCTCGCGGGCGACCTCGGCGAAGTCGGCGCCGCCGCGGACCTCCTCGGCGATGGCCTGCGCCTCCTCCTCGGTTTCCACGAGGATGTGGCTGGCATTGTATTCCGTGCCGCCCTCGGCGTCGCCGAACTGCGCATCGTAGGCGTCCTGCACGGCGGCGTCGTCCACGGGCTCCGCCGCGATGCGCTCCATCGCGCGATTGGCGAGGAGGCCACGCGTCTCGTTGTCCACGGCGAGCCGGTCGGTCTCCGTGGTCTCGGAGGCATCCATGAGGGCCTGCTGCTGGATGATCTGCTCCAGCATGCCCTGATACAGCGCCTCGTCGGGCATCTGCTGGTATTGCTCGGGCAGGCGGGCGCGGAGCGCGACGAGGTGGCCGAGCGTGATGTCGGTGCCGTTCACGGTGGCGAGAACGGTAGACGCGTCCTGCGCCTTCAGCGGCGTGGCAAGCGCCATCGCGATCGCGGCGCCGGTCAGGAGATGTTTCATCGGATTTCCTTTCAGGCTCCCTCGAGCCAGACAGTCATGGCGTCCCAATGGGCGTTCGTTGACACCCGTCGGGGCGGGTCTTAAGTGCGGCCAAGACGAATTTTGACCGCGCCCTCCCCGTGATTTACCCCTCTGATATGGGGCCTTCCCGCGGTCGGCAAGGGCGCGAGGACAGGACGGACATGCTGGGACTTGGTGCAATCGCGAAGAAGGTCTTCGGCACGCCGAACGACCGGAAGGTCAAGACGACGCTGAAGATCGTCGAGCGCGTCAACGCTCTGGAACCCGAGTTCGAGGCGCTGTCGGACGAGGAGATCGTCGCGCGGACGGACGCGCTGAAGACGCGGGCGAAGGGGGGCGAAAGCCTCGACGACCTTCTGCCCGAGGCCTTCGCGAATTGCCGCGAGGCGGCGCGACGCGCCCTGGGCCTCCGGGCCTTCGACGTGCAGCTTCTGGGCGGCATATTCCTGCATCAGGGCAACATCTCGGAGATGAAGACGGGCGAGGGCAAGACGCTCGTCGCGACCTTTCCGGCCTATCTGAACGCGCTGTCGGGCAAGGGCGTCCACGTCGTCACCGTGAACGACTACCTCGCCCGCCGCGACGCCGAATGGATGAGCAAGGTCTACGCCGCGCTCGGCATGACCACCGGCGTCGTCGTCCCGCAGCAGCCCGACGCCGAGAAGCGCGAAGCCTACCGCGCGGACATCACCTACGCCACGAACAACGAGCTGGGCTTCGACTACCTGCGCGACAACATGCGCGCCTCCAAGGACGAGATGGCGCAGCGCGGGCACAATTTCGCGATCGTGGACGAGGTGGACTCGATCCTGATCGACGAGGCGCGCACCCCGCTCATCATCTCCGGACCGTCCGAGGATCGCAGCGATCTCTATACCCGCGTCGACCGGCTGATCCCCGAGATCGAGGAGGATCACTTCACCCTCGACGAGAAGCAGCGCAGCGTGACCTTCACCGACGAGGGCAACGAGTGGCTGGAGGAGCGCCTGCTCGCCGCCGGCATCCTTCCCGAGGGGCAGTCGCTCTACGACCCCGAGAGCACGACGATCGTGCACCACGTCAATCAGGGGCTCCGCGCGCACAAGCTGTTCCACAAGGACCAGAACTACATCCTCCGCAACGACGAGGTCGTGCTGATCGACGAGTTCACCGGACGGATGATGGCCGGGCGGCGCCTTTCCGACGGCCTTCATCAGGCGATCGAGGCGAAGGAGGGCGTCACGATCCAGCCCGAGAACGTGACCCTCGCCTCCGTGACGTTCCAGAACTACTTCCGGCTGTATTCCAAGCTGTCCGGCATGACCGGCACCGCGGCCACCGAGGCCGAGGAGTTCATGTCGATCTACGGGCTCGGCGTGGTCGAGGTGCCGACCAACAGGCCCATCGCGCGCGCCGACGAGAACGACGCGGTCTACCGCACCTCCGCCGAGAAATACGCCGCCATCGTGGACGAGATCCGCGCGGCCCACGAGAAGGGGCAGCCCGTCCTCGTCGGCACGACCTCCATCGAGAAGTCCGAGATGCTTTCCGCACTCCTCAAGAAGGAGGGGTTGCCGCACAACGTCCTCAACGCCCGCCAGCACGAGCAGGAGGCGCAGATCGTCGCCGATGCCGGCAAGCTGGGCGCGATCACCATCGCCACCAACATGGCCGGACGCGGGACCGACATCCAGCTCGGCGGCAATGTCGAGATGCGCGTGCTGCAGGCGCTGGCCGAGACGCCGGAGGCCGATCCCGAGGAGGTCCGCGCCCGGATCGAGGCGGAGGTCGCCGACGAGAAGCGCCGCGTGCTGGAGGCGGGCGGGCTTTTCGTGCTCGCCACCGAACGGCACGAGAGCCGCCGGATCGACAACCAGCTTCGCGGCCGGTCGGGACGCCAGGGCGACCCGGGGCGCTCCGCGTTCTTTCTGTCGCTCGACGACGACCTGATGCGGATCTTCGGATCCGAGCGGCTGGAGAAGGTGCTCAACACGCTCGGCATGAAGGAAGGCGAGGCGATCGTGCACCCGTGGGTGAACAAGTCGCTGGAGCGTGCGCAGGCCAAGGTCGAGGCGCGCAACTTCGACATCCGCAAGCAGCTGCTGAAGTTCGACGACGTGATGAACGATCAGCGCAAGGCGGTGTTCGAACAGCGTCTCGAGATCATGGAGGCCGAGGACATCGGCGAGATCGCGCGGGACATGCGCCATCAGGTCGTCGACGACCTCGTGGATCAGTACCTGCCGCCCAAGAGCTACTCGGACCAATGGAACGCGAAGGGGCTTTACGCGGCGACGATCGAGGTGCTGGGCACCGACGCGCCCGTGATCGCATGGGCCGAGGAGGACGGCGTGGATCAGGACGTCGTCCGCGAGCGGCTCTACGCCGCCAGCGACAGGCTGATGGAGGAAAAGGCCGAGGCGTTCGGCGTCGACCAGATGGGTCAGATCGAGAAGCAGTTCCTGCTGCAGACGATCGACGGCAAGTGGCGCGAGCACCTGCTGACGCTGGAACACCTGCGCTCCGTCGTCGGTTTCCGCGGCTACGCGCAGCGCGACCCGCTGAACGAGTACAAGACGGAGGGCTTCCAGCTTTTCGAGACGATGCTCGACAGCCTCCGGCTCGAGGTCACGAAGAAGCTCGCCAAGGTTCGCCCGCTTTCCGAGGAGGAACGCAAGGCGATGATCGATCAGCTTGTCGCGCAGCAGAAGGCCCGGGCGCAGGCCGGCACGCCGCAACCGGTGGACGAGCCCGCCGCGGCCGCCGACGGCGCGGCGCCCGGCTTCGTGGAGGACGACCCGTCGACCTGGGGCAGCCCGGGCCGGAACGAGCCCTGTCCCTGCGGCTCGGGCAAGAAGTTCAAGCATTGCCATGGCGCGTATTGAGCGGCGGCCGGGGCGGCTGTGCATCCGGTAATAGTTCTGCCTAAGTTGTAGTAAGGTTCTGCCGGAATTCTTTCATTTCCAGAGTATAACATATTAAAGTACAGTCTTTCATACTGTTGTTGGCCTCCTGGGTAAGTAGGGCTCCCTCCGATCTGAAAACCGTTTGACATCTGATACGGCACCCGTTCACCTCTTGTTCCCAAGGGTCCGGACCCTTTCCTCAGCCATCCCCGTGCCGTTGCCGGCCGGGACGCGGCCCGCCCCGATCGGCCGCGAAGCCTGTCGAAAGGACGAGCATGCCCTGCATCCCCATCGTGGCCGCGCGCTTTGCCGAAGTGCCTTCCGTCACCGACATCGAGCGCCGTCTGTACGCGCACCTGGCGCAGCTTCGGGGGCAGCGGACCGGGAGCGACCTTGGGACGCCGTCGGACGGTGACGAGGACATCCACGTATGGCAGTTCTGCCTGCCCCGGTCCGGCAAGCTCCGCATCCATCGCCGCGCCCGCGTCGTTCACGGCCGCGCCGAAGCCGCGACCGGTCTTGCGCACCTGTCCTCCGCGACCCGCGCCCGGCTCTCCGTCCTGCGCGACGGGGCCGACCTCGTGGCGAT
>NZ_CANLTQ010000006.1 GCF_947494025.1 uncultured Jannaschia sp.
CACCGCCAATGCACTCCTCCGAGACGGAAGGAAATGGACCGAAACCCCCGCTTGATCATCACGGATACTCGGGACATCGCTGCGCGATGCCCTGCCGGGCAATGGACAGCACAGGGATCAAGGTCCGGGGCGAAGGCGAATGGCACGCCCGCAAGCACGGCGGGGCGCACAGGCGGGTTTGGCGCAAGGTCCGCCTTGCCGTCGACGAGAGCACGCTCGAAGTCCGCGCAGTCGAGATCACCGGCAGCGGCGTGGGCGATGCGCCCGTGTTGCCCGACCTGCTCCGTCCCATCCCCGAGGGCCAGGAGATCGCCTCCGTCACCGCCCCCTCTCGGGATCATGCTTCGCATGACCCTGCCGGGCAGTGGACGGCGCCTACGACACCCGTGGCTGTCGTAGGCGCCATCGTAAACCGAGGTGCCGACGCGATCATCCCACCCCGGCGCAATGCCAAGCCGTGGAAGAAGGACAGCCCCGGGGCGGCAGGCAGGAACGAGGCCCTGCGCGCCATCAAGCGCCTCGGCCGGACCATCTGGCGGCGCTGGAGCGGATACCACCGCCGAAGCCGCGCCGAGATCAAGCCTCTCGGGACATTGCTGCGCAATGCCCTGCCGGCCAATGGATGAATTGCATGAAACTGCTCGGTCAGAAGCTCATGTCCCGCGACTTCGACCGTCAGACCGCCGAGCCTCAGGTCCGCATCGCTATCCTCAACCGCTACACCGCCCTCGGCATCCCCGTCACGCGACCCGTCAGCTGAACCCTACAGGGGAAAGGGGCCGCTCGGCCTCCAGGCGTTCCGTGCAACAAGGCCCTGCACGATGCTCGGTCTTCCCCCGCCGTCCGATCCGCATCGCTGCGAGCGGATCGTCGTCGCATCGAACGGAAGTCTCGGTCGATCTCTCGAACTCGCAAGGGCGATCATTTCGAAGACGATCACGGATCAACGAAACGAGGTCGAACTCGAGGTAGCCGGTCGGTTGTACCGGATGCGGACGGGTGCGGGGGAGATCCATCCGTTCATGGCAGAAGAATGGCCGGACGTTCGAAACCGTCTCCTTGAGGAGGGCTGGATGTGACGACGATGCTTCGTACCCGGCTTGCGTACGAGTCCGACGAGACGGCCCTGTCCTTGCTCGGTCGTCTCGCAGCAGTCGAGACCGGTCAGCAGGTGAACCGTATCCTCGCGGATCTCAGCGTTGACCGCATAGGCTTCCTTGTTGGAAGGCCCGGTCCGGTCAGGGATTTCGCGACCGCCATCGGTATGGATTCCGCAATGCTTCTTGACGGCGCGTTTCAGGTTCTGCCACGCGAAACCGTTTTCCGCGGCGAAGGCCTTTCGAAGGATTTTGCGGATTCGTGGGTCAGAAAGGTCTGCCTGCATTGTCTGCGGGACGATGGAGAGCGGAAGGCATGGCGACACCGGCTCCTCTGGTGCTTCCGCGTCGCGCAATCATGCCCGATCCACAATGTTCGGCTGATCGATCTCGACGACGGCAAGGCCGCCGATATTCGGACCTTGCAGGTATCGAAGGCGCTTGATTGGCAGATGCAAGTTCCGGGGGACTCTGTCCGAACGCCGCGCTACCTCGACTGGCTGGATCACCGCATCGCACGGCGTGATGGGCATGACGACTGGACCGACGGGCAGACGCTGGAACAGGTCCTCGCCGCATCGGAAGTCCTTGGGGCCGTGCTGGACCACGGACACGGCGTTAGGCTGCATAGCCTGACGGCTAGTGAGCGGGGAACCGCGCTCGAGCGTGGCTTCGAGATCTATGTTGGAGAGACCTCCATCGATCCGCTCTGCCATCGACGACATTCGCGACCGTGCCGGAACGAAGGCTGCGCGGGTCGGTCCCCTCGCGATGTACGGCCGCCTGTACGACTGGCTGGCGACTCGCTCGAGCTTCATCGATCCCGGTCCGATCCGCGACATCGTGCGCGACCACATCGTAGAGCATTCGGCAGCCGACCGCGGAGGGAGCGTGCTTGGCCAAGTCGTCACGGAGCGTCGCTTTCACTCTCTTGGAAGCCTCGTAGATGCGACCGGTCTGACGCGCCGGCGCCTGTTCTTGCTGCTGCAGAAGCTCGGATACGTCGGTGAGAAAGCGACGGTCGCCGATTGGGGCGACCTTGTTTTTCCGGTCGGTGAACTCGAGGCGATCTGTGCCGATCTCGCAGACCCGGTCCTCCTGCACGATGTCGCTGCCTATGTGAGTGCATCGAAAGCTCAGGCACTCGCTTTATATCGCTCTGGGATCTTCCGCCCGATTTTTCCGGCCGAGGAGCGAGGCGAGATCAGGCGCATAGTCTTCGCACGACGTCATCTGGACGATTTCCTGGCGCGGATTGCCGCTCTTCCGGTGCGGACCGACGACGACGTCCGTCGGTTCGGAACGGTGGCTCTTGCCTGTTAAGGTGGGGCGGGTCCGACGGCGGCCCTCGTTTCCGTGATCCCTTCAGGGGAACGTCATGCCGTTCGCGAGGAGGGTATCCCGGGGATCGAAGGGATTCGCGTCATCATGTAGGCAGGCACTTTCGCCGTAAAGGATCGGTGCTATCGCTCTGACCCGCGGCGAATCATCGTTCTCGATCGACCTGGCGGTTCGCCGATTCGCCGGGTCGGCAGAACTCTTGCCGAATTTGGGCAAACCTTTACTAGAACTCAGGCAAACCTTTACTCGGATGCTTTCTGAGGGGTTCGTAAAATAAGGGGCTTCGATCGGTACTTGGGCAGAACTATCCTCGGAGACACAGGCGGCTTCGCGGGTGCGACGCGCCGCGGCCGGCGGATTGTCGCGAAGAGGGCGACGACCGGCATGATTGTTTCATAGACTTCGGTTCACTTGCGCGGCTTTGCGCCCTATCCATCAATCATTTACACATAGGCCATTCATGACTGATCATTCCTACGAGACCCCGACCTACCTCGACGGCCCGACCGGTCGTTCGGAAGAAATCCTCGCAGCGCCGATGGTGTCCCTGTCTGAGGAGATCCGGGCATCCATGCGCGTCAGCGACGTGTCCGTTTCGCGTCCGGCCGATGGAGGCGATACCGTGCGTGCATCGATGGCCCCCCCCCGAGCCACCTCGGTTCCGGCATACCAGGCCGGCACGGACGAGGCGGACCGTCTGCGCGGAAGCGCGGAGCAGGACGTGCTGGAGGGTCGAAAGGGGGGCGACCGCTTGATCGGTCGCGGCGGCGATGACCGCCTGAAAGGTCAGGGCGGAGATGACACGCTTCGCGGCGGCGGCGACGATGACCGGCTTCTCGGCAATGGTGGCGCGGACAATCTGGCCGGCGGCGGCGGCGACGACTTCCTGAAAGGCGGCGGTGGCCGCGATCTCCTGAAAGGCGGTGCCGGCAACGACGTGCTTCGCGGTCAGGGCGGCGGCGACACGATCAAGAGCGGCGCGGGCAACGACATTCTCGACGGTCACAGCGGCTCCGACGTGCTCAACGGCGGATCGGGCGATGACCAGATCGACGGCGGTTCGGGGAACGACAGGCTTCTCGGCGCCGGCGGGGCCGACACGCTCTTCGGCGGCGACGGCGACGACAGGCTCATCAGCGGCGCCGGAAAGGATGTCCTGTCCGGTCTGGACGGCAACGACACGCTCGTGGGCGGCGACCAGTACGACGCGCTGTCCGGTGGCAAGGGCACCGACATCCTTTACGGAAACAAGGGACAGGATGCGCTGTCCGGGAACGGCGGCGCCGACGATCTGTTCGGCGGCAAGGGCGATGACGGCCTCATGGGCGGCAACGGAGGGGACGCTCTGTTCGGCGGGGGCGGCAACGATCTGCTTCTCGGAGGCGCGGGCAACGACCTTCTCGTCGGCGGTGGCGGCGAAGACGTCCTGTACGGTGGTCGCGGCACCGATATCATCCGTGCTGACGGTGGCAGCGATCTGCTCTACGACGATCTCGGCAATGACCGTATGAACGGTGGCGGCGGCGCGGACGCGTTCTTCTTCGTGGAACGGCGGGCCGATGAGCTCGACGTAATCGAGGATTTCGACGTCGACAGCGATGTTCTCGCGATTGCCGACGCGACCAGCGCGGAGATCGCGTCCATCCGTCTCGCTTCCGGCGACGACGAGGGGGCCTATGCCGACCTGATCATCAACGAGCATACAATCCGCTTCTACGGCGTGACCGAGAACGAGCTTCGAAACGACGTGGAGATCAGTTTCTACGAAAGCTGAGCGTCACGGGGCGATCCGGCCGGTTCGCGCACCGGGTCGCCTCTCGTGCAGGCGGCGGCCGGGGCGACCGCAACGATCGTCCCGGCCGCGATCCTTACATCATCTCACGGACATCGGTCAGCCGACCGGTGATGGCCGCGGCCGCGGCCATGGCCGGCGACATCAGATGCGTCCGGCCGCCGCGACCCTGACGCCCCTCGAAGTTGCGGTTCGAGGTCGCGGCGCAGCGCTCGCCGGGGGCGAGCTGGTCCGGATTCATCGCGAGACACATGGAGCAGCCGGCAAGGCGCCACTCGAACCCCGCCTCCTTGAAGATGTCGGCAAGCCCCTCCTCCTCGGCCTGCGCGCGCACGAGGCCGGAGCCGGGAACGACCATGGCCCGCATCCCCGCCTTGACCTTCTTGCCCTTCAGGATGGCGGCAGCGGCCCGCAGATCCTCGATCCGGCCGTTGGTGCAGGAGCCGATGAAGACGGTATCGATCGGGATCTCGGAAAGCGGCGTGCCGGGGGTCAGGCCCATGTATTGCAGCGCGCGCTTCGCCGCATCGATCTTGCCGCCCGCGAAGTCCTCCGGGGCGGGGACCGCGGCGGTGATCGGCAGGACGTCCTCGGGCGAGGTGCCCCAGGTCACGACCGGCGCGATGTCCTCGCCCGCGATGGTGACGGCCTTGTCCCAATGCGCGTCCTCGTCGGACTCGAGCGTCCGCCACCAGTCGAGCGCCGCCTCCCATTGCGCACCCTTCGGCGCGTGCGGGCGGCCCTTCACATAGGCGAAGGTCGTTTCGTCCGGGGCGATCAGGCCGGCACGCGCGCCGCCCTCGATCGCCATGTTGCAGATCGTCATGCGGCCTTCCATCGACAGCGCGCGGATCGCCTCGCCGCAATACTCGATGACGTAACCGGTTCCCCCGGCCGTCCCCGTCCGGCCGATGATCGTCAGGACGATGTCCTTGGCCGTCACGCCGGGGCGCAGTTGCCCGGTGATCTCGACCCTCATGTTCTTCGACTTGCTCTGGATCAGGGTCTGGGTGGCCAACACGTGCTCCACCTCCGACGTCCCGATCCCGTGGGCCAGCGCCCCGAATGCGCCGTGCGTCGCAGTATGGCTGTCGCCGCAGACGACGGTCATGCCGGGCAGGGTCCAGCCCTGTTCCGGCCCGACGATATGCACGATCCCCTGCCGCACGTCGGAAACGGGATAGTAGTGGATGCCGAAATCCTTGGCGTTCCGGTCGAGCGCCTCGACCTGGATGCGGCTTTCCTCGTTCATGCCGCCATGCGCCCGGTCGGCCGTAGTCGGCACGTTATGGTCGGGCACGGCGATGGTCTTGTCGGGTGCGCGCACCGTGCGTCCCGTCAGGCGCAGGCCCTCGAAAGCCTGGGGCGACGTCACCTCGTGGACGAGGTGGCGGTCGATATAGAGCAGACAGGTGCCGTCCTCGGCCTCGTGCGCCAGATGGGCATCCCAGATTTTGTCGTAGAGCGTCTTGGGGGACATGCGTCCTCTCCCGGTCAGGTGTCGTGTCAGGCTCGTCGGGCGTGCGGTCGGGCTCGACGCCGGGCGAGCACGGAATGCGACGCGCCGAAGAACCGCTCCCGCAGGCGGGCGTGATCGCACAGATCGATGCTGACGGGCGCGGTGTCGGACATGGCGCGCGGAATAGACCTTTCGGGCGTGTCCATCAAGCGTCCGCGACGCGCGACGCCGTTGCCGCAGGGCGGCCGTCGCGTCATATTCCGGCGATGGACGAGGACATTCTCGACGCGTTTCCGCTCCGCGAGGAGATCGCCCTGGCGACGGGGCAGCTCGTCGCCTTCGCGACCGATCTCCTGCGGCCCGGATGGAAGCTCTGGCAGATCCTGATCGTCCTGGCGCTGCTGCTGGCCGCATGGCTTCTGCGACGCTGGGCCGGCGAGCGGATGACGCAGTGGATGCGGACCCAGGCGGGGCGGCCGAAATGGCAGCTGCGCTGGCTGGTGATCGTGCGGAACCGCCTTGGCCTCGTCTGCTTCGCGGCGCTGGTCTGGATGACGTTCCTCATCATGCGGGAGATCACCTGGCCGTCGCGCAGCTACCTCATAGGGCTCGCCGCGACGATCGGGACCGCATGGATGGTGGTGAGCTTCGTCGCCCGGCTCGTGCGGAACCCGTTCCTGCGCAAGATCGTGAATTGGAGCCTGTGGGTTTACGTCACGCTCTTCTACCTCGGCATCCTCGACGAGACGAAGGCGTTTCTCGATTCGCTGGCCATCGAGTTCGGCGACTTCCACCTGTCCGTCCTCGGCCTGATCACCGCGGCGGTGGTGATCGGCCTGCTGTTCATGCTGGCGCGGTTCCTCGCCAAGGCCACGGGAAGCCGGATCTCGCGGAACGAGGACATCAGCCCCTCCATGCGGGTGCTGGTCGTAAAGCTCCTGCAGATCGTCCTTTATGCGGGGGCGTTCTTTCTCGGGCTCAAATGGGTCGGCTTCGACCTCACGGGACTCGCGGTGCTGTCGGGCGCGATCGGCGTGGGGCTGGGCTTCGGCCTGCAGAAGGTGGTCTCGAACCTCGTTTCGGGGGTCATCATCCTTCTCGACAAGTCGATCAAGCCGGGCGACGTCATCACCATCGGCGACACGTTCGGCTGGATCAACGCGCTGACCGCACGTTACGTCTCGATCACCACGCGGGACGGACGGGAATACCTGGTCCCGAACGAGGACCTGATTACCGGGCTGGTGGTGAACTGGTCGCATTCCAACAGCCTCGTCCGCCTGGATATCTTCTTCGGCACGTCCTACACCGACGACCCGCACGAGGTGCGCCGCATCGCGGTCGCCGCGGCGTCCGGGACGGAGCGGGTGCTGACCACCAAGCCGCCTGTCTGCCACATCGTGGGCTTCGGCGAATCCTCGGTGGACTACATCCTGCGGTTCTGGATCACGAACCCGACCGAGGGGCTGACCAACATCCGCGGCAACGTCTATCTGGCGCTTTGGGATGCGTTCCGGGAAAACGGCATCTCGATCCCGTTCCCGCAGCGGGAGGTGCGCGTCCTCGGCGACGGCGGATCCGAGGGCGTGGGGAGGCGCCCCGGCACCGGCATGTCCATGCCGGGGGACTGAGCCGCCGCGTCGCTCTACGTGGCCGGTTGAACGCGCCGCGGCACGATCCCACATGGATGCGGTGATTGCCGGAACGCGGACCCGGTGTTAATCTCTCGACCATGCCTCGCCCCCGCGCGAGGCCCAACATCCGGAGGATCGGCCCCTGCCTTCCGAGACCCACGCGGCCGCTGCATCTGCCGCCTCCGCCCGTCAGGGCGACACCGACAAAGCTGGCTTCGCGGCCAGCGACGCGACCCTCGACCTTATCCGGACGACCCTCGATGCCGAAAAGGCCGAGGACATCGTGCAGATCGACCTGCGCGGGAAATCCGCCGTGGCCGATCACATGATCGTCTGTTCCGGCCGGTCGACCCGACAGGTCACGGCACTGGCGGAGAAGCTTTCCGAGAAGCTCAAGGATCGGCTCGGCCGGTCCGCGCGGACCGAAGGCAAAACGCAGGGCGACTGGGTGCTGCTCGATGCGGGCGACGTGATCGTCCACATCTTCCGTCCCGAGGTCCGCGACTTCTACCAGCTCGAGAAGATGTGGCAGGATCCCTCCTCCGAGGCCGTGCGCCCGAACTGAGGTGAAGCTCCAGCTTTTTGCTATCGGACGGCTCCGCCGTGGGCCGGAAAAGGCGCTCGTCGACGATTATCTCGACCGTTTCGCGAAGACCGGACGCGGCTTGGGCCTGCCGCCGGTCGCGATCGTCGAAATCGACGCGAAGGGCGCGGGCATGGCGGCCGAAGGGGAGCTTCTCGCGAAGGCCCTGCCGGTGGGCGCCGTCACCGTCATGCTCGACGAGCGCGGCGCGCAACTCTCCTCCCCGGCCTTCGCGGCGCGGCTCGGCGGCTGGCGCGACCGGGCGGAGGATGTGACCTTCGTGATCGGCGGGGCCGACGGGCTCGACCCCGCGATCCGCGACCGGGCCGATCTCGCGATCAGCTTCGGCACGATGGTCTGGCCGCACATGCTTGTCCGCGTGATGCTGGCCGAGCAGCTCTACCGCGCCGCGTCGATCCTCGCCGGCGGGCCCTACCATCGCGCGTGATCCCCGCCTAGAACGGCCCCGCGAAACGAAAGGTCCCGCCATGGCAAAGCCCGTCATCCTCTGCATCCTCGACGGCTGGGGCATCTCCGACCGGCCCGAGCAATCGGCGCCGGATTGCGCCGAAACGCCGAACTTCGACCGCCTGATGGCGACCTGTCCGCATGCGACGCTCACCACCTTCGGCCCAGCCGTCGGCCTGCCGGAAGGGCAGATGGGCAATTCCGAGGTCGGGCACATGAATATCGGCGCGGGCCGCGTGGTGCGGATGGATCTCGGCCAGATCAACCATGCGATCGAGACGGGCGGCTTCGCGGAGGAGGCGGCGATCGAGAGCTGGACGCAGAGCGTCCGGCAGTCGGGCGGCACGGCGCATCTGATCGGCGTGATCTCGGATGGCGGGGTCCACGGCCATATCGACCACGTCCTGGCCGCGTGCCGGACCGTCACCGCGAAGGGCATGCCCGTCGTCCTCCATGCCATCACCGACGGGCGCGATGTCGCTCCGCGCTCCGCCGAGCGGTTCGTCGAGAAGCTGATGGCCGAGTTGCCCCGGGGCGCGCGGGTCGGCACGCTGTCGGGACGCTACTTCGCGATGGACCGCGACAATCGCTGGGATCGCGTGCACCGGGCCTGGTGCGCGATGGCGCGAGGCGAGGGCCGCGCGGCCGAGACCGTGCCCGCCGCGCTCTCCGTCGCCCGCGACCACGACGAGAGCGACGAGTTCGTCCAGCCGACCGTGATCGGCGATTACGCCGGCATGCAGGACGGCGACGGCGTGTTCTGTCTCAACTTCCGGGCCGACCGCGCGCGCGAGATCCTGGCCGCGCTCGCGGGGCCGGATTTCGACGAGTTCGAGACCGGCGAGCGGCCCCAGCTGCACATGCTGGGCATGGTCGATTATTCCGACCGGCACGACGAATACATGACCGCTGTCTTTCCAAAACGCACGGTGACGAACACGCTGGGTCACTGGGTCGCCGCGAAGGGCCTGACACAGTTTCACGTGGCCGAGACGGAGAAGTACCCGCACGTCACGTTCTTCCTCAACGGCGGCAAGGAAGCGCCCGAGACGGGGGAAGACCGGCTGATGCCGAAATCCCCGGACGTGGCGACCTACGACCTCCAGCCGGAGATGTCGGCGGGCGAGGTGACGGATGCGCTCGTCGCGGCCATCGGTCGGGGCTACGACCTGATCGTGGTGAACTTCGCGAATCCGGACATGGTGGGCCATACCGGCGATCTCGACGCCGCGACCCGCGCCTGCGAGGCGGTGGATCGCGGATTGGGCCGGGTGCTCGACGCATTGGAGGGGACGGGGGGCGCGATGATCGTCTGCGCCGACCACGGCAATTGCGAGACGATGATCGACCCGGACACGGGCAAGCCCCATACCTCGCACACGCTCAACCCCGTGCCGGTGATCCTGTGGAACGGCCCGACGGGTGCGCGGCTCCGGGGCGGCAAGCTCGGCGATCTCGCGCCCACGGTGCTGGAGCTGATGGATCTCGACAAGCCCGAGGAGATGACGGGCGAGAGCCTGATCGCGTGACGGGCCGCGCCGTCGGTGCGGTGCCGGCAAGTTGAACGATCCGGAGCCGGCGCGACCCGCCGGGGATGTTCTCGCCGTCACCGGAACGGGCTATGACGCGCGAAACGCGGCAATCCGCCCGTTCCGGTGGACGGGGGCACGTTGAATCCTGCGTGATACCGTCACGGACGGTGGCGCTTCCGCGGTCGAGGCGTTTTATATCGAGGCCAGACCGGGCGGGTGGCCCACGAACCCGGCGACGCGCGTCGCCAGCGAACAGGGGAACGAGATGAGGAAATTCGCGATGGCCGCCGGCGGCGGCATCCTGGCCGGCATCCTGGCCACGACGCAGGTGGCCGGTCCGCTCCTTGCGCAGCAGGCCGAGGAAGGCTCGGTCTACGAGCAGCTCGACCTTTTCGGCGTCGTCTTCGAGCGCATCCGCAGCCAGTATGTCGAGGACGTGGAGGAGAGCGAGCTGATCGAGGCCGCGATCAACGGCATGCTCACCTCGCTCGACCCGCACAGCTCCTACCTGCCGCCGCGCGACTTCGAGGACATGCAGGAGGATACGCGCGGCGAGTTCGGCGGCCTCGGCATCGAGGTCACGCAGGAGGAGGGCTACGTCAAGGTCATCACGCCGATGGACGGCACCCCGGCCTTCGAGGCGGGCGTCGAGGCGGGCGACTTCATCACCGCGGTCGACGGCGAGAACATCCTCGGCCTGACGCTCG
The DNA here is from genome assembly GCF_947494025.1 of uncultured Jannaschia sp. Lineage (GTDB taxonomy): Bacteria > Pseudomonadota > Alphaproteobacteria > Rhodobacterales > Rhodobacteraceae > Jannaschia. Next base: position 10,614 of record NZ_CANLTQ010000006.1, read on the forward strand.
AGGACGCAGTCGAGATGATGCGCGGCCCCGTTGGCTCCGACATCACCGTGACCATCGTGCGCGAGGGGCTCGAGGAGCCGCTCGACATCACCATCACCCGCGATACGATCCGGCTGACCGCGTCCAGCGTCCGCAAGGAGGGCAACTCGATCGTCATCCGCGTCTCGACCTTCAACGAGCAGACGATGCCCAACATCGAGGACGGGCTGAAGGCCCTTGAGGAGGCGGGCGAGATGGACGGCGTCAACGGGGTCGTCCTCGATCTGCGCAACAATCCCGGCGGCCTGCTGACGGCGGGCGTCGCGCTGGCCGACGCGTTCCTCGATCAGGGCGAGATCGTCTCCACCCGGTCGCGCGACATCACCGACGGGGATCGCTTCAACGCCAAGGAGGGCGACATCACCGACGGCATGCCGCTCGTCGTCCTCATCAACGGCGGCTCGGCCTCGGCCTCCGAGATCGTGGCCGGGGCGCTGCAGGACCATCACCGTGCCGTGGTGGTCGGCACGAAATCCTTCGGCAAGGGATCCGTCCAGACGATCATGCCGGTGCAGGGCGACGGGGCCATCCGCCTGACCACGGCGCGCTACTACACGCCCTCGGGCCGTTCGATCCAGGCGCTGGGCGTGTCGCCCGACATCGTCGTGGCGCAGCCGCCCCGCGATCCCAACGCCGAGGCGGAGGAGAACGAGGAGGACAACGCCCTGACGCCGCTGCGACGTTCGGAATCGTCCCTGCGCGGCGCGATCACCAACGACAGCCTGTCCGCCGAAGAGCAGGAGCAGATCCGCGAGGAGCAGGTCGCCGCCGAGGAGGCCGCCAAGCTTCGCGACGAGGATTATCAGCTGGCTTATGCCATCGATATCCTCAAGGGCCTGGGCGTCATCGAGCCGCGCTGAGACAGGGAGGAAGGGGCGGCGATCGCGCCGCCCCGCCGACGCCATGACGAGTCCGACACCCGAGCATATCGCCAAGCTGCCCTACCGGCCCTGCGCCGGGGTATGCCTGACCAATCCGCAAGGGCTGGTCTGGGTGGGGGAGCGGCTGGACCGGCCCGGCGCCTGGCAGATGCCGCAGGGCGGGATCGACGCGGGGGAAGTCCCCGAGGACGCGGCGCTGCGCGAACTGCGCGAGGAGACCGGGATCGCGCCCGACGCCGTGACGCGGATCGACGCGATGGTCGAGCCCTTGCCCTACGACCTGCCGCACGACCTCGTGCCGCGCATGTGGATGGGGCGCTTCCGCGGCCAGTCGCAGCACTGGTTCCACTTCCGCTACGGCGGACCCGACGACGCGGTGGATCTCGACGCGCATCACCGGGAGTTCTCCCGGTGGCGCTGGATGCCGGGGCCGGAGGTGCTGGCCTCCATCGTTCCTTTCAAGCGCGACATCTACGCCGACGTGCTCGGGCGGTTCGGTCTGCTTTAGCTTGAGGCAGGCAGAGAGCCGCCATTCCGCGTGGCGATATCGTCGCCGCGTCATTGCATGACCGCTGTCCCTGCCGCATCGCCAGCGGGACGTGCATCAGGGAGACCGTCATGACCCGCCTCATTCTCGCCGCACTGCTTTCCACGGTGATCGCCGCGCCGGCGAGCGCGCTGTCCTGCCTGCGTCCGTCGGTGCAGGCGAGCTTCCAAGCCGCCGAGGCTTCGGACGCGGATTACGTCCTCGTCATCGGGCGGATACAGCCGCTGCCCGGGGAGGAGATCGCGCCGGCCGACGACACGCCGAACGACCGCGAGGGCTACGCCGTTCGTGCGCGGTTCGAGGGCGAGGTGGCTGGCGCCGACGGGTTCGGAACGCAGGCGAGCTTTCCGCTGATGGTGGAGGTCGAATGCGCCGGGCCCTGGTGTGGCGGCGTGCCGCTCGACCGCAACATCCTGTTCGTCGAGCGGCGGGGGGACGAGAATGTCCTCGTCGAGGGGCCGTGCCCGCGCTTCGCGCTCGACGCGACACCGGAAGCGGAGGCGGCGGTGCTGTCCTGCCTTCGGGGCGAGGACTGCACGCCGCCCTCCTGACGCCTCATTCGCCGATGGCGACGCCCTCCCGGCGCGGATCGGCGCCGCCCGACAGCGTCTCGCCGACAGCGATGGCGTGAAGGCCGGAATTGAGGTCGCGTATCTCGGTCTCGAACCCCATCTCGCCCAGCGGTCCCGCCAGCGCCTCGGCGGTGGTGCCGGCCTCGATGTCGTAGGTGCCGAACCGGTTCACCAGATGCGGCATGGCGAGCGCGGCCTGCACGTCCATGCCCCAGTCCATATGCGCGATGATCGCCTGCGCGACGTAGCCGATGATCCGGCTGCCGCCGGGCGAGCCGATCACGAGCTCCGGCGTGCCGTCCCGCATCACGATGGTCGGCGCCATCGAGGAGCGCGGCCGCTTGCCCGGCTCGACCCGGTTGGCGATGGGCACGCCGTCCTCGTGGGTGGAGAAGGAAAAGTCGGTCAGCTCGTTGTTCAGGAGGAACCCGCCCGGCGCCAACAGGTGCGAGCCGAAGCCCCCCTCGATCGTCGTCGTCATCGACAGCGCGTTACCGTCCGCGTCGACGATGGAGATGTGCGAGGTCGACGGCATCTCGATCGCGTCGTCGTCGCCCCAGAGCATCGCATGATCCCAGGGCGGCGAGCCGGCGCTGACCTCGGGGAGCGCGTCGTCGCCCTGCAGCAGCTGCGACCGTTCCTCGAGATAGGCGGCATCGAGCAGGCCGCGCGTCGGCATCGGGACGAAGTCGCTGTCGGCCATGTAGCGTCCGCGATCCGCGAAGGCGAGGCGGGACGCGTCGCCGATCAGCCGCCAGACCTCGGGCGAGTCGGGGCCCATTCCGGCGATGTCGTACGGCTCGATCAGGGCGAGGATCTGCCCGACCGTCAGCCCGCCCGAGGACGGCGGTCCCATGCCGCACACGTCCGCGCCGCGATAAGGCGCGCAGACCGCGTCGCGCTCCACGACCTCGTAGGCGGCGAGGTCGTCCATCGTCAGCTCGCCGGGCTTCTCCGCCTCGCGCACGGTGGCCACGATCCCCTCGGCGATCTCGCCATGGTAGAAGGCCCTCGCGCCCTCCGCCGCGAGCGCCCGCAGCGTCTCGGCATAGGCGGGGTTGGTCAGCGTCGCGCCGTCCGCGATGGGCTGTCCGTCCGGCAGGAAATAGGCCGCCGCACGGGGCGAACCCGGCAGGTATTCGTCCTCTGCCACCAGACCGGCAAGGCGGGGCGAGACCTCGAACCCGTCCTCGGCATGGCCGATCGCGTCCTCGAACAGGCCGGCCCAGTTCGCCCCGCCCCATTTGCGGTGCGCCACCTCCATCAGCATCGGCGTGCCCGGCGTGCCGACCGACAGCCCGCCGATCACCGCGTCGTAGAAGTCCATCTCCTCGCCGTCCCGCTGGAACAGGAGCGGCGTGGCGTCCATCGGCGCCGTCTCGCGCCCGTCGAGCGTGGTGAGCTCGCCCGTCTCCGCGTCGTACCAGACGAGGAATGCGCCGCCGCCGAGGCCCGAGCTTTGCGGCTCGACGAGGCCCAGCACCGCCTGCACCGCGACCATCGCGTCGGCCGCGTTGCCCCCCTCCCGCAGGACGCGAGCGCCGGCTTCCACCGCGAGCGGGTTGGCGGCGGCGACCATCCAGTTCTCCGCCTCCACGGGCGCGGTCGCCTCCACGGACAGGTCGACCGCCCCTTCCGGCGCGACGGCGTCGGCCGCCTGCTGCGCATGGGCGGGCAGGAACGTGAGCATCGACAGCGCGAGGCTGTATCGGATCGGTTGCATGGCGTGTCTCCCTGTCACGATTGGCGACAGGATGGCGAAACCTGACTGCGAGGCAAGCCTCAAGCGGCGCGAAGGCGCAATGGCGTCTCCCGGATGGGCAGATGGACGATGGCCGAAAGGAGGCCGACACCCACGCCCACCCACCAGACCGCGACGTAGCTTCCCGTCGAATCGTAGAGCGTGCCGCCCAGCCAGACGCCGAGGAAGCTGCCGAGCTGGTGCGAGAAGAAGACGAGCCCGTAGAGCGTCCCCATGTAGCGCAGGCCGTAGATATGCGCGACGAGACCGGAGGTGAGCGGCACCGTGGCGAGCCAGAGCCCCCCCATCCCCACGGAGAACAGCACGACCGAGAGCGGCGTGATCGGCAGCGCGATGAAGAGCGCGGCGACGATGGTGCGGCCCAGATAGATGCCGGCGAGCAGGTATTTCCGGCTGAACCGCTTGCCGAGCCAGCCGGCGTAGAGCGTGCCGGCGATGTTCGCGAGCCCGATCAGCGAGATCGACACCGCGCCCAGCGTCGAAGTCGTGGTGATGCCGAGCGAATGCAGCGTCGTGCCCGGCGCGATCGGTCCGCACATCTCGGTCACCAACGCGGGAAAATGGGCGGTGATGAAGGCGAGCTGGTAGCCGCAGGAAAAGAAGCCGACGAAGATCAGCCCGTAGGACGGGTCGCGGACGGCGCGTCCGAGGATCGTGACCATGCTCTCCTCGACCTCCGCACGGTCGGCCACCGGGGCGCGCATCATCGGCAGCGCGAAGAGGGAGAGCGCCACCACGGCCGCGAAGATCAGGAACACCTCCTGCCACGAATAGAACCCCAGAAGCCATTCCGCCGTCGGCGCGCCGAAGACCTGCCCGAGCGAGCCCGCCGCGGTGGCGATGCCGAGGCTCACGGAGCGGTTCTCGTCCGAGGCGGCGCGTCCGACCACGGCGAGGATCACGCCGAAGCCCATCCCCGCGATGCCGAAGCCGACGATGATCTCGAGCAGCTGATGCGCGCCCGGCGTCGTCGCGAAGGACGACAGCACCAGTCCGGCCGCGTAGCAGATCACGCCGAGGACGATGGCCTTGCGATCGCCGAACCGGTCGGCGATGGCCCCGAAGATCGGCTGACCGATTCCCCAGGCGAGGTTCTGGATCGCGATGGCAAGGCTGAACTCCGCCCGCGGCCAGCCGAATTCCGACGCGATCGGGATCTGGAAGACGCCGAAGCTCGCGCGGATGGCGAAGCCCATCATCAGCACGATGCAGCCCGAGACCAGCACGGGCGTGAGCAGGCGGTTCATCGCGGGGGCGGGCAGGGCGGTCATGCGCCCAGTGTTCCCGAAGCGCGGGCGGCGTCAATCGCGATCCTGCGCTTGTGGCGGCCGGCCCCGGGCGGCATGAGGGGCCGCATGACGATGCAGGAGCTCTACGCCGCTCGGGTGGCCGACGGCAGGCTGACGGCCGATCCGGCGCAGGAGGCGGCGCTGGCGCCGCTCGAACGCGTCCGCGCGAAGCTTGCGAAACCCGAAAGGCGCGGCTTCCTGGGCTTCGGATCGAAAGCGCCCGATGGGCCGATGGGCGTCTATCTCTGGGGCGGAGTCGGGCGCGGCAAGTCGATGCTCATGGACCTGTTCCACGAGGCGGCGCCGGTGCGGTCGCGGCGGGTGCATTTCCATGCCTTCATGCAGGAAGCCCACGAGGCGATGCACGAGGCCCGCGCCGCCGGCACCCGCGACGCGCTCGCGCCCTTCGCGCAGGCGGTGATCGACGAGGTCCGCGTGCTCTGCTTCGACGAGATGCAGATCACCGACATCACCGACGCGATGCTGGTCGGACGGCTGTTCGAGAAGCTGTTCGCCGGGGGCGTGCATGTCGTGACGACCTCGAACCGGGTGCCCGACGACCTCTACAAGAACGGGCTGAACCGGGCGCTGTTCCTGCCCTTCATCGACATGGTGAAGGATCGCCTGATCGTGCACGAGCTTGCCGCCCGGCGCGACTACCGGCAGGACCGGCTTTCGGGGCAGCAGACCTATTTCGTGGGCGGCGGGGCGCTGGACGAGGTCTGGGCGGCGCTGAGTTCGGGCGCGACGGAGGGGCTGACGCTGCGGGTGAAGGGGCGCGACCTCCGGCTCGACGATTTCGCTTCGGGCGTGGCGCGCGCCTCCTTCGCCGATCTTTGCGGCCGGCCGCTCGGCGCGGCCGACTACCTCGCCCTGGCGCGGACCGTGCGGGTGCTGATCCTGACGGACGTGCCCAAGCTCGACCGGCGGCACGGCAACGAGGCGCGCCGGTTCGTCACGCTGATCGACGCGCTCTATGAGGCGCGGGCGAAGCTGATCGTTTCGGCCGAGGCGGAGCCCGAGGCCTTGTCCCCCGGCGACGTGTTCGAGTTCGAGCGCACCGCGAGCCGCCTGCGGGAAATGCAGGCCGAGGGTTGGGGCGGGGCCGATTGAACCGCGACCGGCGGGTCCGGTTCGAAGATCGGAGCCTCCGGCGGGGATAACTGGGACGCGAGGATTCAGGCGGCCGCGACATCGAGAAGCGCGTGGGCGGCATGCGGGAGGTCGCCGTGGACCGTGACGTCCCGCACGGCGTCGCGCCCGCGGATCAGACCCGCCTTGCGCCGCCGCCCGCGCCGTTCGTCGTAATCGAACGTGAGGAGGGGGGCGAAGGTGGCGCGGCCCCGGCGGGGTGCCCGGTGGATCGTCGCGCCGGCGTTGATGGCGGAAATCCCGGCCCGATCCCGGACCGGGGTCAACAGGCGCAACGTGTCGTAGACATGCCACTCGCTTTCGTAGCCGAGGAGGCTTCGAGCGTGCAGGTTGTTCCTGCCGAACCTTTCATCGGTCCAGAGGAACACGCGGGCGTTGAGCATCCCCATCCAGTCTGCGGGCGTCAGGTCGTCGTCGAGGATGCCGGCGAGCGTTCGTTCGGAGAGCGGTCGGTTGTCCGTGATCCACGCGGCCCGGCCGCCGGGGAGCCGTATCGAAAGGCGGTCCGGACGGCGCGTGTCGGGAGGGAAGGTCGAGGCCGCCGAGCGCGGCGAGCTCCTGTGCGGGCAGGAGACCGTGGGCGCGGATGCCGGGTAGCGAGTCCACGAAGGCCAGACGGAAGAGCCGGGGATGGCGCGCCGCGAAGACCTCCGGCGTCATCCGGTGCGGCGGGGCCGGGGCAGGGCCGACATCGGCACGGGGCCGCACGGATCCTCGACGCTGGCCGAGATGGCGAGCGGGGTGTCGGGCGGCACGCCGCTCTCGTCGATGAAGGTTCCGTCGACGCAGACGTCCTGCGCGCGGTTTCCGCCGTTGAAGCCGAAGCCGGGCGTGCCGCAATCGGTGGCGGTCCCGTCCGCGTTCCACTGCTGGTAGCTGTTGTCCTCCACGTAGCCGCCCATGCGGAAGGCGAGGGCGTCGGCGTCGAAGCGCAGCATCCAGGACGTCTCGGGCGTCGCGTCCTCCGCCGACCAGCGGCCGAGATAGGCGTCGTCGCGCCAGCCGGTGATGATGAAGGCGGTCACGTCGCGCTCGGTCACGAGGCCGCGCATGTTGTCGGGATAGGCGATCACGCCCTCGATCCTGTAGTCCGCCTCGCCCTGCCAGCAAAAACCGTAGGTGACGGCCTGCGCCGGGGCGGCGAAAACGAGTCCGCCGGCGAGGGCGAGGGCCGCCCGTCGCCGCGGGCCGTCGGTTCGCGTCATCCGGGTCATGCGAAATCCCATGTGCTTCACCGTCGAAACTGCCTGGCGGGGCACGCGGATTCAACCGTTGCTGCGCAGGACATGGCCGGCGAGATAGAGCGAGCCGCAGATCAGGATCCGCGCCTCCGGCGCCGTCACGGCGATCCGCTCCACGGCGACGTCAACGGAACTGGCCTCTGCGGCGCGCATCCCGGCGGCGCGGGCGGCGGCCACGGTCTGCGCCGCGCTGAGCGTGTTGGCCTCGCCGGGGATGGAGACGGCGTGGAGCTGTTCCACCAGGGGCGCGAGCGGGCGCATGTAGCCCGTCGCGTCCTTGGTGTTGAGCATCCCGCAGACAAGGTGCAGCGGCCGCGCGGGCAGGCGGGCGAGCGCCTCCGCCAGGGCGGCCCCGGCGGCGGGGTTGTGGCCGCCGTCGAGCCAGATGTCGGCGGGGGCCGCCCGGACGAGCGGACCGGTCCGGAGCCGTTGCAGGCGCGCGGGCCATTCGGCGCGGGTCATCGCGGCCTCGGCCCCCCGTGCGCGGCCGAGCGCGCGCAGGGCGGCGACGGCCATGCCGGCATTGGCGACCTGATGCGCGCCGATGAGGCGGGGCAGGGGCAGGTCCATCAGCCCGGTCTCGTCCTGAAAGACGAGACGGCCGTCCTCCTCCGCGACATGCCAATGCTGGCCGTGGATCAGAAGCGGCGCGTTCAGGCGGGCGGCGCGGTATTCGATGACCTCGAGCGCGGCCTCGTCCTGCGGGCCGACGATGCAGGGCACGCCGGGCTTCAGGATGCCGGCCTTCTCGGCGGCGATCCGGGGGAGCGTGTCGCCGAGGAACGCCTCGTGGTCCATCGAGACCGGCGCGATCACCGTGAGCCGCGGGTTGACCACGTTGGTCGCGTCGAGCCGCCCGCCGAGGCCCACCTCGAGAAGCGTCCAGTCGGCGGGGGCGCGCGCGAAGGCCAGGATCGCGGCGCAGGTGGTGATCTCGAAATAGGTGATCGGATCGGCGCCGTTCGCCGTCTCGCATTCCTCGAGCAGTCGCGTGAGGTCGGCCTCGCCGATCAACGATCCGGCGACGCGGATGCGCTCGTGGAAGCGCGCGAGGTGGGGGGAGGTATAGGCATGGCAGGTCTCGCCCGCGCCCTCCAGCCCGGCGCGGATCATCGCGAGGGTCGAGCCCTTGCCGTTCGTGCCGGCGATGTGGATCACCGGCGGCAGGCGCGTTTCCGGGTGGTCGAGCGTGGCGAGGAGCCGGTGGACGCGGTCGAGGACGAGGTCGATGACCTTCGGATGAAGCGACATCAACCGGTCCAGGACGACGTCCGAACCGGTGGTCACTCGGCCGGCTCCGCCCGCGGATCGGGTTCGGGCAGGATCGGCTCGACCGGCGCGGGCGCCGGAAGGTCGCCGCGGACCGCCGGCGTCTGCCCGGTCAGCATGCGCACGATGGTGGCGAGTTCGTCGCGATGCTGGCCCCGCGGCGTGACCCGGTCCAGCATGCCGTGGTCGAGCAGATACTCGGCACGCTGGAACCCTTCGGGCAGCGTTTCCCGGATGGTCTGCTCGATGACGCGGGGGCCGGCGAAGCAGATGAGCGCGCCCGGCTCCGCGATCTGGATATCGCCCAGCATCGCGTAGGACGCGGTCACGCCGCCCGTCGTCGGATGCGTCAGAACCACGATATAGGGCAGCCCCGCCTCGCGCAGCATCTCCACCGCGATGGTGGCGCGGGGCATCTGCATCAGGCTCAGGATGCCCTCCTGCATCCGCGCGCCGCCAGCGGCGGAGAACAGGATCAGCGGGCGCTTCGCCTGCACCGCGCGCTCGGCGGCGGCGATGATGGCGTTGCCGACATACATCCCCATGGAGCCGGCCATGAAGCCGAAATCCTGCGCGGCGACGACGACCGGGGTGCGGTGGATCTCGCCTTCGGCCACCAGCATTGCCTCGTGCTCGCCGCTCTGCTTCTGCGCGGCGCGGACGCGGTCGGGGTAGCGCTTCTGGTCGCGGAACTTGAGCGGGTCCTCCACGGGGGCGGGCACCTTCACCTCGGTGAAGACGCCCCCGTCGAAGAGCGCGGCAAAGCGGTCCCGCGGCGGGATGTGCATGTGGTGACCGCAATTGGTGCAGACGTTCAGGTTGTCCTTGAGCTCGCGATGGAACAGCATCGTTCCACACTCGTCGCACTTCGTCCAAAGGTTCTCCGGCACCTCGCGGCGGGAGAACAGCGAGTTGATCTTCGGGCGAACGTAGTTCGAGATCCAGTTCATCGGTGGCTCCGCATGGTCGGCACCGAAATAGACAGAGGGACGGCCGAATGCAATTCGCGCCGACCGTCAGCCCCGCGCGGCCCCGCCGTCCCGCGCCAGCCACAGCCGGATGGAGAGCCAGACGATCACCGTCACCAGCATGTCGTGGAGGATCATCGGCGGCAGGGTCGCCATGTCGTCCGCGCCGAACGGGGTCCGCCAGAGCGCGAGTCCCGACAGCGACCCTTCCAGCGCGAGGATCAGGATCGCGGAGGCGTTGTTGACGAAATGCACCCCCCAGGCCGCCCCGATCCCGCCGGTCACGCGCGTCAGGTCGGCGGCGACGAGGCCGAACAGCACCGCCGCCGCGACGATCCAGGGCGTGTTGGCGCCCGCGGTGGCGGGATCGTAGTGCAATCCCCCGAAGACGAGGGCCGGCACCAGCATCCAGACGAGCGGGCTGCTGAACCGCGCGGCGAGCTGCGGCTGGAGATAGCCGCGGAACACGAGCTCTTCCGCGCCCGTCTGGAGCAGGATGCCCGCGAGCGCGGGGGCGAGGTAGAGAAGGAAGGTGCCGGCGGGCGTTTGCCGCACCGCGTCGAACGGGGCAGGCAGCAGCAGCGTCGCGAGGAAGACGAGCGCGGTGATCGTCGCGGCGAGGGCGAAGGTGGCGGCGGGGCGGGCACCGAACAGCGTGGCCGGCGCAGCACGATGAAACCAGCGGACGACGAGGAGCGGGCCTGTGAACATGCCTGCGAAGCTGCCAAGCAGGACGAGGACGGACTCGGGCGTATCCCCAAAGAAGAACCGGGCGGGCGAGCCGCCGTCCGGTCCGGCCGCGACCGCGAGGCCCGCGATCAGAGCCGCAACCGTCAGGGCGTAGACCGCCAGAATCAGCACCAGCCCGACCGCCAGCCGCCACAGCGCCGGGTGCGCGCGGGCCGGCGCCACGAAGCGCGCGAAGTCATGGGTCCACATTAACCTGACCTTTCGGAACATTGTCTCCCGGATCGCGATGACGGGGCGAAGAAACACGCCCTCGTCGGATCGCTCCGGCTTGTCCAGACCCACCGGGGAAAGGCTACAGTTCGAGTGTTCTTTTAAAGGATTTGATCATGACGAACATTCTTGAAACCGTTTCCGGGGGGGCCGTCGCCCTCGTCCTGACGATGGCCGCCGCGCAGGCCGCGACCGTCAGCCTGGAGCGCGACTACGGCACGGGCGCCGGCAAGGTGGATCCGGGCGGCAACGACGCGCTCAGGACCGACGCGGTCATGATCAGCGACCAGAGCGACTCGCGCTTCTCCGACGTCTTCGACCTGACGTCGCTGGCCGATCGGACGATCGAGAGCTTCGACCTGACCCTGACCTTCGCCAAGGCAGGGCCGGAAAAAATCTTCAACTTCGCTACCGAGGCGTGGTTCGTCCGCGTGCAGGGAAGCGACCGGTCCGCCGGCGCGGTGAGCGACGACTTCATCGCTATGCTCGACGACGCGCAGTCGCCGATGACGTTCCGGATCGACGCGCAGTCCGACGCGAACAATCAAGACGACGCCTTCGCCAGCTCCGTCGCGAACGGCGCGTTCGAGTTCTGGTTCACGGACGAAGGCTTCCTCCCGAACACGTTCGCCCTCGACTCCGCGCGGCTGGACGTGACCGTCGCCGACGAGATCTCGCCTGTGCCGCTTCCGGCGACGCTGCCGCTGCTGCTGGCCGGCTTCGGCGGCTTCGCGGCCCTGCGCCGCCGGACGCGCGCCGCCTGACCCCGGGGCCGGGACCGGATCGCCCGGCGGGTGCCGGGCGATCCCGCCGCGCTTGTCACGCTGCGTCCGCTGGCCTATCCGAAGGGCCGACAGACGCAGGAGACGACCGGGATGCCGACGAACCGTCCGGACAAGAGCAAGCTGCCCAGCCGCCACGTGACCGAAGGGCCGGCCCGCGCGCCGCATCGCAGCTACTTCTACGCGATGGACCTGACCGAGGCGGAGATCGCGCAGCCCTTCGTCGGCGTCGCGACCTGCTGGAACGAGGCGGCGCCCTGCAACATCGCGCTGAACTGGCAGGCGCAGTCGGTGAAGACGGGCGTGAAGGCCGCGCATGGCACCCCGCGCGAGTTCACCACGATCACCGTCACCGACGGGATCGCCATGGGCCACGAAGGGATGCGCTCCTCGCTCGCCTCCCGCGAGGCGATCGCCGACACGGTGGAGCTGACGATGCGCGGGCATTGCTACGACGCGATCGTGGGCCTTGCCGGGTGCGACAAGTCGCTGCCGGGCATGATGATGGCGATGGTGCGGCTCAACACGCCGTCGGTCTTCATGTATGGCGGCTCGATCCTGCCCGGCAAGGTGCCGGAGGGCGCCGACGTGCCGGCGGATTTCGCGTCCCGCGATCTGACCGTGCAGGACATGTTCGAGGCCGTGGGCCGCTATCAGGCGGGCGACGTCTCGGACGCGCAGCTCGCCGTGCTGGAACGCGTGGCCTGCCCCTCGGCCGGGGCCTGCGGCGGACAATTCACTGCGAACACGATGGCCTGCGTCTCCGAGGCGATCGGGCTCGCGCTGTTCAATTCCTCGGGCATGCCCGCCCCCTACGAGAGCCGGACGCAATACGGCGAGGCGTCGGGCCGCGCGGTGATGAACCTGATCGAGCGGAACATCCGCGCGCGCGACGTCGTGACCCGGCACTCGCTCGAGAACGCGGCGCGCGTCGTGGCCTGCACCGGCGGGTCCACCAATGCGGGCCTGCACCTGCCCGCGATCGCGCATGAGGCTGGGATCGACTTCGACCTGGGCGACGTCTGCGACATCTTCCGCGAGACGCCCTATTTCGTCGATCTGAAGCCCGGCGGGCAATACGTGGCCAAGGATCTCTACGAGGCCGGGGGCGTGCCCGTCGTAATGAAGGAGCTGCGTCGCGCGGGCCTTATCCACGAGGATTGCATGACCGCCTCGGGCCGTTCCATGGGCGAGGAACTCGACCGCACCGAGGGCGGGCCGGACCGCAAGGTGATCTACCCGGTCGACGCGCCGATCTCGAAGACCGGCGGCGTGGTCGGGCTGAAGGGCAACCTTGCCCCCGACGGGGCCATCGTGAAGGTTGCGGGCATGAAGGCCGAGGAGCAGGTCTTCTCCGGTCCCGCCCGCGTCTTCGAATGCGAGGAGGACGCCTTTGCCGCCGTGAAGGCGCGCGACTACGAGGAGGGCGAGGTCATCGTCATCCGCAACGAGGGGCCGGCCGGCGGCCCGGGCATGCGCGAGATGCTGGCGACCACCGCCGCGCTTTCGGGACAGGGCATGGGCAAGAAGCTCGCGCTCATCACCGACGGGCGCTTCTCGGGGGCCACGCGCGGCTTCTGCGTGGGCCATGTCGGACCCGAGGCGGCGCAGGGCGGGCCGATTGCGCTGGTCCAAAACGGCGACATGATCACGCTCGACGCGCTGAAGGGCACGATCTCCGTCGACGTCCCCGACGAGGAGATGGACCGGCGCCGGCAGGCCTGGAGCGGTCCGCGCGAGACGATCTACGCCTCCGGCGCGCTGTGGAAATACGCGCAGCTTGTCGGTGCCGCCCGGCTCGGCGCCTGTACCCATCCGGGCGCCAAGGCGGAATCTCACGTCTACATGGACCTTTAAGGCCCGCGCGGATGATGCCCCGCCTGCGCGACGCCTTGCGGTCGCGCCGCGCCCGGCGGCGATGGCGACGCGCGGCGACGGAGGCCGAAACGGCGCAGGCCGCGACGCTGGCCCGCGTCCTGCCCGCCGCGCGGGAAATGGCGGCGACCGCGCGGGAGCTCGTCCAGACGGCGGAGGCGCGGCTGCACGACCACGCCGCCGTTCGCGATGCCGCGACGGTCACGGCCGAGTGGGAATGGCGGCCCGCACCCTGGTCTGCGCCGATACGCCCGGGCGCGGTCGCCGGCGCGCGGGACGGAACGTCCCTGGCCGCGGGCGTCACCCTGTTCCACGATTGCCCGTTGTCCGAGATCACGCTGCGGCAGGCGCGGAACGTCGACGGCCGGTCGGGCGCGCCCTACGCGCTTTCGCTCGACGTGCTGGGCTTCGAGGGGTCCTTCCTGTCGCTCGCGATGGATCTGCCGGGGGACGCGGGACGCGCGCTGCGGTCGGGCCATCTGGTCGAGGTGTCGGCCCGCATCGCGCTGGAGCGCGCCGCGACAATCTATGCGCGCCTGAACCTGCGGCACGGTCCGAACGTGGAGCAGCTCCTCAGTGCACTTTCGGGGGGTGATCGTCCGGCGGGCGAGATGGGCGGGGCCTTCGACCTCGGGTTGCAGGAGATCAATCCGGCAAAGATGGAGGCGGCCTGGCTCGACCTGATCCTCGATGATCCCGGGATGAACGCCCTCCGGATCGACGACCTGGTGCTCACGCGCCGGTCCCGCGCGGATCTCTGAACCGATGGCGTGGGTCCTGCACCGCCTTTCCGTCACGGACGGAACCTATCGCGGCCTCCTGACCGGGTCAGGCGCGCCACCCTCGCTCGAACTGGCGATGGATGACCGCGTGCTGGGACCGGTCGTGGTCGCGCCGGCGGAGGCGGGATGGGAGGTCACGGGGGTGATCGGAACCGCGCCGCTGACGATCGGCACCCATACGATCGCCGTCCGCATCGCCGGGGGCGACATCCTCGACAGCGTCACCATCGTCACCGGATTGGGGGCGCCCGAGGATCTGCGCGCCGAGCTGGGTGCCCTCCGGGCGGAGCTGGCGGTGCTGAAGGCGGCGTTCCGGCGGCACGTGACGCGGGGCGGTTGAGCCCGGCGAATGGGGCAGCGCCGGGTCCGAAGCTTGTTTGGACCCCGTCCGCACCTTATCTTATCAAAGGGTTAAAAGAGACAATCCGTTGTTTCCTGCCCCGCTTTGATCCCGAAACGATCCCGGGATTGACCGGCGCGGGGCACGGTTGCGCCGCATTTCGGCGACACCTTGCCGGCCAATCGGAACGGATCGAAGGGTCGCGCCATGGATCGCCTGTCGGAAATGGAAGCCTTCGCCATGGTGGTGGACCAGGGCGGGTTCACGGATGCCGCCCGAAAGCTCGGCATCTCCAAATCCGCGGTGTCCAAGCACGTCTCCTCGCTGGAGACCCGTCTCGGCGCGCGTCTTCTCAACCGCACGACGCGCCGCGTCTCGCCCACGGAGATCGGGCTGGCCTATTACGACCGCGCCCGGCGCGTCCTCAACGATGCGGGGGAGGCGGATGCCCTGGTGACTTCCATGCAATCGGCCCCCTCGGGGACCCTCCGCGTGTCGGTCGCGACCGATTTCGGCGTCAACCACATCTCGCCGATCCTGGGCACGTTCCTGAACGAATATCCCGACATCACCGTCAACATAGTGCTCAACAACCGGCACGTGGAGCTGATCTCCGAAGGGTTCGATCTGGCCGTGCGGATCGGTGAGCTGGAGGATTCGACCCTGCGGGTCCGGAAGCTCGCCGAGACCGAGAAGCAGATGATCGTCTCGCCGGCCTATCTGGAGAAATACGGGCGACCCACCCGGATCGACGACCTGAACGAGCACAAGCTGCTGCATTATTCGAACCAGGCCAACGGCTCCGTGTGGAAGCTGACCGCGCCCTCGGGCGAGACGCGGCATGTCCGCTCGGCCGGGTGGCTGACGGTGAATGACGGGCAGTCGCTGCTGAACGCCGCGCTGGGAGGGCTGGGGATCGCGTTCCTGCCGGACTTCCTCTACGCCGATGCGTTGCGGGAGGGCCGTCTGGTCCCCGCGATCGAGACCCTCGCGCCCGAGACGCTGGGCATCTACGCGGTCTATCCGCCGGGCCGCTACACGCAGCCCAAGGTGCGCGCCTTCATCGACTTCCTCGTGGAGAGCTTCCGCGACAAGGGGCCCGGCCGCTGGTGAGCGTCACGGAACGGAGGTGATCACCGCCTCCACCCGCCGGTTCGCGCGGCGCCCCGCCTCGGTGTCGTTCGGGGCGACCGGGGTGAAGTAGCCCGCGCCGTAGGTCTCCACGCGTTCGCCGGCCACGCCGTAGCGCCCCGTCAACAGATCCCGCGCGCTTTCCGCGCGGCGGCGCGACAGGGCCATGTTGGCGGCCGCCGGGCCCTGCGCGTCGGTATGTCCGACGAGCGCCACATTCGTCTCCGGACGGGCCTCCAGATACGCGGCGAGTTCGGCAAGCGAGGCGTAGTCCCCGTCTTCGAGCGCTGTGGAGCCGGTCGCGAAAACGAGGTCGTCCAGCACCGCGCGCCCCGTCGCGTCGAGCGCGGCGGCAATGTCCGCGACCTGCGGGACCGGGTCGGCGGCGGGCGGTTTCTCGGGCGGCGGCGGCGGCGGTGGGGCATCCGCCGGGGTCACGGTGGTGACCTGGATGTAGCCTTCGGCGCCGGACGGGCTTGCCACGATCGTCGTCCAGGCATCGTCCTTCCGCGCGGCGAGATAGCGGTAAGCGGCGAGATCCACGAACATCGCCGGGGCCGGGGCGATGTCGAGCTCGAAGCGGAACTCGAACCCGCCGCAAGTCTCCGCCCGGCAGGAAAAGACGACGTCCCACCCCTCCGCCACCAGTTGCTCGCGCAGCGGCGCCAGCAGCTGCAGGCCGGTCGCCTCGGGCGCGTCGAGCCGCCAGACCCGTTGCGTCACATTCCCTTCCGTTCGCGCGAAGGGCAGCGCATTGTCGAAGGGGCCGGTCGCCACGCGCCGGCTGCCGAGCGGGGTTGTCTGCTCGAAGGTGATCTCGCCGGGATAGGGCATGGCGAGTTGCGCCAGCCCGGCACTGGACGACATCAACAGGGCCGCGACCGCCCGGATCAACGCGCCCGGCCGGTGCAAGCGGGCGTGGCCGGGACCACGGGGGACGTGGCGCCGGCCGGTCCGCGGCCGCGCGGGGCTGCGGCGGAGAGCCCGGTCACCGGGGGCTCCAGTAGCGGGAGCCGCCCCGGCGGACGAGCCCCGCACGGGTGTAGAGCGCGACCGCCGCCGCGTTGTTCGCCTCCACCGGCAGGGCGACGAACCGGGCGCCGTTCTCCCGCGCCCAGCGGGCAGCGTGCCGTATGCCGAGGCGGCCGACACCGCGCCGACGCATCTCCGGCAGCGTGAGGACCAAGTGGCAGACGGCGATGTCCCCGTGGATGCCGACGAAGAGCGCACCGGCGGCCCGGCCGTCGAGACGGAGCAGGATCGCGGTCCTGGGCGCGGGGGCGCGGTGCGCGGGGGCGCGACGCTCAGCCGGATTGCCATGCGCGTCCCAGAGCGCGTCGCAGATCGCGAGCGGCGGCCAGTGCGGAAAGCCGCTCGCGGGTGTTACCTCGTCCGGTATGGCCTCCACCGGGCCTGCCATCAGATCGGACAGGCCGCTCGCCGTGTAGCCCCGCGCCGCGAGGAGGTCGGCCAGGGCGTCCTCCGCCCCATCGCGTGTGCCGAAGATCGTGCCGGGCCGCACGGCCTCGACCCCGGCGACCGCCTCCGCGTCGGCCACGGCCCCGGGGACGAGCCGCGCGGAGGTGGCGCGCCGCGTTCCCGCCCGCTCGGCGGGAAGGTCGAACGGGCCGAGACGGTCGAGGCGCGAGGGCGGCCAGGTCGCGCGGATCGCCGCCATGATGCGCGCGCTGTCGGGCAGGGCGAGGAGCGTCCCGCTCATCCGAAGAGCGCCGCCAGCCGCGCCGTCGCCGCGTCGAGCCGGTCGCGGTCCGCGCCGCGGATCACGACATTCGCCCCGTGTACGCCGTTCTGCTGGAACGGGTAGGAGCCGACGGACAGGTCGGCGAACTCCGTCGCGAGCTCGCCCAGCGGCCCGGCGATGTCGCCCTCGCCGCGCTCGATCCGCGTGTTCGTCGACAGGAGCGGCGCCCCCCCGGTCAGCGTCGGCAGGATGGAGGCGACCATCGCCTGAAACACGTTCGGAACGCCGGCCATGACGTGAACGTTGCCGAGCGTGAAGCCCGGCGCGACGGAAACCGGGTTGTCGATCAGCGTCGCGCCCTGGGGGATGCGGGCCATGCGCAGGCGCGCGGTGTTCAGCTCCCGCCCGGTCCGCTCGTAATGCGCGGCGAGCAGCGCGCGCGCGTCGTCGCGGATGTCGACGGGTGCGCCGAAGGCCGCGCCGATCGCGTCGGCGGTGATGTCGTCGTGGGTCGGCCCGATGCCGCCCGAGGTGAAGACGTGATCCCACGCGGCGCGCAGCGCGTTCACCGCCGCGGCGATGGCCG
Source organism: uncultured Jannaschia sp. (assembly GCF_947494025.1). GTDB lineage: Bacteria > Pseudomonadota > Alphaproteobacteria > Rhodobacterales > Rhodobacteraceae > Jannaschia. The sequence goes on from NZ_CANLTQ010000006.1 coordinate 28,492, forward strand.
CGTGGTCGTCGGAAACGATGCGGACCTCCCGCAGGTCGATCCCCGACTCGGTCAGCCGCCCGGCAAGATGGTGCATGTTGGCGTCGCGCGTGCGGCCCGACAGGATCTCGTCGCCGATCACCAGCATCGCGGCGGTCGGATTGGGCCTGGTCCGGGTCATCGCGCGCTCCTCGTCCTCGGCATGGGTATAGGTCGACCGGAGGGGCTTCGCCATAGCAGGCGCGTCCGCCGGCAGGGGGGGCGCGGCCCCGCCTATTGGATATGGAGGCCGGTTGGCCTTATATGTCGGCCAGCAAACGGAGGCGGATGTGGACGACGCACGCAGCAGGCTGACACGGGACGGGATCCGCATCTACGAGACGGCGGATTTCGCCGGCATGCACGCGGCCGGGCGTCTGGCGGCGGAGCTCTTGGACCGGATCGCGGAGCATGTCGTGCCGGGCGCCACGACCGGCGGGCTCGACCGGCTCATCACCGACTGGGTCGCGGAGGCCGGCGCCGCCTCCGCCACGATCGGCTACAAGGGCTATGCCCACGCCTCCTGCATCAGCGTGAACCACGTCGTCTGTCACGGCATTCCGGGCAGCAAGATCCCCGGCCGGTCCAGCGACGAGCTTCGCGACGGCGACATCCTCAACATCGACATCACCGTCATCGTCGACGGCTGGTTCGGCGATTCCAGCCGGATGTACGTCGCGGGCGAGGCGAAGCCCTTCGCGCGGCGCCTGCTCGACGTGACGCACGACGCGCTGATGACGGGGATCGACGCGATCCGGCCGGGCAAGACCTTTGGCGATATCGGCCACGCGATCCAGGCCTATGCCGAGGGCAACGGCATGTCGGTCGTGCGCGACTTCTGCGGACACGGGCTTGGGCGGGTGTTCCACGCGCCGCCCAACGTGCTGCATTACGGCCGTCCGGGGACCGGGGCCGTGCTCGAGGAGGGGATGTTCTTCACCATCGAGCCGATGATCAATCTCGGCGGACCGCAGACCAAGGTCCTGTCCGACGACTGGACGGCGATCACGCGGGACAAGAAGCTTTCGGCGCAGTTCGAGCATTCGGTGGGGGTGACGGCGACGGGGGCGGAGATCTTCACGCTCTCGCCCGCGGGCCGCTTCCATCCGACCGCGGGCGATTAACCGCGCCTTAAGTCCCGCCGGCCGATCTGTCCGGCATGACCCGCCCGAAACCGGAACTCGACGAAGCGCCGCTGCCCGATCTGTTCGCGGCCGCGCCGGACGTCGTGGAACCCGACCATCGCCGCGCCCATCGCGCCCGTCTGCGACAGCGCTTCATGGAGGGCGGGGCGGCGGCGATGCCCGACTACGAGCTTCTGGAGCTGATCCTGTTCCGGGCGACCCCGCGCGGCGACGTCAAGCCGCTCGCCAAGCGGCTCCTGCGGGTTTTCGGCGACCTGAACCGCGTCATGGCGGCGCCCGTCGAACGTCTGGTGGAGGTGCATGACGCGGGGCCGTCGGTGGTGGAGCAGCTCAAGATCATGGAAGCGGTCGGGCACCGCATGGCCCGGGCCCGCGTCATCCACCGGCCGGTCCTGTCGTCCTGGGACGCGCTGCTCGACTACCTCAGGACGGCGCTATCGCATCAGGACCGGGAGCGGTTCCGGGTGCTCTATCTCGACCGCCGCAACGTGCTCATCGCCGACGAAGAGCTGGCCGAGGGGACGGTGGACCACGTGCCCGTCTATCCCCGCGAGGTGGTGAAGCGGGCGCTGGCGCTCAACGCCTCGGCGCTGATCCTCGTACACAACCATCCCTCGGGCGATCCGCGGCCGAGCGAGGCGGACATCGCCATGACCCGCGCGATCCGTGACGCTGCGGGCCTGCTCGGCATCGCGCTGCACGATCACCTCGTCATCGGAAAGGGGGCCGAGACCTCCTTCCGGTCGGAGGGGCTTCTCTAGAGCGTCCGACGATGGCCGATACATCGGTGCCTTGCGGGCGATCGCCGCCCCTAGGCGCGGTCGGGGGCTGCCCGACGTGCCGCCGGACCCTCCCGAAACTGCCCTGCTCCTATCGCTTGCCGGCCTCGCCCGCGTCCACGGCGTCGAGGATGTAACGCGCCACCATCAGGTCGAGATGCGCGCCGCCGCCGTTCTTGAAGAGCGTGATCTGGTCTTCCGTCTCCCGTCGCATCGCGTCGCCGTCGTAGTAATCGGCGCGGATGTCGCCGGGGGCGATCACGCCTTGGGCGAGCGGAATCTTCAGCTCGCCGATATGGTCCATCGTCGTGGCCCGCGCGTCGACGAAGATGTCGGCGCGGCGAAGGGCCTCGTCGTCGGCCTCGCGCATGTCGGGGCGGTAGGCGCCGATCAGGTCCACGTGCTGGCCGGGGCGCAGCCACTCGCCGCGGAGCACCGGCTCGGTCGTCATCGTGGCGCAGGTGACGATGTCGGCCTTCCGCACGGCCGCTTCGAGGTCGGACACCGCCTCGATCCCGACCGCCTCCGCGAAGGCCCGCGCCGTCGCCTCCGTCCGCGACCAGGTGGCGAAGGTCGCGTCGGGGAAGGCCGCGGAATAGGCCGCGTGCAGCGCGCGTGCGACGGTGCCGCCGCCGACGATCAGGATGCGTCCGGATTCCGGCCGGGCGAGGCGCATGGCGCCGAGCAGGCTGTCGCCCGCCGTCTTCCATTTCGTCACCAGCGCGAAATCGAGCATCGCGGCCAGCGTGCCGTCGGTGTCCGAGAAGAGCGAGACCGCGCCGCCGACCGCGGGCAGGCCGCGATCCTTGTTGCCCGGGAAGATCGTGGCCGTCTTGACCAGCGCGCCCAGCCCGTCGATCCACGCGGCTCGCGACAGCAGCGTGTCCGGATCGCGGTAGAGGAAGGTGTCGTCGATCTCCGCGCGCGGAAGCTCGTGCCCGGCGGCGATCGCCCGCGCCAGGTCGAGCCAGTCGAGCTTCGCCTCCGCCTCCGTGCCGATGAAAGGTATGCTCATGTCGCCTGCTCCTCGTTCAGTAGTCCTTCCGACACCAGCCGGCGCGCCCAGCCCTCGGCTCCCTCGAACAGGTGCGTCCGCCAGCCCATTGCATCGGCCGCAGCAATGTTCTCTGCCCGGTCGTCGGTGAAGAGGATGGCCCCGCCGGGCAGGCCGAGCCGCTCCGCCACCCGTTCGAAGATCGCGGGCGCGGGCTTGGTGACCTTCATGTGGCCCGACACGAAAAGCTCGTCGAACTCGTGGAGGAAGTCGAAGTTCTCCTGCGCGAGCGCGAAACTCTCCACCCCGAAATTGGTCAGCGCGTGGACCTTCACGCCGTTGCCTCGAAGCGCGCGGAGCAGGCGGACCGAAAGCTCGATCACCGGCGCGGCGAGTTCCAGCCAACGGTCGTGCCACATCCGGATGGCTTCTGCATGGTCTGGATAGGCCTCCGCCGTGGCATAGACCACGTCGCGGAACACCTCGCCCCCGTCGATGCGGTCGTTCATGCCGTGCAGGTCGACGGCCGCGAACATCGCGCGGCGCCGGTCCTCGCCGAACTCGCGGTCGTAGAACCGCTCCGGCTGCCATTCGATCAGCACGTTGCCGATGTCGAAGATCACGGCTTCCACGGCGGTGCCGTTCATTCGAGATGCTCTGCGTGGAAGGCCACATGCGACGCGGCGAAGGTGGAGACGAAGAAGTAGCTGTGGTCGTAGCCCTTCTGCAGCCGCACCGTCCCCTCCTTGCGTGCATCCGCGAGCGCGCCGGCGAAGGCCGCGGTGCCCAGCTTGTCGAAGAACTGGTCCGACGTGCCGGTGTCGGTCAGGACGGGGATGTCGAGCGCGCCGACAAGCAGCGTGGCGTCATGCGCCGCCGGATCGCCGGTATAGGCGGTGAGCTGCGGGATGCCCCAGTCGCTCCGGCTCGGATTGCAGATCGGCGAGAAGGCGGAGACGGAACGAAAGCGGCCGGGATGCTTCATCGCCAGCGTCAACGCGCCGTGGCCGCCCATGCTGTGCCCGGTGATCGCCTGCCGCGCCGCGTCGAGATCGAAGGCCGCGAACACCGTCTCGGGCAGGTCGGCGGTGATGTAGCGCTCCATCCGGAAGTGCTCGGCCCAGGGGCCCTCGGTCGCGTCCACGTAGAAGCCCGCGCCCTGGCCCATGTCGAAGGACTCCTCGTCGGGCACGCCCTCGCCGCGCGGCGAGGTATCGGGAAAGACGACCGCCACACCGGCCTCGGCGGCCCAGCCCTGCAGGCCCGCCTTGGTCATCGCGTTCTCGTGGGTGCAGGTCAGGCCGGACAGGTACCACAACACCGCCCCGGTCGCGTGTTGCGGCATGAACAGCCCGAAGGTCATGTCCGTTCCGGTCGCGTCGGAGGCATGCGAATAGACGCCCTGCAGTCCGCCGAAGCAGCGGTTCTCGGAAATGGTCTTCATGGGATTCCCCCGGTGAGCAGGCCGATGACGGTCGAGACGGTGACGACCGACACGGCGGTTGAGACGAGGATCGCCGCGCTGACCCGTTGCGGCGCGACGCCGTAATGCTGCGCCAGCATGTAGACGTTGCCCGCGACCGGCAATGCCGCCGCCGAAATCATCACCGTCGCCGCGAACGGATCGCCCACCGGCAAGAGGACGAGCGCGGCGAGCGCGACGGCGGCCGGGTGCAGCACGAGCTTGCAGAAGGTGAGCCACGCCGCGACCGAGATCCGCTCCGCCGACTTGCCCGCGAGCGAGGCGCCGATCGCGAAGAGCGCGCCCGGCGTGGCCGCCGCGCCGAGGATCGAGACGAACTCCTCCACCGGGGTCCAGAGCGCGCGGCCCGTCGCCGACCACACGATCCCCACCATGATCGACACGATCATCGGGTTCTTCACGAGACCCAGACCGACATTGCGGAGCGTCCGCAGCGAAACGCGCCCCTCCCGCGAGCCGGTGATGAGGATGACGATGAGCGAGGAGAACACGATGAGGTCGGTCGCCAGCACCATCAGGAGCGGTCCTGCCGACGCCGGTCCGAGCAGGATCACGAACATCGGAATGCCGAGGAACCCGGCATTGCCGATCACCGCGCATTGCGATTCCACGGCCGCTTCCGCGACCGAAAGCTTACGGAACAGGCCGGCCGCCGTCGCAAGCAGATACACGGCCGTTGTTCCGAGAAGGTAGGCCGCGATGATCCGGGGGCTGAAGATCTCGGCCAGCGTCAGGTTCGCCGCGAAGTCGAAGAGCATGGCGGAGAGCGCGAAGAAGAAGACGAACTTCGTCAGCCAGGCCGTCGCCTCCGGCGTGAAGAACCGCGTCCGCCCGGCGCCGTAGCCCAGCCCGATCAGGGCGAAGAAGGGCACGGTTTTCAGGAAGATCGCGAGCATTGCCGACGGCTAGCGGGCGCCGGCCTGCCTGTCCATACGGCCTTGCAATCCTGCGAAACGGCCCCTTAGATCGCCCTGTCCGCGACGTTGCCCGGGGCTTGGGGGGCGCGATGCGGACGGGGAGGGCGATGCCGTCACCGGTCGGATGCGACCGCCGGGGCCTTGCCGTCGCACGGGGAGCATCGATTGGCGCGGGAATATCTGAAGCGGGCCGCGAAGACGCCGCAGAGCGACGCCGTCGACGTGCGTGAGAATGTGGAGGCGATCCTCTACGCGATCGAGAATGGCGGCGATGCGGCGGCGCTCGAATATGCCGCGAAGTTCGACCGCTACGACGGCAATATCGTGCTGACCCCCGACGAGATCGACGCCGCCGCGGACCGGGTGCCGCAAAAGCTGCGGGACGATATCCGCTTCGCGCACGACAACGTCCGCCGTTTCGCCGAGGCGCAGCGGGCGACGCTCCGGGACATGGACTACGAGATCGCGCCCGGCCTCGTCGCCGGCCAGAAGGCGATCCCGGTGAACGCCGCGGGCTGCTACGCGCCGGGCGGGCGCTACAGCCATGTCGCCAGCGCCGTGATGACGGTGACGACGGCCAAGGTCGCGGGCTGCGGCTATGTCACGCTGGCCTCGCCGCCGCGGCCAGGCGCCGGCATCCACCCCGCGATCGTCTACGCCGCGCGGATCTGCGGAGCGGACACGATCCTCGCGATGGGCGGGGTGCAGGCCGTCGCGTCGATGACCTTCGGGCTGTTCGGGCTTCCGCCGGCGAACATCCTCGTCGGTCCGGGCAACCAGTTCGTGGCGGAGGCGAAGCGCATCCTGTTCGGCCGGGTCGGCATCGACATGGTGGCCGGCCCGACCGACAGCCTGATCCTCGCCGACGGGACCGCCGATCCGCATGTCGTCGCCACCGACCTCGTGAGCCAGGCCGAGCACGGCTATAACTCCCCCGTCTGGCTCGTGACCGACGACCGCGCGCTGGCGGAGGACGTGATGGACCGCGTGCCGGACCTGATCGCGGACCTGCCGGGGACGAACCGCGACAACGCCGCCGCCGCGTGGCGCGACTACGCCGAGGTGATCCTCTGCCACGAACGGGAGGCGATGGCGGCCTGCGCCGACGAATACGCGCCCGAGCATCTGACGGTGCAGGCCGCGGAGCTCGACTGGTGGCTGGACCGTCTGACCTGCTACGGCTCGCTCTTTCTCGGGGAGGAGACGACGGTGTCCTACGGGGACAAGGCCGCGGGGCCGAACCACGTCCTGCCGACAAGCCGCGCAGCGGGCTATACCGGCGGCCTGTCGGTCCACAAGTTCCTCAAGATCGTCACCTGGCAGCGGGCCACCCGCGACGGCGCCCGCGGCGTGGCGGAGGCGACGGCGCGGATCTCCCGGCTCGAGGGGATGGAGGGCCATGCCCGCGCCGCCGACGTGCGGCTGGCCAAGTATTTCCCGGGCGAGAACTTCGACCTGTCCGCGCATGACTGATCCCGGCGGAACGGGGCGTCCGCCGGCGGGGCGCCCCGCATGAAGGCGCTGGTCTGCGAGGGCGCGGAAACGCTCCGCTGGCGCGACGTGCCCGATCCGGAGCCCGGTCATGGGCAGCATCTTGTCCGCGTCGCCGCCTCGGGCATCTGCGGTTCGGACATGCATGCCTTTCTCGGCCGCGACGAGCGCCGGCCCGCGCCGCTGATCCTCGGGCACGAGGCGGCCGGGACGATCGAGGGCGGATCGCGCGACGGCGACCGCGTGACGATCAACCCGCTCGTGTCCTGCGGCATCTGCCGGGCCTGCCGGGCCGGGCGCGACAACATCTGTCCCGACCGGCGCATCATCTCCCTGCCGCCGACCGGGGGCGCCTTCGCGCAATACGTCGCCATGCGGGAGGAGAACCTCGTCACCGTGCCGGACGACGTGTCCCTCGACCGCGCCGCGCTGACGGAGCCCTTGGCCTGTGGCTGGCACGCGGTGCGGCTGGGAATGGCGGCGCTGCTGTTGCCGCCCGCCGAGGCGCGGTGCCACGTCATCGGCGGCGGCGCGATCGGCACCGGGGCAGCGCTGGCCCTGCGCGCGCAGGGCGCGACGGACATCACGCTGGGCGAGCCGAACGCGCAGCGACGCACGCGGCTCGCGGCGATCGACGGGTTCGCCACGGTCGAGCCCGGCGCGGTGACGGAGGCCGACCTGGTCGTGGACGCGGTGGGCTACGCCGCGACGCGCGAGGCGGCCTCGGCCATCTGCCGGCCGGGCGGGGCGATCCTGCATATCGGACTGGGCGAGGCCACGGGCGGCCTCGACATCCGCCGCATGACGCTGCAGGAGATCACATTCATCGGCACCTACACCTATACGGCGCAGGATTTCCGGGATACGGCATCGGCGATCTTCGACGGCCGGCTGGGCGCGCTCGACTGGATCGAGCGCCGTCCGCTCGCCGAAGGGCAGCAGGCCTTCGCCGACATCCGCGCGGGACGCGTCGCCGCACCGAAGATCATTCTCGAGCCGTGGTAATTTGCCGCGACAGTGCCAGGAGGGAGAGGGGAACCTTGAGCATCAGCAAGCAGATCGTGGACGACTTCGTCGCCAACGACATCGCGTTCGTCACCACCGTGCCGTGCAAGCAGCTCGGCGGCGTGATCGAGGAGGTCGAGGCCCGGCCGGAGATCTACCACATCCCGTCCAACAAGGAGGACGAGGGGATGGGCCTGTGCGCGGGGGCCTTCATGGGGGGCAAGCGCCCGGCCATCATCATGCAGAACACCGCCATCGGCGTGACGATCAACACGCTCGTCACCCTGACGCAGTTCTACCGCATGCCGCTGCCGATGCTGATCTCCTTCCGGGGCGAGCTGAAGGAGCCGGTCGCCTGTCAGGCGGAAATGGCGATCCACACCAAGCCGCTTCTGCAGCAGCTCGGCATCCCGACCTACCACTTTCACAAGCAGGACGACGTGCGCGAGCTGGACGCGATCCTGAAATACACGTTCATGAGCTCGAAGCCGGTCGCCATCCTGACCGACGCCACGTTCTGGGGAGGCTACTGATGATCCGCTCGGAAATCCTGCGCGAGGTCGCGCCCATTCTCCGCGACCAACTCGTCGTGTGCAATATCGGCCTGCCGAGCCAGGAACTGCACATGATCGACGACCAGCCGACGAACTTCTACATGCTGGGCACGATGGGGCTCGCCTCGTCGATCGGGCTCGGGCTTGCGCTGTCGCAGCCGAAGACCGTGGTGGTGATCGACGGCGACGGCTCGGTGCTGACCAATCTCGGCACGCTGCCCACGATCGCCAACAACGTGGCCGACAACTACATCCTGCTCATCGTCGACAACGGCTCCTACGGCTCCACCGGGGACCAGCCGACCTATGCCGGCAAGAAGACGTCGCTGACGAAGGTGGCGGAAGCCTGCGGCTGCGAGAACGTCGTCGAGTGCCGCGCGGAGGAGACGGGCGAGGTGCTGCAGAAGGCCATCGACGCCAAGCGGATGACGATCATCGTCTGCAAGTGCGAGAGCGGCAACGTGAAGGTGCCGGTCATCACCAAGGATCCGGTCGTCATCCGCGACCGCTTCATGGCCGCCGTCGCCTCCTGAGGATCTTCGTTTCCTCCGCCGCGCGATCCCGCTAGCCTGCGGACACGCGCGACGGGGAGAGCGGCATGGACGAGACACCGGCCTTCACGATCGGCATCGAGGAGGAATATCTCCTCACCGATGTCGAGACCGGCGATCTGGCCCGGGCGCCGGACTCGCTGATGGCGGTGTGCCGGGAGGCGCTGGGCGACCAGGTCAGCCCCGAATTCCTGCAATGCCAGATCGAGGTCGGGACCGGCATCTGCGACGATATCGGCATGGCGCGGGCCGACCTCGCGCATCTGCGCCGTACCGTGGCTGAGCTGGCGGGGGATTACGGCCTTCGCCCCATCGCGGCCTCCTGCCATCCCTTCTCCGACTGGCAGGACCAGAGCCTGACGGAAAAGGCCCGCTACCGGGAACTCGCGCGGGATCTGCGCGCGGTGGCGCGGCGGATGCTGATCTGCGGAATGCATGTGCATGTGGGCGTGGCCGACGAGGCGCTCAGGATCGACCTCTGCAACCAGCTCACCTATTTCCTGCCGCACCTGCTGGCGCTGTCGGCCTCCTCGCCGTTCTGGAAGGGGGAGGATACCGGGCTCGCCTCCTACCGGATGACGGTGTTCGACAACATGCCGCGCACCGGCCTGCCGCCGCATCTCGACGGCTGGGCGGACTGGCGGCGGTCGGTGGACCTTCTGGCGGATCTGGAGGTGATCGAGGACGGCTCGAAGATCTGGTGGGACCTGCGCCCTTCCGAGAACTTTCCGACGCTGGAGGCGCGGATCTGCGACGTCTGTCCGCGGATGGAGGACACGCTGACGCTGGCCGCGACGGTGCAGGCGCTGGTACGGGCGCTCTGGCGGCTCAGGCAGCGGAATCAGAGCTGGCGGCGCTACGACCGGTTCCTGCTGTCGGAGAATCGCTGGCGGGCGCTGCGCTACGGGGCGACGGGCGGGCTGATCGATTTCGGCGCCGGGCGCATCGCGCCGCTGACGGAGCTGGTGGAGGACATCCTCGACCTGATCGGCGAGGATGCCGGGGTGCTGGGCGCATTCGACGAGGTCGCGCGCATCCGCACGCTCGCCGCCGAGGGGAGCAGCGCCGACCGGCAGCGCGCTGTGCGGGATCGGGCGGTGGCGGAGGGTGCCTCGCAGGCGGAGGCGATGCGGGCCGTCGTGGACCATCTGGCCGACCAGTTCACCGCCGGCCTTTGATCACCATCGGAAGGCGGGCGCGGCGACGCGGCGGCCGAGCATGAACGCGTCCGCGACGAGGCGCAGGGGGGCGAGGTCGGCGTCGCGCTCGCCCCGGTCGATCAGCTCGGCGAAGCGCGCATAGAGGTTCGGGTATTCCCGGTTCTCCCCCACCGGCACCGGCACGCCGTCCACCGCCATCTCCGCCCCGCCCTTGGACAGCGTGAGCGTGCCGCTCTCGGTCGCGACCACGATGTCCCATTTCGGCTCCCCCGTCTCGAGCCAGTCGAGCGCCGCCTGCGCCCGGAGCCCGTCCGGTCCCGCGAAGGCGAGGTCGGCGGCGACGGGGGTGTCGCGGTTCTCGGGAAAGCGCAGCTCGGCCGCGGTGAGGCGCAGCGGATGCGGCAGGATCGCCGTCAGGATGGAAAACCCGTTGATTCCCGGATCGAACACGCCGAGCCCGCCGGCCTGCCAGATCCAGTCCTGCCCCGGATGCCAGTGCCGCACGTCCTCCTTCCAGGTCATCGAAACGTTGCGCACCCGCCGATCGGCCAGCCAGTCGCGCGCGGCGGGCACGGCGGCGGCGGCGCGGGAATGCCAGCTCGCGTAGAGGGTCACGCCCCGCGCACGGGCGAGGTCGATCAGTGCCTCCACCTCGCTCAGCGTCGCGCCGGGCGGCTTTTCCAGCATGACGTGCCGACCCTGTTCGAGCGCCAGCCGCGCGTCCTCGTAGCGGAATTGCGGCGGCGTGCAGAGCGAGACGCAGGTGACGTCCGCCCGAGCGTCGAGCAGGCTGGCGAGGTTGCGGTAGCCGTCGATCCCCTCCACCCCCGCGTTCCGGCTGGCCGTCGCCGCGAGGGTGAAGGCGCCGGTGCCCTGCAGGGCCGGGACGTGCTGGTTCCGGGCGATCTCGCCGATCCCGACGAGCGCGAGGGTGTGGGGCATGGTCAACTCTGCTTCTGCCTGTTGTAGACGTCAAAGATCACGGCGGCGAGCAGGACGAGTCCCTTGATGACCTGCTGGTAGTCGATGCCGATGCCCATGATCGACATGCCGTTGTTCATCACGCCCATGATGAAGGCGCCGACCACCGCGCCGACGATCCTGCCCACGCCGCCCGACATCGAGGCGCCGCCGATGAAGACGGCCGCGATCACGTCGAGCTCCAGCGCGAAGCCCGCCTTGGGCGTCGCGGTGTTGAGACGCGCGGCGAAGATCAGACCGGCGAGCGCGGCGAGGAAGCCCATGTTGACGAAGGTCAGGAAGGTCAGCCGCTCGGTCGCGATGCCCGAGAGCTTTGCGGCCTTGGAATTGCCGCCCAGGGCGTAGACGCGGCGGCCGAGCGTCGTCCGCTCCGTCAGGAACGCGTAGGCGACGGTCAGGACGCCCATCGTGAGGAGCACGTTCGGCAGGCCCCGGAACGCGGCGAGCTTCCAGATCAGGAACATCACCGCCCCGGCGACGAGGAGGTTCCGCACCCAGAACAGCGCCGTCGGCTCGTCCTCGATGCCATATTCACGGTTCCGCTGCCGCGTGTGCAGGCCGAGATAGAAGATCGCGCCCACGCCCACGGCGCCCACGACCAGCGCGGTCACGTTCGGGCGCCCGACGCCGAAGAGGTCGGGCACGAAACCGGTGGACAGAAGCTGGAACTCGCCCGGGAAAGGGCCGACCGACTGCCCCTCCAGGAGCCACAGCGACGCGCCCCGGAAGACCAGCATCCCCGCCAACGTCACGATGAAGGACGGGATCGACCAGTACGCCACCCAGTAGCCCTGCGCCGCGCCGATCAGCGTGCCGGCGAGGAGGCAGACGAGCATGGTGACGATGACGGGGATCTGCATCTCGACGATCATCACCGCGGCGAGCGCGCCGACGAAACCCATGACCGAGCCCACCGACAGGTCGATGTTGCCCCCCACGATGACGATCAGCATGCCGAGCGCCATGATGATGATGTAGCTGTTCTGCAGCACGAGGTTGGTGATGTTCCCCGCCCGCAGGAGCGTGCCGTCGGTCATGATCTGGAAGAACAAGATGATCGCGATCAGCGCGAAGAGCAGGCCGTAATCGCACAGGTGATGCCCGATATAGGAGGTCCAGCCGCGGCCATGGCGCGGTTCGTCGACCTGGGTGGTCGTGTCGTCGGGCCGGGTCGTGGTGTCGGACATGGACATCCCCCTAATGCGTCACGATGAGCGACATGATCCGCTCCTGACTGGCCTCGCCGGCGGAAAGCTCGCCCACGAACCGCCCCTCGTTCATCACGAGGATCCGGTCGCACATGCCCAGAAGCTCGGGCATCTCGGAACTGATCATCAGCACGCCTTTGCCCTCCGCGGAAAGCTCGTTGATGATGGTGTAGATCTCGAACTTGGCGCCCACGTCGATGCCGCGCGTCGGCTCGTCGAGGATCAGGACGTCCGGCCCGGCGAAAAGCCATTTGGACAGGACGACCTTCTGCTGGTTCCCGCCCGACAGGTTCAGCACCTTCTGGAAGACGTGCGGCGTGCGGATGTTCATGGCGCTGCGATAGCGCTCGGCCACGGCCGTCTCCTCCTGCTCGCTCACCACGCCGCGGCGCGCGACACCGTGCAGGTTGGCGAGCGTGACGTTGCGCGCGACGGTGTCGTCGAGGATCAGGCCGTATTCCTTGCGGTCCTCGGTCACGTAGGCCAGCCCCGCGTCGATGGCGCGCCGCACGGTGGACAGGTCGGCGGGGACGCCGCCGATCCGCGCCTCGCCGGAGATCTTGCGGCCGTGGCTTTCTCCGAAGAGGCTCATGGCGAGCTCGGTGCGTCCGGCCCCCATCAGCCCGGCGATGCCCACCACCTCGCCCCGGCGGATCGAGAAGCCGATGTCGCGCACGACGAGGCGACCCGCATCCTCCGGATGGGCGACGGTCCAGTCCGACACCTCCAGAAGCACCTCGCCCGCACGGCGTTCGCGCCGCGGATAGCGGTCGGCCATGTCGCGGCCGACCATGTCGCGCACGATCTGGTCCTCGCTCACCTCGGCATGGGCGGCGTCGCGGGTGGCCACGGTCGCGCCGTCGCGCAGGATGGTGATCGTGTCGGCGACGCGGCGCACCTCGTTCAGTTTGTGGCTGATCATGATGGAGGTGACGCCCTGCGTCTTCAGTTCGAGGATCAGGTCGAGCAGGACCTGGCTGTCGGCCTCCGAGAGCGCGGCGGTCGGCTCGTCGAGGATCAGCAGGCGCACCTCCTTCGCCAGCGCCTTGGCGATCTCCACGAGCTGCTGCTTGCCGACGCCGAGCGCACCGACCCTGGTTTGCGGCGCCTCGCGCAGGCCGACCTTGCGCAGAAGCTCCTCCGTGCGCAGATACGTCCCCTGCCAGTCGATGACGCCGCGCCGCGCCCGCTCGTTTCCGAGAAACAGGTTCTCGGCGATCGACAGGAGCGGGACCAGCGCCAGCTCCTGATGGATGATGATGATGCCCTTCGCCTCGCTGTCGCGGATGCCGGCGAAGCGGGCGGCCTCCCCGGCATAGACGATCTCGCCTTCATATGTCCCATGCGCGTGGACGCCGGAGAGCACCTTCATCAAGGTCGACTTGCCGGCCCCGTTCTCGCCGACGAGGGCGTGGATCTCCCCCTCCTCGACGGCGAAGCTGACGCGGTCGAGTGCCTTGACGCCCGGAAACGTCTTGGTGATCGCGCGCATCTCGAGAAGCGTGGTCATCCTGCGGATCCTTCGGGCGCCGGACGCGCCGCGCGGGCGCGCCCGGATGGGCCGGTCACTGGATCTGGTCGGCGGAATAATAGCCGCTGTCGACCAGCCGCTCCTCCCAGTTGGACTCGTCCACAGATTGCGGCTCGAGCAGGTAGGAGGGGACGACCTTGACGCCGTTGTCGTAGGTCTCGGTGTCGTTGATCTCCGGCTCGCCACCCTCCAGCAGGGCCTCGACCATGCCGACGGTCACGCGGGCCAGCTCGCGCGTGTCCTTGTAGACGGTCGAGTATTGCTCACCCGCGAGGATCGACTTGACGGAGGGGATCTCGGCGTCCTGTCCGGTGACGATCGGCATCGGCGTGTCGCCCGAGCCGTAGCCCAGACCCTTGAGCGAGGAAAGGATCCCGATGGAAAGCCCATCGTAGGGCGACAGCACCCCGTGGACCTGATCGCCGGTGTAATGCGCCGATAGGAGGTTATCCATCCGCGATTGCGCCACCGCACCGTCCCAGCGGAGCGTGCCGACCGTGTCCATGCCGGTCTGGCCGGACTTGATCTCGATCCGTCCCTCGTCGATCATCGGCTGCAGCACGCTCATCGCGCCGTCGTAGAAGAAATACGCGTTGTTGTCGTCGGGCGACCCGCCGAAGAGCTCCACGTTCCATGTCTCGACGTCCGGAAAGCGCTCCTTCAGCCCGTCGACCAGCGAATTGGCCTGCAACACGCCGACCTGGAAGTTGTCGAAGGTCGCGTAGTAGTCGACGTCGCCCGAATCGCGGATCAGGCGGTCATAGGCGATGACGGGGATCTCGAGCGCGGCGGCGTTGGCGAGCGCGTTCGACAGCGTCGTGCCGTCGATCGCGGCGATCACCAGGGCGTCGACCTCCTTGGTGATCATGTTCTCGATCTGCGCGAGCTGGTTCGGGATGTCGTCCTCGGCGTATTGCAGGTCGGTCTCGTAGCCGGCCGCCTCGAACTGCTCGACCATGGACTCGCCGTCGGAGATCCACCGCGCGGAGGACTTCGTCGGCATCGCGATCCCGATCGTTCCCTTGTCCTGCGCCAGGACGGGCGCGACCAGCCCGAACGTCATCACGAGGGCCGAAAGGCCCCGTATCATCGTCTTCATATCTTCCTCCCTGAGGCCGATCTCCACCACCGGCCTTCCCTTTCGGTCCGCGGAGGGATCGAGGTCTCTCCGCCCGCGTCGGAGTTTGGTCCGACCGGCCCGGTCGCGCAAACGAAAACTCGGGCCCGCCGCCGACCTCAGGCTTGTCCGGTCGGGGTCGGGTCGGGCGTCGACGTTCCCTCGTCCCGCCATGCACTCCCGACCTTGACGAAGCGGACGGTGCGGGTCGGGGCGAAGTTCGTCGATTCCGCGGCGGCGGTCCATTGCTCCACGGCGACGCGCGGGCCGTCGATCGTCAGGAGGTTGAAGTCGTTGGGCTCGCCGCGGACCCGCGTCGACAGGCCGGTCCCCGCCTGCACGAAGAGCACGCCCGCCTCATCGGCGAAGGGCCGGGCGTGCCACGTGTGCAGATGTCCCGACAGGACGATGTCGGCGCCGCAATCGCCCATCCGCTCCAGCGCTCCGCGCGCCCCGCGCATCAAGCGCTTCTCGACGGTCGGGGAATGCTCCAGGGGATGGTGCAGCATGGCGATGTGCATCCGCCGCCCCGCGTTCCCATCGAAGGCCCGGCAGACCCGGCGCATCGTGCGCCGTCCGATCCGGCCGCGCTGCCACGACCAGTTGTTGACGGTGTTGATCCCGACGATGGCCACCTCCTCGTCCTCCCAGGAGGGTTCCAGCTCGGGGTGGATGTAGTGCCGGTACCGGTCCCATGGCCTCAGGAAACGCACGAACAGGTTGTCGAGCGGCGTGTCGTGATTGCCCGGCACGGCCAGCCACGGCACGGCGAGCTGCGACAGGAAGGCCCGGGCGGCGCGATACTGACCCAGCCGTGCGCGCTGCGTGAAATCGCCGGAAACGGCGACGAGATCGGGGGCGAGCCGGTTGATCATGGCGATGAGCGGCCGCAGGAGCTCCGGCCGGTCGCGACCGAAATGCAGGTCGGAGATATGCAGGATGCGCCGCATCAGGCACGTTCGGGCGCGACGACCGTCAGCGCGTCCTTCAGGACCTCGAAATGGAACGGCGAGTCCATCCGTTCCCGCTCCCCGTCCCGCGCCACGAGGCGACGGCGGTGCGAGGTCTCGATGTCGATGCTCTCGCCGCTGTAATACTCGAAGTCGCGGCCGCGGCGCATCGACCGCCAGGCCAGCCGCACGGCGAAGCGGAACAGTCCGAAGCGCGAGCTGTCCGGCGCGAGGAACAGGGCGTGGCGTCCGGCGCGCACGTCCTCGACGCCCTCGAGCTGGAACTGCTCCAGCTGGAAGTCGCTGCGTGCCACGAAGGCGAGCGGGGTCTTCTTGCGGACCTCCCGCCCGTCGATCATGACCCGCATCGTCAGCGGTCGATGGAAGCGGAAGAAGGTGACGATAACGGACCAGTGCGCGGCGACGCGCGACCGGCCCCAGCGCCGGTAGGTCCCCTCGCGCTGGGCGAGGATCGCGGGATAGATCCCGAGGCTCGCATTGTTGAGGAAGATGCGTCCGTTCACCGCGCCGAGGCTGACCGTCCGGGTCGGGCCGTCGGCCAGCAGGTCGATGCCGGCCTCGACATCCTCCGGCAGACCGAGCCCGCGGGCGAAGAAGTTGAACGTGCCCATCGGCAACACGCCGAGGATGCGCTCGTGACGGTGAGCCGCGGCCGCGACGGCCGAGATCGTCCCGTCGCCCCCGGCCGCGACGATGGTCCGGTAGCCCGCGCCCGCGATCTGGTCGATCTCCGCGATGAAATCGGCATTCTTGCCGATCACGCGGAGGTCGAACCGACCGGGATGCCGGTCGATCGCCGTCTGGATGCGGTCGCGGACGCCCGGGTCCCGCTTTCCGGCCTTGGCGTTCAGGATGATGCAGATGTCCGGTTCCATGCGCGGGCGACCCTGTCTTGAATAGTGGCGCTGGCGCGCGGTGATTGGCGGATCCGGAACGCGCGAACTTGCACGGCGGTTCAGCGAAGCGGCGCCGCCGCCCCGGCCTCGACGCCGAATGTTCGAATGACGTCTTGGCAGCGTCGCCATACCGCGGTTAGTCTCCGAGACGAAAGCGCGATCGCAGGGGGGGACGTGGCGCAGGATCGTATTTTTTCGCGGGTCTCGTCTCGCGCCCTTTGCGTTCTCGTGCTCGCCCTCGGGGCCGGATCGGTGGCGAGCGGACAGGAGGCGGACCCGCGGGCCGAAGAGGCGGACGCGGCGAACGTCGCACCCGCACCGGCCTCTGGTGCCCTGAACGAGACCGCGCCCATCGCCGGCGACGAGCCTGAGGCCACGATGGAGGAATCGTCCGGGGCGTCGACGCCGCGTGGCATTTCCCCGGAGGTCGAGGCGGCCCGGTCCACTTTGGCGCGCCTGTCCGAGGAGCGTGCCGCCGCCGAGGCGGCGCGCGACGACGCCCAGCGCAAGGTGGAGGAGGCCAAGGCGACACGGGACGAGCTGGCCGCCGTCCTCGTCGACATGGAGGCGCGACAGGAAGCGCTGATGGAAGCGCGCGACGCGGCCGAAGCGGCGCGCGACGCAGTGCGCACCGATACGGAGGAGGCCGAGGCCGCGCGCGACCGGATGCGCGCCACGGTCGCCGACCTCGAGGCGCAGCGCGACGCGGTCGCCGCCGAACTGTCGGAGGGGCGCGCCGCGGCGGAAGCGGCGCTCGGCGCCGTGCAGGCCGAGATCGGGGTGGCCGAAGCGGAAGGGGACCGACTCGCGGAGGTCGTCGCGGAGATGGAGGCGCGGCGCGACACTCTCACGGCCGACATCGGCGCGGCCGTCGTCAGCGCGCGGCGGGACCTCGACGCCCTGTCGCGCGAGCAGGCGGAGGTCCAGACGGAGCTCGACGCTGCGCGGGCGGCGCAGCGCGCGGCCCGGGAGGAACTCGAACAGCTGACGACCCGCCAGACGGAGGCCCGGGAGGAGCTCGACACCCTACTGTCGCAGGTCGCCACCGCGCAGGAAGCGCAGGCCACCGCGGCAGAGCTCGCGGAGACGGCGAAGGCGGCCCGCGACGAGATCGCGGCCGAGCGCGACAGCGCCGCGGCCGAACTCGCCGCCCTCCGTGAGACGCTCGGCACCCTGCGCGCGGACCGCGACGCGGTCCGGGCCGAGCTGGAGGAGTTGCGCGTCACGCAGGAGACGGAGGCGGCCGAAGTCGCGGTCGCGGCGGAGCTGCCGCGGCGCGACACGGCGCCGCCCGTGGGCGAGATCGCGCTGGCAATCCGGGCAGCGCCGGGGCTCGACGCGGCGACAGCGGAGGAGCGGACGGAACTGCAGGCGGTACTGGCCGACCGGGTCTGCACCTACGAGGCGCTCGCGGAGGTTTTCGGCACGGTGAACCGGCAGACGCTGGTCTCGATGGTCCGCGACCTGGGGCGCTGCTGAGGCGAACGACGGGATGAAAGGACGACGGTGATGACGAAGCTTGGGCGGATCGCGGCGCTGGCGGTTCTTCTTCTGATTAATCTGGCGCCCGCCACGGCGCAGGAACTCGCGAAGAACATCCTGACCGGCGGGCCGACCGGGACCTACATCAAGATCGGGCGCGACATCGCCGGTGTGATGGAGGGGTGTGGTCAGACGCTGACGGTGCACGAAAGCGCGGGCTCGCTCGAGAATTTCCTCGGCGTGCGGAACCGTCCCGCCACGCAGTTCGGCATCGTCCAGAGCGACGTTCTGGAGTACCTGCAGACCTACTCCGCCGACGATCCGGCCATCGCCCGCGCGGTCGCGGGCGTACGCATCGCGTTTCCGCTCTACAACGAGGAGGTCCACATCCTCGCCGCGCGCGAGATCGAGGACGTGTCGGACCTCGCGGGCCGGCGCGTCGCCATCGGCGTGGCCGACAGCGGCACGTTCTTGACCGCGTCCCTGATTCTCGACCTGACCGGCGTGGAACCGGGCGAGACGCTGACGATCGGGCCCGACGAGTCGATGGCGCAGCTTCTCGACGGCGGGATCGATGCGTTCTTCTACGTCGCCGGCGCGCCGACGGCCCTGTTCGAGGAGACGGAGATCGACCCAGAGCGGTTCCACCTCCTGCCGATCTCGGACGAGGTCCTGCAAGCGGTCTACACGCCGACGGAGATCCCCGCGGACACCTACGCCTTTCAGGATGAGCCGGTGGACGTGGTCGCGGTCAAGGCCGTGCTGATGACCTATGAATACGACCCCGCCCGCAACGCCTATCATCGGGCGAGTTGCGAGGCCGTGTCGGACGTGTCCAACCTGATCCTGACGCAGTTCGAGACGCTCCGGACCGAGGGCCACCCGAAATGGCAGAAGGTCGACCTGAACGACCTGCCGCCGGGCTGGGAGATCGGCACCTGCGTGAACGCGGGCCTCGCCGCCGATTACGTGCCGAACTGCCCGAACCTCGCGCCGCAGATGGAGGAGAACGCCGCGAACTCGGCTTATCGCGACCGGATCTGCGCGGCGATCGGCTGCTGACCGGACAGGCCGATGGAAAGCCGGCAACGGGGCAAAGGCCTGAAGCGATGTTCGCTCGGGTCGACCAGTGCCGGTTTTTCAAAGGCGGGTCCGGGTCGCGGTCGGGGCGTAAAGCCTCCCCGCCATGTCGGAGCGGTCAGGGATCGCCCGGCCCTTGCGGCCGGGTGAAACCATGGCGGACAAGGTGAAACTCAAACGCTCGTCGCGCCTTGGGAACTGGACCGGCCCTCTGGCCCGCGGCGCCGTACCGGAGTCGGAACCGCAGACACCGTTCATCGCCCATTATTGATCCCGGAGGACGTGACGTCGATTGCGTCATCCTGTCGGTGTCGGATCGCATTGACCTGGGCATTCGAAAAAGCGATCCGTCCGCGCCGTCCAGCACCGCGTGAAGCTTGCCCGTAAGTGGCTTCCTTGTCGTTCGGGATAGCCGCCCTGCGGCGAGGCGTCGGGTCCAAAAGCGACAACGCGCCCGGCCTTGTCTTCGAACGCGGCTGGCGCCGGAAGCGTCCGTCGGGCGGGCCGGAACGGAAGGTCCGGCGGCCCGCCAGGATTCCGCCGGGCGAAAACGCCGCCGGAGGCGTCAGTCCTCGAGCAGCGTCAGAACCAGATCGTCCATGGCCTCCGAGCAGGCCGCCTCGTCGCCGCCTTCGGCAAGCTCGCGGGCATTCTGCAGCGCTGTCCGGGCCTGGATGATCCGTTCGCCGCCTTCGCCCGCCTCCTCGGCTTCCTCGACCTCGGCGGCCTCCTCGTCCTCCTCCTGGAAGGGCACCGGATCCTCTGCCCCTTCTTCGGGTGCCTCCATGGCCTGCGCCTCGCGGGCGCCCGCGACGGCCTGCCCTCCGGAGGAGGCGGAGATCGCCTCGCCCGCAGCGCGGTCGAGGATACGCTCGAAATCGTCGATCCGCCCGGCGCAATCCTGCGCGAGGGCCGGCCCCGCCAGAAGCAGCGCAGCCGCGACGATCAGGGATGATTTGATGCTGTGCACGAGGTGACCTTTCGTCAGCTGCGGAGTTGATCGCCGATGGGCAGGGTGCGGATGCGCTTGCCGGTCGCCGCGAAGACCGCGTTCGTGATCGCGGGAACCACCGGCGGCAGGCCGGGCTCGCCCACCCCGCCGAGCGGCTGATCGTAGCCGGAATGCGAGGTCACGAGATGAACGTCGATCCGTTTCGGCGCATCCTCCATCCGCGGGACGAGGTAGGTGTCGTAATTGTCCTGCTCGGCGCGCCCCTTCGCGAAGGTCACCTCGCTCATCAGCGCCTGACCGATCCCCATAAGGACCGCGCCCTCCATCTGCGAGCGGATGCGATCGGGATTGACCTGCGGTCCGCAATCGATGGCGATCGAGACGCGGGGGACGGAGACGAACCCGTCCTCCACCGTCACCTCGGCGGCCACGGCGACGTAGCTGACGAAGCTGTAATGCCCGGCGATGCCGAGGCCGCTGTTCTGCGGCATCTCGCGGCCCCATTCGATTCCCTGCGCCGCCGCCTCGACCACGGCCGCCATGCGGCCCGTGTCGATCGGATAGACATCGGGGTTCTCGCCATAGTTCCAGACGTCGCCCTGGTCCCGCGGATCGACCATCTGCGCCGGGCCGATCACATCCAGGAGGTAATCCTTCGGGTCGCGCCCGGCGGCCTCAGCCAGTTCGGCCACGAAAGACTGGATCGCGAAGGCATGCGGGATATTGGAGACCGAGCGGTACCAGCCGATGCGCACATGGGCCGCCGCCTCCGGGTTCTCCGCGCGGACGTTCTCGATGGCGAGCGGCATGTTGAGAAGCCCCATGCCGAGCTCGAAGGGCAGCTTCTGCATCGGGTCGGGCGCGAAGATCGAGCCGATCGTGGGCGCCGCGGTCCGGTGCAGCCATGCGACCGGCGCGCCGTCCTCGCCCAGACCCGCCTGCATCTTCTCGACCGAGACGGTGTGATAGTAGCCGTGGTTGATGTCGTCCTCGCGCGTCCAGGTCAGCTTGACCGGCGCGCCGTCCATCGCCTGGCTCAGGATGCCGGCCTCGAGCACGAAGTCCGGCTTGGACTTGCGCCCGAACCCGCCGCCCAGAAGCGTCACGTTGACGGTCACGTCTTCCTTTTCGAGTCCCAGCCGCTCCGCCAGCCTGAGCCGCGTCACCTGCGGTGCCTGCGTGCAGGCCCAGGCCTCGGCGCGACCGTCGCGGATCTCGACCAAGGCGGCCGGCGGCTCCATCGGCGCCTGCGCGAGATGCGGAATGTAATATTCCGCCTCCAGCGTCTGCGCCGCGCCTTCCAGCGCCGCGTCGACGTCGCCTTCGTCGCGGATCACCGTGCCGCCCGGCGCATTCGCCGCCTCGGACAGGGTCTTCCGATAGGCCGCGCTGTCGTATGTCGCGTTCGGCCCGTCCTCCCACTCGATCTCGAGCGCATCGCGGCCCTTGATGGCGAGATAGGTGTTGCGCGCGATTACCGCGACGCCGCCCAACGGCGCGAACTCGGTCGGGAAATCGACCGGGTCGATGGCCACCACCTTCTCCACGCCGTCGATGGCGAGCGCCGCGCTGTCGTCGTAGCGCGCGGCACGGCCCCCGTAGACCGGCGGGCGGGCGATCACGGCGTAGAGCATGCCGTCGCGGCGCACGTCGATCCCGTAGGTCGCCTGCCCCGTCGTGATATCCATGTTGTCGACGAGCCCGATCTCCGAGCTGCCGATATAGCGGAACTCGGACGGGTCCATCAGGACGAGCGCGTCGCCCGCGGGCACGTCGAGCTCCATCGCCGCGGCGGCGAGTTCGCCGTAACCGAGCGCCCGGCCGGAGGCCGCATGCGTCACCTCGTGGTTGCCGGCCGTGACCTCGGAGACGTCCACGCCCCACTCGTCGGCCGCCGCCTGCGCGAGCATGGCGCGGGCCGCCGCGCCGGCGCGGCGCATCGGCACGAAGAAGTGCCGCAGGCTGCGGGAGCCGTCGGTATCCTGGTTGCCGTAGGTTTCCTCCTCGCCCGGCGCCTGATCAACCCGGACCCGGTCCCAGTCGGCGCCGAGCTCGTCGGCCACGACCATCGCGATGGAGGTCCGCACCCCCTGACCCATCTCGGAGCGGTGACAGGTGATGGTGACGGTGCCGTCCGCGTCGATGGCGATGAAGACCTTCGGGTCGTCGGACCAGCCGTTCGGCATAGCGTCGCGGCCGAACTCCGGCTCGTCCTCCTGCGCGCGGCCGGGACGCGGCAGCCCCACGGCCAGCACGAAGGTCGCGGCGCCGAGGCCGCCCAGCACGCCGCGGCGGCTTACGTTCAGGATCGGTGTATCGCGCATCACTTCGCCTCCGCCGCTTGCCGGATCGCCGCCCGGATCCGGGTGTAGGTTCCGCACCGGCAGAGATTGCCGCTCATCGCGTAATCGATGTCCTCGTCGGACACGGTCTCGGACCCGTCCACGAGGGCCGCGGCCTGCATGATCTGCCCGGCCTGGCAATAGCCGCACTGGGCGACGTTCAGATCGCGCCAGGCGACCTGAACCGGGTGATCGCCGTTCTCGGACAGGCCCTCGATCGTCGTGACCTCCGCACCCTCGAGCGTACCCACGGGCGTGACGCAGGCGAAGGTGGGAAAGCCGTCCACGTGGACCGTGCAGACTCCGCAGGCCGCGATGCCGCAGCCATACTTCGTTCCCGTCAGCCCGAGTTCGTCGCGGAGATACCACAGCAGCGGCGTTTCCTCGTCCCCGTCGAACTGCCGTTCGGTTCCGTTCACAACGATGTTGACCATCCGCCTATCCCTCCGCGTCGCGTCCGGTCGGCATCGCGCCGCATCGCCCGGACCGGGTGCTCTGTCCAAAGATGCGCCCCGACCGGCATCTGTCCAGCCCCTGTCCCCCCTGGGGGCGACTTTTTCCGATGCGGACGCCTCCGTCGGGTGCCGCGGGGCGCCCGGTTCGCGACCCGGGCCCTAGCGCGGGCCGGGCGCCGCGTCGCGCACGGCTGCGGCGACTTCGCGCGCCGTGTCGGACCAGCGGGGCAGGGCGGCCCCCGCGCGGGCGGAAGCGGCGGAGAACGCGTCGCGCGTCGCGGCGTCCGTGAGTAGCCGGCGCAGCGCCCCGGCGAACGCGTCCGGATCGCCGGGCGGCACGAGGAGGCCGGCCTCGCCGACCGTGTCGGGCACCGCCCCGGCCGCGCAGCTGACGATGGGCAGGCCCCAACCCATCGCCTCTCCGAACGCGATCCCGTAGCCCTCGTAGCGCGTGGCCAGCGCGAAGATCGACGCTTGCGCCCAGACCCCGCGCAGGGCCGCCGTGTCGAGCTCGCCGGCGAAGCCGATACGGTCCGACAGGCCCGCCGCGCGAACCTGCGCCACAAGCGCGTCGGCCACGGCCGGATCGTGGACGGCGCCGACGATCCGGGCCTGCCAGTCGAGATCCGCGATCCGGGCCAGGGCCGCGACGAGGACGTCGTGGCCCTTTCGCTCCGCCAGAAGCCCGACCGAAAGGATCAATGGCGGCGTCGCGGGACGGCGCGGGCCCTCGGGCATCTCGAAGCCGGGCGGCGCCACCGCGATCCGTGCTGCGGGCACGCCGAACTCGGTGGAAAGGATCCGCGCGGTGTGCGGGCTCGGCACGACGATGCGCGCGGCGTGACGCAAGGAGGCCGCCTCGTTGGCCCGGAGGAACGCCGCGCGGTCGGGCGCGAGGCCGGTTTCGAGGCCGAGCGGATGGTGGATGATCGGCACGAGCGGCGCGGCGAGGCGGGCCAGCCCGCCGGGATCCACCGTGCCGGGAACGAAGCCGTCGAGCAGGACGGGCACGTCGGCGGGAACCCGGCCGAGCAGGTGCAGGGTCTCCGCGACCTCCGCCGGGGTGGGGTCGGGAAAGCCGTCGGGCAGTCGCAGATGCGCGATGTCGTGGCCCAGGGCGCGCAGTGTCCGCAGAACCGTCGCCTCGTAGATGAAGCCGCCGGTGCGCCGGTCCATGTCGCCGGGGATCGCGAAGACGGCCCTCATCGCGCGAGTTGCTCGGGGCCGTAGACGCGCAGGACCGCCCGCTCGATCCGCGCGACGAGCGCGTAGGCCAGCGTCGCGGTCAGCGCGACGAGCGCCGTCGCGCTCCAGAGCATGTTGTAGCCCGATGTCGACGCGGTGAGCGCCATGAGCCCGCCGATCCCGCGCCCGGTAGCGAGCCATTCGGCGGTGGTCGCCGCCAGGATCGCCGCCGGCACGCCCATCCGGGCGGCGGCGAAGAAGGCGGGCAGCATGGCGGGCACGCGCGCGAGGGCGAGGGTGCGCCAGCGGCCCGTCGCGTAGCTCGCGAAGATGTCGATCACCTGTCCCGGTGCCTGCCGGAGCCCCTGCAAGGCGGCGACGAGGGTCGGAAAGAAGATCATCACCGCGACGATGGTGATCGTGCCCGTAGCCCCGCGTCCGAGCGCCAGCACGAGAAGCGGCGCCGTCGTCACGATCGGCACCGAGCGCAGCGCGACGGCCAGCGGCAGCACGATTGTCGCCAGACCGGGGGCGAGCACGACGGCGCAGGCGAGCCCCGCCCCGAGCGCGAGCCCGGCAAGGTAGCCCGGCACCGCGTAGAACAGCGTCTCGCCGTAGGCGCCCGCAAGCGCGGCGCGATGCGATGCGGCCCCGGCGTCGGTGACGAGGAAGGCCAGCACGTCGCCGGGGCGCCTGGCGAAGAACGGGCTCAGGCCAAGCGCGTCCATCCCGCCCTGCCAGAGCGCCAGCGTGGCGAGGATCGTGACCGCGAGTTCGCCCGCGCGCCGCATCCGCCCGCGCCGGATTGCCGGGGCGGGCGCGGCGAGAAGCAGCGCGGGCGGGTCCGTTACGAAGCCGAGGAGCGCGCCGAACGCCCGGTAGGCCACGATCGCGATCCCGGCCGCGATCAGCGCGATGGCCCAGGTCGCGTCGACGTCGAGCGCGCGCATGGCTCGGATCGTCAGCACGCCGAGCCCGCGCTCGGCCCCGGTGAACTCCCCCACCATCGCGCCGAGGATGGCCGCCGGGACAGCGATCCGCAGCCCGGCGGCGAGATAGGGCAGGGCCGCCATCGCGCGGATGTGCAGAAGCTGCGCGCCCGCGCCGCGCCCGTAGCTCTCCACGAGGTCGAGCCAGCTTCGCGGCACGGCCCTGAGCCCGACGAGGAGCGCGAGCAGCGTGGTGTAATGCACGGCGAGCGCGGCGAGCGCGATCTGCGGCCCGTTGCCGGGCCCGAGAGCCACGCGCAGGATCGGCCCCGTCGCGACCAGCGGCAGGCAGAAGACCACGAGCGACAGCGCCACGACGCAACGCTCGAGCCGCGGGACGAGCAGGATCGCGGCGGCGAGGGCGACCGCCGCGAGGTTGCCCCAGAGAAAGCCCCAAGCCGCGTTGGCCAGCGTGATCCCGGCGGCGTGCGCGAGCAGGCCGGCATGTTCGACCCCGTAGCGGGTCACGGCGACGGGTCCGGCGAGGACGTAGCTGCCGGCGTTGAGCCGGGCGAGCGCTTCCCATGCGACCAGAAGGCCGGCGACGCTCAGAACCTGCCACGCCACGGGTCCGGCGCGGACGACGATCCGGGCGGCCGGATGCGTGCCGCGTCGGGTCACGGGTGCGTTCACTGGGCGGCCAGGGCGCGGCCGGGGGCGCTGGTCCGCAGCGCGCCGGCGATGCGGGCGATCCGTTCGCGCAGCGCGGAATCGTCCTCGTCCCGCGGGCGGGGCAGGGGGACGTCGATCGCCGCCACGATGGTCGCGGGGCGGGGTGACAGGACGAGGACGCGGTCCGCCAGCATCGCCGCCTCCACCACGGAATGGGTGACGAGGATCGCCGTGGTCCCCTGCCAGAGCGCGGGAAGGTCGCGGTTCAGACGCCGGCGCGTCAGCTCGTCCACCGCGCCGAACGGCTCGTCCAGGAGGAGCAGCTCCGGCGCGCTGACCAGGCAGCGGGCAATGGCCGCGCGCTGTCGCATGCCCCCCGACAGCTCCGCCGGGCGCCGGTCGCCGAAGCCGCCGAGCCCGACCGTCTCGATCAGGCGCTCGACCCGGGCCGGATCGGCGGGCCGGCGGGCGAGCCGCAGGCCGAGCGCGACGTTGCCGCGCACGCTGCGCCAAGGCAGGAGCGCGGCGTCCTGAAACGCCATCGCGAGTCCCGCCCGGCGGGCGAGGTCGTGCGGCGTCCCGCCTCCGATCCGGATCGCGCCCGCGCTCGGCCGTTCCAGCCCCGCGATCATCCGCAGGAGCGTGGACTTGCCGCAGCCCGACGGGCCGACCAGCGCCGTGGTGCGTCCGGCCGCGAAGGTCGCGTTGAGCGGGCCCACCGCCGGCACCGGGTCGCCGGACGCGTCGAACACCTTGACGAGATCGGTGCAGAGAACGGCGTGACCGGGCGCGGCCGGGGCGCCGTCAGGCGCCATGCAGCTCTTCGAGGATCGAGCGGTCCCAGAGTTCGGGACCGACGTCGCGGCCGAGAAGGGCCAGCGTCTCGATATTGGCGGCGACCGTTTCGGGGGTGAACCAACCGAATCCCTGCGCGTCGGTGAGCGGCGAGAACATCAGCGGCACCTGCCGCTCGGCCTGCATCACCTGGGTCGCGAGGTCGAGCCCGGAATCGGGGAACATGCGGACCGTCAGGCGCGCCGCCGCCGCCGGATCCGCGGCGTAGTCCGTCCAGCCCGCGATCTCTCCCCGCATCAGCGCGACGAGCTCCGCGCGGCGCGAAACAAGGCTCTCCTCGGTGGCGATATAGGTCTGCGAGTGCAGCGCGTAGCCGTGATCGGCCATCAGCATCGTGACCGCCTCGATATCCTCCATCGCCATCGCGACCGGCAGGTCCGTGGCCCAGCAGAGCAGGCAATCGACCTGTCCGGCCAGAAGGGGGGCCGCGTCGTATTGCGTCGGCACGACCTCGATCGCGGTCAACGCCACGCCGTTCAGGGTGCAGAGCGCCTCGAGCACCGGCATGTTGGCGAGCGCCATGCCGATGCGCTTGCCCTCCAGATCCTTCGGCACCTCGACCGGATTGCCTGGCAGGGAGGCGATGGCGAAGGGGTTCTTCTGCATGGCCACGCCGATGATCCGGAACGGCGCGCCCTGCGCCACGGCGGCGGCGGTGTAGTCGGCGGCCGAGATCCCGACAAGCGCGTTGCCCGCGACCACGGGAGGCTCCACCGGCGCGTTCGGGCCGCCGGGCAGGAGCGTCACGTCGAGCCCCTCCTTCGCCCAGTAGCCACGGTCCCGCGCGATGTAGCTGCCGCCGAACTGCACCGAATGGAGCCAGGAAAGCTGCAGCGCGACATCCCGGGTCTGTGCGAAGCCCGGCCGCGCGAGCCCGGCAAGGCCCAGCGTCGCGGCGCCGGTGCCGATCAGGCTGCGTCGGGTCAGGCCGGGAGCGGCCCCGATCGTCCTGTCACGTGTCATCGATCCGTCCCTGTCGTCGTGTCGTCACAGGTTAACGTCCGGTTTCTCGCTGCGGCAAGTCACGTTCGATCCAACCGGACAGGACGGGCCAGAGCAGGCCGGGCAGGCTGGCCGCGAGGGCTATGGCACCGAAGGCCAGACTCGCCGCGACGCCCGCCGCCGCCGTGGCGCCCGCGAGCGGAAACAGGAGCGCGGCGGCCCCCTCGCGCCAGCCCCAGCCGGCGACCGAGACGGGAACCAGCATCGCCGTCAGGACGAGCGGGACGAGGGTCGTCGCCGCTTCCGGTCCGAGCCGCGTCCCGGTCGCCCGCGCGCAGGCGGCGAGGTTGAGCGCGACGACGACGAGGGCGAGCGCCGCCTGCCGGGGCCAAACGGCCCGCGCAAGAAGGGCCGTGCGGACGGCTCGGGCGAAGGTCGCGGAAACAGGCAGGCGACGTGCCAGAAGGGGAAGGAGGATCGCGAGGGCCACGGCGGCGAGCAGGATCGCGCCGGTGCCGGCGGGCCAGCCGATGCCGCCGGGACGGAGCAGGGCCAGCCCGAACCCCGCCGTCGCGACGGCGAACATCGCCGCCTGTCCCGCCAGCCGCTCGATCATCACGGCAAGAGCCGCCGTGCCGAACCCTGCCTCCGCGCGGGACCGGACGGCACGGGCGGCATCGCCCAGCACGCCGCCGGGCAGGGTCATGTTCACCGCCTGCGCGAGGTAATACTCGCCCACGGCCCGCCTTCGCGGGATCGCGAGGCCGAGCTGCGCCGCCGTCAGACGCCAGCGCAGCGCCATCAGAACGGTCTGCACCGTCAGCAGGAGCGCCGCCAGCAGGAGCCATCCGCCCTCGGCCTGTCTCAGCCGCGCCACGGCACCGGCGGCGTCGATCCACCACAGGATCAGCGCGACGAGGCCGAAGGAGAACGCGAGGCGCGAAAGCGCCGCCCGGCGGCCCCTCACGAGGGCTCCGCCGGCCGGGCCGTGGTCGTCGCCCGCACGAACCGGTCGCGGAACGCTGCCATCGGCCAGACCGGTGCGCCGGGTCCGGGCACGAGGCCCGGGGTCGGGTTCCAGCCGTCGAAGAGCGCGAGGACGTCCGGCGGGCCGATCAGGTGCAGCGGCACGTCCCGCCCGGCGACCTGCGCGATGGAGGACGCGGGCTGGTGGTCGCCCAGCACGATGATGAGGGGAGCGTCCGGTCCGGCCTGCCGGGCGGCGAAGCCGAGCGCGGCCCGCAGCGCGTAGTCGATGGCTTGCCGGTACTGGTCGCGAACGCGGTCGCGGTCCTGCCAGACGACGCGCGGGGGATCGCCCGCCTCGGCGTAGCGATCGAAGACCCGGCCGTCGCCGATCGCGTCCCAGTCGAGCATCGGCGGAATCGGCATCCAGGGCGCGTGGCTGGAGATCAGCGCGATCTGCACGAAACCGGGGCGCGGATCGGGGGGCAGCAGGCGCGGCCAGGCGGCGAGCGTGTACTGGTCCGGCATCGTGACCCAGTTGAAGGGCCGGCCGCGATAGCCCAGATCCGCTGCCGCGAGGACGGTCTCGAACCCGCTTCGCGGGCCTTCGGGCCAAGGGAGGGTGATCGCCGGCATCACCGCCGCGGTGCGGTAGCCCGCCTCCTGGGCGAGGTGCCACAGCGTGCGGCGGTCGCTCGCCAGCATCGCGCCGTAACGCGCCTGATCCCCTGTCTCGAGGCCGGAGGCGAAGGTGCCGTGGGCGAGCCAGCTCTGCCCGCCGGCGATGGGCGAGGTGAGCCACAGGCTTCTTGCGCCGAACCCCGCATCCGCGAGCCCGGTCGCGGCCGCCTCGAGGGTCGGAACGTGTGTTGTCGAATACAGGGGATTGCTGAAGCTGGCGCGGCCGTAGCTTTCGACGAAGAGAACGATCACGTCGCGCCCTTCCAGCCGGTCGAGGAGGCCGCTCGCCCCCGCGAAGGGGTCGGACGCCGCCGCCCGGCGATAGGCGGTCAGATCCCGCGCGGCGCTTTGCGCGCGGTCGGCATGGGCGAGCGCGATCCGGGTCGTCCCGGCCCTGCCGGGCGGATCCGTCGTTCGCGTCAGATCCGCCGCCGCGACGAGCGCGAAGCCGAGCGCGACGAAACCGGCGACGCCGCGCCGGGCGCCCCCGACGGGCCGCGCCCAGCATCCGAACGCCCAGGCGAGCAGCCAGACGAGAAGCGCGAGCGCCGCGACCGCGAGCGCCACGACGCCCCAGGCGGCGACCGGGCCGAGCGTTCCGGTCAGCAGGTTCAGCGCCGCCGGAAAGACGAAGCGGTCCGTCACCGGGTTGAACGGGCGCGAGAAGGTCTCGTGGAGCGCGAGGTCGGCGAGCTTGAGGATGGTGATCGCCGTGAGGGCCGCAACGAGGAGGATACGCAGCGCCTGCGACAGACGGGGCCGGCCGGCGGTCGCGACGAGAAGGCCCAGAAGAACGGGCAATTCCAGCGGCAGGCGCACGAACGTTCCGACGCCGAGCGCGGAGGGCCGGTTCGGAAGCGCGAGGAGGACCCAGATCACGAGCGCTGACAGGAGAAGGAGCGCGGCCCGCCCCGTCCGCCCGCCGCTCAACCCGGCCTCCGCAGGAGCCAAAGGACGTCACGCCCGAAGGACCACAAAAGCAGGCCGGCGGCGGCGAGGGCAAGTCCTGCCGCGGGCAGGCCCGCAGCGAGGGGCGGAAGCAGGGCGGCGAGCGTGCCGATCTGGATCACGCAGACGACCTTGCGGGACCACCGCGCCGGCAGGGCCGCGCGCAGTCGGGGCCTGATTGCGGCGGCGAGGACGAAGGCGTAGCGCGCAAAGCCGAGGACGAGGAGCGCCGGCAGGGCGAGCGGCCCCCCGACGCCCAGACGGATCGCGATCAGGGCGAGCACGGCGCCGAGGACGGCGTCCGTCTCCATGTCGAAGCGCGCGCCGAAGGCCGAGCAGAGCTCCGCGCGCCGTGCGAGCCAGCCGTCGAGTCCGTCGAGCGCGAGGGCCGCCGCGGCGAGCGCGAAGAGCGCGCCGGATCGCGCCGCGGCCCATTCGGGTGCGAGGACGGCCGTGGCCAGCGTCGCCGCGAGGGCGAGCCGCAGGAGCGTCACGGCGTTGCAGGCCCCGAGGGATCGATGCGGATAGCGTCTGACGAGCCCGCCCGAAGCGATCCCGGTTCCCGCCGCGAAACAGAGCCACGCGGCCGGGAGCGCCCTCATCGGCGCATCGAGGAGATGCAACGTCCCGGCGATCCCGACGGCGTAGAGGCCCGCGAGAGCGCAGAGGGCGCCGACGGGCGTCGCGAGAACGGCGCGGGCCGTCCCTGCGCCGACGCGGGCGCCGCTCCTGTCGAGGTCGGTCATGCGAGCATGAACGCGTCTTCGCGCGATGCCGTCAAGCGGGCGCTGCCGCCCTGCCGAGGACCCGTGCGAAGGGGCAGGGTCCGGGTGGTCACGCGAACCGGATCGGCGTAGTCTCGGAACATGCCCCGCACGGCCGAACGGAGGTGACATGCAACCCGGTCCGATCCTCGCCGCCCTTGTTTTCGCGCTCTCCCCGCCCGCCCATGCGGAGCCGCAACGCTACGCGCTCGATCCCGAGCACACCACCGTGGCTTTCATGATCGACCATGTCGGCTATGCCGCCGTGCTGGGCGTGTTCGGGGAGATCGAGGGCAGCTTCACCTACGATCTCGACAGCCAGGTCCTGTCGGATCTCGAGGTCCGGGTCCGGACCGCGAGCCTCGACACGTTCCACGCCGCGCGCGACGCGCATGTGCGGGGCGACGACTTCCTCGATGCCGAGGCGCATCCCGTGATGACTTTCGTCGCCATGGGCGGCACGCCGTCGGGCGAGGACGCCGGGACGGTGACCGGCGAGCTTACGCTTCTGGGCGAGACGCGGCCCCTGACGCTCGACGTGACGCTCAACAAGGCCGGCGACTACCCGTTCGGACACGGCCGCTTCGTCCTCGGTATCAGCGCCCGTGGCACGCTCGACCGCAGCGCCTACGGCATGACCTATGGGGTTGCGGACGGGCTGGTCGGCGACGAGGTGCGGATCATCGTCGAGACGGAAGCGATGCGGATCGACTGACCCGGTCCTGGCGAGGGCGGGTCGCCGCTTCGCGGGGTTGCCCTCTTCGCGTCAGGGCCATGGGTCGACTCTATCGTCCGGTGTCCCGGACGCTTCGCGCAAGGGACGACCCTCGGGAATCTTTGGCGAGAGCTTCGTGAAGGCGGGGGAGGCATGCCGTACAGGTGATGCGGACCGGTCTCCGTCGCCGGTATGGCCGTTGGCGACATTACGGAGAACGACGTCCGGGCCGGATCCCGCAAGACGCGAGTCCCGGTCGCGTCGCGTCGCAAGCCGGCCCGCGGTCACGCCGGAACGGCGTTGCGGGCCGCCCGAGGGGTCCGGCCGTCGCGCAGCATCAGCATCGCGGGTGTGACGACCAGGGTCAGGATCGTCGCGACGATCAGACCGCCGGCGATGGCGCTGGACAATTCGGTCCAGTACTGCGTCGAGGGGGCCCCGAAGGCCATCTCGCGGGTGAAGAAGTCGACGTTGAGGCCGATCACCATGGGCAGCAGGCCGAGCGCCGTGGTGAGCGAGGTCAGCACCACCGGCCGCAAACGCTGCGCGCCGGTGCGCAGCGCCGCTTCGTGCGGCGACAGGCCGAGGCGGCGCAGGTCGTTGTAGGTGTCGATGAGCACGATGTTGTTGTTCACCACGATCCCGGCAAGCGCGATGATGCCCACGCCCCCCATGACCACGCCGAAGGGGCGGCCCGTGACGACGAGGCCCAGCAGCACGCCGCCCACCGAGAAGACGATGGCGCTCATCACCACGACAGCCTGGAAGAAGCTGTTGAACTGAAGCACGAGGATCATGAACATCAGCAGGATCGCGGCGGCGAAGGCGGTGGCGAGGAAGGCCATGGATTCCTGCTGGTCCTCGGCCTCCCCGCCGAAGGTGTAGCTGCTGCCTTCGGGGAGGTCGGCGCGGTCGAGCGCGGCCTGCAACGCGGCGATCTGGTCGTTGACGAGCAGGCCCGGCGCGACGTTGGCCTCGATCGTCGTCACCCGCTCCTCGTCGATGCGGCGCACGATACCGACCCGCTCCACCGGCGTGAAGGTCACGAAGTTCGAGATCGGGACGAGCCCGGTCGAGGTCGGGACGCGCAGGCTGTTGAGCTCGGCAAGGGAGCGGTCCTCGCTGGGGAAGCGCACCCGGATATCGAGCTCCCCGTCCGCGTCCGAGGGGCGGTAATCGGTGACCGTGATGCCCTGCGTGAGGAGCTGCACCGCCTGTCCGAGCAGGCTGACATCGGCCCCGAACCGGGCGGCCTCGGCCCGATCGACGGTGATCGCCACCTCGACCCCGGGCAGCGGTCGCGTGTCGGTGACGTCGGTGAAGCCGCCGACCCGCTCCATCAGCGCCAGAATCCGCTCCACGGAAGCCATCTGCGCCGCCGGGTCGTCGGCGCGGACCTCGAGGCTCACCGGCTTGCCGCTCGCCGGCCCGCCGCTTTCGGTCTGGACCTGCACGTCGATGCCCGCGATGTCGGCCATCTCGGTGCGGATCCCCTCGCCGATCTCGTCCGCCGTCGGACGACGGTCCCAGTCGACGAGATCGAGCTGGATCGTGCCGATCACCTCCTCGTCGCCCTGTCCCGCGCCGATCGAGGCGCGGGCATAGACACTCGACACGCCCTCCTGGTCGAGGAGCCGGTCCTCGACGCGGCGCACCAGCGCGTCGCGCTCGTAGATCGAGAGGTTGTCGCGGGCATGCAACTCGACCTGCATGAACTCGGGCTCGACCGAGGGAAAGAACGTGACCCCGTTGCCGAAGGTGCCGTAGAGCGCGAAGCCGCCGACAAGGAGCGACAGAGCCAGGAAGAACGTCGCCAGCGGGCGCAGGATCGCCTTCTCGAGAAGGCGCACATAGGTGCCCGTCAGGCCGCCGATCTCGCGCGGGTCGCCCGCTTCGGCCGCCCGGAGCGCGGCCTTCGCCCGCGCCGTCTGCGGCTGCCGCCGGCCGATCAGGCCGCCCACGACGGGAATGAAGATCAGCGCCACGAAGAGCGAGGCGGTGAGCGTCAGGATCACCGTGATTGGCAGGAACTTCATGAACTCGCCGATCAGGCCGGTCCAGAACAGGAGCGGCACGAACACGCTCAGCGTCGTCGCGGTGGAGGCGATGATGGGCCAGGCCATGCGCTTGGCCGCATGGGCGTAGGCCGTTCGCGGGTCGTCGCCCTCCTGCAGGCGGCGGTCGGCGAGCTCCACGGTCACGATGGCGCCGTCGACGAGCATGCCCACGACGAGGATCAGCGAGAACAGCACCACGATGTTCATCGTGTAGCCCAGCATCCAGAGCGCGATGACGCCGGCGAGGAACGCGGTCGGAATCGACAGGCCGACGAGGATCGCCGAGCGCGGCCCGAGCGCGAAGAGGATCACGATCATCACAAGGATCACCGCGGCGATGACGTTCGATTGCAGGTCCGACAGGAGCGTCTTCACCTGCTCGCTCTGGTCCTGAAGGTAGGTCACCGTCACCGAATCCGGCCAGTCGCCGCGCATCGACTCGATCGCCGCCTGCGCCTCGGCCACGGTGTCGATGATGTTGGCGCCGGAGCGCTTGGTGATCTCGAGGGCGAGGGCGGGCTGCCCGTCGATCCGCGCGAAGCTCGTCGGATCCTCGAAGGCGCGGCGCACTGTGGCCACGTCGCCGAAGGTGACGACCGTGTTGCCGTCCACCTTGACGGGCATCTCCATGACGTCGTCGAGGTCTTCGATCAGGCCCGGCACCTTCAGCGCGATGCGCCCGTCGCCCGTCTCGATGGCGCCGGCCGCGATCAGCCGGTTGTTGCGCTGCAGCGTCGTGGTCAGCGCGTCGAAACTCAGGTCGTAGGTCTGGAACACGGTGGGGTCGATCAGCACCTCGAGGAACTCGTCGCGCGCCCCCCCGATATCGACCTCGAGCACGCCGCGAAGCTTCTCGACCTCGGCCTGCACGTCCTCGGCCAGCCGGTTCAGCGTCCGCTCGGGGACGGGGC
The DNA here is from genome assembly GCF_947494025.1 of uncultured Jannaschia sp. Lineage (GTDB taxonomy): Bacteria > Pseudomonadota > Alphaproteobacteria > Rhodobacterales > Rhodobacteraceae > Jannaschia. The sequence goes on from NZ_CANLTQ010000006.1 coordinate 63,229, forward strand.
CGGACAGGATCGCGGTGATGATCGGAAACAGCGCCGTGTTGATCTCGGTCACGGTCAGGTCGTAGGCATCCTCCGGCAACTCTCCCTCGGCGCGGTCGGCGGCCTCGCGCACCTTGTCCAGCGCCTCGTCGATGTCGCCGCCCGCGGTGAACTCGAGCTGCACGCTCGCGAAGCCCTCCGCCGCCTCGCTCGACATCTGCTCGAGCCCCTCGATGGCGCCGAACTCGGCCTCCATCGGTTCGAGCAGCAGCCGCTCGGCATCCGTGGGCGAGATGCCGTCAATGCCGGTTGAGACGTAGACGAGCGGCAGCGGCACCTCCGGGTTCGCTTCCTTCGGGATCGCGACATAAGCCACGGCGCCGACGGCAAGGATCATGCCGAGCAGGATCAGGACCACCCGGCTCCGGGAAAAGGCGGCGTCGATCAGCGCGTTCATTCGCCGGCCTCGCCGGCATTCGCTACGACGTCTGCCGTCTCCGCCGCCTCCGCAGGTTGGACACGCACCGGCTCGCCCTCCTGCACGAAACCCTGTCCGATCGTGATGATCTCGGCCCGCTCCGGCACGCCCGTGGCCCAGACGCCGGCGAGCTCGGCCCGGACGATCTCGATCGGGTGGAAGCGGACGAGGCCGTCTTCGACCGTCTTCACGCCCAGATCGCCCTCGGGGTTGAGCGACACGACCGACGGGGTGACGAAATGCGCCATCGCCTCGCCGGTCGGGATGACGACCTCCGCGGAAACGCCGGCGGGAATCGCCCCGTCCGAGTTGGCGACCTCGATCTCGGCGAGAAAGGTCCGCGTTTCGGCGGCGGCGGAGGTGCTGACGAAGGTGACCCGGCCCTCCCGCGTTTCGCCGGTGATGAAGGTCACCTCGGCTGTCATGCCGTCCTCGATCCGGTTCAGCGCCTGTTGCGGCACCTGGATCGCCACGGTCAGCGGCCGGTTGTCGACGATGCGGCCGATCTGTTCGCCGGCGGAGACGAACTCGCCGCGCGACAGCGACAGCGCCTCGATCCGCCCGGCAAAGGGTGCGAGGATGTCCAGGTCGGAGAGCTCCTGCTCGGCCGTGACGACCTGCGCCTCGGCCGAGGCCAGCGCCGCGCGTGCCTCGGCGACCCGGTCGGCCGTGCCGACGCCGCGTTCGAGGAGCTGCTCGGCATTGTCGCTGTCGCGACGGGCCCGGGTCAGAAGCTCCTCCGCGGTGGCGAGGTCGGCCTCGGCGCGGGTCGAGGACAGGCGCACGACCGGCTGCCCGGCCTCGACCACGTCGCCTTTCCGCACCAGAACCTCGGCCACATCGCCGGTCGCGCTGGCACGCAGCGGCGTGTCCCGATCGGGCTCCGCCTGGCCCTCGGCCTGAAAGGTCAGCGTCACCGGCGCCGCCTGCGACATCCGCGCGACGACGGAGGCCGGCTCGCGCTCGGTCGCCCGCTCGGGCACGGCCGGCGGGGCGGAGGGCAGGACGAAGCCGCTGCCCATCCACGCGACCACCGCGAGCAGGACGCCCCCCGCGATCCAGTTCGAGCGCGACGCGCCGCGATCCGTCTCGAACGCGAGCGGTTCGCGATTTGCCGGGGGCGCCTTCGGTGTCTCGTCCATGTACCGCTCGTCTCCGCATATGTCTCTGACCGCGCAGCTCGACCGCGCGGATTTCGGGTTAAATGCCGACCCTGCCCTGTAATCAAGGCCGATCGAAACCTGACGGAACAGGACGGATCACATCTCCGTCATCGCGCGCAGGGGTACACAAGGAGGGTTAACGACCCGTTTCCTCCCTGTCCGCCGAACGGGTACGGCCGCCCCGGCGGCGCGAAAGGATGCAACGGACGCGCTCGGTGCCGTCGAAACGCACCCGCCCGGAAAGACCCGCAGCCAAGCGTCGCCGTCGTTTCTTCTTCTGTGACGCCAATCGGTGGGCGTATGTATGTCGAAACCGGGGACAGTCACGATCATCGACGATTTCGAGGAGCGGCACAGTCCCGACATCAGTCCAACGACATGGACGTCGCGCTCCATCCCATATCGTCGCACAGTCCTGCCGTCTGCGCCACCTGCGCCGGACGCTCGCGCATGTCGCGGTGGCCGGGGACCGCATCTGGATCACCCGCGCCGGCGCGATCAGCGACCTGTGCCTCGGCAATCTGCGGGACCGGATCGTGTGACGCGCCGCCGGACGCACGGCGGAAATCGGTGAAGGCCGGAATCCGCGAAAGGGGCACTTTCCGACGGCGGCCGGGCGGGATAGCGTCGATGGGACCGACAGGACCGCGCATGCCCGACGACGACCCGCTGGCCCCCAGGCCCTTCCGGACGCTCAACCAGTTCTCCGAACCGTCCATGCCGGCGGACGAGACGTTCCAGCGTCTGTTCGACCGCGCCCGCAACCTGCTCGCGCAGACGAAGCCGGACGAGCCGCTCGTGGATGCGACGCATCTCGGGCGTGCGACGACGGAACGGCTCGACGACATCGTTCCGCCGCCGCCGTGGCAACCGGTTCTGCGCGACCTCGCGCTCAGCTATGCCGAATGGCTTGCGGGACCCGAAGCGGGGTCGCGCGTGCAGGTCGTCACCCTGCCGCCGGGCGGTCGCGGCCTGATCGACGCCTGGACCCGGGCGCAGGATCTTCGCGTGATCGAGGCGCCGAACCGTACGCTCCTCGTCAACGATCCCAGCCCACCGGCGCCCGACCTGACCGGGGAGGACGTCCTCGTCGTGCCGCATCTGGAGGACTGGTTCCTGCGGGACGCCGGCGGCCTCGACACGATCCGCGCCCTGCTCTCCGCGATCGCCGAGGCCGAGCGGCCGGTCTTCGTCGGCTGCGACAGCTGGGCCTGGGCGTATCTGTCGAAGGCGGCGGACGCCGCGGTGCTCCTGCCGAAGCCCTACACGTTCCAGGCCTATGACGGCGCGCGTCTGCAGGCCTGGTTCGGCGCGTCGACCGAGACCGTCCGCGCCCGGGGCACGCAGTTCCGCCGCGCCGAGAACGGCGACAACGTATTCGAGACGGAGGAGCCGCCGCACGAATATTTCGTCCGCCTCGCCGCCCGATCACTCGGAATCCCCTGGGTGGCCTGGGCGCTCTGGCGGGCATCGATCAGCGATCCGCATCCCGACGAGGACGCGGAAGCGGTGCCCGACATCCACGACGGCGACACGTTCTGGATCGCGCCCGTGCCGGAGCCCGCACTGCCCGAGGGCGACCGGCAGAGCGCGCTGCTCACCCTTCACGCACTCCTGATCCACGGCGGCCTGTCGCCGCGCCTGCTGCCGCGCGTCCTGCCGTCGGCCGATGCCGACAACGTCGTGCCGGTCCTGATCGAGGCCGGGCTGGTGGAACGGGTGGGCATGGGGGCGGACATGCGGCTTTCGGTCGTGCCGGCCGCCTATCCTTCGGTGCGCGCCGCACTGGGCGATGCCGGACTTCCACGGGACGGGATGTAGCGATGAACGGGGACGAGGCCAGCGAGAAGGCCGCGAAGCTCATCAACGACCTGCAGGACATCAGCTTCGTCAAGATCGCGCTGATCGTCCTCGGCACTTGGGCCATCATCGTTTTCGTCCGGCGGACCTTTCCGCTTCTTGCGCATAACGGGCCGAGCCAGCTGCGCCTTTACGTGCTGGGGGCGGTGCCGCTGATCCGGCTGTTCCTGTTGTTCGGGGCGATTGTCTGGATCATCCCGATCGTCTTCAACGTCACCTTCCAGAACTTCCTCGTCATCGCCGGCGCGGCCAGCGTCGCCATCGGCTTCGCCTTCAAGGATTACGTCAGCAGCCTGATCGCCGGCGTTGTCGCTATCTTCGAGAAGCCCTACCGTCCCGGCGACTGGGTCAAGGTCGGCGAGGATTACGGCGAGGTCCAGAACGTGGGCCTGCGCGCGATCACCCTGCGGACGCCGTCCGACGACATCGTGACGGCGCCGCATATACGGCTCTGGCAGGAGAACATCGTCAACGGCAACGACGGCGCGCGGACGCTGATGTGCGTGGCCGACTTCTGGGTCGCGCCCGACCACGACGCCAGGGCGCTGCGCGCCGCGCTTCGCGACGTCGCGATGACGAGCGCCTATCTCGATTACGACAACCCGGTCGTCGTCATCCTGTCGGAGACGCCCTGCGGCACGCATTACCGGCTCAAGGCCTATCCGTTCGACATGCGCGACCAGTTCGTCTTCGTCAGCGACCTGACGGTGCGCGGCAAGGCGGCCATCGCGCGCGCAGGCGGGCGGCAGGTCGTCGTCCCCGCCGCGGCGGAGCGGCCGAAGACATCCCCACCCGACCACTGAGAAAGGAACGCCCATGCCCATCCGCAACCGCTTCGCCGAATTGCTGCCGGAGATCACCGTGTGGCGCCGCGACCTGCACGCGCATCCGGAACTGCAATACGACGTGCACCGCACCGCCGGGGCGGTGGCCGACCGCCTCCGCGACTTCGGCTGCGACGAGGTGCACGAGGGAATCGGGCGGACCGGCGTGGTCGGTCTGATCCGGGGCAGGGACGCGGGGCCGACGATCGGGCTGCGCGCCGACATGGACGCGCTGCCGGTCCGGGAGGCGACGGGTGCGGATCACGCCTCCACCGTGCCGGGGGTGATGCATGCCTGCGGCCATGACGGCCACACCGCGATGCTTCTGGGCGCGGCGAAGTACCTTGCCGAGACGCGCAACTTCGCCGGCACCGTGGCCGTCGTGTTCCAGCCGGCCGAGGAGGGCGGGGCGGGCGCGAAGGCGATGCTGGAGGACGGGCTGATCGAGCGGTTCGGGATCGCCGAGATCTACGGGATGCACAATTCGCCGATGTTGCCCGCCGGCGCGTTCGCGATCCGGCCGGGGCCGTTCTACGCCTCGGTCGACAGCTTCCGCATCGACGTTCAGGGCCGGGGCGGGCACGCGGCGCGGCCGCATAACACCGTCGACACCACGCTCACGGCCTCCGCCATCGTGATGGCGCTGCAATCGGTCGTCGCGCGCAACACCGATCCGCAGCAGCCGCTGGTCGTTTCGGTGACCGCCTTCCATACCGACACCGAAGCGTTCAACGTCATTCCCGACCGCGCGACCCTGCGCGGCACGATCCGCAGCTTCGACAAGGGGACCCGGGCAAAGGCGGTGGACGACATCCGCCGGCTCGTGGAGGCGACCGCCGCCGCCTACGGCGCCAGGGCGACGTTCCACCTCGAGGAGGTGCCCTATCCGGTCATGGCGAACCACGAGGCGGAGACGCGCCACGCCGCCGAGGCCGCCCGCGACGTCGCCGGCCATGTGGACACCGACGCGCCGCGGACCACGGGGGGCGAGGACTTCGCCTACATGCTCGAGGTCTGCCCCGGCGCCTATATCCAGATCGGCAACGGCCCGTCCGCCGGGCTGCACCACCCGGAATACGACTTCAACGACGAGATCATTCCGGCGGGCTGCAGCTGGTGGGTCACGCTGGCGGAACGGAGGCTGCCGGCATGATCGTCGATGCCGGACCGAACACCTGCCACTGGGGCTACTTCGATGCCACGCTCGAGCCGGTCGCGGAGGTGGAGAGCGGGGCGGATGTCACGATCCGCACCGTTTCCGGCGGGCCGGACATGCTGCCGGGCGCGGGCTTCCACGTGCCGCCCGAGCTACTGGCCATCCACGCGAAGGGCCTGCCGGGGCGGCCGGGCCACGTCCTGACGGGACCGGTCGCGGTCCACGGCGCGAAGGCGGGACAGGTGCTGCAGGTCGACATTCTCGACGTCGCGCTGCGCCAGGACTGGGGCTACAACGTGATCCGCCCGCTGGCCGGGACGTTGCCGCTCGAGTTCGACACGCCCACGACCCACATCCTGCGCCTCGACGCGGAGGCGATGACGGCGCGGATGCCGTGGGGCGCGGACCTCCCCCTTGCGCCGTTCTTCGGAGTGATGGGCGTGGCGCCGCCGCCGAACTGGGGCCGCATCTCCACCATCGAGCCGCGCGCGCATGGCGGCAACATCGACTGCAAGGAGCTCGTGGCGGGTACGACGCTCTATCTGCCGATCCACGCGGACGGTGCGCTCTTCTCCTGCGGCGACGGACACGGGGCGCAGGGCGACGGCGAAGTCTGCATCACCGCCATCGAGACGGCGCTGGAGGGGCGGTTCCGTCTGACGCTCCGCGACGACCTGCCCCCCCGTATCCGGGCCGAAACGCCGACGCACTGGATCACGCTCGCCACGCATCCCACGCTCGACCGCTGCGCGGAGGACGCGACGCGCGACATGATCGACCTGATCGTGGCCCTGAAGGGCCTGACGCGGGAAGAAGCCTACATGCTCTGCTCGCTCGCCGGCGACCTTCACGTCACGCAGACGGTGAACGGCCACAAGGGCATTCACATGATGCTGGCGAAGACGCATCTGGCCTGACGGCTCCCTAGCGGCGCAGGTCGTGATCCTCGGCCCAGCGCCGGGCGGCCGCGAGGGTCGGTTCGGGCCGTCGCAGGGCCAGACGTCCCAGCCGCGTCGCCGCCCGTTCGAGCTCGGCCGTCCGGCCGCGCGGGATCCGGCCCCGTGCGGCCTCGTCCTCGGCCCGGTCCAGTATGCGGCAGACCCGGACGATGGCGGCGGGGAAATCCATGGCCGGGTCGTCGGGCACGAAGACGCCGGGCAGGGGCGAGGCCGTGACCTGCGTCACGAGACTGCAGAACTCCGGACCGAGCGGGGCGATCCGTTCGAGTTGCCGCGACGGGTCGTCCGGTTCCGTATCGGTCAGCGTATGGACGCGGAGGGCGAAGGCCCGGGCCGCTGTGGTGATCTGCAGGATGGTCAGGATGAAGCTGACCGACAGCGTCAGCACGACCATGCCGTTGACCGCCGCGATCATCGACAGGTTGTCCCACCACCCGTTCGTCGGCTCGACGATCGACGCGCCGAGGGTGGAGAGCGAGGCGCCGACGAAGGCGACCGTCTCGAGCAGCGAGGCCTCGGCGCCGGTCTCCGTCTTCGCCAGCGACCGCCCTGCCGCGAACATGGCGGTGTAGCCGATGAGATGGAGGATGATCCAGGCGAACGCGATCGCCGTCAGGATCAGGGGTCCGATCAGGTTTCGCAGGCCCAGCCCGAAGCGGCGCTCCAGTCGCGGCACCAGACGGCCCGCCAGCCGCCAGAGCGCATAGGTGATCCGGAAGCTGAGCGGCCCGAGACCCGCCATGCTGATGGTCGTGCGGAGGAAATCGTAGAAGACGAAGACGACCAGCGACGTCCCCGCGAGGAATAGAATGGTTCCGGCCATGCGCGTCCCCCTGCCCGGACGGTTCGCGCGCCGTCGTACAGGATGGCATCAGCGGAGACCACGCCGAAAGCGGCCCGGCGGGGATGCCGGGCCGAACGGGACCCCGGGGTTCGGAACCCGATCAGAACGGGCTGTCCTCGAAGTAGTAGTCCTCCGCATTCTCCTGCGTCACGAGGACGGAGCCGATGGTGAACGTGCCCGAAACCGGCGCGGAGGAGGTCAGGCCGACGGCGGTGAGCTCGATCGCGGTGGCGATCATCGCCGGCGGGTAGGTGACGTTCGCGGGGATCATCGGATCGCCGTCGCGGGTGCGGGCGATCATCTCCTTCATGCCGGCCCCGCCGAGGACGAACTGCACGTCGTCGCGCCCCGCCGCCTCGATCGCGGCGAGCACGCCCACCGCCATGTCGTCGTCGGAGGCCCAGACCGCGTCGATCCGGTCGTGCTTCGACAGGAAGTCCTGCATGACGGTGAAGCTGTCGTCGCGGTTCCAGTTGCCGTGCTCCATGTCGATGATCTCGATGCCGGAGCCTTCGATGGCCTGCTCGAACCCTTCGACCCGCTCGTTGTCGATGGTCGTGGGGATGCCGCGCAGCGCCACGATCTGGCCGCCATCGGGCAGCGCCCCGGTCATGTACTCGCCCGAGACCCGGCCGAACCCGGAATTGTCGCCCGCGACATAGAGATCCTCGATCCCCTCCTGCGCCAGCCCGCGATCGACCACCGTGACCCAGGCCCCGCTGTCGGCGACGGCCTTGACCGGGCCGGTCAGCGGCTCGGATTCGAAGGGCAGAACGACAAGCGCGGAGATGTTCCGCGTGGCGAGCATGTCCTCGATGTCGTTGACCTGCTTCGAGGGATCGGACGCCGTGGCGAGCACGAAGTCGAGCTCCGGATAGACCTCCTCCAGCCGGTCGATCGCCTCCTGCGCGTGGAAGTTCATGCCGCCGGCCCAGCCATGCGTCGCCGCGGGGATCGAGACGCCGATCACCTGCGTCTCCTGCGCGAAAGCAGGCAGGGCGGTCGCGGTCGCGAGCGCGGCGCCGAGAAGCGTTGTCGTGAGATGTTTCATGTCGGTCCTCCCTTGGGTGTTCCGAGGGTTCAGCCCCCGGCCTTGCGTTCCCGCTGCAAGATGACGGCGAGAATGATGATGACGCCCTGGATCGCCCCGTTCAGGTAGGGGCTGACCCCGTCGGTCAGGTTCAGGATGTTGTCGATCAGGCTCAGGATCAGGACGCCGATCACCGTGCCCCAGATGCGGCCGAACCCGCCCTTGAGCATCGTGCCGCCGATGATGACGGCCGCGATCGCCTCCAGCTCCCACAGCACGCCGGTCGAGGACGAGGCGGAGCCGAGGCGGGGGACGTACATGATCGTGGCGATCCCGACGAGAAGGCCCAGGAACACGTAGGTCAGCATCCGCACGCGGTTCACGTCGACGCTGGAATACCGCGCCACCTGATCGTTGGAGCCGACCGCCGCGGCATGCCGGCCGAAGGCGCCGCGGCGCATCACGATCTCGCCCAGCACGGCGACCAGCGCGAAGACGATGATCGGCCAGCTGATCCCGAGGATGCCGTCGTAGTAGATCGGCCGGATCACCGTGCGCATCCCGAAATCGAGCGAAAGCGTGCCGCCGTCGGCGAGCCATGTGACGAGCGAGCGGTAGATGCCCATCGTGCCGAGCGTGACGATGAACGCCTCGATCCGCATCGTCGTGACGAGAAAGCCGTTCAGGAACCCCGCGATGAGGCCCGCGACGATCGCCGCGCCGACGCCCACGCCCACGAGCGGCCAGCCCGGCCCCATCGTCGGCAGGAGGCCGTTCATCACGAGGATCATCAGCCCGGCGATAAAGGCCGCCATGGAGCCCACGGATAGGTCGAGCCCGCCCGCAGTGATGACGAAGGTCATGCCGACCGCGATGATGCCGATAAAGGCCGAGCGCGACAGTACGTTGGTCACGTTCGCCGCGCTGAGGAAGTTCGAGTTCATCGCCGCGCCGACGAGGATCAGGGCGACGAGCGCGAGGATCGGGCCGAGGACGTGAAGATCGGGCTTCATGCCGCCGCCCCCCGCATCCCGTCGAGCCCCATGGCGAGGCGCACGATCCGGTCTTCGCCGATCTCGTCGCCGGTGAGCTCGCCCGCGACGCGGCCCTGCCGCATGACGAGGATGCGGTCGGCGAGGCCGATCACCTCCTGCATCTCCGAGGAGATGACGATGACGGATTTCCCGTCCGCCACCAGCGCGTGGATGAAGGCGTAGATCTGCTGCTTGGTGCCGATGTCGATGCCGCGCGTCGGCTCGTCGATGACGACGATCTCCGGGTCGGCGAGCATGGTCTTGGCGAGGAGCAGCTTCTGCTGGTTGCCGCCGGACAGGTTGCCCACCTCCACCTTCCGGTGCGGCGCGCGGATGTCGAAATCGGCGATGGCGCGGTCAAGCGCGCGATCCTCCGCCCGCTCGTCGATCAGGAACGCGGTGAAGTCGGACAGGCTTTGAAGGGTCAGGTTCTCGCGCATGCCCTTGGCGAGCAGGAGGCCGCGCGCCTTGCGGTCCTCCGTGAGGTAGGCCACCCCCGCCGCGAGCGCGGCGCGCGGGCGGTCGAAGCGGACCTCCCGCCCGTGCATCTCGATCCGGCCGGTCGCGGTCCTGAGCCCGACCAGCCCCTCCATCGTCTCGGTCCGGCCCGACCCGATCAGGCCCGCGATCCCGAGGATTTCGCCGCGACGGAGGTCGAAGGAGACATCCGCGGCGTGACCGGGCACGCTGAGGCCCCGCACGGAAAGCACGACCTCCTCACCGACGGGGCGCGTGCGCGCGGGATAAAGGCTGGAGACGTCGCGGCCGACCATCGCGGTCGCCATGTCGTCCTCGCTCATCTCCGCGGTCGCCGCCTGCGCCACGACGCGGCCATCGCGCATGACGGTCACGCGGTCGGAAATCCGCTTCACCTCGTCGAGCTTGTGGGACGTGAACAGGAGGGCGACGCCCTCCGCGCGAAGCCGGTCGACCTGCTCGAACAGCACCTCCGCCTCCCGCTCTGTCAGGACGGCGGTCGGCTCGTCCATGACCAGCACGCGCGCCTCACGTCCAAGGGCCTTGGCGATCTCCACCATCTGCTTGTCGGGGTTGGAGATGTCGCGCACCCGCGCGTCGAGCGAGACCTGGCAATTCAGACGATCCAGAAGCTCCCGCGTCCGCGCCCGCATCGCCCGTTTGTCGAGGAACGGGCCGCGCTTCAGCTCGTGGCCGAGAAAGACGTTCTGCTCCACGGTAAGCTGCTCGGCGAGGTTGAACTCCTGGTGGATCAGCACGACGCCGCGCGCTTCCGCGTCCTGCGAGCCGGCGAAGGTCACCGGCGCGTCGTCGAGCAGGACCTGCCCGGCGGTGGGCGCGAGGTAGCCCGACATGATCTTCATCGTCGTGGACTTGCCCGCCCCGTTCTCCCCGATCAGCGCGTGCACCTCGCCCGGGTTCAGGACGAGATCGACGTCGAACAGCACCTGCACGTCGCCGAAACGGCGGTCGATGCCGGAGAGCGTGAGCTTCACAGCTCGACCCAGGCGGCGTTGCGCTTGGCGGAGCGGATGCAGGCGTCGATGAAGCGCACGCCGCGCAGCCCGTCCGCGACCGTCGGCAGGAGGTGTTCCGGCGTCCGGCCCTCCCGGCGCGCCTCGATCAGGTCGGCGGCTTCGGAATAGATGTTCGCGAAGCCCTCGAGATAACCTTCGGGATGTCCCGCCGGAATACGGCTGCCGCTCTCCTCCGTGAAACCTGCGCCGCCGCGCGTGAGCTTGCGCTTCGGCTCGCCAAAGGGTGTGTGCCAGAGATAGCCCGGATCCTCCTGCGCCCATTCGAGCCCGCCCCGGTCGCCGTAGACCCGCAGGCGCAGCCCGTTCTCGTTGCCCGGCGCGACCTGACTGCACCAGAGCGTCCCACGCGCGCCGCTCGCGTAGCGCAGCAGCATGTGGGCGTTGTCGTCCACCCGGCGCCCCTCGACGAAGCTTTGCAGGTCGGCGGCGAGGCTTTCGACGGCGAGCCCGCTCACGAACTCCGCGAGGTTGAAGGCATGGGTGCCGATGTCGCCGATCGCGCCGCCCGCGCCGGAGCGTTCGGGATCGGTGCGCCATTCGGCCTGCTTGTTGTCGCCCGTGGCCTCCGCCGCCTCCGTCAGCCAGTCCTGCGCGTATTCGACCTGCACCAGCCGGACCTTCCCGATTGCGCCTTCGGTCACCATGCGGCGCGCCTGCCTGATCATCGGGTAGCCGGTGTAGTTGTGGGTCAGCACGAAGAGCGCGTCGGACTTCTCCGCCGCCGCGGCCATCTTCTTCGCGTCCGCCAGCGTCGAGGTCAGCGGCTTGTCGCAGATGACGTGGATGCCGCGGCGCAGGAACTCCCGCGCGGCGGGGAAGTGGACGTGGTTCGGCGTGACGATCGCAACCGCCTCGATCCCGTCGCGGAGCCGCGTCTCGCGACGGGCCATCTCCGCGTAGTCGCCGTAGCTCCGCTTCGGATCGAGCCCGAGCGCGCGGCCCGACGCTTCCGCCTTTTCCGGCGTCGCGCTGAGCGCGCCGGCGACCAGCTCGAACCGGTCGTCGAGCCGGGACGCGATGCGGTGCACCCCGCCGATGAACGCGCCGGACCCGCCACCGACCATGCCCAGACGGATGCGGCTCACCGATCCAGCCCCAGCATGGCGCGGTTGGCCGCGTCGTCGGTGCCGCCCGCGGCGAAGTCGTCGAAGGCCTGCGGCGTCACGCGGATGATATGGTCGCGAACGAATCGCGACCCTTCGCGCGCGCCGTCCTCGGGGTGCTTCAGGGCGCATTCCCACTCGACCACGGCCCAGCCGTCGAAATCGTTCGCCGCCATCTTGGAGAACACCGCGCCGAAATCGACCTGACCGTCGCCCAGCGACCGGAACCGGCCGGCGCGGTCCACCCAGGACTGGTAGCCGCCATAGACGCCCTGCCGCCCCGTCGGGTTGAACTCCGCGTCCTTGACGTGGAACATCCGGATGCGGTCGCGGTAGATGTCGATGTTGTCGAGGTAATCGAGGCATTGCAGCACGTAATGGCTCGGGTCGTAGAGCATGTTCGCCCGCGGATGCTGATTCAGGCGGTCGAGGAACATCTCGAAGGTCACGCCGTCGTGCAGGTCCTCGCCGGGATGGATCTCGTAGCAGATGTCGACGCCGTTCTCCTCCGCGTGGTCGAGGATCGGGCGCCAGCGCGCGGCGAGCTCGTCGAAGGCCGCGTCGACGAGGCCCGCGGGGCGCTGCGGCCAGGGATAGACGTAGGGCCAGGCCAGCGCGCCGGAAAAGCTCGCCATCCGGTCGATCCCGAGATGCCGCGACGCGGTGATCGCCATGCGCACCTGCTCCACCGCCCATTCCTGCCGCGCTTTCGGGTTGCCGTGGACCGAGGGATCGGCGAAGCCGTCGAAGGCCACGTCGTAGGCCGGATGGACGGCGACGAGCTGGCCCTGCAGGTGGGTGGAAAGCTCGGTCACCTCCACGCCGTTCGCGCGCGCCTGACCGGCCCATTCCTCGCAGTAATCCTTGCTTTCCGCCGCTTTCGAGAGGTCGAGGAACCGTGCGTCCCAGCTCGGCGCCTGCACACCGGCATAGCCGCAATCGGCCGCCCATTCCGTGATGCCGGTCCAGCTGTCGAACGGGGCCGCGTCGCCGGCGAACTGCGCCAGAAACAGGCCGGGGCCCTTGATCGTCTTCATCGCTATCCTCCCTCGGCGGGTGGTTCGCCCCCTCCGGCGCACCGCTCATGTAATCGTTTACACGGTCCACATCGTCTGGCAAGCCGCTCGCAAAGGAACGGTTCGAATGACGCGCAAGCCCCGGATCGCCGATGTCGCGCAACTTGCGGGCGTCTCCACCGCCACGGTCAGCCGGACGCTGTCGCGGCCCGACCGGGTGGAGGAGATCACCCGCGCCCGCGTGCTCCGGGCGGTGGCGGCGACGGGCTACCGGGTGAACGCCGCCGCGCGCGACCTGCGCTCTCGCCGGGCCCGGGCGATCACCCTGCTCGCGCCGAACCTCGCCAACACCTTCTTCAGCCGCATCGTCGCGGCCGTGCAGGACGTCGCCGGATCGGCCGGGCTGGTGGTGCAGATCTCGGATTCGCAGGTCGAGGCGGCGCGCCTTTCGGCCATCGGCACCGACGGGCGCACCGATGGCATCCTGCTGCTCGACGGGGCGGTGGACCCGGCCATCGTGGCGAGCTGGACGGTGCCGGTGGTGATGGTCTGCGAATGGCTGGAGGGCGTGGACCTGTCCTCCATCGGGACCGACAATGCCGGCGGGATCGGACAGGCTGTGGACCACCTGGCCGGGCTCGGCCATCGCCGGATCGCCTTCCTGTCCGGGCCGTCCGGCAACGTGCTGAGCGTCGCGCGGGCGGCGGGATACGAGGCCGCGATGCGGCGGCTCGGGCTGGCCGTGGCGGCGCCGGACCGTTTGCCGGGCGACTTCACGATGCGGAGCGGGGCGGCGGCGGCGGTCCGCTGGGCGGCCGTGCCGGACCGGGCGACGGCCGTGGTCTGCGCCTCCGACGAATCCGCGATCGGCTTCGTCAGCGAATGCGACCGGAAAGGGTTCGCCTGCCCGCGCGACGTGAGCGTGGTGGGCTTCGACGACATCGAGTTCGGGGACCGGTTCATCCCGCCGCTGACGACGGTGCATCAGCCGCGCGACCTTTTGGGCCGGCGGGCGGCGACCCTGCTGGTGGAGGCGCTGTCCGGTGGCGCGCCGCTCCGGCCGGGGCGGCGGATGCTGCCGTCGCGTCTGGTGGTGCGCGGCTCGACGGCGGCGCCTAGCTGAAGGCGATCTGCGCCTTCATCGCGCGGCTGCGGTCGCCCGCCGTCTCGAAGGCCTCGATCACGTCCTCGACCCCGAAGCTGTGGGTGACGAACGGCCCGACGTCGATCAGCCCCTTCCGCATCAGCGACACGCCGGCGGCGAACTCCTCATGGAAGCGGAAGCTGCCCCGGAGCGTCAGCTCCTTCGCGGTCAGCGCCTGCATCGGGACGACCATGTCGCCGCCGAGGCCGAGCTGGACGACCGTGCCCCCCGGCCGCATCGCCGCGATCCCGGCGGCGAGCGCCGGCGCCGCGCCGGAACATTCGTAGAGCACGTCGAACGTCCCCTTCTCCGCCTCCCAAGCCGAAAGGTCGCCGTTCCGCATGTTCACCGTCGCGTCCGCACCGGCCGTCCGCGCCATCTCCAGCGTGAAATCCGACAGGTCGGTCGCGACGATCAGATCCGCCCCCGCGCGCCGGGCGCAGAGGATCGACAGGATGCCGACCGGGCCGCAGCCGGTCACGAGCACCGCGCGGCCGACCATCTCGCCGGCCTGCCGCGTGGCATGGAGGCAGACGGCGAGCGGCTCGGCCATCGCGGCCTCCGCAGGGGTCAACCCGTCGGCCGGGACGCATTGCGCCGCCTCGGCGACGAGCACCTCGCGGAACGCGCCCTGAATGTGCGGAAACGGCATGGCGGAGCCGTAAAATCGCATGTTGAGGCAGTGGTTGGGCTTCCCTTCCAGGCAATACCGGCATTCCCCGCAGGGCCGCGACGGCGAGACTGCCACGAGCTGCCCGACCGACAGCCCCTCCACGCCGGGTCCGAGTGCCGCGACATGGCCGGACACCTCGTGTCCGAGCACCAGCGGCTCGCGCACGCGGATCGCCGTTCCGATCCCGCCGTGCTGGTAGTAATGCAGGTCCGACCCGCAGATGCCGCCTGCCGCCATGCGCACCTGCACCTGTCCGGGGCCGGGCGTTTCGACGGGGCCGTCCTCGATCCGCAGGTCGCGTGCGCCATGAATGACGATGGATTTCATGGGGACGCCTCGCTAGGGAAAGGGTTTCCGATCCATGCAGCCGAGGCTCCGCGATGTCCACGACGCTCTTCGATCTCGCCGGCAGGCGCGCCCTCGTGACCGGATCGAGCCAGGGGATCGGGATCGCCCTCGCACGCGGTCTGGCGGCGGCGGGCGCGTCCATCGTGCTGAACGGGCGCGACGTGGCGAAGCTCGACCGGGCGGCGGAATCCCTGCGCCTCGAAGGGGCGGAAGTCGAGGCGCTCTGCTTCGACGCGACCGACCACGTCGCGGTCCGCGAAGCCATCGACGGGTTCGAGGCCGAGCGGGGGGCGATCGACATTCTCGTCAACAATGCGGGGATGCAGCACCGCACCCCGCTCGAGGATTTTCCGGTCGATGCGTTCGAGCGCCTGCTTCAGACCAACATCGCCAGCGTCTTCCATGTGGGGCAGGCCGTGGCGCGGCACATGATCGGGCGCGGGGCGGGCAAGATCGTCAACATCTGCTCCGTGCAGACCGCGCTCGCCCGGCCGGGGATCGCCCCCTACACCGCGACAAAGGGGGCTGTGGCCAACCTGACGAAGGGCATGGCGACGGATTGGGCCAGGCACGGGCTGCAATGCAACGGGCTGGCCCCTGGCTATTTCGACACGCCGCTCAACCGCGCGCTGGTCGAAGACGCGGATTTCACCGAATGGCTGGCGAAGCGCACGCCCGCCGGCCGCTGGGGCCGGGTCGAGGAGCTGGTGGGCGCCTGCATCTTCCTGTCGTCGGAGGCGTCGAGCTTCGTGAACGGCACCGTGATCTACGTCGACGGTGGCATCACCGCGTCGCTTTAGCGCGGAACCGGCGACGGCCGCCCGGGCGTTTGCCGGGCATGGATTTGCCCGACCTGATCTATTACCCGGACGACCGCCCCGGCATCACGCGGCGTCGCGCCGGGCGCGGCTGGTCCTACAAGGCGCCCGACGGCACGACGATCGACGACGTGAAGGAGCGCGAGCGGCTCAACGCGCTGGCCGTACCGCCCGCCTACAAGCACGTCTGGATCAGCCCCCGCACGCGTGGCCATCTGCAGGCGACGGGCTACGACGAGCGGACGCGGAAGCAGTACCGCTACCACCCGCAATGGTCCGAATGGCGCTCGACCAAGAAATACGCCGAGTTGCCGGCCTTCGGCACGGCGCTGCCCGCACTGCGCCGTCGCGTCGCGAAGGCCCTGGGCGGCGAGGCGGGCGAGAAGGACTTCGCGATCGCCGCCGTCCTGCGCCTCATCGACCGGACGTCGATCCGCGTCGGCTCGGACAGCTACTACGCCGAGAACGGGACCGAGGGCGCGACGACGCTCAGGGCGCGCAACCTGAAGCTGTCGGACAAGGCGGTGCGGCTCGACTGGACGGCGAAGGGCGGCAAGCGCGTACGCCGGCAGCTGAGCGACCGGACGCTGATGCGGGCGCTCCACGATCTGGCCGACCTTCCGGGCTCGCCGATCTTCGAGTGGACCGTCGGGGACGAAGCCTACGCGGTGCATGCCGATCACGTGAACGAATGGCTGCGGGAGGCGACGGGGCTCGAAGGCGCGACGGCCAAGACCTTCCGCACCTGGAACGGCTCCGTGGCCGCGCTCGAGGCGGCGATAAGGGCGGGCGACGGCGTGACGATCAAGGCGATGACCGAGGCCGCGGCGGAAACGCTGCACAACACGCCCACCATCGCGCGGAACAGTTACGTCCATCCCCGGGTCATCGCGCTGGCCGAGGAATGGCGCGAGATCGAGGCGCCCCCCGGTCCCGACGGTCTGCGCCGGGGGGAGCGGGCGCTCCTGTCGCTGCTGAGTTGAGACGCCGGGCGGCCGCGTCGCCCGCTCTCAGGTCAGGTACGGCAGGTCGCCCAGCAGCCCGATCCGGTTCAGAACCCAATAGGCCGCGATCGTCGCGATCACGAGCGAGCCGGGAATGGCGATGCGCCGCCGGTACCAGGGCCTGTCGCCGAAGGGCAGGCCGAGGAGCAGGAACGCCGCCGCGATCACGGTCAGCTGCCCGATCTCGACGCCTACGTTGAACGAGACGAGCGAGGCGACGAAATGGCTGCCCAGCCCGAACTCGGACAGGACCGAGGCGAAGCCCATCCCGTGCAGGAGGCCGAAGCCGAAGACCACCGCGATCCGCCCCCAGCCGATCCGGCCGCGGCCGCCCCGCCAGATGTTCTCGACCGCGACCCAGACGATGGAAAGCGCGATCAGCGCCTCCACGATCCACATCGTCGTCTGCACGATCCCGAGCGTGGCGAGTGCCAGCGTGACGGTATGGGCGATCGTGAAGGCCGAGACCTGCCACAGGAGGGGCCGCCACCTCAGCGAATAGAAGAAAAGCCCCAGTACGAAGAGGATATGGTCGAGCCCCTTCGGGATGATGTGGTCGAACCCCGAAACCACGTAGCGCAGCATGGCCTGGCCGACCGTCTGCGTGGCTACGCCCGTCCGGGGCATCGGCTCCGACAACGCGCCGTCGGTGAGGTAGGCGTCGTAGGCCTCGCCTTCGGCGATCTGCCGCACGACGAGGCCGCCGAGCCTTGCGTCCCACCCGAAGACGACGGGCCCGTCGCCGGGCGGAAGGTCCGCCGCGAGGGTCAGCGTGCTGTCGCGGCGCAGCTCGACGTCGCCCACTTCAGGCACGTCCACCCCGGTCAGCTCCGGCACGAGCGCCACGTCGCCCGATCGAAGGGTGATCCGCGACGCGATGCCGGGCCAGGCGGCCTCGAGCTCGGCGGCGAGCGCATCGGGGGGCAGGGCGCGGAGCGCGTCGCTGCGGTCGGCCTGCGGCGACTCGTCGGTGTCGGCGACCTCCGACAGGTTCACGCCGGCGATGACCGGCTCCAGCGCGGCGGAAATCTCGACGACCACGCGCCCGGACTCCACCGAGACATCGGCGACGGCCGGCTGAACCTCGTGTGCCGAAACCGTGAGGGGACAGGCGATTGACAGCAGCGCGAGGAGGGCCACCCTGAGCGCCGACCGGAGGAATATCGCCATGTCCGTTTCCCTGAAAGCCCTGTCCCTGGCGTCTTGCATCCTCGCCGGACCGCTACAAGCGCACGAGTTCTGGATCGAGGCGGAGGACTACACCGTCGCGCCGGGAGAGCGCGTCACTGCCACCTTCCGCAACGGGGAGGAACTGGAGGGTTCGGCGTTGAGCTACCTTCCCGGAAACTCGAACCGGTTCGACATGGTGATGGACGGCGAGGTGCGGGCGGTGCCCGCGCGCATCGGCGACAATCCGGCCTTCGACGTGGCGGATCTGCCGGAGGGGCTGCTGACGATCGTGCACGAGACAGGCAACCTTTTCGTCACCTACGAAGACTGGGACAGCTGGGCCAGATTCACCGAGCACAAGGATTTTGCCTTCGCGCAGCAGGCGCATCTGGACCGGGGCCTGCCCGAGACGGGCTTCCGCGAGACCTATCGCCGCTATGCCAAGGCGCTCGTCGCGGTCGGGGACGGCGCCGGTCGCGACGCCGCTCGCGGCTTCGAGGTCGAGTTCGTGGCCGAGGCGAACCCCTATACCGACGACCTGTCGGACGGGCTTCCCGTGCGGCTCCTGTACGGCGGCGCGCCACGGGCGGACGGACAGATCGAGATGTTCGCGAGGGACGCGGCGGGCGCGGTCGCGGTGACCTATCACCGGACGGACGCGGAGGGCCGCGCCGTGCTGCCGGTCGAGCCGGGGACGGAATACATGCTCGACCATGTCGAGATCCGGCCCACCGAGCCGGAGCGGGAGGGCGACGCGGTGTGGCGGACGCTTTGGGCCGCGTTGACCTTCGCCACCCCCGAAGCGTAAGCGGTCCGGGCAGAGCCCGGAGGACATCATGGACAAGTTCGAGACCATCACCGGCGTGGCGGCGCCGCTGCCGCTCATCAACGTCGACACCGACATGATCATCCCCAAGCAGTTCCTGAAGACGATCAAGCGCTCGGGGCTCGGCGTGAACCTTTTTGACGAAATGCGCTATCGCGACGACGGGTCCGAAGATCCGGACTTCGTGTTGAACAAACCGGCCTACCGCAACGCGCAGATCCTCGTTTCCGGCGAGAATTTCGGCTGCGGCTCCTCGCGCGAGCACGCGCCTTGGGCGCTTCTGGACTTCGGCATTCGCGCCGTGATCGCGCCGAGCTATGCCGACATCTTCTACAACAACTGCTTCAAGAACGGCATCCTCCCCATCGTCCTGCCGCAGAAGCAGGTCGACGCGCTGATGGAGGACGCGAAGAACGGCGAGAACGCCCGGATCACCGTCGATCTGGAAAACCAGACCGTGAGCGGCACCGACGGCACCGCCTACGCGTTCGAGGTCGACAGCTTCAGGAAGCACTGTCTCCTGAACGGGCTCGACGATATCGGCCTGACGATGGAGAAGGGCGCGGCGATCGACGCCTTCGAAAGCCGCGCCGCGCAGGAGCGTCCCTGGGTCTGACCCGCCCCGCGGGAGGCGCACCCGCCCGATCGCCGGATACCGCAAGCCTTTCCCGGATTCCGGGCGGGGCCTGGGGCATTCCGGACACATAAAAACCTGCTACGCCTTTTTGTTGCCGGTCAGGAGCTTGTTGGCCGAAGTTAAACAAGGCAGGTTGATGGCAATAATGAGGCAGTCGCCCCGCTCGGGGCATCAACGATCAGAGGTTCCGTCATAAGGGGCCCGATCCGGCAAGGAACGGCAGGTTGTGATTCGGCAGCTCCCCGGCGCGTGCCTTCGTGCGCTTCTCGTGGTGGTGATGGTGGCGACGCCATCGCTGCTGTTGCCGGGCGCGACGGACATCTCCGAGATCACGATCCTCGCCGCGCTCGTCGCGGGCGCCTTCGTGCTGTCCGAATACGCCGCCCCGGCCCCGAACCTCCTCGAGTTCCGCTCCGCCCCGCCCTACAACCGCATCCGCTTCGCGATCCTGCTCGCGATGCTGACGCTGATCGCCGTCGCCTTCAGCGGGGGGGGCGGCGGCTCGGTGCTGCAGCGACTGGTCCTCGCCGTGGGTCTCCTTCTCGGAGGCGCCACGGATTTCGTTCTGAGCCCGATCTGGCTGATCCTGCGGTTGATGCCGACGGAGGCGACGCCGGTGCAGGCGCAGACCGTGCGGGCGGCGGCCGGTCTCGCCTATCTTGTCGGCCTCGTCGGACTTTCCGTCTTCGCCATCGCCATCCGCGTCCTCGGTTGGCCCGCGCGCGGCGACGCGCTTAACATCTGGATCAACCTGCCGACCTGCGACCCGAACGCCCGGGGCGATGTGGTGGCTCGGTTGCGACGCGCTGGGGCCGTTAACATCTCGTTAGGGATCCTTGCGCCATACCTGATGCCGCCGCTGGCGCTGCTCGGCGCACGGGCCTTCGGCCTGTCGATGCTGCGAAGCGACCTGCTGCTCGTCTGGGTGATGTCGCTATGGGCCTTTCTGCCGGTTTGCCTGTTCCTGCGCGGGATCGCGCTGCGCCGGCTCGCGCTGACGATCGCGCTGCGCCGCCGGCGCCGGGCCGAGGTGGACGCCGATCCGGGCTTCCTGCCGGCCTGACCGCGCTTCTCCTTGCCTGTGCGGCTTCGTCGGCCGGGGCCGATACGATCCGCGTCGCGACCTACGATACCGGCCTCGGGCGCAAGGGGCCGGGCGTGATGCTGCGTGACCTCGTCACCGGGGACGAACAGGCGGAGGCCGCCCTCGCCGTCATCGCCGCCGCCGACGCGGATATCCTGCTGCTTCTCGACGTGGACTGGGATCACGAGCGGCGCGGCGCCGCGGCCCTCGTGGCCGCGTTGGCCGAGCGCGGGCTGTCCTATCCCCACGCGGTCGCGCTGCGGCCCAATTCCGGGGCGCCTTCGGGGATCGACCTCGACGGCGACGGCGATGCCCACGGCCCCCGGGACGCGCTGGGCTACGGATGGTTCACCGGCGACAGCGGACTGTTGCTCCTGTCCAACCGGCCGCTCGGAGCGCCGCGCGACCTGTCCGGCATGCTCTGGTCGGCGCGCTCGGACGCCGTCGGCGTGTTGCCGGACGCGGCGCGGGACGTGGTCCCGCTGGCGACGACGGCGCAATGGACCGTGCCCGTTACGGTCGGCAGCACCGAAATGACGCTGGTGACGATGGCGGCGGGCACTCCGGTCTTCGACGGCCCGGAGGATCGCAACGGCCTGCGCAACCGCGACGAGCTTGCCCTCGTCGCGGATCTCGCGGCGGCGGCGGAGATGCCGCTTGTGCTGGGCCGGGCCAATCTCGACCCCGGGCGGGGCGAGGGGAGACGCGAGGCGATCGACGCCCTGCTCGCGCATCCCCGGCTTCAGGACCCCGGGCCGGCGGCGCCGGACGGCACAACAGCGACCGCCATATGGGACAGCGTGGGGCCGATGCGCGTCGACTACGTTCTGCCGCCGCGGGCGCTGACCGTGGCCGACGCCGGCATCCTGCGACCCGGCCCGGACGATCCGCTCGCCACGGCGGCGGAGGATGCGGGCAGCGGCCGGCTCGTCTGGGTCGACCTCGTGGTTCCTTGACGACATCGGGGCGGGGGACTACCCCGGCTGCGTTTCCATCGAAAGGCACTGCGACATGGCGACCCCCTCCCTTCTGATCCTGCCGGGCGACGGCATCGGCCCCGAAGTGATGGCGGAGGTGCGCCGGGTGATCGACTGGTTCGGGGCGAACCGCGACCTGGCCTTTGATGTGAGCGAGGATCTGGTGGGTGGCGCGGCCTACGACGCCCACGGCGCGCCGCTATCGGACGCGACCATGGCGAAGGCGCAGGAGGTGGACGCGGTCCTGCTCGGCGCGGTCGGCGGCCCGGCCTACGACAAACTCGACTTCTCGCTCAAGCCCGAACGCGGTCTGCTCCGGCTCCGCAAGGAGATGGACCTCTTCGCGAACCTGCGGCCCGCGCAGTGCTTCGACGCGCTCGCGGACTTCTCCTCCCTCAAGCGCGACGTCGTCGCCGGACTCGACATCATGATCGTGCGCGAGCTGACGAGCGGCGTCTATTTCGGCGAGCCCCGGGGCATCGTGAAGGAGGGCAACGAGCGCGTCGGCATCAACACGCAGCGCTACACCGAGTCCGAGATCGCCCGCGTCGCCCGCTCCGCCTTCGAGCTGGCGCGGAAGCGGTCGAACAAGGTATGCTCGATGGAGAAGGCCAACGTGATGGAATCCGGTGTCCTCTGGCGCGACGTGGTGCAGGAGATCCACGACGCCGAGTACCCCGATGTCGAGTTGAGCCACATGTATGCCGATGCGGGCGCGATGCAGCTCACCCGCTGGCCCAAGCAGTTCGACGTGATCGTCACCGACAACCTGTTCGGAGACATGCTGTCCGACCTCGCGGCGATGCTGACCGGCTCGCTCGGCATGCTGCCCTCGGCGAGCCTCGGCCTGCCGATGGCGAACGGTCGCCCGAAGGCGCTTTACGAGCCCGTCCACGGCTCCGCGCCCGACATCGCCGGGCAGGGCCTCGCCAACCCGATCGCCTGCGTCCTGAGCTTCGCGATGGCGCTGCGCTACTCCTTCGGCGAAGGCGCGGCGGCCGATCTGCTCGAGGGCGCGGTGCAGGACGTGCTGGCGCAGGGGCACCGCACGGCGGACCTGATGGGGCCGGAGGGCGGCACGCCGATCTCGACGGCGGAAATGGGCGACGCGATCCTGGCCGCGCTCGACGCCGCGGCCTGACACCCGGACGGCGGCTCGTCGGGGGAGGGGCACGCCAAGCGAACGGAGACGGCGATGTCGGAACGAACTTCCCCCCTGTCCGGCATTCTTTTGGGACTGGCGGCCTACGGGTTCTTCTCGACCCACGACATCGCCATCAAACTGCTGGGCAGCCGTTACGCGGTCGTGCAGATCGTCTTCTTCGGCGTCATCCTGTCCTTTCCCCTCGTTATCTTCATGCTGCTGCGCGACAACGAGGCGCGCACGCTGAAGCCCGTCCACCCCTGGTGGAGCGCGATCCGGACGCTGTCCGCCGTGCTGACCGGGGCGGGCGCGTTCTACGCGTTCTCCGTCCTGCCGCTCGCGCAGGTCTATGCCATCATCTTCGCCGCGCCGCTGATCATCACCGTCCTGTCGATCCCGATCCTCGGGGAAAGCGTGGGCCCGCATCGCTGGGGCGCGGTCCTTGTCGGGCTCGCGGGCGTTCTCGTCGTGCTCCGGCCCGGAAACGTCGATCTGGGGCCCGGCCATTTCGGCGCGCTGACCGCGGCGGCCTGCAGCGCGCTGTCCTCGGTCATCGTCCGCAAGATCGGGCGGGAGGAACGCTCGGCGGTGCTGCTTCTCTACCCGATGATGGCCAACTTCACGGTCATGGGCATCCTGCTGCCCTTCGTCTATCAGCCGATCCCCCTCGGCGATCTGGGGCTTTGGGCGATGATGGCCGGCCTCGCCTTTCTGGCCGGCCTCACGTTGATCGAGGCCTATCGCCGGACGGAAGCCGTGCTCGTCGCGCCGATGCAGTACAGCCAGATCCTCTGGGCCGCGCTCTACGGCTGGCTCGTCTTCGGCGAGACGATCGACGGGGGCACGGGGCTCGGCGCCGGGATCATCATCGCCAGCGGCCTCTATATCGTTTTCCGCGAAGGGCGCGGCCGGTCGGAGAACGCTCCCGTCCTGCGGACCCGGTCGCGCCCCGAGACGGGCACGACGCCGCGGATCGGCCGGATGCTCTCGGCCGAGGAACGCGCGGTGCCGATGCGCTACCTCAAGTCCGGCCATTAGCGACGGCTTGCGTCCTTCACGGGGCACGACGCATGCCGATAGACCCTTGCCTCGCCTGAGCGGGGCCGATATGTGCCGCCCCACGGTCGGGCAGTGGCGCAGCCTGGTAGCGCACCTGCTTCGGGAGCAGGGGGTCGGAGGTTCGAATCCTCTCTGCCCGACCATTATCCGGAAAAGTGCCCTTGGGCTGCTTCCGGTCACTTGCAATTCCCTGTCTCGCATCGCTGTTTCCGGCACCCTGTCGATCGCCTGGACGGATCGGGTCCGCCCCCCGTCATGATCGGCATCGTTCCAGCCGGAAAAGGAAGGGCCGCTCGAAGCCGCGGTAATCCATGGCGCCGATCACCCTGTCGTCGTCCACGCGGCGGAACGCGTCGATGATCGGCAAGGCGTCGTAGACCATCGCGGCTGTGCAGACCCCCCGATATTCGACCCTCCGCAATCGGGCCGAGGGGCGCCGGGTGGCGAGGAGGCCGAGCGCCACGCGGAACGACGCGGCCCCCACGCGGCTTCGCAGCAGGCCGAGCCGCAGCGCGAACCCGAACGGCAGAAGCCCGGGCGCGATGGCGACGACCCGACCGGTCGAGGAGGTGAAGAGCAGCGGAAAGACATCTTCCCCCGAGTCGAACCGCTTCCCGAACCAGCCGAACCGTTCCAGACACCCGTCGAGAGGATGCCCGCTCGGAAAGCCGGTTCCGCGCCATGTTCCCCGCATCGTCCCGAGCTCGACGGGTTCGAGTCCGTCGAAGAACGCCAGCGCTTCCTCGGGGCCGCGCATTGGCCCCTGCCCATGACGGGGTGCTCCGAAATGCCCGGCAGGCCCGCGATCGTCCAAGCTCCGTCCCTCCCGATCCGACGACGCGGCCATCCTAACCGGGTCTCCGTCCTTCGGCAGGCCCGAAAGCCGTGGAAACGGTGATCGCGCTCGCCAGCGGGCCGGGATCGGCCAGGCGGACGTCATCCTTGCAGGACAAAAATGGACGTTCTCTTTCGGCGCGCGTAGCGTGCGGCGACACCATTCGGAGATCTGCGCATGCCCCCACCCCCGATCCGCCTCGGCGTCGATATCGGCGGCACCTTCACCGACGTCGTGCTGGAACACCCGGGCGGTCGCGCCTCGACCAAGGTGCTGACGACCTATGCCGCGCCGGAGGACGCGATCATCGAGGGGTTGCATCGGGTCTGCGCCGAGGCGGGCGTCGCGGCGGGCGCGATCTCGCAGATCATCCACGGAACGACGCTCGCCACGAACGCCCTGATCGAGCGGCGGGGGGCCAGGACCGCGCTCATCACGACCCAGGGCTTCCGCGACGTGATCGAGATGCGGACCGAGAGCCGGTTCGAGCAATACGACCTCAACCTCACGCTGCCGGAGCCCCTCCTGCCGCGAAATCGCCGCTACACCGTCGCGGAACGCATGGACGCGCAGGGCGGCGTGCTGATCCCGCTCGACCGGGGCGCGGTCGAGGCGCTCGTGGATGAGCTCGCCCGGGCCGGCTACGAGAGTGTCGCCGTGGGCCTTCTGCATTCCTACGTCAACGACGCGCACGAGCGGCTGATCGCGGAGGTGCTGGCCGAGCGGATGCCGGACGCGATGGTGTCGATCTCCTCGGAGGTCTCGCCGCAGATGCGCGAATACGAGCGCTTCAACACGACGATCGCCAACGCCTACATCAAGCCGCTGATGAAGTCCTATCTCGGTCGGTTGAGGGCCCGGCTGGCCGCCGAGGGGGCCGGGTGCCCGGTCTTCCTGATGCATTCCGGCGGCGGAATCATGTCGCTCGAGAGCGCGGCGGAATTCCCCGTCCGGCTCGTCGAATCCGGTCCCGCGGGGGGCGCGATCTTCGCGGCCGACATCGCGGCGCGGCACGGGCTCGACCGCGTGCTGTCCTTCGACATGGGCGGAACGACCGCGAAGATCTGCCTCATTCGGGGCGGCATGCCCAAGACAGCGCGCGTCTTCGAGGTGGCTCGGACCTACCGGTTCAAGAAGGGGTCGGGCATGCCGATCTCCATCCCCGTCATCGACATGGTGGAGATCGGCGCTGGCGGCGGCTCGCTCGCCCATGTCGACAGCATGGGCCAGATCCGCGTGGGCCCCGAAAGCGCCGGGTCCGAGCCCGGCCCGGCCTGCTACGGCCGGGGCGGCGACCGGCCGGCGGTGACGGATGCCGATCTGGTGCTGGGCAAGCTCGATCCCGGCAACTTCGCCGGCGGCTCGATCCCGCTCGACCCGGACGCCAGTCGTGCGGCGCTCGACGCGGCGATCGGCGACAGGCTCGGCATGGACGCCACCGAGGCCGCGTGGGGTCTCGCCGAGGTCGTGGACGAGAACATGGCCAATGCCGCCCGCGTCCACGCGGTCGAGAACGGCGAAGACCTGTCGGACTACACGATGATCGCCTTCGGCGGCGCCGCCCCCCTCCATGCCGCAAGGCTTTGCGAAAAACTGGGCATCGACCGCTGCCTCGTGCCGGAGGGCGCGGGCGTGGGCTCCGCCATCGGCTTCCTGCGCGCGCCGTTCAGCTTCGAGGCGAACCGCTCCGTCTTCATGCGGATGTCGGAGTTCGACGCCGGTTTCGTCCGCACCCTCTTCGCGGAGATGGAGTCGGAAGCGACGGCCTTCGTGCGCTCCTGCGACGCTGCGGTGGAGATCCGGTCCGACCACAAGGTCTACATGCGCTATTCGGGGCAGGGCTGGGAGATCCCCGTCGCGCTTACCCCCGAACAGGCCGCCGCGCCCGATGCCGCGACCTTTCTCGACCTCTTCGAGGCGGACTACACCACACTTTTCGGGCGTCCGGTCGCAGGCATGGAGGTCGAGATCGTCGTCTGGTCGGTCAACGCCCACACCGACGCCGCCATTGCCGAACGACTCGGGGAGGTTGCTCCGGCTGGCGACGCGGCCTCGGGCGGCCGCCGCGACCTCTTCGACCCTGCCAGCGGAACCCGGACGCAGGCAGCCATCGTCGCGCGCCGCGACATGGCACCGGGCCGGGCCGCGCAGGGCCCCGCCGTCGTGACCGAGGCCGAGACCACCGTGATCGTCCCGAGAAGCCGGGAGGTCTTCGCCCATTCCGACGGGACCTTGGACGTCCGTACGAAGGAGACTGCCCGATGAACGCCGCGAAACCCGAACGCAGTCAGGTGGCGCATCAGGTCATGTGGAACCGCATGATCTCCATCGTGGAGGAGCAGGCGCAGGCGCTCGTCCGCACCGCCTTCTCCACCTCCGTGCGCGAGGCGGGCGACCTGTCCGCCGGCGTCTACGACGCGTCCGGGCGGATGCTCGCACAGGCGGTCACCGGCACGCCGGGCCACGTCAACGCGATGGCGGACGCGGTGGGCCATTTTATCCGGCGCATCGGCCGGGATACGATGGAGGAGGGCGACGTCTACCTGACCAACGACCCGTGGGAGGGCACGGGGCACCTGCACGACATCACCGTCGTCTCGCCGTCTTTCCATGAGGGGCGCCTGATCGGCTTCTTCGCCTGCACCGCGCATGTCACCGATGTCGGCGGGCGCGGTTTCGGCGTGGACGCGAACTCCGTCTACGAGGAAGGGCTCTACATCCCGATCATGCGCTTCGCCACGAGGGGTGAGGTGGACCGGACCCTCCTCGCCATCGTCCGCGGCAATGTACGCGAGCCGGATCAGCTCGTCGGCGACCTCTACGCGCTCGCCACCTGCAACGAGATCGGCCATCGCCGCCTCATCGAGATGATGCGGGAGTTCGGCCTCGCGGACCTCGCCGGCATCTCCGACTTCATCCTGACCAATTCGCGACGCGCCACGCTCGAGCGGATCGCGGCGCTGCCGCCCGGCTCGGCCGAAGGTCACATGCGGATCGACGGCTATTCGACGCCGATCGATCTGCGCGTGAAGGTCACGATCGAGGCCGACCGCATCCTGTCGGACTGGTCGGGGACGAGCGGGCCGGACCCGAAGGGCATCAACGTGCCACTGGTCTATACCAAGGCCTATTCCTGCTACGCGCTCAAATGCGCCATCGCGCCGGAGATCCCGAACAACGCCGCCTCGCTCGAGCCCTTCGAGATCACCGCGCCGGAGAACACCATCGTCAACGCGCGCCACCCCGCTCCGGTCGCGCTGCGTCACGTCATCGGGCACATGGTTCCCGACACGGTCTACGACGCGCTCGACCGGTTGCTGCCGGACCTCGTGCCGGCGGAAGGGGCGGGCAGTCTCTGCAACTTCCAGGTCAGCCTGCGGCCGCGCACCGATGCGGCCGCGCCGGACGGCGCCCGGCGGGCCGAGGTGCTGACCTTCAATTCCGGCGGGTCGGGCGCGCGGCCGACGCTCGACGGGATGAACGCGACCGCGTTCCCCTCGGGCGTGATGACCATGCCGGTCGAGGCGACCGAGCAGGTCGGCCCCGTGCTGATCTGGCGCAAAGAGCTGCGCCCCGATTCCGGCGGCGCGGGCCGGCAGCGCGGCGGGCTCGGGCAGTTCATGGACGTGGGCGCGCGGGAGGGGCACGAGTTCGACATCTCCGCCATGCTCGACCGCGTCGATCATCCCGCGCGGGGCCGCCGCGGCGGGCAGTCCGGCGCGCCCACGATCATCGCGCGCGACGACGGCGTGCCGATGCGCGGCAAGGGACGCCAGTTCGTGCCGCACGGCCGGATCGTGCGCATGGCCTTTCCCGGGGGCGCGGGCTACGGCGACCCCGCGGCGCGCGACCGCGCGGCCATCGCCCGCGATCTGGCGCTGGGCTACATCAGCGCGGATTACGCGCGGGCGCAGCACGGGCTCGAGGACCAGGAGATCGCGGAGATCCTCGCGGGTCGCGAACGGGGCTGAGATGCGTTAACCCGGCCGCCGGGCCTGTCGCACATCGATACCGGCTTGGTCGCCGCCTGGGCGGGACCGCCTTGTTTCAGGAAGGGAACACAATATGAAGATCGTCCTCACCGGCGCGGCCGGCCGCCTCGGCTCCTACCTTCGGGAGCCGCTCGTCCGGCTCTGCGACGAACTGATCTCCTCCGACATCGCCGAGGATATCGGCAAGCTCTACGACGGCGAGCGCTACGTGCGGGCCGATCTGGCCGAGTACGACCAGATCCACGCCCTCCTCGAAGGGGCGGACATGGTCGTCCATTTCGGCGCCATCGTCGACGAGGCGCCGTTCGAGACGCTGCTCGGGCCGAACTTCGTCGGCGCCTACAACGTCTGGGAGGCGGCGCACCGGCACAAGCTGCGCCGGGTCGTCTACGCGTCCTCCATCCACGCCGTCGGCATGTATCCCCGGCAGGAGCATATCGGCACCGACGTGCCGCACCGGCCCGACACGTTCTACGGCCTTGCCAAGTGCTTCGCCGAGGATCTCGGGCGGATGTACTGGGAAAAGCGGGGACTCGAATCCGTCCACCTGCGCATCCTCTCCTGCGCGCAGGTCACGTCGCCCCGCGCGCTCGGCACGTGGCTCAGCTACGACGACCTGATCCAGCTCGTGACGCGCGCGATCGACACGCCGACAGTGGGTTTCTCCGTGGTCTACGGCGTTTCCGGCAACGACCGGACGCCGGTGGACAATTCCGCCGCGTCCTATCTGGGATACAGGCCGAAGGACAATGCGGAGCAGTTCGCGGACACGATCCTCGCCACGGGCGAGCGCTCCGATCCGACCGATCCGGCGCAGATGTGTCACGGCGGCCCCTTCGCGTCGGTCGATCTGGGCGAAAGCGGTCTGGCGCAAATGACGATTGTGGACGACCGCAAGACGAGCTGACCGGCGCAGGCGGTTGATTACGACAGCGGGACGCGACTCGGCCCCCGTCCGAAGAGGATGGGGGCAACACCGGATCGAATGGGACGCTGAACCCGGATCCGATCGACCCTTGGCATCGCCGCCATCGCCCGATGGCGGCGGGGTCAGTCGAGGCGCACATTCTCCGCGGATTGCCGCTCGGCGGAACTGAAGGGCAGGGCGTCGAACGTGTATTGCGCGGCGAAGGCGATCAGGATCGCGACGGCAAAGGCGCTGAGCATGGTCTTCATCGGGTCACTCCGCCGGTGTCGGGTTCGCGTCGGGCGAACCGGTCTGCTTGCGTCGCGGGTCGTCGCGTTCCGCCATCACCTTGTCGGCCCAGATCGAATGATGCTCCCGCGCCCACTGCTCCTCGACGCGGCCCTTGCCCATCGCGTCGTAGGCGCCCTCCATCCCGATCGAGCCGAGATAGATATGGGCGAAGATGATCGCGATCATGACGAAGGCCACGATCCCGTGCCAGAGTTGCGAGAGCTGCATCTCCTCCTGCGGCGCGAGATCGGTCGGTAGCCCGCCGAACAGCCCACCGATGCCCCAGTCGTTCAGATGGGTGAAGGTGGAGGCGAAGAGCGGCATCTCGAACGGAAACAGGAGCGACAGGCCCGATACGCTGAGCGATGCGCCAAGGATGATGACAGCCCAGAAGATCGCCTTCTGACCCGCGTTGAACTTCTTGGCCGGCACATGCCCGCCGCCGAAGATGCCACCGGCCCGCTTGAGCCATTGCCAGTCGCTCCGGTCGGGGATGTTCTGGAGGACCCACAGCACGAACACCATCACCAGGGCGAGCATGAAGGCCCAGCTGATGTTGTTGTGGACCCACTTCGTAACGATCGCGACAGGCCCCCAGACCTCGTGGCCGAAGATCGGAATGATCGCGATGCGTCCGAACAGGACGAGCAGACCCGTGACGGCGAGCGCGAGGAAGCTGCCCGCAAGGAGCCAGTGCGCGAACCGCTCGTAGACGCGGAAGCGGACCAGGGTGCGGCCCGTACGCGGTCCGTCGATACGGATGCGACCACGCAGGAGGAAGAAGATGCCGAGCGCGACAAGCGTGAAGAACAGCAGGCCACCGCCCCAGACGCGCAGCGGTCCAGCCCGGCGTTCGAGCCATTCCATGCCGCCCGTCTGGATCAGAGTGGTCGCCGCCGGGCCGCGGATCTGGGAGCGCATGTCGAGATCGTCGTAGCGCACACCGCGCCAGATGCCGGGGTCCGACCAATCATTTGTCTGCCCCATCGTGCCGTCGGCGGTGAGGCCGATACCGTCCGCCACAGCCTCGTCCGGCCCGCCTTGCCGGTCGCGTACGGCCCGGACGCTCTCGTCGCCATCGGCCAGCGCCCGTTGGCGCGCCATGATGTCCTCGACCGTCTGGGTGCCGGCCGGAACGAAATCGCTGTCCTGCGCCGCCGCCGGAACGGCGAATGCGAGGGTGAAAAGGAGGAGCAGGGCTCGGATCATCGTTCGGTTCCCCGGTCGGTCAGGTCCGGCCGCCCGAGGGCGGCCGGCTCGTCAAAATTCGGCCTGCGTCGGCGTTTCACCGTAGGCGGTGCCCCAGCCCCAGGCGCCGGAGCCGAAGCCGCGCGCCACGACGCGCTCGCGGTATATCTCCGATACCGTGTCGGCATCGCCCGCGAGTAGAGCCTTGGTCGAACACATCTCGGCGCAGATCGGCAGCTTGCCCTCGGCGATGCGGTTGCGGCCGTACTTCACGAACTCCGCCTCGGAGAAGGTCTCCTCCGGGCCGCCCGCGCAGAAGGTGCATTTGTCCATCTTGCCGCGTGAGCCAAAGTTGCCGGCGGTCGGATATTGCGGCGCGCCGAACGGGCAGGCGTAGAAGCAGTAGCCGCACCCGATGCAAAGATCCTTGGAATGCAGCACGATCCCGTCCGCCGTCTGGTAGAAGCAGTCGGTCGGGCAGACGGCCATGCAGGGCGGATCGGAGCAGTGCATGCAGGCGACCGAGATCGACCGCTCGCCCGGCTCGCCGTCCTGGATGGTCACGACCTTGCGGCGATTGATGCCCCAGGGGACTTCGTGCTCGTTCTTGCAGGCGGTAACGCAGGCATTGCACTCGATGCAGCGCTCGGCGTCGCAGAGGAATTTCGCTCTTGCCATGATGTTGCTCCTTTACGCCGCGGTAATCTTGCACAGCGTGGTCTTGGTCTCCTGCATCTGGGTGACCGAGTCGTAGCCGTAGGTCTGCGCCGTGTTCGTGGATTCGCCCAGGACGATCGGGTCCGCCCCTTCCGGGTAGTTCTCCCGCAGATCGCGTCCCTCGAAGATGCCCCCGAAATGGAACGGCATGAAAGCCACCCCCTCGCCAACGCGCGGAGTCACCATCGCCTTGACGATGATGCGCCCGCCTTCCGGCCCCTCGACCCAGACATTCGCCCCCTCGGTGATGCCCAGATTGCCGGCGTCGCGGGGATTGATCTCGACGAACATCTCCTGCTGCAGCTCGGCGAGCCACGGGTTCGACCGCGTCTCGTCGCCGCCGCCCTCGTATTCGACCAGCCGGCCGGAGGTGAGGATGATCGGATACTCCTGACTGAAGTCCTGCTGCTGGATGGACGCGTAGCGCGTCGGCACACGCCAGAACTTCTTGTCGTCGTAGGTGCCGTATTCCGCCACCAGATCACGGCGCGGCGTGTAGAGCGGCTCGCGGTGCAGCGGCACCGGATCGGGGAAGGTCCAGACCACGGCGCGCGCCTTGGCATTGCCGAACGGGGCGCAACCATGCGCGATGGCGACCCGCTGGATGCCGCCCGACAGGTCGGTCTTCCAGTTCACGCCGCCCACCTGCTCGTTGTAGTCGGTCGGCCGTTCGCCCTGGAACTCCACTTCGCCGACCTCCGGCGTGCCGGGCCGCGTGTCGCGAAAGCCCGAGACCCATTCGATCATCGCGCGCTCGTAGGGCGTCAGGTCGGCGTCCCAGCCGAGATCCTGCAACATCTGCATGGTGAACTCGGGATAGCCGTCCTCGATCTCCGAGCCGGGCGTGGCGACGCCCTCGGCCAGGAGGTTCTCGCCGTCGCGCTCCACGCCGAAGCGGGCGCGGAAGGTCAGTCCGCCCTCGGCCACCGGCATCGACATGTCGTAGAGGTTCGCGGTGCCCGGATGGTTCATCTCCGGCGTACCCCAGGTCGGCCAGGGCAGGCCGTAGAAGTCGCCGTCCGCCGGCCCGCCGACGGCGCGCAGGGTCTTGCGGTCGAACGTATGCTGGTTCTGCATATGCGTCCGCATCCGCTCCGGCGATTGTCCGGTATAGCCGATCGTCCACATGCCGCGATTGTATTCGCGCACTAGATCCTCGATCAACGGCTCGTCGCCGTTGACCTCGATGTTGCGGAAGATGCGGTCCGCGAAGCCGAACTTCACTGCGAACTTGGCCATGATCGTATGGTCGGGCAGGCTCTCGAAGAGCGGCTCCACGATCTTCTCGCGCCATTGCAGGGAGCGGTTCGACGCCGTGACGGAGCCGTAGGTCTCGAACTGCGTGGCCGCCGGCAGGAGGTAGACGCCGTCGGTGCGGTCGTTCATCGCCGCCGTCAGCGTCGGGTAGGGGTCGACCACCACGAGAAGGTCGAGATCCTCCATCGCGGTCTTCATTTCCTTCATGCGCGTCTGGCTGTTGGGAGCGTGGCCCCAGAAGATCATCGCGCGGGTGCGGTTCGGCTGATCGAGATTCTCGGCATCCTCCAGTACGCCGTCGATCCAGCGGCTGACCGGGATACCGGTCTCGTTGATCATCGGCATGTCGGCGCCGTCGGGACCGGCCCCTTCCATGACGTCGAAGTTGCCCTTGAGCCAGTCCAGATCCTCTTCCCAGACGCGGGCCCAGTGCGCCCAGGCGCCGTCGGTCAGACCGTAATAGCCGGGCAGCGTGTCAGCGAGCACGCCCAAGTCGGTCGCGCCCTGCACGTTGTCGTGGCCGCGGAAGATGTTGGTGCCGCCGCCGGCCACGCCCATGTTCCCCAGCGCGAGCTGCAGGATGCAATAGGCACGGGTGTTGTTGTTGCCGTTGGTGTGCTGCGTGCCGCCCATGCACCAGATCACGGTGCCCGGTCGGTTTTCGGCCAGCGTGCGCGCGACGCGTGCAAGCTGTGCGGAAGAGGCGCCAGTGACGCGCTCCACTTCCTCGGGGGTCCAGCGGGCGACCTCCTCGCGGATGCGGTCCATACCCCAGACACGGGTGCGGATGAACTCCTCGTCCTCCCACCCGTTCTCGAAAATGTGCCACAGAAGGCCCCAGACCAGCGCCACGTCGGTGCCCGGCCGGAAGCGCACGTATTCGTCGGCATGCGCGGCCGTGCGCGTGAAGCGCGGATCGCAGACGATCAGCGGCGCGGCGTTCTCCTCCTTCGACTTGAGGATGTGCAGCAGCGAGACGGGATGCGCCTCGGCCGGATTGCCGCCGATGATGAAGATCGCCTTGGAGTTCAGGATGTCGTTGTAGCTGTTGGTCATGGCGCCGTAGCCCCATGTGTTCGCCACGCCCGCCACGGTGGTCGAGTGGCAGATGCGCGCCTGATGGTCGACGTTGTTGGTGCCCCAGTAGGCGGCGAACTTGCGGAACAGGTAGGCCTGCTCGTTGCTGTGCTTGGCCGAACCCAGCCAGTACACGGAATCGGGCCCCGATTCCTGCTTGATCTCGAGCAGCCGGTCGCCG
Source organism: uncultured Jannaschia sp. (assembly GCF_947494025.1). Lineage (GTDB taxonomy): Bacteria > Pseudomonadota > Alphaproteobacteria > Rhodobacterales > Rhodobacteraceae > Jannaschia. Next base: position 97,518 of record NZ_CANLTQ010000006.1, read on the forward strand.
ACCTCGTCGATCGCCTGCGCCCAGGAGATCCGCTCCCACACGCCGCCGACCTTCTTCATCGGGTATTTCAGCCGCCGCTCGCCGTGGGCGTGCTCGCGGACCGAGGCGCCCTTGGCGCAATGCGCACCCATGTTGAACGGCGATTCGTAGCCCGGTTCCTGCCCGAACCAGACGCCGTTCTGGACCTCGGCGATCACGGTGCAGCCGACGGAGCAATGCGTGCAGACCGACTTCACCTTGGTGACGCCCTCGTCCACGGGGTATTCGGCCTGCTGGGCCCTGGCGACCGTGCCGCCGGTCGCGCCGATGGCGGCAAGCCCGCCGATGGCGAGGCCCGAACCGCGCAGGAAGGCGCGACGGTCGACGCCGTGCCGCGCCACGCGGTCGATCAGGCCGGTGCCGCCGCTGCGGGGGGCGTCCGTGGTCTTTCTGCGAAGCATCTCGTTCCCTCCCTCAGAAACGTGCGCTGGCGTAATAGGCGCGGGTCTGCTCGGTATCCGCGAGGCCGGTCTCCGACCGGGGCGCCGCCTGGGCCTCCTCCGTTCCCGCGACGCTGGCGGCGGCCGCGGCGGCCGGCGCGGTGGCGGCGAGCTTCAGGAAATTGCGGCGGCTCTTGTCTTTCGTCTCGGTCATCATCGGATCCTCCAGAAGGCGCGGCGCTCAGGCGGCCGCGAGCCGGAACGCCTCGCGTTCGATGTTCATGAATTCACGTCCGACCGCGCCGACCGCGGCATAGACCCGGCCACCCTTCGATGTCGCGAGGTCGTTGAGGAAGTGCCCGGCCCAGGGGCCGACATGCCGTGCCCAGAAGTCGCGCTGTTGCGACATGGCGACCGGCGCGCCGAAGCGGCCGACGATGATCGCGCCCATCACCTCCATCAGCGAGGCGATGCCGTCCTCCGGCTCGAACACCGTCTCGGCCCGTGCGAGCCCGAGGCGGGCGAAGTCCCGGCGCAGAGCCGCGAGCGGCTTTTCGTTCAGGAAGCCCGTCAGGTAATAGCTCGCATAGGGCAGGAGCTCCCCGCGGCCGAGCCCGATAAAGAGCGCGTCGTATTCGCGACGGACCGTCTTCGGATCGGCGCGGCGGGCGACCTGCGCGAGCCCGGAGATTGCACGGCCGAGCGGCGTGCCGTCCCCGGACAGCGCGGCGGTCTGCTCCAGTGTCATCGCATCCATCGGTCGGGCGAGGACGAGACCAAGATAATTGTAGAGGTCCGCCCGCAGCCGATCCTCCTCCGACGGACCGTCATGCGGCAGGGGCGCGGTGGCGTTCATGTCTCCCTGTCCTCCTCGAACGTGAAGCGCATCCGCCTCGATGGCTCCACAGGCGCGGATACGTCCTGCCGCGCTCCGTCTTCCGAGGTGCTAGATTCCACGTTCGCCGGGTCATCGGCAAGTTCTATTTCCGTCTGATCTTGCGGCACATTTTCCTGATTCTTTTCGTCGGAATCCGCTTGGGCGAGCTTGCGCACATGCGCGGCGAGGCCCCGGCCGACTTCGTAGCTCGTTCTCAGCGGCGCGCCGTTGAGGCCGTCGCCGGTGAAATCCCCGTCGTAATCGTTGAGCCCGTCCAGGTTGGCCAGAACCGGGTTCGACCGCCATAGTGCCCGCAGGGCGCGGTTGCGGATGTGTTGCGGCACGATCCGGCGGAGGAACACGGAAACGTCGTCGCCGGAAACGACGCCGTCCGGGTCGGGCAGATTGAGCCGCGCGAGAATCTCCGCGTCGGGTAGATCGTCCAGCTCCGCCTGCTCCGCGCGCAGGGCTTCCGCATCCGCGGCCCCCGCCTCCGCCTCGCGGGCGGCGCGTTCCTCGGCCTCGACGGCTTGCCTGCGGCGGGACCAGAAGTCGCTCATTTGCGGGACCGGAGCGATTGCGGGTTGCGCCAGACATCGGCCTCCTGCGCGATGCGCGGATCGCCCACGCCGTCCTGCGCCGCGCCCTCGCGTCGCCGGTCGCGCTGCCGCTTCACGAAGGGCTCGTCCACGTGGTGGAGGGCCACGAAAGCCTCTACCCATTCGATCATGCCCCCGGGCATCGCCACCTTCTCCACCCGATCCTCGGCGTCGACCTCGTGGAAGCTCGCCTCGAAGGGGGAGGCCGTCACATGCGTCGCGTGCGGCCGGCCCGGGCCGTGCAGCGCGACCCAGACAGAAGGGACCTGCGCCGTCAGATTCTGGATCAGGCTGTCGGTATCCTTGCGGTGAAGCTGCAGCACCAGCGTCGTGGCGTGGAACTCCTCGACCGGCCCGTCGCGGAAGACCGGCTTCCATTGCGCCGGTCCGGCATGCGGAACGATTCCGGCCAGCGTCCAGACCTCGGACATCCAGCGGGTCACGCCGGGACTGCGGCGGATCAGGACACCGACGGGCATCTCGGCGATCTTGGGGGCGGCATCATGCATCGGCGCAGATTGCCGCATTCCGCCCCGGAGGCGAAGCGAAAAAGCGCGCGACGCTTGCAACCGGGGCGCGTGCATGTGCATCTGCCTCCGATCTTCCAGGAGGGACCACCATGGCCGGACGTCTCGTCTTGTGTAGCTGTGCCGGAACGCAGGACGTCCGGGCTGAGGCCCTCGCCTCGGCGTCCGGGCGGAGCTGCGACCGCGTTCATTCGGCGCTGTGCTGCGCCGCGCCCGAGGTCGTGGCCGAAGCCTTCGCCGCGCCCGACACGTTGATGGCCTGCGAACAGGAGGCGGCGCGTCTCACGGCGCTCGCGGCGGAGGGGGGCGTCGGCGCGCCGCGCTTCGTCGACATCCGCGACCGGGCGGGCTGGACCGACGACGGCGATCCGACCGCCAAGCAGGCCGCGCTCCTGGCCGAGGCGGCGTTGCCGGTTCCGGATACACCGATGATCGACGTCGCTTCCGAAGGGCTCTGCCTCGTTGTCGGGCCGGAAGACGTCGCGATGGCGGCGGCGCTCCGCCTGAAAGACATCCTGGCCGTCACCGTTCTGCTGCCCGAAGGGGCCGAGGCGCCCGAGGAACGGGGCGTCGAGGCCGTTTCCGGCCGCATCCGCCGGGCCAGCGGCGGGTTCGAGCTGACGCTCGATGGGCTGCGGCAGATCGACCCGGCGGGCCGCGAGATCGTTTTCGGGGCGCCCCGCGACGGCGCCCGGACGCGGTGCGACGTGATCCTCGACCTTTCGGGCGGCACCCCGCTCTTTCCCGCGCATCACAAGCGCGACGGCTACCTGCGCCCCGATCCCGGTCGCCCGCAGGCGGTCGCGGATGCGGTGCTGGCCGCGTCGCAACTCGTCGGAACGTTCGAGAAGACGCTGCATGTGCGTGTCGAGCCGTCGCTCTGCGCCCATTCGCGGGCCGAGCAGACGGGCTGCACCCGCTGCCTCGACCTTTGCCCGACCGGGGCGATCTTGCCGGCGGGGGAGCACGTGACCGTCGATCCCATGGTCTGCGCCGGCTGCGGCGCCTGCGCCTCCGTCTGCCCCTCCAGCGCCATCACCTACGACGCGCCGCCGGTCGAGGACACGTTCCGCCGGATCGAGGTGCTGGCGCGGACCTATCGGGACCGCGCCGCCGACCCGACGCTCCTCGTCCACGACGAGCACGGGCGGGAGATGATCGCGCTCGCCGCCCGTCACGGGCGTGGCCTTCCGGCCCATGCCGTGCCGCTGGAACTGCCGGCCCTCGCGGCCTTCGGCCATGCCGAGTCCATGGCGGCATTGGGCGCGGGCTTCGCACGGGTCGACATCCTGCCGGGACCGCGGACGGAGCGCGATCCGTTGCTGGCGCAGATCGCGCTCGCCAACGCGCTCGCCGGCCGGGAGGCCGTGCGCCTTCTCGACGCGACCGAGCCCGACGCGCTCGAGGCGGAGACCCGCGCCCCGGTGCCGTCCGCCGTGGCCGAGCCCATCCTGCCGCTCGGGACCCGCCGTCAGGTCACGCGCGTGGCGGCCGCGGCGCTTCACGACGGGGCGCCGGTCCTGCCGCTGCCCGAGGGCGCGCCATACGGCGCCGTTCTGCTGGATCGCGACGCCTGCACGCTCTGCCTGTCCTGCGTATCGCTCTGCCCCTCGGGCGCGCTTCTCGACAATCCCGACCGGCCGGAAGTGCGGTTCGTCGAGGATGCGTGCCTGCAATGCGGCCTCTGCGCCAATATCTGCCCTGAGGATGCCATCGCGCTCGAGCCGCGGCTCGACCTGTCTCCCGATGCGCTCTCGCCGCGCGTGCTGAACGCGGAGGAGCCGGCGCTCTGCGTCGAATGCGGCAAGCCCTTCGGCGTCGCCTCCACCATCGAGCGGATCGCCGGGATGCTGGCCGACCGCCATCCGGCCTTCGGAGCGGAGAAGGCGCGGATGATCCGCATGTGCGATACCTGCCGGGTGAACGCGATGGCGCATTCCACCGACAGCCCCTTCGCCGCCGCCCCCCGATTGCGGCCGCGCACCGCCGAAGACTACCTCAACTAGGAGACGATCATGGCCGACGATTTCAACATGTCGATGCGCAAGTTCCTCAAGCAGGTCGGCGTGACCTCCCAGCAGGAGATCGAGAAGGCCGCGCGCGAGAGCGGCCGCGCCGGACCGTTCCAGGCGAAGGTGGTGCTGACGGTCGACGGGCTCGACCTCGAGCACGTCATCACCGGCACGATCAACGGCAGCCCCGAATGAGCGGACCGACGCGCGAGGAGGTCCTCGCGACGCTGAAGGAGGTGCGAACGCCGGAAGGAACGGACCTCGTCTCGGCCGGCCTCGTCCGTGCGCTCTCCGTGGCCGAGGGCGCGGTGCGCTTCGTCATGGAGGTTCCGCCGAGCCGGGGAAGGGCGATGGAGCCGGTCCGCGCCGAGGCGGAAGCGGCGCTCGCCGCGCTGCCGGGCGTGCTGAAGGCGAGCGTCCTGCTGACCGCGCATAACGAGACGGCGCCGCCCGAGCTGACGCCCCGGCGGCCGGCCGAGCCCGCGGGGCCGCAACCGGTCCCGGGCGTGGATCGCATCCTTGCCATCGCCAGCGGAAAGGGTGGGGTGGGCAAGTCGACGCTGACCGCGAACCTCGCCGTGGCGCTGGCGGCCGAGGGGCGGCGCGTGGGGCTTCTCGACGCGGACGTCTACGGACCAAGCCAGCCGCGCATGCTGGGCGTGTCGGGCCGGCCGGCCTCGCCCGATGGCAAGACGATCCTGCCGCTGCGCAACCACGGCGTCACCATGATGTCGATGGGCCTGATGACGAACGAGGATCAGGCGGTCGTCTGGCGCGGCCCGATGCTGATGGGCGCCCTGCAGCAGATGATGAATCAGGTCCAGTGGGGCGCGCTCGACGTGCTGCTGGTGGACCTGCCGCCTGGCACGGGCGACGTGCAGATGACGCTCGCCCAGAAGTTCCGGGTGGACGGCGCCATCGTGATCTCGACGCCGCAAGACGTGGCCCTCATCGACGCGCGCAAGGGGATCGACATGTTCCGGCAGATGAACGTGCCGGTCGTGGGCATGGTCGAGAACATGTCCACGCATGTCTGCTCCAATTGCGGCCACGAGGAGCATATCTTCGGACATGGTGGCGTGACGGTGGAGGCGGCGAAGCTGGGCGTGCCGCTTCTGGCGGAGATCCCGCTTCACCTGTCGATCCGAGTCGCGGCCGATGGCGGCGCGCCGGTCGTCGCTTCGAAGCCGCAGGGGCCGGAGGCGGCGTCGTTCCGCGCGCTTGCCCGCCGGCTGGTGACGGACGGCCATGCCTGACTTCCCGCCGCTCCTCCGCGGCGTGGCGGCGGACGATCCACGGGCTGCGGCGGTGGCGGCGGCGCGGGCCGGCTGCGACGGCGGGACGATCTTCTGGCGGGCCGGCGACGCGCTCGAGGCGGCGGTGGTCTTCGCCCCCGACGTGCCGCTCGACCGCGCCATGCAGATGCTGCCGCTCTGCGCCGTGGCGCTCCGCGACGCGCTGGGGGCGATCGGGCCGTCCGAGCTGCCGGTCCACCTCGCCTGGGACGGGCGGCTGCTCGTGAACGGCGGCGGGGCGGGACGCGTCACTCCGGTCGCGGAAGCACGGGGGACCGACGCGGTGCCCGACTGGCTCCTCGTCCACGTGACCCTCCAATTCCTGCCCTCGGGCGCGACGGAGACGGCCCTTTGGCAGGAGGGGTGCGGCGAGGTGACCGCGGACGCGCTTCTGGAAAGCTGGGCGCGGCATTTGATGCACCGCCTCGCCGAGTGGGAGGATGATCCGCGCGCGCTGCACGCCGAACGCGAGGCCGCCGCCTGGGAGGTCGAGGCGAAGGATGCGACCTATCTCGGCCTCGACGAAAGGTTCGGGCGCTTGCGCCGGGCGGGCGGGGCGACGAGACTGGACCCGCTTACCGATCTTCTGGAGCTGCCGTGAACCTCGCCCGTGCCATCCATTTCGACGAAAGCGACCGCAACGTCTTCCACGTTCCCGCGCGGACCGGGGAATGGTGCATCTCCGGCGGGTTCGAATTCTCGAACTGGACGGAGGGCGACCTTGTCGGCAAGGCGCGGCAGGCCTTCGCGAACGGGTGGCTGGGGCTCGAGACCTTCGGCCGCGTCACCTTCGTGGCCGTCACACGGATCGAGCCGACCGAGCGCGAGGCGCTGATCGCGGCGCTGGCCGATCACTTCGTTACGGTGCACGGTGCGCCCGACCGCGCCGCCGCCTGGCCGGTCGCGATGCAGGAGATCGACGCGATGGCCGATCTTTGCGAGGGGGTGGAGCCGAACCGGGTGATGATCGTCGCGCGCGAGCTGGGCGAGGCCGGGGTGCGCGAGGTGTTCCGCATCCTCGCGCCGCGCGACGCCGAGCTTGCGCAGGTGGCGGTCCACGGCGACGAATGACGCGCGCCGCGGGGGCGGATGCGTATTCCGGTCAGGAAGAAGCGGTCTAGTTCTCCTCCTCGGCGTTGAAGAAGAACACCTGCTCGCCCATGATACGGTAGCTGTCGATCAGCGTCCGGGCGCGTTCCGAGACGAGCCAGTCCTCGAGCTGCGCGGCGAGATCGCCCTTCACGCTTGGATGGGCCTGGGGGTTCACCGGCAGGTAGGCGTACTGGTTGAACATCGCGGGGTCGCCCTCGTAATCGACGGCCATGCCCTCCTGATTGCCGAAGTTGAGCCAGCTCGCCCGGTCCGACAGGACGTAGGCGCCCATGCCGGCCGCCGTGTTGAGCGCCGCGCCCATGCCGGCGCCGACAGGGCGGTACCAGCCGCCCTCCGGCTCGACGCCCGCGGCGTTCCAGAGCGCGAGCTCCGCCTTGTGGGTGCCGCTGTCGTCGCCGCGGCTCACGAAGGGCGCTTCCGTTTCCGCGATGCGGGCCATCGCGTCTGCGGCGGAGGCGGAGCCCTGGACGCTGGCCGGATCCTCCTCGGGGCCGACGATGATGAAGTCGTTGTACATGATCTCCCGCCGGTGCGTGGCATGGCCGGCCTCGACGAAGGCCTCCTCGTCGGGACGCGAATGGACGAGAACGGCGTCGACGTCGCCTGCCTCCCCCAGGCGCAGCGCCTGTCCGGTGCCGACGACGACGAGTTCGACCTCGATGCCCGTGTCGATCTCGATCTCCGGCAGGAGGGTCTCGGCGAGGCCCGAATTCTGGAACGAGGTCGTGGCTGCCATGCGCATCGTCTCGGCATGGCCGAGGGTGGGCAGGACGAGCGCGACCGCGAGCGCGGCGAGGATGCGAATCATTCGACGATGTCTCCCTTCAGGAAGGCGCGGGCCTCGGGGGTCTGGGGCGACGCGAAAAATGTTTCGACCGGCCCGGTTTCATGCACGCGGCCATGCAAGAGGAAGATGACGTCGGATGCAATCCGGCGCGCCTGTCCCATGTCATGGGTGGCGATTATGAGCCGTGTTCGCGCGGATGCCCCGATCAGCCGCGTCTCGATCTCCCGCATCGCGCGCCCATCGAGCGCGGCGCAGGGCTCGTCCGCGAAGAGGATCTCCGGCGCGGTGACGAGCGCGCGGGCGAGGGCGAGGCGCTGCATCTCGCCCCCCGAGAGGGAGGGCGCGGATTGCGCGAGCTTGTCGGAAAGGTCGAACCGCGCCGCCTGCGCCTCGGCCCGGGCGTGCGCCTCCGCGCGGGGCAGGCCGCGCAGGCGAAGGGGATACGCGAGGTTGGCCAGAACCGTCCGACGCAGCGCGATCGGCTGCTGGAAGACATAGGCCTGCCGCGTGCGGGCCTGTGTGTCCGGCAGGGACCACTCGACCCGGCCGGAAGCGGGCCGTTGCAGCCCGTGCATCATGCGCAGGAGCGAGGTCTTGCCCGACCCGTTCGGCCCGATCACCGCGGTGATGCTGCCGGCGCCGATCTCGAGGTCGACCGGCCCCACGAGCCGCTTGCCCCGCCGGGCGAGCGTGGCGCCCGAAAGGCGCAGGGGGAGGGCCGTCACCACGTGCCCCGCCGTTCCGTGCGCATGATCCAGTGGCTGGCCCAGCTGACCGTGAGGGACAGGCCGATGAGGACGACCCCGAGCCCGATGGCAAGCGCGAAGTCGCCCCGCCCGGTTTCCAGCGCGATGGCCGTGGTGAGCACCCGCGTGGCGCCGTCGATGTTGCCGCCCACGATCATGATCGCGCCGACCTCGCCGATGGCGCGCCCGAAGCCCGCGAGCGCCGCCGTGAGCAGGGCGCGGCGCCCGTCGATCAGAAGAGTGGCGATGCGCTGCCACCGCGTCGCGTTCATGGAGATCAGCAGGTCGTGGTAGACCGCCCAGAGGTCGCGCAGCGCCTGATGGGCGATCGAGGCGACGAGCGGGGTGATGATGACGACCTGCGCCACGATCATCGCCGCGGGCGTGAACAGAAGCCCAAGCACGCCCAGCGGTCCGGAGCGCGACAGCAGCAGGTACACGACGAGGCCCACGACGACGGGGGGCAGCGCGATCAGCGCGTTCATCGTGGCGATGACGAAGCGGCGTTGGCGGAAGCGCCAGACGGCGAGCGCCCCGCCGAGCGGCAAGCCGATCGCGCAGGCGACCGCGAGGGCCGACAGGGTCACGCGCAGCGACCGGAGCGTGATCTCGATGAGTTCCGCGTCGAGCGTGAGGATCAGGCGCAAGGCCTCGCCCAAACCGGCCAGCAAATCGTTCATCGCGCCTCCCGGCCGCCAGATGGACCGGCCCGGCGCCGGGGTTCAAGTCCCCGCCGGACGCTTCGTTGACGGAGGCGGCTCCGCTGGATAGAGGCGACGACGTCGACGCGCCAGCATTGTCCAGGAACTCCAGCTTGTCCGATAAAACCAGCCTCTACGCCGCCTTCCACAAGACCGCGCCCATGATCGATGCGCCCTTCGTCGTGCCGATCCACGTGGGCCGCGCGACGTCCGCGGCTCCGCTGCGCGACATGATCGGGGATGACACGGGCGACAACATCTCGGCCAAGAATGCCGGGTATTGCGAACTGACCGCGCTTTACTGGGCGTGGAAGAACGACCGGGAAAGCGACCGGATCGGGCTGATGCACTACCGCCGGATGCTCGACGTCGCCGGCACCTTCGAGGGGTCGCAGGCGGAACTCTTCGTGGACCGCTTCAACAGCCGGGACTGGGCGCGGCGGACCGGCGCATGGCTGGAGCGCGACGGCGGGGATTTCGACATCGTCGTGCCGAAGCTGCACGAGATGGGGCGCACGGTCGAGGAGAACTATCGCCACGGCCACGCCGCCGTCGATTTCGACGTGCTGCGCGAGATTATCACGGAGCACTACCCGGAATTCCGCGAGGACTTCGAGACCGACGCGGAAGGCTACACGATTCGCCTCGGCAACATGTTCCTGATGCGCCGTGCGATCTTCGAGCCCTATTGCGAATGGCTCTTCGATATCCTCGGACGGATCGAGGCGCGCGACATCGACCGTTCGAACTACTCGCCTTTCCAGGTCCGCTACCTCGGCTTCATCGCGGAGCGCCTGCTCGGCGTCTACCTGCGCCACCTGCAACGCACCCGGCCCGAGATCCGCGTGCGCGAGGTGAACATCGTCAACACGTCGCGGGCGCTGTTCGTGCCCTACATCACCGACAACAGCTGCAACGCGCCCGAGGACGTAAACATCGCCTTCTCGGCCGACCGGTTCTACCTGCCGCATACGGCGGCGATGCTGCATTCCGTCCTGTCGCGGGCCGACCCGTCGCGCCGGATCAACCTGTTCTTCCTGCATACCGACATCCGGCCTGCGCCGATGTCGATGTTGATGGAGGGCCTCGACGTACATCCGAACGTGCGTTTCCACGAGCTCAATGCGGGCGACACCTTCGCCGAGAGCTATCGCTCCGCAACGCGCGCGCCGTCCAACGCGACCTACAACCGTTTCCTCCTCTTCGAGCTGCTGCCGGGACTGGACCGGCTGCTCTATCTCGACGTCGACATGATCGTGCTGGGCGACATCTGCGAGATCTACGACACCGACATGGGCGGCAAGCCGCTCGGCGCGGTGATGGACCACATCATGACGCGCACGCTGACGGGGGAGACGCCGACGATCGACCCGGAGGTGCCCGACCTGGGCACCTATCAGCGCGAGGTTCTGGGGCTGACCGACGACCAGATCGCGCGCTACATCAATGCGGGGCTTCTCCTGTTCGACTTCCGCGCGATGGACGTGGAAGCGACGGGGCGGACGCTCTTCGCCCGCGCGCGGGAAGGACGCTACCTGTTCCGCGATCAAGACATCCTGAACATGCACTTCAAGGACGACCTCCACATCCTTCCGGACGAGTGGAACGTCTTCAATACGATCGTCGCGGGGTACGATCGTGTGCCGGCCGCGAACCACACGCGCGCCATGGCGGCCCGGAAGGCTCCGAAGCTGATCCATTATGCCGCCGGGGATTACAAACCCTGGAACGCGCTGCCGGTCCCGCTGGCCCGGCATTACTGGGATGCCTTGCGCGAGACGAACTTCTTTGCCGAGGTGGTCGGGCGGGTGAAGAACCGCGCCGGATCCATGCGGCAGGGCCATCTGCTCGTTCGGGCCGGCCGGAACCTTGCGGAGCGTGTGCCCGCGCTGAAGCCGGCCCTTCTGCGCGGCTACGTCATGCTGCGCGATCTCAGACGCTGAAACGAGGAACGGCGCCCGAAGGCGCCGTTTCCCATTTCCATCGCAACCGGCTTACCGCCAGAGCGACACGCAGGGGATCTTCGTCTTGTCGCAGCGCCCGGCGTACTTCGCGGCGATGTCGCGTACCTCGTCCATCACCCCTTCCGAGAGCTTGATCGGCTCGAGGCCGAGCCCCAGAAACCGGTCGTTGGCGACGTGAAGGTCGTTCTCGTCGGCCTCGTTGCGCGGGTTGTCGAGATAGGCGATCTCGGCCCCGAGCTTGTCGGCGATCATCTGCGCGAGGTCGCGCACGCGGTGCGTCTCGGTCATCTGGTTGAGGATGTTGACCCGCTCGCCCTTCTGGGGCGGGTTCTCCAGCGCGAGCTCGATGCAGCGGCACGTGTCCTGGATGTGGATGAAGGCGCGCGTCTGGCCGCCGGTGCCGTGCACCGTCATCGGGTACTTCACCGCCGCCTGCATCAGGAAGCGGTTGAGCACTGTTCCGTAATCGCCGTCGTAGTCGAAGCGGTTGATGAGCCGTTCGTCGCGGCGCGTCTCCTCGGTCTGCGTGCCCCAGACGATGCCCTGATGGAGATCGGTGATCCGGACCTGATCGTTCTTGTTGTAGAAGTGGAAGAACAGCTGATCCTGCGACTTCGTCATGTGGTAGATCGAGCCGGGATTGGTCGGGTAGAGGATTTCCTGCTCGCTCTCGCCCACGGGCGTCTCGACGCGGACCTTGAGGTAGCCTTCGGGGATGCGCATGCCCGCGGTGCCGTAGCCGTAGACGCCCATCGTGCCGAGGTGGACGAGGTGGATGTCGAGGCCGGATTCCACGATTGCGGCGAGCACGTCGTTGGTGGCGTTGAGGTTGTTGTTCACCGTGTAGCGCTTGTGCGCGGCGGACTTCATCGAATAGGGCGCCGCGCGCTGCTCGGCGAAGTGCACGACGGCGTCGGGCTGCTCCTCCTGCAGGAGCGTCAGGAGCCGGTGGTAATGCTCGCCCACGGTGAAGTTGTGGTACTGGATCTCCTTGCCGGTAAGCTCCTTCCAGACGCGCAGGCGCTCCCCGATCGGACGGATCGGCGTCAGGCTGTCCACCTCGAGCTCGAGGTCGATGGCGCGCCGGGACAGGTTGTCGACGATGATGACGTCGTGTCCGCGCGCCGAAAGGTAGAGCGCGTTGGGCCAGCCGCAAAAGCCGTCTCCGCCGAGGATTATCACCTTCATGTGCACGTAGCTCCCATCGAATCGCACGGTCATTCGCGGGGCTGTATCGCCGCATTTGTGGAGGAGGGCAAACACGGCCGTTGCAATCCTGTTACGCGACGGCAGGAGGTTTGCACTTCGGCCACGACGACCTTAGAGGTCCGTCCCAAGCGCCGGCCGGACGTCGCCGGACGGTGAACGGCAAGCGGGGCATTCGGTATGCAGAACTCTTCCTCCCTGATCCTCGTCGGAGGGCTCGGCTTCGTCGGGCGCAACATCCTCGACGTCGTGGCGCGGGAGCCTGAATTCGCGGCGCTGGCGCCCGTGGTGATCGACGACCTGTCGAACGCGGCTCCGGGGCACGAGAAGGTCGACCTTCCGCGCCATGACGGCGGGTACGAGACGGATGCGGCGGTCGCGTTCCTCGACGAGCTGCCGCAGGAGCCTTCGGGGCGCACCTTCGTCTTTCTCGCCGGTGAGACGCGTGTCGCCGAAAGCAAGGATCGCCCCCTCGACTTCATCGAGGCCAACATCACCGGCCCGGCCCGTTTCGTCATGGAGGCGGTGCGCCCGGGCGACCGCTTCATTCTCGTTTCCACCGCGGGAGCGCTTTTCGACGGGACCTTCGAGGTCGGCGTCGACAGCGCCTATTGCCCGAAGAACTTCTACGGCGCGACCAAGGCGGCGGAGGAGATGATCCTCGAGAAGCTGGTCGAGCTCCGGGGCGGGACGTTCCGCGTGGTGCGGCTGACCAACGTGTTCGGCCGGTTCTCCGACAACAAGAAGAGCGCGATCCACGCCTTCACCCGCGCCGCGATCGAGGGGCGGAGCGTGTTCGTGAACGGCGACGGCGGGCAGAGCCGCGACTTCATCTATGCGGGCGACGTGGGCTACGGCATCGCGACGCTCGCGCGGAAGCTGGTCGCGGGCGAGGAGACGGCGCGCATCAACATGCTGGGCAGCGGGCGCTCCACGTCGCTCATGGACGTGATCGCAGCGATCGAGACGGCGACGGGCCGGCCGCTCGCCTACGAGAAGGTGCCGGCCGAGGATCTGCTCGCGACGGAGCCGCGCGACGTGATCGCCAATTCGAACGACGTCCGCCTCCTGCTCGGCGCGCATGTCACGGCCTTCGAGGACGGGATCGCGCAGACCTACAAGTATTATGCGGCCTGACTCGCGCGGGGGCCGCTCGACCGCGCATGCCGCTCGCCCGGCGGCGCGGCATGGCCGGGTGTCGCCCCGTCCGTTCGAAAGACGCTGAATGACGGCTATGCGGGTCTGGGCCGTGGTCGTGACGTTCGACCGCCGGGAACAGCTTGCGGTGACGCTGCGGCGGTTGCTGCAAAGCGGGCCGGCCGATCTTGCCGGCATCCTCGTCGTCGACAACGCCTCGACCGACGGCACCGGCGCCTGGCTGGCCGGATTGAAGGACCCGCGGCTGCATGTCCTGACCCTGCCGCGCAATCGCGGGGGCGCGGGCGGGTTCGAGGCGGGGATGCGGCACGCGATGGCGGAAACGGACGCCGACTGGATCTGCCTGATGGACGACGACGCCCGCCCGGCGGCGGACGCCTTCGCACGCTTCGGGAGCCGGCCGCGCGACGGCCGCGCCGCCTGGTTCGCGGCCGTCACTTATCCCGACGGCGCGATCTGCGAGATGAACCGCCCGTTGCTCGATCCGTTCGGCAGCGCGCGCGGCACGATCGCGGCGCTGTTCCGGGGGCGCGAGACGTTCCATCTTTCCCCCGAAGCCTTCAGGGGGGCGGAGCCGGTGGATATCGACGGCGGCTCCTTCGTCGGCGCGTTCCTGTCGCGGCGGGCGGTGGAGGCGGCAGGCTATCCGGACGGGCGGTTCTTCATCTACGGGGACGACACGACCTACACGCTGCGGCTCGGGCGCCACGCCGGTCCGCTGGGCTTCGACCCGACGGTCCGGTTCGAGCACGATTGCGGCACGACGATCGCGGGCACTCCGATCCGGCCCCTTTGGAAAGTGTACTACCTCTACCGGAACCGGGCGATGGTCTATCGCGCGGCCGTCGGGCGGGCGTGCGGCACGATGATCTATCTCGCCCTCGGCGTGGTCTGGCGGTTCCGGGCACGGCGGTACGGGGCCGACCGGGCCGCCTATATCCGCTTGTGGCGGGCGGCGGTGGCGGACGGTCTGGCCGGACGGCTCGACCGCGAATTCGATGGGGTCCGCGCCCTCATCACCGGATCTGGACCCGGCCGTTGAAGCGCCGCATCAGGAGCATCCCGAGGAACAGGGTGATGAATATCACCCCGCCCGTATAGGCCGCCGAGACGAATTGCGGGTCGTAGGTCGGGAAGAACCCGCTGCGCGCCGTCGCCGTCATGTGCAGCAGCGGATTGTACCACAGGATGTCCTGCGCGATCCGGGGCAGATCCTCGTAGATGTAGAGCACCCCGGAGGCGAGCATCAGGGGCCGCGTCACGATGGTCCAGATCGTCCGCCAGATCGGGAAATAGGCCAGCAGGACGCCGTTCGTCATGCCCACCCCCGTCCCCAGCAGGATCGCGGTCACGAAGGCGATCAGGATCGGCACCATGTCGACCTGCACGTCGAGGTCGAGGAGCACCACGATCCCGATCAGCAGCAGCGTCGCCACCAGCACGCCGGTCAACGAATGCAGCAGGACCCGGGCGAGGATGGCGTCGAACCATGTCACGACCGGATAGACGAGGAGGCTGCGGGAGTATTTCAGGGCCTGCGAGACCATCTGCTGCAAGCGCCCGTACAACTGGAACGGCAGATATCCGGTCGCGTAGAACAGCAGGAAGCTGTCTCCGAGGGAAGGCCGCCGCAACAGGAGCGAGAAGCCGAAGGCGAGCAGCGTGATCATCCCCAGCGGTTCGAGTATGGCCCAGACGTAGCCGCCGGGCGAGCGTCCGTAGCGCGACTGCATCTCGCGCAGCGCGAGCGCCGCGATCGAGCGGAGCCGGCTGCCGTTCTGCCGCATCCGCTTCCGTGGTGCGAGGGCCGGGGGTATGGTGGTTGCGTCGACCACGTCTTCCATCGAACTGGTATTTCCAAGCACACCTATTTAGGAGATCCGGACGAACATCAATCGTGCGCCCGATCCGGGCGACGCCATCCGGCAGGCCACCAGCCCCCATGACAGACCGCGACAGCTCCGCATCCGATCCCGAGAACGTGTCCCCGATCACGTTCGCGTCCGGCGTCGCGCGGCGCCGCACGGCCAGTGACGAGGAGCGCGAGGAACGGCGCATCGCAAGACGCGCGGAGCGGGGCGCCGACCGCGAGGACGACGCCGACGCGCGCGAGGAGCGACGCGCCGCGCGCCGCGCGGAGCGGGACGCCGCGCGCGAAGCCGAGCCCATCGGCGAGGATGAGACGAAGGGCGGCAAGCGCAAGAAGGGCGGCAAGAAGAAACGCAGCGGGAAGCGGAACAAGGCCGACGACGACCGGGTGGTCGAGGTCGCGCCGATGGCGGCGCCTGCGCGGATGCGGCGTCGGCACTGGGGCGTGCTCCTGAGCTTCGTGCTGATCGTCCTCGTGCCCACGACACTCGTCGGCGCGTATCTCTGGACGACGGCGCGCGACCAATACGCTTCAACGGCCGGATTCACCGTCCGGCAGGAGGAGGGGGGCGCGGCGACGGAGCTTCTGACTGGCTTCGCCGCGCAGCTTTCGAGCGGCTCCGCCGGGTCGGATGCGGGCATCCTCTACGAATACATCCAGTCCCAGGCGATGCTGCAGGCCATCGAATCGGAGGTCGGTCTGGTCGAGCACTACGCGCAATACTGGGACGAGGACCCGGTCTTCTCGATCTGGCCCGATCCGACCATCGAAGAGCTCTTGTGGTACTGGTCGCGGATCGTCCGCGTCTCCTACGACCAGACCAGCGGGCAGGTGGAACTTCGCGTCCTCGCCTTCGACCCGGACAAGGCGGTCCGGATCGGGCAGGCCATCCTGCGCGAGAGCCAGCGGCTCGTGAACGAGCTCAACGCGACGGCGCGCGAGGATGCGAGCCGTTTCGCGCGGGAGGATCTCGACGAGGCGCTGGCGCGGCTCAAGAAGGCGCGCGAGGCTCTCACCCTGTTCCGCACCCGCACGCAGATCGTCGATCCCGAGACCGACCTCGCCGGCCGCATGGCCGTCGTGAACACGCTGCAGGCGCAGCTCGCGCAGGCTCTGGTGGACCTCGACATCCTGCGGGAACGGACCAGCGCCACCGATCCGCGCGTCGATCAGTCCGAACGCCAGATCGCCGTCATCCGTGAGCGCATTGCCGCGGAACGGGCCGCCGTCGCGGCCGGGCAGGACGACATCGACGGCGACGACTATCCGACCCTGCTCGCGGAGTACGAAGGGCTGGTCGTGGACCGGGAATTCGCAGAGGAAAGCTACCGTGCCGCGCTGAGCGCGCTCGACATCTCGCGAACGAACGCCAGTCGGCAGACGCGCTACCTCGCGACCTATATCAGCCCGACCCGGCCGCAATCGGCGGAATATCCCCGACGCAGCGTCCTTCTCGCGCTGACGGCGCTGTTCCTGATTCTCGGCTGGTCGATCCTCGTGCTCATCTACTACTCCGTCCGGGACAGCCGCTGAGGATCCCGGCGATGCTCCGGCTCGAGAACCTGTCGAAGAGCTTCTGGTACAAGGGTGTCCGCCGCACGGTCATCTCGAACCTGAACCTCACGCTGCCCGAGGGCCGGTCGCTCGCGCTTCTGGGCGGAAACGGCGCCGGCAAGACGACGCTTCTCGAAATCATCGCGGGCGTGCAGCAGCCTGATACCGGGCGCATCGTCACCGACGGTTCCGTTTCCTGGCCCGTGGGTTTCAGCGGCTCCTTCAACAGCGACATGACCGGGGCGCAGAACACCATCTTCGTCGCGCGCGTCTACGGCGTCGACACGGCGAGCCTCGTGCGCTTCGTCCTCGACTTCTCGGAGCTCGGCACGCAGTTCGACGCACCGGTGCGGACCTATTCTTCGGGCATGAAGGCGCGGTTGAGCTTCGGGCTTTCCATGGGTATCCAGTTCGACACCTACCTCGTGGACGAGACGACGGCGGTGGGCGACGCCAGCTTCAACCGCAAGTCGAAGGCCGTGTTCCGCGAGCGGATCCGCAACGCCAGCGCCATCATGGTCAGCCACCAGACGCGCAAGGTGAAGGATTTCTGCGACGCGGCCCTCGTCCTGCACGAGGGCAAGCTCGAATATTACGACGACCTCGACGAGGGCGTGGCGCGGCACAAGGCGCTGATGGGCGAGGACTGACCGTTCCCCCGTCCGGGGCGCCGGAAACCATGTTGCGCCGCTTCGCTTGCCGGCCCGTTCCCATATCTCTATCGGTCGCGCCAACCGACACGAGGACGACATGACCAGGCGCAAGGGCATCATCCTTGCCGGCGGCTCCGGCACCCGGCTTTATCCGATCACCGCGGGGGTCTCCAAGCAGCTCCTGCCGATCTACGACAAGCCGATGATCTACTATCCGATCTCGGTGCTGATGCTGGCGGGCATCCGCGAGATCGCGATGATCACCACCCCGCAAGACCGCGAGCAGTTCCAGCGCACGCTGGGCGACGGCAGCCTCTGGGGCATCTCGCTCACCTATATCGAGCAGCCCTCGCCCGACGGTCTGGCGCAGGCCTACCTGCTCGCCCGTGACTTCCTCGACGGGGCGCCCTCCGCGATGGTGCTGGGCGACAACGTGTTCTTCGGCCACGGCCTGCCCGAGATCCTGCGGGCGGCGGACGCGCGGACCGACGGCGGGTCGGTCTTCGGCTATCAGGTCGCCGATCCAGAGCGCTATGGCGTGGTTGATTTCGATACGTCGGGGCAGGCCAAGGCGATCATCGAGAAGCCGGAGGTGCCGCCCTCGAACTACGCGGTCACGGGCCTTTACTTCCTCGACGGCACGGCGCCCGACCGCGCCGAGGGGATCGAGCCTTCGGCGCGCGGTGAGCTCGAGATCACGTCGCTTCTGCAGCTCTATCTCGACGACGGGTTGCTGTCGGTGGAACGGATGGGACGCGGCTATGCGTGGCTCGACACCGGCACGCACGAGAGCCTGCTGGATGCGGGCAACTTCGTGCGGACGCTTGAGCGGCGGCAGGGCCTGCAGACCGGCTGCCTGGAGGAGATCGCCTTCGACGCGGGCTGGATCACGCGCGACGACCTGCTGGCACAGGCCGACCGCTACGCGAAGAACCGCTACGGCACCTATCTGCGCCGCATCGCCGGCGCCTAGGGGCGGGAGCGAGACGCCCGCCGGCCCGGCGGTGCCCTTCTGTTGCCGTCCGCCCTCCGCAACATTCGGTTGCGATGCGCGCGGCACTCAGCTCATCGAGCCCGTCAGCCCGTCAGCCCGTCAGCCCGTCAGCGCGCGAGCCGGGCGAGCAGGCTCTGCCGGTCGACGATCCCGATCGGGTGGCCGTCGCGTTCCACCGGGATCGGGCCGTCGCGTCCTGCGCAGAGCTCGATGAGCTCGCGGACGGGCATCTCCGCCGGGATCGCCGGTCCGGCCCCCTCACCGGGCGTGGCCGCATCGGCCGCGGTCAGCACGCCGAGCGGGTTCATGTGCGCGACGAAGTCAGCCACGTATTCGTTCGCGGGCCGGGTGAAGATCTCCGCGGGCGTGCCGCACTGGATGATGCGGCCGCCCTCTAGGATGGCGATGCGCTGGCCGAGCTTGAACGCCTCGTCGAGATCGTGGCTCACGAAGACGATGGTCCGCCGGAGGCGGGATTGCAGCTCCAGGAGCTCGTCCTGCAGACGCGTCCGGATCAGGGGGTCGAGCGCGCTGAACGGCTCGTCCATCAGCAGGATCGGCGCCTCGGTCGCGAAGGCGCGGGCGAGGCCCACGCGCTGCTGCATCCCGCCGGAGAGCTCGCCCACCCTGCGGTCGGCCCATTCCGTCAGCCCCACCAGTTCGAGCTGCCGGTTCACGATCTCGCGCCGCTCCGCCGCCGATCGGCCGGCAAGCTCCAGCCCAAGGCCCACGTTCTCCCGCACCCGCCGCCAGGGCAGGAGGCCGAATTGCTGGAACACCATCGCGACACGTTCCTGCCGGAGCCGGCGCAACTCGCGCGGGCGGGCCTGCGTGACCGAGGCCATCCGGCCGCCGTCGTCGATCCGCACCTCGCCGCGCACGACCGGGTTCAGCCCGTTCACCGCGCGCAGCAGCGTGGACTTCCCGGAGCCCGACAAGCCCATCAGCACGACGATCTCTCCCTCGGCGACGGAGAGGGAGCAGTCGTGGACGCCGAGCACCTGATCCGTCTCCGCCTGCACCTCGGCGCGGGTTCGGCCCTCGTCCATCAGCGGCAGCGCGCGGTCCGGGCGGTCGCCGAAGACGATGGAGACGCGGTCGAACTCGACGGCGGGGCGGCTCATCCGGGCATCTCCTGCCGCGTGTAGGTCAGCACGCCGGCGACGCGCGAATGGCCCACGTCGCTCGGATGCGCCTGACCGTCGTGGACGACGACGAGCGGCAGATCGAAGGGCGAGACGCCGTCGAGGCAGGCGACGTTGACGCCGTATTCGTCCGGGTGCGAGCGGCGACGGTGATGGGTGTAGATGCCGCAGCGGCCGCAGAAGTAGTGCTGCGCCGTCTCCGTGTTGAACCGGTAGAGCGTCAGCACATCCGCCCCCTCGACGATCTCGATCCCGTCCCCCGTCGCGGTCACGGTAACGGCCCCGCGCATCGCGCAGAAGCTGCAATCGCACCGGCGGGCGGTGTGGAGCCCGTCCACGAGGGCGACGCGGAGGCGAACGGCCCCGCAATGGCAGGCGGCATCGCGTGTCTCGGTCATTTGTGCTCCATTCGCAGCATCCGGTCCAGCATGATCGCGACGACGACGATGACGATGCCGCTTTCGAATCCGAGGGACGTGTTCACCTGATTGAGCGCGCGCACGACCGGCACGCCCAGCCCGTCCGCCCCCACCAGCGCGGCGATCACCACCATCGACAGCGACAGCATGATCGTCTGGTTGAGGCCCGTCATGATCTGCGGCAGCGCGTAGGGCAACTCCACCTTCCACAGCGTCTGCTGCGGCGTGGCGCCGAACGCCTCCGCCGCCTCGGTCAGGGCTGCGGGCGTGCTGGAGATGCCCAGGTGCGTGAGCCGGATCGGCGCGGGCAGCACGAAGATCACGGTGGCGATCAGGCCCGGCACCATGCCGATGCCGAAGAACACGATCGCGGGGATCAGGTAGACAAAGGTCGGCAGGGTCTGCATCAGGTCGAGCACCGGCCGCATCCAGGCGTAGAGGCGCGGCCGATGGGCCACCGCGATGCCGATCGGCACGCCGACGCCCATGCAGACGACGCAGGCCGACAGGACGAGCGTCAGGCTTTCCGCCGTCTCCTCCCAATAGCCCTGGTTCAGGACGAAGAGAAAGCCGAGCGCGACGAAGAGCGTGATCCGCCACGAGCGCTGCAACGCCCAGGTCAGCGCCGCGAACGCCCCGATCACGAGAAGCGGGTGTGGCGTCTGGAGGACCCACAGGATCGCCTCGATCATCGCCTCCATCACGAGGGCGAGCGCGTCGAAGAACGGCTGGCCCACGTCCTGCAGCCAGTCGAAGGCGTCGGCAGCCCAGTCGCCCAGCGGGATCTTGTTGTCGGTCAGCCAGTTCATGTGCGTCCGCTCCTTTTGCGTTCCGCGGCCGGACGAATCGTGTCAGCGTTTCGGCAGGCAGACATGGGAAGCCCGCCATGTCCGAATTGATCCTCTACACGAACCCGATGTCGCGCGGGCGCACGGCGCGCTGGATGTTGGAGGAGGTCGGCACGGAATACGAGACCGTGACCGTCGATTTCGCGAGCAAGGGGGCGCTCGATGACGTCAATCCGCTGGACAAGGTCCCGACGCGCGTCCACGGTGGGACCGTCGTGACGGAGATGGCGGCGATTTGCGCTTGTCTCGCGGATGCGTTCGCCTGGGCCGGGCTCGTCCCGCCGCCGGACAGCGCTTTGCGGGGCGCCTGTCATCGCTGGCCCTTTTTCGCGGCCGGGCCCGTCGAGGCGGCGACCACGGATCGCGTCCCCGGTGCCGGGGCGACGCCGGAGCAGGAGCGCACGGTCGGCTACGGCAGCCTCCGTCGGACGCTCGAAGCCACTCTGACAGAGAACGCGCATCCGGTCAGCTTCCGTTTCACGACGGCCGAACCCGATGACGCGCTGTTGCCGCCGGCTACCGGGTCGCGCCGCCGCGTGAGGGCGCGCGCATGGCGATCGCGCGCCGCCCCGACCATGTATCCGGCGGGAAACGATCAGCTCTCGAGCTCGGAGGTGACGGCCTCCATCGCGTCGCCGCCGTCGATCGTAGTGACGCCGTCGAGCCAGACGCCGAGCACATCCTGGTTGGATGCGAGCCAAGCGGTCGCCGCGTCCCGCGGATCTTCTCCGTCGTCCAGGATCCCGCCCATGATCTCGTTCTCCATGGCGAGCGAGAAGCCGAGGTTCTCCAGCAGGCGGCCCACATTCGGGCAATCCTCGACATAGCCGGCGCGGGTGTTGGTGTAGACCGTCGCGCCCCCGAGATCGGGGCCGAAGTAGTCGTCGCCGCCCTGCAGGTAGGTCAGGTCGAAATTGGCGTTCATCGGATGCGGCTCCCAGCCGAGGAACACGATGGGCTCGTCGCGCTTCGTCAGGCGCTCGACCTGGGCCAGCATCCCCTGCTCGGAACTTTCCACGACCTCGAAGTCCGACAACCCGAACGCGTCGTCGTCGATCATCGACTGGATAAGGCGGTTGCCGTCATTTCCCGGCTCGATGCCGTAGATCTTGCCGTCCAGCGCTTCGGCCTGGCTCACGATGTCGCCGAAGGACGCGATGCCGAGCTCCTTGGCGGGCCGGTTGACGGCGAGCGTGTATTTCGCACCTTCGAGGTTGGCACGCACGGTGTCGACGGTCCCGTCCTCGCGATAGGACGCGATGTCGGCCTCCATCGTAGGCATCCAGTTGCCGAGGAACACGTCCACGTCGCCCTCGGCCATCGAGGTGTAGGTGATCGGGACGGACAGGAGCTTCACGTCGGTCTCGTAGCCGAGCGCGTCGAGCAGGACGGTGGTCGCCGCGGTGGTGGCGGTGATGTCGGTCCAGCCGACATCGGCGAAGACGATCTCCTCGCAGGCCTCCTGCGCGTGGGCGAGGCCGGCCGACAAAGCCAGAGCCGAGGCAGTCGTGACGATGCGTTTCATGAGTATCTCCCCATTCGATATTGACGAGGCCGATATATTGATTGATCAGTCAATCAGTATTCGGCCGGGTCTTGATCGGAGTTTGCTGTGCCGCGCAGCGGAATGGAACCCCGACGTAGGGAGGACCTGGTACGCGCCGCGATCTCCGAGATCGCCGCGACCGGGGCGGGCGACGTCACCGTGGCGGGAATCGCCCGCCGCGCGGGCATGTCGCCGGCGCTGGCGCATCATTATTTCGGCTCCAAGGACCGGATGTTGCTGGCCGCGATGCGCCATGTCCTCGCGGTGTTCGCCGCCGAGGCCCGGACCTCGCTCGCCGCCGCGAAAACGCCGCGCGCGCGGCTCGAGGCGATCGTGCGGGCGAGCTTCGCGCCCTCGAACTTCCGCGACGAGGTCGTGGCGGCCTGGCTCAACTTCTACGTCCAGGCGCGGCGCCCCGGCGAGACGCAGCGGCTCCTGCGCGTCTACCAGTCGCGCCTGCGCTCGAACCTCGTCCATGCGCTCCGCCCCCTGACGGACCGGCCGGAGGCGCTGGCCGAGGGGATCGGCGCACTGATCGACGGGCTCTACGTCCGGCAGGGGCTCCGGCCGGGCGATCTCGACAGCGCGGCCTCCACCGCGCTCGTCCTCGACTACATCGACAGGGGGTTGGCATGAGCATGCCCGAAGGCGGGGGGCCGAACATCCTGATCCTCATGGTGGATCAGCTGAACGGCACGCTGTTTCCCGACGGGCCGGCCGACTGGCTGCACACGCCGAACCTGAAGCGGCTCGCCGCGCGGTCGCGGCGGTTCCGGAACTGCTACACCGCTTCGCCGCTCTGCGCGCCGGGGCGGGCCTCGTTCATGTCCGGTCTGCTGCCCAGCCGCACGCGGGTCTACGACAACGCCGCCGAGTTCGCCTCCGACATCCCGACCTACGCGCACCATCTGCGCCGCGCGGGCTGGCGCACCTGCCTGTCGGGCAAGATGCACTTCGTCGGCCCCGACCAGCTGCACGGGTTCGAAACGCGGCTCACGACCGACATCTATCCGGCCGATTTCGGCTGGACCCCGGATTATCGCAAGCCCGGGGAGCGGATCGACTGGTGGTACCACAACATGGGGTCGGTGACCGGTTCGGGCTTGGGCGAGATCACCAACCAGATGGAATACGACGACGAGGTCGCGCATTTCGCCAAGATGTGGCTCTACGACGCCGCACGGAAGCAGGATGCGCGGCCCTGGTGCCTGACGGCGAGCTTCACGCATCCCCATGACCCCTACATCGCCCGCAGGCGGTTCTGGGATCTCTACGAGGATTGCGCGCATCTGCTGCCTGACGTGGGCGAGATGCCCTACGAGGCGCACGACCCGCATTCCAGGCGCATCCTCGACGCCAACGACCGGAGCAACTTCGACGTGACCGAAGCGGACGTCGCGCGCTCCCGCCGGGCCTATTTCGCCAACATCTCCTACCTCGACGAGAAGGTGGGCGAGTTGCTGCAGGTCTTGGAGGATACGCGGCAGGAGGCGATCGTGCTCTTCGTGTCCGACCACGGCGACATGCTCGGCGAGCGGGGGCTGTGGTACAAGATGAGCTTCCTCGAGGGCGCCTCCCGCGTGCCGTTGATGATTGCCGCGCCGGGGCTCGAGCCGGGGCTCGACCTCACGCCGGTCTCCAGCATCGACGTCTGTCCCACGCTCTGCGATCTCGCGGGCGTGGATCTGAGCGAGGTCGAGCCGTGGACCACCGGCGAATCGCTCGTCCCGCTGGGGCAGGGCGGGCGGCGCGAGACGCCCGTGGCGATGGAATACGCGGCCGAGGGAAGCCACGCGCCGCTGGTCGCGCTGCGGCAGGGGCGGTGGAAGTACACCCGCTGCGCGCTCGACCCCGAGCGGCTCTTCGACCTCGACGCCGACCCGCACGAGCTTGCGAATCTCGCGGACGATCCGGCCCATTCCGAAACGCTGGCCGCGTTCCGTGCCGAGGCCGACCGCCGCTGGGACCTCGACCGGTTCGACGCCGAGGTGCGCGAAAGCCAGGCCCGCCGCTGGGTCGTGTACGACGCGCTGCGCCAGGGCGGTTACTATCCGTGGGAGTACCAGCCGCTGCAGGCCGCCTCCAGGCGGTACATGCGCAATCACATGGATCTGAACGTGCTGGAGGACAGCCAGCGCGCGCCGAAGGACTGAACCGGCGGAGCGTGGGGCTGGTCCCGCGCGCTCCGTGGAATATTTTCACCGAGAAGAAGGGCGCGGGTCCGGCAGGGCGGCGTCCGGAGAGTTCACCATGACCAGACCCGATGCGACGCCTGTCGCCAGCCATTTCATCGACGGCGCCTATGCCGAGGATGCGTCCGGCACGCCGATCCCGGTGATCTATCCCGCGACCGGCGAAACCGTCGCGACCGTGCATGCGGCAACGCCGGAAATCCTGGAGCGGGCGCTGACCTCGGCCGAGCGGGCGCAAGCGGAATGGGCGTTGGCCGATCCGGTCGAACGGGGCCGCGTGCTCCGGCGGGCGGCCGACCTGATCCGCGCGCGCAACAGGGAGTTGTCCGTGCTCGAGACGCTCGACACCGGCAAGCCGCTGCAGGAGACGCTGGTGGCCGATGCGACGTCCGGCGCCGACGCGCTCGAGTATTTCGGCGGGCTGGCGGCGGACGTGACCGGGACGTCGATGCGGTTCGGCGGGGACTGGGCCTACACGATCCGCCGGCCGCTCGGCGTTTGCGCGGGCATCGGCGCGTGGAACTATCCGACGCAGATCGCCTGCTGGAAGGCGGCGCCCGCGCTCGCCACCGGCAACGCGATGGTCTTCAAGCCGTCCGAGACGACGCCGCTTTGCGCTCTGAAAGTGGCCGAGATCCTGATCGAGGCGGGGCTGCCCGCCGGTCTCTTCAACGTGGTACAGGGCGCGGGCGAGGTCGGCGCGGCGCTGACGACCGACCCTCGCGTGGCGAAGGTCTCGCTGACGGGGTCCGTGCCGACGGGCCGCAAGGTCGCGGCCGCCGCAGCGGGCGGGATTAAGCATGTCACGATGGAGCTCGGTGGGAAATCCCCGATCCTCGTCTTCGAGGATGCCGACCTGGAGGATGCGGTCTCGGGCGCCATCAACGGGAACTTCTATTCCTCGGGGCAGGTCTGCTCCAACGGGACGCGCGTCTTCGTGCACGAAAGCCTGCACGACGCGTTCCTCGACCGCCTGCGCGCGCGTCTCGGGGGCGTGGTCATGGGCGACCCGCTCGATGAGGCCACGAATTTCGGGCCCATCACGACCGCGGCGCAGGCCAACCTCGTGATGCGCCACATCGCGACGGCGGAGGCCGAGGGCGCGACGGTCGCGATCGGCGGCGCGCGCCTGGATCGCGCGGGCTACTGGATCGAGCCGACCGTGCTGACCGGCCTTTCCGACGACATGACCTGCGTGCGCGAGGAGATCTTCGGCCCCGTCATGTCGGTTCTGACCTTCGCCGACGAGGACGAGGCCGTTGAACGGGCCAACGCGACCGAGTTCGGGCTGAGCGCCGGTCTTTTCACCAGCGACCTCGCGCGCGCGCACCGGGTCGTGGCGCAGCTTCGCGCGGGGACCTGCTGGATCAACCAGTACAACCTGACGCCCGCGGGCATGCCGTTCGGCGGCTCCCGCGCTTCGGGCATCGGACGGGAGAATGCCCGGATGGCGATGGATCACTTCACCGAGGTGCAGACGGTCTATGTCGGCATGGGCCCTGTCGAGAGCGCGTTCTGATGCAGACCGACTATGTCATCGTCGGCGCCGGCAGCGCGGGCTGCGCCATGGCCTACCGGCTCGCCGAAGCGGGGCGTTCGGTCATCGTGCTCGAATTCGGCGGAACCGATGCGGGGCCGCTCATCCAGATGCCGGGTGCGCTCAGCTTTCCGATGAACATGCCGCGCTACGACTGGGGCTACTGGACCGAGCCGGAGCCGCATCTGGGCGGTAGACGACTGGCCTGTCCGCGCGGCAAGGTCTGGGGCGGGTCGAGTTCCATCAACGGAATGGTCTATGTCCGCGGCCATCCGCTCGACTATGCGCATTGGGCGGAGCAAGGGGCGACCGGCTGGGACTTTCCGGACGTGCTGCCCTATTTCAAGCGAATGGAGACCTGGCACGACGGCGGCCATGGCGGCGACCCGGCCTGGCGCGGCACCGACGGGCCGCTGCACGTCACGCGGGGGACGCGGCTCAACCCGCTCTACCGGGCCTTCGTCGAGGCGGGCCGGCAGGCCGGATACGAGGTCACGGGCGACTACAACGGCCAGAAGCAGGAGGGCTTCGGGCCGATGGAGCAGACGGTCTGGAAAGGCCGGCGCTGGTCGGCGGCGAATGCCTACCTTAAGCCCGCCCGCGCGACCGGTCGCTGCCGGCTCGTGCGTGGACTGGCGGAGCGCATCGTCATCCAGGACGGCCGGGCGACCGGCGTGCGCCTCAAGGGCGGACAGCTGCTCGAGGCCGGGCGGGAGGTCATCCTCGCCGCCTCCTCCATCAACTCGCCGAAGCTTCTGATGCTGTCGGGGATCGGGCCGGCCGGGCATCTGGCGGAGCACGGGATCGAGGTCGTCGCGGACCGGCCGGGCGTGGGACAGAACCTGCAGGACCATCTGGAAATGTACATCCAGATGGCCGCGTCGAAGCCGATCACGCTCTTCACCTACTGGAACCTGCTGGGCAAGGCGTGGATCGCGGCCCGTTGGCTGTTCCACCGCAGCGGGCCGGGGGCCACCAACAACTTCGAGAGCGCGGCGTTCATCCGGTCGCGGGCGGGGATCCGCTACCCGGACATCCAGTACCATTTCCTGCCGCTCGCCGTGCGCTACGATGGCAAGATCGCGGCGGAGGGGCACGGCTTCCAGGCGCATGTCGGGCCGATGCGCTCCCGCTCGCGGGGCGACGTGACCCTGCACTCCGCTGATCCCGAAGCGCCGCCGCGCATCCGGTTCAACTACATGGGGCACCCGGAGGACTGGGCGGAGTTCCGCACCTGCATCCGCCTGACGCGGGAGATCTTCGCGCAGGACGCCTTCGCCGATTTCCGGCGTCACGAGATACAGCCGGGCGCGCATGTGCAGAGTGACGACGAGCTCGACGACGCGATCCGTGAACATGTCGAGAGCGCGTACCACCCCTGCGGGACCTGCCGCATGGGCGCGAAGGACGATCCGGGCGCGGTGGTGGATCCGGAATGCCGCGTCATCGGGGTCGAGAACCTGCGGCTGGCGGACAGCTCCATCTTTCCCCGGATCACCAACGGCAACCTCAACGGCCCGTCGATCATGGTCGGTGAGAAGGCGTCGGACCATATCCTCGGACGGTCCCTCCCGCGCGATCCGCAACCGTTCTGGCAGCATCCGCACTGGGAAACCGCACAACGCTGAGGCAATCGACGCCGGACCGCGCATCGTCGCGGCGACCGGCTTGATTCTTTCCGATCGGCGCGGGATCCTGTGCCCGATCGGGGCTGATGACGGGGGGAGACGTCGATGAATCTCGAAGGATCCTGCCATTGCGGCGCCGTGCGGTTCACCGTCGACGCCCCGCATCCGGTTCCGTACCAACGATGCTATTGCTCCATCTGCCGCAAGACGGCGGGCGGCGGGGGCTTCGCCATCAACATCGGCGCGCGGCGCGACACGCTCGACGTGACGGGGCAGGAGAACGTATCGACCTATCAATCGAGCGAGAGCGCCGAACGGGCATTCTGCCGCAATTGCGGCAGCGCGCTGTGGCTCTATTCGCCGTCCTGGTCGGACCTGATCCATCCCCATGCCTCGGCCATCGACACGGACCTGCCGGTGCCGCCGGAGCGGACGCATATGCTGCTCGACTCGCGCGCGAACTGGGCCGAGCCGCAGGTCGCGCCCGGGGACAGGACCTTCGAGGGCTATTCGGAGGAAAGCCTCGCGGCGTGGCACGAGCGGACGGGGCTCGCGCGATGAAGGATCCGTACACGAAAACGCCTTTCTGGCGCCCGTCGGTGGCCGAATGCGAGGCGCTCCGGACGCATCTGCTGGCGGAGCTTCCGGTAGGGCACGCCCTGTGGCCGCCGAGCGACCGGCTTCAGGTCATCGCGCGCGATCGGAACGGGGACAGGATCGTGGTACGGACCGGGATCGCCGTCACGCCGGTCGCGCTCGTTCACATGAGCTGGGCCGGGCGGCCGCCGATGGCCCCGTTTCTGCCGGAGACCGAGTTCTATGCCTCCGACGAAGAGCTGATCGCGGCGGTCCATGATGCCCCCGCGCCGAACGGGGCCCGGCGGGCCTGACGCTCTAGCGCGACTCCATCGCGATCAACGTCGCATTGCCGCCCGCCGCCGTGGTGTCGGTCGAGACGACGACCTCCTCCACGAAACGCTGAAGATAGAGGGGGCCGCCCGCCTTCGGGCCCGTACCGGACTTGCCGCGCCCGCCGAAAGGCTGGGAGCCGACGATGGCGCCGATCTGGTTGCGGTTGACGTAGACGTTACCGGCCGGCGCACGGGCGGTGACGCGGTCGATGGTGTGGTCGATGCGCGAATGGAGCCCGAAGGTCAGGCCGAAGCCGGTCGACTCGATCTCGTCAAGCACGGCGTCGATCCGCCCGGCCTTCCAGCGCTTGACGTGCAGGACGGGGCCGAACACCTCCTCCGTCAGCCGGTCGTCGGGGCCGAGCTCGATGATCGTCGGCGGCATGTAGAGGCCCTCGGGTGGCGCGTCGCCCTGCCAGCGCACGCGGTGCGCGGAGACGTGCTCGCGCAGCTTTCGCAACGCGGCCTCGTCGATGACGGGGCCGATATCGGTCGCCGGGTCCATGGCGTCGCCGAGGGTCAGCGTCGCCGCCGCGCCCTCGAACATTTCGAGCATCCGGTCGGCCACGTCCTCCTGCAGGTAGACGATGCGGCAGGCGGAGCAGCGCTGGCCGGCGGAACGGAAGGCGGAGGCGACCACGTCGCGCGTCACCTGCTCGGGCAGGGCGGTGGCGTCCACGATCATCGCGTTAACCCCGCCGGTCTCCGCGATGAGGGGGACGATCGGACCGTCCTTCTGTGCGAGCGCGAGATTGATCGCCTTGGCCGTGGCGGTGGAGCCTGTGAACGCGACGCCCGCGACATCCGGATGCGCGATCAGCGCCTGGCCCGTCTCGACGCCGCCGGGCACGAGGATCAGCGCGTCCTCGGGCACGCCAGCGCGGTGCATCAGCGCCACCGCCTGCGCCGCGATCCGGGGCGTCTGCGGTGCGGGCTTGGTGGCCACGGCGTTGCCCGCGGCGAGCGCGGCGGCGTTCTGGCCGAGGAAGATCGCTAAGGGAAAGTTCCAGGGCGCGACGGTGACGAAGACGCCGCGGCCCCGGACCCGCCATTCATTCGACTCGCCCGTGGGCCCGGGCAGGATGCGCGGCTGGCACAGCGTCTCGGCCTCGTCGGCGTAGAAGCGCAGGAAGTCGACGGCCTCGCGGATCTCCGCAATGCCGTCGTCGATGGTCTTGCCCGCTTCCCGCGCGAGCGTCGCCATCAACGCGGGCCGTTCCGCTTCCAGAAGGTCCGCCGCCCGGCGCAGGATCGCGGCACGGGTGGCGGGTGCGGTGGTGGACCAGTCGGCGAAGGCCGCGCGGGCCCGGGACATCGCGCCGTCGATGTCGGACGGGGCCATCGGGGCGATTTCGGGCGCCGCCGGGGCGCGCTGCATGTCGTGGCACAGCGCGTCGAGCTCCCGCCGTGCGCCGATCTCGACGCCGGCGGAGTTGCGGCGCCCGGCGAACAGGCCGTTCGGCATCGGGATGCGCGGATGCCGCGGCGTCGCGGCGAGATCCTGCGGCATGTCGAGCACGGCGGCGACGTCGACGTCCTTGTCGCCCGCCATGGCCACGAAGCTCGTGGAGGCGCCGTTCTCCAGCAGGCGGCGGACGAGATAGGCCAGAAGGTCGCGGTGCCCGCCGACGGGGGCGTAGATCCGGCACGGCATCTCCGTTTCCTTCGCGACGGCGGCGTAGAGCGCCTCGCCCATTCCATGCAATCGCTGGAACTCGAACCCGCCGGGATGGCGGTTGCCGGTGCCGTGGCCCTCCGCGTCCATCTCGAGGATCTTGGCGATGGTCAGCGCGTTGTGGGTGGCGAATTGTGGATAGAGGTGCGGGCGCAGCGCCAGCATCTTCTTGGCGCAGGCGAGGTAGTTCAGGTCGGTGACGGCCTTGCGGGTGAAGACCGGGTAATCGGCATGGCCCTCGACCTGCGCGTGCTTGATCTCGGTGTCCCAGTAGGCGCCCTTGACCAGCCGGACCATCATCGTCTGTCCGTACCGGCGGGCGAGGTCGCCGGTCCAGTCGATCACCGACTCGGCCCGCTTGCCGTAGGCCTGAATGGCGAGGCCGAAGCCGTTCCAGTCACGCAGGCCCTCGTCCTCGAACGCCGCCCCGATTACCTCGAGGGACAGCTCCAGCCGGTCCTGCTCTTCCGCGTCGACGGTGAAGTTCAGGTCGTAGGACTTCGCCTTGCGGGCCAGATCGACGAGGATTGGGGTAAGCTCGCGCAGCACCGCCGCGCGGTTGCGCGGCTCGTAGCGGGGATGAAGGGCGGAGAGCTTGACGGAGATGCCGGGCCGGCGGGGCAGGGCGCGGTTGCCCGCCGCGCGGCCGATCGCGTCGATCGCGCCGGCATAGGATTTCGCATAGCGCTCGGCATCGGCGCGCGTCTTCGCGCCCTCGCCCAGCATGTCGTAGCTGTGCAGCGCGCCCTTCGCCTCGTTCTCGCGCGCCCGCTTCAGCGCGCCTTCGATCGTTTCGCCCAGCACGAACTGGTGGCCCATGAAGCGCATCGCCTGCCGGACGCCGGTGCGCACGGCGGGCGTGCCGATGCGGCGGGCCAGCCCCGTCAGGACACCGGGCACGGTATCGCCCGGACGAAGCAGACGGTTCGACAGGTCGAGCCCCCAGGTCGCCGCGGAAACGAGCCAGGCATCGGACGGCGCATGCTCGTCCCACTTTCCGGCGCCGATCTTGTCGGCGATCAGCGCGTCCTGCGTCGCCTCGTCAGGCACGCGCAGAAGCGCCTCCGCCATCGCCATCAGCGCGAGCCCCTCGCGGGTGGAAAGGTCGTAATCGCGCAGGAAGTCCTCCAGGCCGCCGATCCGCGTCTGCGCGCGGCGGATGCCTTGGATCAGGCGCTCGGCCCGCTGGCGCGTCTCGGGCGCGACCTCGGCGAGCGGCAGGAGCGCCGGGACGAGCGTTTCGTCGGGCGCGGCGAAGGGGGCGGAGAAGGACATGGACGGGCTCCTCGGATTGTCTCGTTGCAGAGATAGCACGGCGAAGGCGGCATGATTCACCGAAAACGCGACCTGACGCCCGGAAGGGCTTGTCGTATGATCTGCGGGACGGCCGAAAACGGAGGATTTCGCGGTGCCTGCTTCCATCGACCGGACGGATCGGCGGCTGATCCGCGCACTGCAGGAAGATGCGCGGCTTTCCGTCACGGCCCTGGCCGACCGGATCGGCCTGTCGGCCAACGCGACGGCGGAGCGGATGCGGCGGCTGCGTCGCGCGGGCGTCATCGCGGGCTACACCGTCCGCCTCGACCACGCCGCGTTGGGGCTGGGCCTGATCGCCTTCGTGGAAGTCAAGCTGGAGCGGACGGACGGCGACGTCTTTTCGGCCTTTGCGCAGGCTGTCGCCGGCGTGCCGGGGATCGAGGAATGTCACATGGTCGCCGGCGGGTTCGACTACCTCCTGAAGACGCGGCACCGGGACATGGCCGACTACCGCGCCTTCCTCGCCGAGGCTCTGGCCGCGCTTCCGGGCGTACGGGAAACGCGCACCTATGTCGTGATGGAAGAGCTCGTGGCCGGAGGTCCCGCGCTGCCGCTCTAGGCTTTCCGCCGGGCCGTCGTCCGCCGGTGTCCGGGTCTTGCCCAGCAAACCACTCAAATGCGACGCAAAGTCGAGGAACAGGCAACCTCGCTGTTAGGCTTCGCTTAAGTCCGTGACACTAAGACCACCCATGCCGAGAACGGCGATACGGGAAACACCGAAGCGATCGGGTCCCGAAGGACAGAATGTCGAGCCATCCGCGAAGGCGGACGTCACATGCCTGCGAAGCAGGCGCATTCAAAGGAACACACCCATGACCAGCATTCTGACCAACAACGGCGCGATGGTCGCGCTGCAGACCCTGAAGTCGATCAACAGCAACCTCGAGACCACGCAGAACGAAATCTCGACCGGCAAGAAGGTCGGCTCCGCCAAGGACAACTCGGCGATCTGGGCGATCTCGAAAGTCATGGAATCGGATGTCAGCGGCTTCAAGGCCGTCAAGGACTCCCTGTCGCTGGGCGAGTCGACGGTGTCCGTCGCCTCCGCCGGTGCCGAGCAGATCGTCGACGTGCTCAACGAGATGAAGGAACTCGCGATCTCGGCGCATTCCGAGAACGTCGACCATGGCAAGATCGAGGCGACGCTGGCCAAGAAGCGCGAGCAGATCCAGGCGATCATCGGCTCGTCGCAGTTCAACGGCACCAACCTGCTCAAGACCGATACCGACGGCAACGGCAGCACCGGCCTGACGGTCGTTTCCTCGCTCGACCGCACGGGCGCCGGCGCGCCGGCCACCTCGACGATTACCGTCGCTTCCGCCGACTTCGAGACCAACGTCGATACCACCGGCGCGACCGCGATCACCGACAAGGCCAGCGCCGCGACGGCCCTGACCGAGATCGAAGGCTGGCTGACCAAGGCCGTGGAAGGCGCGTCCTCACTGGGTGCCGCCGCCGCGCGCATCTCCGACCAGTCGGAGTTCATCGGCAGGCTGTCCGACACGATGGAAATGGGTATCGGCAGCCTCGTCGATGCCGACATGGAAGAGTCCTCGGCCCGCCTCAAGGCCCTGCAGACGCAGCAGCAGCTCGGCGTCCAGTCGCTGTCGATCGCCAACCAGGCGCCCGGCGCGATCATGTCGCTCTTCCGCTGATCTGAACCCTCCGCCCGCCCCGGTCCTCCGGGGCGGGCCTCCCTCTGGACCACGGCGTAAAGCGCCGGACCTTCGCCGCCCGCGTCGCATCAGGCGCGCGAAGCTCGCTAAAAGTGAGTTCTCGAATCCATGGGTTACTCCCAGCACGCTGCCGCGGCCTATGCCGCCATCGATCCCTGCCTCACGACGCCCGGCCGCGCCGAAGCCCTGGTCTTCGCCAAGGTCACGCGCCGGATGCGGGCGGTCTTCGCCGACGAGGACGCTCCTTACTCGGAGAAAGTCTCTGCCCTTCACGACAATCGCCGCCTCTGGCAGGAGGTCGTCTCGTGCTGCGTATCGGATGCCAACCTGATGGCGCCGGAGCTTCGCGCCAGCCTCATCGGCCTCGCGGCCTTTGTCGACCGCCACACCAGCGCCGTGCTCCGCAGGAAGGCCGAGCCCGAGGTGCTTTGCGAGATAAACCAACGTATTGCGGCGGGCCTGTCCGCGGGGGCGAAGTAAATGGCCGGTCTCATGCTGAAATTCCCCGCCGGCGACCGGATTGTGGTCAATGGCGCGGTGATCGAGAATGTCGGGCGCGGCGCCCGGCTGCGTCTTCTTACCCCGGACACGCAAATCCTGCGGCTTCGTGATGCGGTCGATCCCGCGGAGGCGACGACCCCGGTCAGTCGGGTCGCGCATACCGTGCAGATGATGCTGATCGGCGAGATCGAGCCGCGCGTGGCGCTGGACGACGTGCTTGCCGCGCTCGTGCCGCTCAGGCACGCTTTCGTGGCCGACATGGACCGGGACTGCATCGACCGGATCGTGGCGCATCTGCGCGAGGGCCAGTTCTATCAGGCGCTGCGCCTGCTGGGCGGATTGCGAAAGAAGGAAGCCGTCCTGCTGTCGCTTGGCACGTCATGACGTTCCAGCCGTTCGTCCCGACCGGCGGACTGGCCGGATGGCGCTTCCTCCAGACGACCATGGAGGTGCAGAAGACGGCGCATGGCAAGAGCGCCGTCATCCAGCGGGATCTGGACTACTTCCGTGAGAATATCGGCAAGATCAACACGCCGGAGGAGCTGGTAAAGGACTACCGGCTCCTTTCCGTCGCGCTCGGTGCGTTCGGCCTCGACGAGGACATCAACTCCAGGCATCTGATCAAGACCGTGCTGGCGGAGGGCGTCGACGATCCGAAATCGCTCGCCAACAAGATGTCCGACAAGCGCTACCGCGACCTGAGCCGAGCCTTCGGGTTTGGCGATTTCGCGTCGCCGAGCAGCAAGATGCCCGATTTTGCCGACAAGATCGAGGCGCTCTACAAGGACCGCAGGTTCGAGACCGATATGGGCGCGACGGACGAGACGATGCGTCTGGCCCTGAATGCGAAGCGGGAGCTTGCCGAGCTCGGTGCCGGTCCGGGATCGAACCGCACCAAGTGGTTCACCTTGATGAGCACGCCGCCCCTCCGCACGGTCATGGAGACCGCGCTGAACCTGCCGTCCTCGTTCGCCGCGCTTTCCATCGATCGTCAGCTCGAGGATTTCATGGAGCGCGCGGAGGCCCGGTTCGGAACGTCAGACCTTTCCGAGCTCGGCAAGGGGGAGGCGCTGGACAAGGTCGTCGATCGGTACACGATCATGGCCGGGCTTTCGACCGAAAGCAGCGCATCTTCGCCCGCCCTGATGCTGCTTCGTGGCTACTGATCCGCCCGTGACGGCCCCAGGCAAGTCGCGGCCCTACGCCGTGCGGCCCGTATAGGGCTTCCCCAAGAGCCCGCCCAGGAGTCGGAAGCCGTCGCCGGGGCGGGCCAGTCCCTGCGTCGTGAAGATCTCGTTCATGCGCGGGACGAGGGCGGTCGCGCGGTCGATCTCCGGATTCGAGCCCTTCTCGTAGAGGCCGGAGCTGACCATCAGGTCGCTGCGATCGTGGGTGCCGAGAATCTTCCGCGCTTCCGTGATGATTCCGTTCTCCTCCCGCGTGGCGACCTCGGGCAGGGAGCGGGACACGGACCGGAGCACGTCGATGGCCGGAAAGCGACCCGCTTCCGCGATCTCGCGCGACAGGACGACATGGCCGTCGAGCTGGCCGCGGGTGATGTCGGCCACCGGTTCCTCCATGTCGGAGCCGGCGACGAGGACGGAAAAGATCGCGGTGATGTCCCCCTGCGCGTCCACGCCCGGACCCGTCCTTTCACAGAGAGCGGCGAGAAGCGGCGTGAGGCTGGCGGGGTGGCCGCGGAGCGAGGCCGGCTCGCCCGCGGCGGTCGCGACCTCCCGGTGCGCTTCGGCAAGCCGGGTGACGCTGTCGCAGAGATAAAGGACCTTGCGGCCCTTGTCCCGGAAGTGCTCGGCCACGGCGAGCGCCGCGAAGGCGCAACGCCTGCGCGTATTGGCCGGCATGTCGGAGGTCGCGGCGACGACCACCGTGCGCGCCATGCCCTCCGGCCCGAGGACGCGGCGCACGAAATCCGAAACCTCTCGGCCCCGCTCGCCGACGAGCGCGAGGACGCAGATGTCCGCCTCCATCTCGCGCGCGAGCGATCCCAGAAGGGTGGACTTGCCGACGCCCGACCCCGCGAAGAGGCCGATCCGCTGGCCGGCCGCGATGGGCAGCATCGTATCGAGGACGGCGAAGCCTGTCCGCTGCCGCGCCCCCATGCCGCGTCTCCGCGCCGGTGCGGGCGGCTCGGCGTGGAGCGGCACGGGCGCGCCGTTGCCGAGCGGGCGACCGTCGAGCGGCCGGCCGAACGGGTCGACGATGCGGCCGATCCATGACGCGTCGGGGGCGATGCGCGGCGAGCCGGCCGGCCGCACGGCGAGGCCGATCCGCAGGCCCTCCGCGGCCCCGAAGGGCGTGGCGCGCAGCGATGTCCGGTCGAGCCGGGAGACTTCGGCCCGAAGCTTCTGTCCGCCCGCCGCGTCGATGATGAGCTCGTCGCCCAGAAGCGCGTGATCGGACAGACCCTCGACCACGAACCCGGCCGGGTCGAGACTGGTGATGCGCCCCAACGGATAGCTCTGCTCGATGAGCCTGACCTGCGCGCGCAACGTGCCGAACGGATCGGGTGCATGGGTCTCGTCGGGTTCGGTCACGGACGACCTCCATTGGATATGCAACGGTTTCTAAAGGAATCAGTCTTAAGGCATCGTTTCACGGACGACGAAGGAGTTCGCCAGTGAACGAGATGCCCGCCATCATGCGACTCGCCGCAGGATCCGCCAAGCAGGCGGCCGCGCGGCAGGCCGTCATTTCCGGCAACGTCGCCAACGCCGACACGCCGGGCTTCCGGGCCCTCGACCTCGCTCCGTTTTCCCCCGACGACGAGTTCGGCCTGCGTCGTACGCATCCGGGGCATTTCGCGGGGCGGGAGGGCCAGATGGAGGCCTTCCAGCTTCGCGGTGTCGCGGCCGATCCCAACGGAAACACCGTCGATCTCGAAGACCAGATCCTGCGCGGCGTCGACGCCGCTCGAGAGCACGACCGCGCCCTCACCGTTTATCGCAGCGCGCTCGGCATGATGCGCGCCGGACTCGGGCGGGGCTGATCATGACCGAATTTTCGAGCGCACTTTCGGTCCTGTCCAGCGGCATGCGCGGGCAGGGTCAGCGCCTGCGCCACATCTCCGAGAACATCGCGAACGTCGACACGCCGGGCTACCGTCGCAAGACCATCGAGTTCCGCGCGGCGGTCGAGGACGGACGCCGCTCCGGCGCGATCGAGGCCGGCCCGGTGCAGCTCAAGAGGGGCGACCTCCCCCGCATCTACGACTCCGCGCATCCGATGGCCGATGCGGAGGGCTACTACGACGGCTCCAATGTGGAGCTTGTCACCGAACTGGCCGATGCCCGCGAGGCGCAGCGCAGCTACGAGGCCAACCTGAAGATGTTCGAGCAGGTGCGACGCATGTCGGCCGAGCTTTTCGGGCTCCTCAAGCGCTAGGGCCCCACCCCGCAAACTAGACGAGACGACCCATAGGAGGCCAGAATGGACCTTTCACCGATTCAGGCGGGCCTGGCAGGCACGCCCGCACCCAAGCCGAACGCTGCCACGAAGGCCGCCGCCGGATTTGCCGACATGCTTCGCCAGGCCGAGCTGCAGGCCGGGGCCGCCGTCACCGGCGGCGCCGATCCGCACGCGCTCGTCACCGCGCTCGCCGAGGGCCAGCTCGCTGTCGACACGGTGGTGACGGTCCGCGACCGCGTGGTGGAGGCCTATCAGGAAATCCTCCGGATGCAGGTCTGAGACCCGCGCCCGATGTCCGAGCTTCTTTTCTTCGACACGCTTCGCCAGGGTCTCTGGATCGCCGTCCTCATCTCGGCTCCGATCCTGGCGGTGGCGCTGGTGGTCGGTCTCGCGATCGGCCTGCTTCAGGCGCTGACCTCCATCCAGGAGATGACGCTGACCTTCGTGCCGAAGATGGCCGCGATCCTCGCCGTGTTCTGGGGGACGATGGGCTTCATGACGCTGACGCTCGGACGCTACTTCACCGACACGATCGTGCCCATCATCCAGGGATTCTGACGAGATGACGGACGGCATCTACACGACCATCGGCCGTCAGGCCGGCCTCCTGCGCGAGATCGACGTGATCGCGCAGAACATCGCCAATGCCAACACCACCGGCTACCGCGCCGAGGGGCTGATCTTCTCCGAGCACGTGACCCGGACGGGACGCGACTCCCCCTCGATCTCCTTCGCCAGCGCCACGGGGCGGCAGACCCGCTTCGATCAGGGCGGCCTCGAGCGGACCGGCGGGTCCTTCGACCTCGCCATCGAGGGCGAGGGCTACTTCACGGTGGAGGTGGACGGCGCGACGCACTTGACCCGCGCCGGCGCCTTCGTGGCGGCCGCGGACGGATCGCTGCAGACGCCGGAGGGCCACCCGCTCCTCGACGAGGGCGGCGCGCCGGTCTTCGTGCCCCAGAACGCCCGCGCGGTCAGCGTCGGCACGGACGGGACGCTTTCCGCCGACGGCCAGCCGATCGCGCGCGTGGGCGTCGTGCTGCCCGACGATGCCGGCGCGATGACGCGCCGGGCAGGGACGATGTTCGCGACCGAGGAGTTCCAGCCGGTCGAGAACCCGCGCGTGGTGCAGGGCTTTCTCGAGGCCTCGAACGTCGATCCGGTGATCGAGATCGCGCGGATGGTCGAGGTCCAGAACGCCTACAAGATGGGCCAGGACTTCATGGACAAGGAGCACGAGCGGATGCTCGCCATGCTCCGCCTGATGGATCAGTGAAAGGAGCGGCAGAATGCGCGCACTCAGCATCGCGGCGACCGGCATGGCCGCCCAGCAGACGCGGGTGGAGGTCATCTCCAACAACCTCGCGAACATGGACACGACCGGCTACAACGCCCGCCGGGCCGAGTTCGCGGATCTGCACTACCAACAGGTGACGCGTGCCGGCTCGATCAACGCGTCCAACGGGGCGATCGTGCCCGCGGGCGTGCAGCTCGGCCTCGGCGTGCGCCCAACCGCGGTCGCCATGGAGGTCGCGCAGGGCGCGCTGGCCGCGACGGGCGGCGACCTCGACATGGCGATCGAGGGGCGCGGCTACCTCGAGGTGACGCTCCCGTCGGGCGCGTCGGCCTATACCCGCGACGGCGCGCTCAAGCGGACCGGCGAGGGGCAGCTCGTCACCTCGGACGGGCACCCCGTCGTTCCCGACGTCACCATTCCCGCCGACACCCGGTCGATCACGATCAACCCCGAGGGCGAGATCTACGCCTACTTCATCGACCGGGTCGAGCCGGAGCTGCTCGGGCAGCTGTCGCTCGTGAACTTCTCCAACGAGAAGGGGCTTGAGGCGCTCGGCTCCAATCTCTACGGGCAGACGGCCGCGTCGGGCGATCCGCTCGTGGGCTTCCCGGGCGAGGACGGACTCGGCTTCTTCCGCCAGGGCTATCTCGAGGAAAGCTCCGTCGACGCCGTGCGCGAGATCACCAACCTGATCGAGGCACAGCGCGGCTACGAGATGAACGCCAAGGTCATCACCGCGGCCGACCAGATGATGTCGGCGACGACGCAGATCAGATGATCCGTCTCCTCGCTCTTCTCGCCATGATGACCGGCCCGGCCCTCGCGGAATCGGTGATGGTCGTCCAGCCGATCCGCGCCGGGACGGTGCTGACGTCCGACGACCTCGCCTTCGCCGACACGGCCGTGGAGGACGGGTTCGAGGACCCGCGCGACCTTGTCGGTCTCGAGGCGCGGGTGAACCTTTATCCCGGTCGGCCCGTCCAGACACGCGATGTCGGCCTGCCGACGGTCGTTCAGCGCAATGCCACGGTCCCCCTCGTCTTCAACCGCGGCGGGCTCACCATCACCCTCGAAGGTCGCGCGCTCGGCCGCGCGGGCGAGGGCGAGCCGGTCCGCGTCATGAACCTGTCCTCCCGCAATACGGTCACCGGCATCGCCACGTCCGATGGCGCCGTGGTCGTGAACTAAACCAGATCGGTCGGAGCCCTCAGATGAAACGACTTCCGCTTCTTTTCCTTTGCGCCGCGCTCGCGCTCGGCGCCTGCGGGCGCATCAAGGATGTGGGGCAGGCCCCCGAACTGACGCCGGTGCAGCAGAGCAACGAGAGCCTCGCGATGGCCGCGCCGCAGCCCGTCGACATTCTCGCCTCGCGGGATCCGCTCAGGGCGGCGTCGCTCTGGACCGGCGGGAAGCGATCCCTGCTTGGCGATCATCGGGCGCGGAACCGCGGCGACATTCTCACCGTCGTCGTCGAGATCGACGACCGCGCCGAGATCGACAACGCCACCAACCGCTCGCGCAGCGGGTCCGAATCCATGCAGATCCCGCAGCTCTTTGGCGTGCCGCAGAACCTTCAGGACCGTCTCCCCGAGGGGGCGAGCCTCGCCGACGCCGTCGATCTCGATTCCTCGAGCACCTCGAAGGGGCAGGGCGGCGTGCGTCGCAAGGAACGCCTGACCGTCCGCCTCGCCGCCACGGTCATCAACGTGCAGCCGAACGGCGTGCTCCAGATCGAGGGGCGTCAGGAGGTTCGCGTGAACTTCGAACTTCGCGAGATGCTGGTGACCGGCTATGTCCGGCCCGAGGACATCTCGCGCCAGAACGAGATCACTTACGACAAGATCGCCGCAGCGCGCATCTCCTATGGCGGCCGCGGCCAGATCACCGATGTCCAGCAGCCGCGCTACGGCCAGCAGGTCGCCGACATCATCCTGCCGTTCTGACATGGGCAAGCTGATCCCCGTTGCCGTGATCCTCGTCACACTGCTCGGAGGCGGTGCGGCGGGATACGTCCTGAAGCCCCCGCCCGCCGAGGAGAAACCCGCGGAGGAGGGCGCTCACGTGGCCAAACCCGTGAAGGCCGATCTGGTCGAACCATCGGCCGTGACCCTGCGCGACCCCTTCGTGGTGCCGGTCCTGCGGAATGGCCATGTCTGGAGCAATGTGATCGTGACGCTCGGCCTGCGATCCGAGCAGACGCCGGAGGAGAAGATCCTGTTGCGGGAGCCCGTCCTGCGCGACGGGCTGAACCAGGCGCTCTTCCTGCATGGCAGCCTCGGCGGCTTCGACGGCGACTTCACCGAGCCCCGCGCGATGGAGCGGCTGCGCAAGCGGCTCGACGAGGTGGTGATCCGCCACCTGTCGGACGAGACGGTCCGAATCCTGATCGTCTCGCTGGCCCGACAATCGGCCTGACCCGGCTCTCGCCCGGGGTCAGGGCTTGAGCCGGTCCTTCAGCTTTCCCAGTACCGCAGCCCTCGCGCGATCCCGTGCGAGGGTTTCGCGTTGCGGTTGCGCGACGGCGTTGAGCCGGGCGACTTGTGTGTTCAGCATCGTCACCTGCTCCCGCCGCCAACGATTCCAGCGGTCCTGCATCTGCGCTTCGCCGATGGAGGCGG
Source organism: uncultured Jannaschia sp. (assembly GCF_947494025.1). Lineage (GTDB taxonomy): Bacteria > Pseudomonadota > Alphaproteobacteria > Rhodobacterales > Rhodobacteraceae > Jannaschia. The sequence continues at coordinate 138,729 of NZ_CANLTQ010000006.1, forward strand.
GCGGCTCGGGCCGGGCATCGCGAAGCGCACCCGCGCGTCCCTCGAGTTCGTCGATCAATCCCTGGATCCGGGCAAGCCGGGCGGCCGAGCGGTCGGTCCGCAGGTCGGCGAGCCGACGCAGCCGCGCGAGCTCGGCGGTCTTTCTGGACGTCCCGCTCACGCCCCGCTCTCCTTCATCATGCCGCGCGCGAAGCGGACGGCGACGGCGACGGCGGCGAAGTGCTCGCGCTCGATCGGCGCGCCGACCTCTACCGTGGCGTGAAGCGCGCGCGCCGTGGGCGGGTCGCTGTAGATCGGCACGCCCGCTTCGGTCGCCGCCTCGCGGATGCGCAGCGCGACATTGTCCACTCCCTTGGCGAGGCAGACGGGCGGCGACGGGTCCGAAGGCGACCATTTGAGCGCGACCGCGTAATGGGTCGGGTTGACGATGACCACGGTCGCGTCGGGCACGTCGTGGATCATCTTGTTCATCGCGATTTCCTGCGCGCGCTGACGCCGCTTGCCCTTCATGTGCGGGTCGCCCTCGGACTGCTTCATCTCGTCGAGGACTTCCTGGCGCGTCATCATCTGCTTCTTGATGAACGAATGATGCTGCCAGAGGTAGTCGACCGCCGCGATCGCGCCCGAGACGAGGACGACGGCGATCGTGAATTCCGACAGCAGCGCCGGCATCATCGCTCCCACGGCGCGCGGATCGCTCGCCGCCGCGCCGACCATCTCGTCCGCGTGGCGCAGGAGAAACCAGCCGAGGAGCCCGCAAAAGACGAGCATCTTCACGGCTGACTTCGCGAACTCGAAGAGCCCGGTCGGGCCGTACTTGTTCTTGGCGTTGCCGAGGATGGAGATCCGCGACAGCTTCGGCTTGATCTTGTCGGGCGCGACCACGAAGGCCTGTTGCACCACCAGAACGACGATCACCAGAAGGGCCGCCGGCAGGGCGACGAGGCCGATCACCGTCATGGTTTCCAGAAGGATCGCGCCGCTCTGGTTCGCGCCGCCCGTGCGCAGCGGCTCCGACAGGCGTTCCGCGCGCAGAAGGAGCGTGCCGCCCAGATCGACGATCCGTTGCGAGGCCGGTGACGCGATCATGAACAGGCAGAGCAGGACCCCGAGATAGCTGGCCCAGGTGGAAAGGTCCTGCGACTTGACGATGTCGCCCTTCTCGCGCGCCTGGCGGAGCTTCTGCTCCGTCGGCTCGTGGGAGCGTTCGGCGCCGTCGTCCTGGCTCACGGCATGCCGCCCCCGATCGGGTCGCCGAGCGCGGCGAGCATGGCGGATCTCCAGACCGTCAGGATGAGCGGGGCGGACAGGAACAGCAGGACCGCGCTCGCCCCGGTGATCGCGGGCGCCCCGACCAGCGCCACCATGAGCTGCGGCATCGCGCGATTGATGACGCCCATGGCGGCATTGTAGAGCAGCGCCGCCAGCGCGAAGGGCGCGGCCATCCCGAAGGCCAGCGCGAAGGCGCGCGCCGCGCGCGCGACACCCCATTCCGCGAGGTCGCCGCCCGCCGGCGCCAGTCCCATCGGCAGCACGTCGTAACTGCGGATCAGCATGTCCACGAGCATCAGCGGCAGACCCGACGCCATCAGCAACGCGAGTCCGGCGAGGTTGAGGATGTTGCCCATCGCGGAGGACGGCTCCGCGCCGCCGAAGAGCTGCGACAGCGAGGTGAGCTGCGCCGCCATCATCCCCGCCATGGTCAGCGCCATCGCGACGAAGCGCAGGACGGCCCCGAGGGCGAGGCCGATGGTCAGCTCGACGGCGATCAGGCCGGGCGGAACCGTGTCGGGCTGGACGACGGACGGCGCCACCGCGGCCGACAGGGCGAAAGCCGCGACGAGCTTGACGCGGACCGGGATCATCCGGTCGCCCAGACCCGGCACCAGAAGCATCATGCCGCCGACGCGCAGGAACGTCGCGAAGAACTGCATGAAGACGGGCAGCGCCGCGTCGTGAAGCGCGAGCGCGCCCTCGATCATGCGGCGACCGAGCCGACGATGGCGGGCGACGTGTTGTGGCCGATCTCCTCGTAGGCGATCACCGGGTTCGACAGGCCGCGCGCCGCCATGACGTCGTGGAGGAACCGGCGCCGGCGGGAAGAGGTGACGATGGCCGCATGGCTGCCCTGCTCCGCGACACGGCTGATTCCTTCGGCGAGGCCCTTGGCGAGCTTCTGGAACAGCTCCGGGGGAAGCGCCACGTCGCTGCGTCCGCCCGCGCCGTCGAGCTGATGCTGCTCGAACGCGGCCTCCCAGTCGGGCGCGAGCTGGATCAGCGGCAGGGTGCCGTCCGATCGCTTCAGCTCCGCGGTGATCTGCGCGGCGAGGCGATGGCGGACATGCTCGGCGATATCCTCGGGCGAGAGGCCCATGTCGCGGCGTTCGGCGATCGCCTCCAGGATCACGGGGAGGTTGCGGATCGAGACCCGCTCCGCCAGCAGCAGCCGCAGGACCGCGAGAAGAAGCTCCGGCTGCACCTTCGACGGGACCAGATCCTCGAGCAGGCGGCGGTTCGCGACGGACCGTTCGGGCGAGGAGACCTTCGCGAAGGCGTCGAGCAGGCGTTGCAGGCCCTTCAGGCCGAGCAATGTGGGGAAATTCGACTTGATGACCTCGAGCAGGTGCGTGGCGAGCACCTCGCCCGGGGTCACGATGGTCTCGCCGATCAACTCCTCGGCGGCGCTTGCGGGAATCCAGCGCGCGGGCGCGCCGTAGACCGGCTCCTTCACGTCGCGGCCGGGCACCGTTTCCGGCGAGCCCGCCCCGGTCAGCATCAGCACGTGATCCCGCTCCAGCCGGTCGCAGGCCATCTCCACGCCATGTATGCGGATCGCATAGGTGCCCCCCGGCAATCCCTGGTCGTCGGTCAGGCGGATCTCGGGCAGGATGAGGCCGAACTTCTCGGCGATATGGTCGCGCAGGCCATTGATGCGGGATTCGAGGCCGTTCGACGGATCGAGGGCCAGGTCCACGAGGTCGAGCGAGAACTCCACCCGGATGTCGTCGAGCGCCAGCACGTCGCCGATCTCCCGCCGGGGCATGGCTTCCAGCTCCTCGACGGGTTCGGGCTCGGCAGCCTTCAGGTCGGATTTCCGACGCAGCCAGGCGCAGCCACCGAGAATGAGGGCACCGGCCGTGAAGGGCAGGAAAGGCAGACCGGGGACGAGGGCGAAGACCATCATGATTCCGGCCACCGTGGCGAGCGCGGCCGGCTTGCGTCCGATCTGCGCCACGATCTCGATATCGACCGCGCCCTTGCCGCCGCCGCGCGCGAGCAGGAGGCCCGACGCGATGGAGATGATGACCGCCGGGATCTGCGAGACGAGCCCGTCGCCCACCGTGAGGATCGCATAGGTCTCGACGGCCTGCCCGATCGGCATCCCGTGCGCGATCATGCCGGCGGACAAGCCCACGACGAGGTTCAGGATGGTGATCAGAAGGCCCGCGACGGCATCGCCCTTGACGAACTTGGAGGCACCGTCGAGCGAGCCGAAGAACGTGGTCTCGGCGAGGTCGGTCTCGCGGCGGCGCTTGGCCTCCTCGTGGTCGATGGCGCCCGCCGACATGTCGCTGTCGATGGCGAGCTGCTTGCCGGGCATCCCGTCGAGCGCGAAGCGCGCGCCGACCTCGGCCATGCGCGTCGCGCCCTTGGTGATGACCATGAAGTTCACGATCAGCAACACGCCGAACACCACGAGCCCGAGCGCGATGGAGCCGCCCATCACGAAGCTCGCGAAGCCCTCGATCACGTGGCCGGCGGCGTCGGTCCCGGTATGGCCCTGTCCGATGATGAGCTTGGTCGACGACACGTTGAGCGACAGACGAAGCATCAAGGAGGCGAGCAGGATCGTCGGAAAGGCCGAGAAGTCGAGCGGCCGTTCGATGAAGAGCGTCGTGGTGAAGATCAGGATCGCCAGCGCGAAGCTCGCCGACAGGCCGATATCGAGCACCCAGGACGGCATCGGCAGGATCATCATCAGGATGATCGCCATCAGGGCCACGGCCATCATCACGGTGGGCTGGAAGATCGATCTCATGGATGGGGGGCTCGCGGCGAAGGTCTCGGGGAGATGGTTTCCCTCTAGTCGCCGGATGGTTAATCCGCGGTTACGACGGCGCGTCGCCGGCGAGCAGATCGGCCAGCAGGGCGCCCAGACGCTCGCTGTCGCGCAGCACGCGCTCGGCCGCCGCGAGGTCGGTTTCGGGCAGCGGCGTGGTGTTCCGCTCCACGATGGCGGCGGAGACCTCGCCCCGGATCGCCTCGTCCGCCGCCTCCGCCATGCCCACGAGATCGCGCGCGAGCCACGGGTCGGTCGCAGGCGCGTCGGTCACTTCGCGCGGACGGTCGGGAATCGTCTGCCCGGCAAAGCGGGCGGCAGCCCCCGGCAGCCCGATCGCCGCGAAGAGCGGCGGCAGGCGGGGATCCGCGCGACGTTCCGGCGAAAGGTGGGGGCGCAGGCGCGCGAGAAACTCCGCGGCCACCGCCGGCTCCAGACGGGTCACCACGACGTCGAACACGGGGTCGGCGGGCACGCTGCCGTCGGCGACGAGATCGACCGTCTCCACCGGTCGGCGCGACAGGGCGAAGGCGGTCGCCAGCGCGAGGTCGAACTGCGCCTTCTCCGGGCCGGGGGGGATCGAGCTGCGCAGCGCCATGGCGTTCACGAGATGGATGTCCTCGCTCGCCGCGCCGTCCTCGTTGGCGCGCGACAGGATCGTCCGCACGGCCGTTATCGCCGCCGCGTCGGTTCCCGCCGCGGTGGCGTCGTCCGTCGCGACCTGCAATTCGGGCGTCCCGACGTCCTCGCGGATGCCGGTCAGCAGGTCGTCCTCTCCGACCATGGCCAGCCGCGCGCCGAGACGCCCCTTGAGGTCGCGCCAGCGTTCCAGCGGCAGCTGATCGACGAACGCGACCAGCCCCTTGCGATCCGCGCGTTCCCAGTCCTTCGCCGGATCGGTGTCCAGAAGGGCGACGAGCGTCGTCGCGGGGCCGCAAGCCGGGTCGAGTCGGGCATCGTCCGGGCGGGGCAGGTCGTCGAGCGCGGCGGCAAGGGCCGCGACATGCGGGGCGGACCGGTCGGCCTGATCGGCGATCTGCAGCGCCTCCGTGCCGAACCCGGCGGCGAGATAGGTTTCCGCGAGATCGATCAGACGGTCGGGCTCGAAGCGATCCTCGCCGTCGAGGACGTCCGCCATCGCCCCTTCGAGCGCGACGAACGCCTCGTTCGGGTCGCGCAGCAGGATGTCGGACGCGATGGATTCGAGGTCGCAGGACGGGACCAGGGGCGTCTTCGCGGCCTTTCTGGTCTCCGGAAGAACGAACGGCCGGTCGCGGACCTCCATCCGCCGCACCTGTGGCGGGACGTCGTCCGGTTCGTCGGGCGTCACGGCCGTCGGCGCAGGCGGATGGCGCGGCTTCGAGGTTTCGGCGGGCATCTGCGGAAAGGTCAGCGTCATCGGCAGCGGTGCAAGGGGGAACGGCAGGGCGTTCGCGACCGCGACCGGGGCGGGGCGTTCCGGCAGCGGCTCGCCGTCGAGGACGTCGATCACGATATGGCCGGAGCCGATCTGGCTTACCTCGACGGGGCAATCGCAGCCGAGGTCGAGGACGACCGCCCCGGTTCCGGCGGTCATGCCCCTCAGGCGGGTTCGGGGAATGCGCGCGAACACGTCCGTCAGGTCGAGATCGGGGGAGGGCATGAACGCGATCCGCGCCTCGCCCGCCCACGGGCGCTCCACGGTCCATTCCAGCGCCTCCTCGCTCGGAAAGACGAGGCGCGAGAAGGTGGCGTGCTCTCCCGAGCGGACCCTGACGGATTCCGCGGCGGCGGAGACGGGCAGGGCGGCCAGGGCCGCCAGAACGGGGGCGATCCGCATCACGCGGCCGCCTTCCGCGCCTTCAATGCCTCCTCCAGCTCGGAGAAGCTCGGACGCATGTGGGTGGGGGTGCGCTGACGGCCGACCTCGATGCAGATGTTGGTGGCGTGGTTGTGCAGGTTGGCGACCAGCACCTCCTGGATGAGCGAGTAGAAGTTCGCGTCCTGCTCGCCGATGGCCTTGAGCCGGGTCGCGAAGGGGCCGACGAGGCCGTAGGCCAGGAACACGCCGAGGAACGTCCCGACGAGCGCGCCGCCGATCAGCTTGCCCAGAACCTCGGGCGGCTGGTCGATCGAGCCCATCGTCTTGATCACGCCAAGCACGGCCGCGACGATGCCGAGCGCGGGAAGCGCATCCGCCATGCCTTGCAGCGCATGGCTCGAATGCATGGCATGGTGAAGGTTCTCCTCCATGCGCGTTTCAAGCACCTCCTCGACCTGATGGGGGTCGTCGTAATTCATCGACATCGCCCGCAGCGTGTCGCAGATCATCGCGACCGCCTCCTTGTCCGTGAGGATCTTCGGGTATTCCAAGAAGACGTCGGATTCCTCTGGCTTCTCGATATGCTCCTCGAGGGCGACGGCGTCCTGGCGGCCGAGGCGGACCAGCTCGTAGAGCAGGCAGAGCAGGTCGCGGTAATCCTCGGGCTTCCATTTCGGACCCTTGAAGACCTTGCCGACGTCCTTGAGCGTGTGGATGACCTCGGACATGGAATTGCCGATCAGGAAGGCGCCCACGGCGGCGCCGCCGATCATGATCATCTCGAAGGGCAGGCTTTTCAGGATGATGCCCATCTTGCCGCCGGCCAGAAGATAGCCGCCGAAAACCATCACGAAGATGCAGATAACTCCCGCAATTCCGACCATGGTGCTACTCCGTTGCCGCGTTGGCGTTGCGCCCGGCCATCATCACGCTGAGCGCGTAGGCCTTTTCGGGCGACAGGTTCGAGAAGAGGGCGGAGGCCGCATCGGGCCGCATCCGGGCGAGAAAGCCGGAGGCGAAGGTCGGCTCCATCGCCTCGAAGAGGACGGCGGCGTCCTTGGGCTTCATGCCCTCGTAGACGGCGACGAGCCGATTGATGTCGTCGTTCGATGCCGTGGCCGACATCTCCATCCGCGCCGCGAGCCGGGACTCGGCCTCGCCGAGCCGTTCGAGCGAACTCTCGATCTCCTGCCGCGCGATCTCGAGATCCTGCTCGCGCATCGCGAGCGCGGTCTCGCGGCCACGCAGTTCCTCGTCGCGTCCGGCGATCTGGCCGAGCAGGGTCGCCACCTCGTCCGAAGGCGGGCAAAGGAGCACTTCCTCCAGCGGGTCGGCCTCGGTCCCCTCGGGCATCGCACCGAGGCCTGCGGAAACGATCCGGGCCAGGGCGGAGAGCACGAAGAGCGTGAGCAGGCCCGTGATCGACAGGCGTTTGATCCAGCGTCCCATCAGGCGGCCCCCGCCTTCCGGGCCCGGAAGCTGGGCATGAGCGGAGCGGTGGATTCGGACGCCCGGGCGGGTTCGGGCGCCGGAGCGGGTTCGGGTACCCGGGGGGCGTCCATCGCGTGCGCCGCGGTCTGCGCCTCGACATCCTCGTAGCTGGCGAGAAGCATTTCCATGTGCCCGATCCGGTCGTCGGCCTCGACAAGCTGATCCTTCATCCGGTCGCCGCGCTCGTCGATCTCGAAGCGGGCCGTCGCGACGGCGGCCTTCAACGCCTCGACCTGTGTCGCAAGCGCGGCGATCGAGGCGCGAATCTCCGACATGTCCGCGGGTGTTTCGCTCTCGCGGGCTTCGACGTCGTCGAGCTTGCGCAGGCGTCGGGCCAGGGTCCGGCACCAGAGCGCCATGCCGCCCGTCGCGGCGATCAGGAGGACGTCCGATAAAAGACTGAGATACATCATATCAGGCGATCACGAAATCGATGATGAGAAGGTCCTTCACCGCGTCGCGTCCGGCGAGGAGCTGAACCCGGCGCAGGAGCTGCGCGCGCAGATGCAAAAGCCCCGTCGGATCCTCCAGACGGTCCACGGACACGGCGCGGAGGTAGGTCGCGAAGATGTCCAGGATCCGTGGTTGCAGTGCGGCGACGTCGGTCTGCGAATCGTCGGCAAGTTGCAGGAACGCGCGGAAGCGCAGCTGCTTGACGGATTGCGCGCCGCCGACCGAGATCATCAGAGGGTCGAGCTCGAGGTAGCTCTCCCTGGCCGTCTCGGTGCCTTCCTTGACAGGTGGCGCTTCCTCGGCGTGCAGCAACCCGTCCGCCAGGCCCGAATGCATCGCGAAGAAGGCGCCGCCGCCAAGACCGAGGGCGAGGGCCGCGGTGATACCCCAGCCGATGAGTCCCATGCCGCGCTTTGCCGGAGCTTCCTGCTCGTCCGCTGAATCTTCTGACTCGGCCATAAGCTTGTCCTCGTGATTTCGAGGCTGCCTAACCTGCGGAGGGCTAACCCAATGTTAATGCAATTAAGGAATCTTCCGCTTCGACGCCCAGAAGGGCGAGACGTATCCCGGAGGATCGCACGTGGAGAACCTGACGACCGTTTGGCAACGGCAGGACAAGCGCCGTCTCGCAATTCTCGCGATCGCCACCTTGTCGGCCTTCGCAACGGTCCTCTTCCTCACGCGACTCGCGACGGCCCCCCGGATGGAGCTCCTCTTCGGTGGCCTCGAGCCTGCCGCCGCGTCCGAGGTCGTCGCGAGTCTCGAGGCGCGCGGCGTGGCCTACGAGGTTCAAGGCAACGCGATTCGCGTCGATGCGGAGCTGCGCGATTCGCTTCGCATGCAACTGGCGGGCGAAGGATTGCCGCGGATGGACGGCGCCGGCTACGAGCTTCTCGACGACCTGAGCGGCTTCGGCACCACCTCCCAGATGTTCGATGCCGCGTATTGGCGCGCGCGGGAGGGCGAGCTGACGCGCACCATTCTGGCGACCCCCGGGGTGCGGCAGGCCCGCGTCCACCTGGCCACGGCGGATACCTCGCCCTTTTCTCGGGACCGGTCCGCGACGGCCTCGGTCACCCTGCAGGTGAGTTCGGGCGCGGTCGGCACCTCGCTCGCGCGGGCGGTGCAGTCCCTCGTCGCGGGCGCGGTTCGCAACCTCGCGCCCGAGGACGTCACCGTGATCGACGGCACCAGCGGGCGGGTCGTCGGCGGCGGCCCGGTCGACACCGAGGCCGAGGCGCGCGACGCGCGGCTGGCCGAGATGCGCGCGTCGGTCGAGAACATCCTCGCCGCGCGGGTCGGCGCCGGACGGTACGTCGTCGAACTGGCTCTCGAGACGCGCAAGGATCGCGAGACCATCACCGAGCGGGTGCTCGATCCCGAAAGCCGCGTCGTGGTCAGCACGGACACCGAGGAGCGGTCCTCCTCCGAGAGCGGCCCCGGCGGCGCGGGCGTGACGGTGGCGAGCAACCTTCCCGATGGCGACGCGGCCGGCGGCGAAGGCAGCGAGAGCAACAACGCCGAGACGCGCGAGCGGGTAAATTACGACTTCTCCGCGACCGAGCGGCAGATCGAACGCGGTCCCGGCGCCATCGAGCGGGTGACCGTCGCCGTTCTCGTCGACGGGGTCCGCAGCCCGGCCGACGACGGCACGGCCGAATGGGCACCCCGTCCCGGCGAGGAGCTGGAGACGCTGCGCGAGCTCGTCCAGAGTGCGGTCGGCTACCGGGAATCGCGCGGCGACGAGGTCACGGTGCGCAGCATGCAGTTCGAGCTGCCCGCGCCCCTCGAGGCGGCGCCCGGTCTGTCGCTGCCGTGGTTCAGCGGTGGTCAGATCACCCAGATGGTCACGTCGCTGCTTCTGGCCTTGGTCGGCCTCGGCGTGCTCGCCTTCGTCGTCCGCCCGCTTATGACCAAGGTGCTGGCCCCCGAACTGCCGGCCCCCAACGCGGCGGCCGCGCTCGCCGCGCCGGGCGAGACGTCGGACGGGATCGCCGGCGGCCCGCGCGAGCTGCCGGCGCCGGAGAGGGGTTCGGGCAGGGCCGCCATCGCGAACGACATGTCGGGGGGCGGCGACCTGCCGCAGCTTTCCGACCTTCCGGGCCTGCCCGATCTCGGCATCGGCAACTTCGAGGACGGGCAAACGGAGGATCCGGTCGAGCGGCTGCGCCAGCTCATCGCCGATCGCCGCGAGGAGACGATCGAAGTGTTGCGCGGATGGATGGATGAATCGGAGGAAGTCCAATGAGCGGGTTCGCGCTGGAGGATTTCGGCGACGTCTATCCATTCGACAAGCCCGTGAAGCCGGTCGTCGAGGAGCCCCGGCCCGACCGCTACGAGGAGGGTTACAACGCCGGCTACGACGACGCGATGGCGCAGGTGGAAACCGAGCAGGGCCGCGTGGCCGAGAAGTTCGCCGAACGGCTCCACGGTCTGGACCTCGATCGCCGGGCGGCCATGGGCACGGCGCTGACGGCGCTGGAGCCCGCGCTGCGCGAGATCTTCGATCGGCTGCTGCCGCACGCGGCAGAGCGGTCCTTTCTGCCGATCCTGATGCAGGAAATCCGCAAGGCCTTCGATGGCGAGGCGGCGACGGTGACGGTTCTCGTTGCGCCGGAGGACAACGCGCGTCTCGTGCGGCTTCTGGACCGCGCCGACATCGAGTCCGAACGGGTGACCGTCCGGTCGGAGCCCGCGCTTTCGATCAATCAGGCGCTGCTGCGGTGGGACGGACAGGAGCGGCGCGTCGATCTGGAGGGCGCCCTGACCGCCCTCGACGATGCGCTGGAGACGTATCTCTCGACAATGGACCGCGGCACTTCCGCCGGGGACGACGACCTGATGAAGGAGGCCGCGAATGGCTGACGAAACCCACGACCGCTCGGCCCTGTCGCGCGTGCCGGTCGAGATCACGATCTCGGTCGGCCGCGCGCATCCGACGGTCTCCGAGTTGCTGAAGCTGCGCCGCGACGCGATCCTGCCGCTGGACCGCAGCGTGTCCGATCCGGTCGAACTCTATGCCGGCGATCGCCTGATCGCGCGCGGGGAGTTGCAGGAGATGGAGGGCGACGCCTCCGGACGTCTGGCCGTGCGCCTGACCGAGGTCGCCGAGACGGACGGCGCCGCGTGAGATTCGCCTTTGTCCTGACGCTGGCCCTCGCGCTCGCCCTTCCGGGCGCGGCGCTGGCGCAGGACATCGCCATCGACCTGGGCGGCGAGGGGTCGCTGACCCTCAGGACGGTGCAGCTCATCGCGCTGCTGACGGTGCTGAGCCTCGCGCCCGGCATCGCCGTCACCGTGACCTGCTTTCCGTTCGTCGTCACCGTGCTCTCGATCATGCGGCAGGCGATCGGGCTCCAGGCCTCGCCGCCGAACATGCTGATCGTCAGTCTCGCGCTGTTCCTGACCTATTTCGTCATGGAGCCCGTCGCGACCGCCGCCTGGGAGGCCGGGATCGGTCCGCTCACGCGCGGGGAGATGGACGTGACCGACGCGATCCCCGCCGCGGTCGAGCCGTTCCGCGCCTTCATGGCGGCCCGCGTCGATGCCGACACGCTCCAGCACCTTCAGGATCTGCGGCCCGAGGCGGAGGAGGACGCGCTGTCCGTCCTGATCCCGGCGTTCCTGCTTTCCGAGATCAGCCGGGCGTTCCAGATCGGCTTTCTCGTGTTCATGCCGTTTCTCATCATCGACATGGTCGCTGCCGCGATCCTGATGTCGATGGGCATGATGATGGTGCCGCCGGCCATCGTCTCGCTGCCCTTCAAACTCGCCTTCTTCGTCGTGGTCGACGGCTGGACTCTCGTGTCCGGCGCCCTCGTGCGAAGCTACATGTGAAAGGTCCCGCTCCATGTTGAACCTGCGTTCCGCCAAGCTGAAGCCGAAGCCGAAGCCGGAGGCTCTCGCCGACGCCGTCACGAACCCGGAAAAGGCGCGCGCGCTGCTCGCCCTGCTCGAGGCGGGGGATACGTCGAAGGTACCGCCGGAACGGCTGCGCGACTGGGCGAGCGATCTGGTGCGCACGGTCGAGCGTCAGAAGGCCGACGCGATGGCGCGCAAGACCGGGGCTCCCGTGCCGCGTCCGGTCGCGGCGGAGGCCGCGCCTCCGCGGGAGCCGGTCGCTTCGGTCGCGGCCGCCCCCGCAACGCCGGCGGCGGCGCCAAAGGTTTCGCCGGCGGCGCGGCCGGATCCGACGCTTCCGCAGCGCTCCCGCCTGTTCCGCAGCTCCGCGCCGAAGCTCGCGCCCAAGGCCGAGACCGAGGTGCCCCGTCGCGCGGCACCGGCGAAACCGGATGTGCCCGTCCGGCCCGTCATGGCCGCTCCGGCCACGGCGTCGCACCTGCCGCACGCGATGACGCCCGCCCCGTTCCGCAGCCAGCGCCACGCCGTCGCGGTCCGCTCCTTGCCGACACGCGCGGAGATACGGGTGATGGTGACCACGGCCGTCACCCCCGCGACGTTGTCCGACGAACATCCCGCCGTCATCGCGATGACGCTGTTCGGCAAGCCGTCTCTTGAACAGGCGGAGGCGCTTCGCGGCCTGCCCGGCGGCCAGGCGCGCGCCGTGCATCGGGCGCTGCGCCAGCTCGCCGCAGGGCCGAAGTGATCGGTCGCGACGGCCGCGACGACGACGGGCGGGAGGCGCGGCACAGCCGCCGACCGTGCCGTCGGGCCGCGACCCCGAGGGGGTAGAGGCAAACCCCCGTCACGGATCGCCCGGAGTTTCGCCGGGCGAGGGACGGACGAAAGGGGCCGCTGCCGTCCATTCCTTCGGACGCACCGGGAGGCGGGACCGCGTTCGGGGCGTCCCGCCGCAAGCGGCCTAGCGGCTGAACTTCTTGTACTTCATCCGCGTCGGCTCCATCGCGTCCGCACCGAGCCGGCGCGCCTTGTCCTCCTCGTAGGCCTCGAAGTTGCCCTCGAACCATTCGACATGGCTGTCGCCCTCGAAGGAGAGGATATGCGTGCAGAGGCGGTCGAGGAAGAAGCGGTCGTGGCTGATGACCACGGCGCAGCCCGCGAAGTCCTCGATCGCGTCCTCGAGCGCGCGCAGCGTCTCGACGTCGAGATCGTTGGTCGGCTCGTCGAGCAGCAATACGTTGCCGCCGTCCTTCAGGAGCCGGGCCATGTGGACGCGGTTGCGTTCCCCGCCCGAGAGGATGCCGACCTTCTTCTGCTGGTCCGGCCCCTTGAAATTGAAGGCCCCGCAATAGGCGCGTGACGCGATTTCCGCGTCGCCGAGCTTGATGAGCTCCGCCCCGCCGGAGATCGCTTCCCAGACGTTGTGGTCCGGATCGAGATCGTCGCGCGACTGGTCGACGTAGCTCAGCTTCACCGTGTCGCCGTATTCCACCGTGCCTTCGTCGGGCTGTTCCTGCCCGGTCAACATCCGGAACAGGGTAGACTTGCCCGCGCCGTTCGGCCCGATCACGCCGACGATGCCGCCGGGCGGCAGCGAGAAGCTCAGGTCGTCGATCAGGAGCCGGTCGCCATAGGCCTTCCGCAGCCCCTGAACCTCGATCACCTTCTGGCCGAGGCGCGGACCGTTCGGGATGATGATCTGGGCCTTGCCCACGCGCTCGCGCTCGGACTGGCCCGCCATCTCCTCGTAGGCGGCGATCCGGGCCTTGGACTTGGTCTGCCGGGCCTTGGCGCCCGAGCGCATCCAGGCGAGCTCGCGCTCCAGCGTCTTCTTGCGCGACTTGTCCTCCTTGGCCTCCTGCTCCAGCCGCTTGGCCTTCTGCTCAACCCAGGAGGAATAGTTTCCCTCCCACGGGATGCCCCGGCCGCGCTCGAGCTCGAGGATCCACGACGTGATGTCGTCGAGGAAATAGCGGTCGTGGGTGACGATCAGGATCGTGCCCTTGTACTCCATCAGGTGCTTCTGGAGCCACGCGATCGTCTCGGCGTCGAGGTGGTTCGTCGGTTCGTCGAGGAGGAGCATGTCCGGCGCCTCGAGCAGAAGCTTGCAGAGCGCCACGCGCCGCCGCTCGCCGCCCGAAAGGTTCGCGGGGTTCGCGTCGTCGGGCGGGCAGCGCAGCGCCTCGAGCGCGATGTCCACCTGGCTGTCGAGATCCCAAAGGTTCTGGCTGTCGATCTCGTCCTGGAGCTTCGCCATCTCCTCGGCCGTCTCGTCCGAGTAGTTCATGGCGAGCTCGTTGTAGCGGTCGAGGATCGCCTGCTTCTCGGCCACGCCCTCCATCACGTTCTCGCGGACCGTCTTCGACTCGTCGAGCACCGGCTCCTGCGGGAGGTAGCCGACCTTCGCGCCCTCGGCGGCCCAGGCCTCGCCCTGGAAGTCCTTGTCCTGCCCGGCCATGATCCGCATCAGGGACGACTTGCCGGTGCCGTTAACGCCCACGACGCCGATCTTGACGCCCGGCAGGAACGACAGGCGGATGTTCTCGAACACCTTCTTGCCGCCCGGATAGGCTTTGGACACGCCGTCCATGTGGTAGACGTATTGATAGCTGGCCATGACGAACTCCTCCGGAGGCTCGGGTGTGCGCGGCATGTATCGCGGGCCGGGAGCGGGGGCAATCCGGGGGCCGGCGGGGCTTGCCCGCGCGGGCAGGGCGCGGCTAGGTGCGGCGCATGCGCGCGGGTCTGCCCATCGCTCCGGCCGGAATGGTCGTCGGTCTGCTGGGGGGGTCGTTCGATCCGGCCCATGCAGGACATGTCCACATCACGCGGGAGGCGCTGAAGCGGTTGGACCTCGATCGGGTCTGGTGGCTGGTAAGTCCCGGCAATCCGTTGAAGGCGCGCGGTCCCGCCCCGCTCGAGCGGCGGATCCGCCATGCCCGCGCCATGATCCGAGACCCGCGCGTGGTCGTCACCGGCATCGAGGCCACGCTCGGCACGCGCTACACCGCGCGGACCATCGCGGCGCTGCAAAGGCGCTATCCCGGGGCGCGGTTCGTCTGGCTCATGGGGGCCGACAATCTCGCGCAGTTCCACCGCTGGGAGCAGTGGCGCGACATCCTCGCGCGCGTGCCTGTGGCCGTGCTGGCGCGGCCGGGGGAGGGGATCGCCGCGCGCACCTCGCCCGCCGCCACGATCTACCGGCACGCCTTCGTTCCCGCCGCCGCCGCGAAGGGGATCGGCCGACGGGCGCCGCCGGTCTGGACGTTCCTCGACATGCCGACGCACGACGCCTCCTCCACCTCGATCCGGGCGGGCGGCGGCTGGCGTTAGCGGGGGTGGTGGACGCCAGGGGCGGGGCGCTTCAGACCGTCAGCTCGCCCGGCGGCACGCCGGGCAGCCCTCGACCGCTCCACGGTACGGGATCCGTCCTGTCCGAATTGCGTCTGACGTCCGGTATCGACCCAATGGGCGTCAATCCCGCCGGAAAACGACCGTGCCGACCCCTGCCGCCACGAGGATGGCGAGGCCGGCGAGTGACGTCGCGTCGGGAAAGGTGTCGAACACGGCCCAGCCGAGGATCGTGGCCGAGATGAGCTGGGAGTAGACAAAAGGCGCGAGCACCGTCGCGGAGGTGCGGCGGTAGGCCAGCACGAGAAGAAGGTTGCCG
Source organism: uncultured Jannaschia sp. (assembly GCF_947494025.1). GTDB lineage: Bacteria > Pseudomonadota > Alphaproteobacteria > Rhodobacterales > Rhodobacteraceae > Jannaschia. The sequence continues at coordinate 154,065 of NZ_CANLTQ010000006.1, forward strand.
CTCGCCGAGGCCGTGCCCGACAGGAGCACGAGGCTCGCGACGGGCGCGCTCGCCTCTGGCACCTGCAGAAGCCCCACCGGCAGAAGAAGGAGCGTGCCGATCGCCGACTGGCTCAGCATCAGCTGTCGCGGTGCCGCCACGTCCGAAAGCCAACGCGAGGTCGTCAGAAAAGCCCCGTAGAAAAGCCCGGCCAGCACTGCGAAGCCCAGACCCGGCGTCATGCCGAAGCCCGGCCGAACGACGAGGAGCACGCCGCAGAAGCCGCCCGCAAGCATGATCGTCTGCAAGGACGTCACCCGCTCGCCCAGGAAGCGGATCGACAGGACGTAGCTGAAGAGCGGCCCGACGAAGAAGGCGCCGAAGACGGTGGCGATCTCCTCGGTGCGGAGGGCCGTCAGGATGCAGGAAATGGCCGCCGCAATGAGGCCCCCGCGCAACCAGATGCGCCAATCACGGAAGACGGGCCAGTCGACGCGACCCCCGAGGATCAGGATGACGACGGCCGTGCCCACCGCGAAGCGGCTGAACGCGACGAAAAAGGGTGAGGCGCCGTGGGTCGCGGTCAGGAGTTTTCCCGCCGTGTCCCCCACCGGGATCAGCGACATGGCGACGAACATCATCGTCACCGATCCGAGGGTTTCGCGAGTCATGCGGCGGCCTAGCACCGGCGCAGGGGACGGAACAGGGCCGCCCCGGCTCTTCACATCTCGTTAACCTCCATGCATGAAACCGCCGGGACGGAGGTGCTGCGATGCAACGACGCTTCTTCATGACGGCGGCGCTGTCGACCGCGGCCCTGCCGGCCTGCGCGAACCCGCCCGCGACCTCCGCGCGCCCGGTCCTGAAGCCCGGCGACGCGCTGGCCCGGTCCGCCCCGGCGGCGGAACGGCTGGTCGGGGCGGCAGGTCTCGGCGGGCGGGTCGGCTTCGTCGTGGCCGACGCGCGGACCGGCGAGGTGCTGGAAACGCTGAACCCGATCCGCCCCTTTCCGTCGGCCTCCGTCGCGAAGGCTGTGACCGCGCTCTACGCGCTGGAGGCGCTGGGGTCGGACTTCCGCTTCCAGACCCGGCTCGTCGCGACGGGGCCGATCCGGGGCGGCCGGCTCGACGGCGATCTCGTGCTCGTGGGCGGCGGGGATCCGTCGCTCGATGCGGACGGGCTCTACGACCTCGCCGCGCAGGCCAAAGCGGCCGGACTGCGGGAGGTGAGCGGCCGGCTCCTCGTCGATGCCTCCGCGCTGCCGGCGATCGAGCGGATCGACCGGGCGCAGCCGGACCATGTCGGCTACAACCCGGCGGTCGGCGCCCTGAACCTGAACTTCAACCGGGTGAACTTCTCCTGGCGGCGCGCGGGCGGCGACTACACCACGACGATGGACGCACGGACCGGCCGCTTCCGGCCCGAGGTGGCGACGAGCGAGATCGCCGTCGCGAACCGTTCGCTGCCGGTCTACACCTACGACCGGCGCGGCGACATCGACAGCTGGACCGTGGCGCGGGGTCAGCTCGGCGGCACCGGTTCCCGCTGGCTGCCGGTGCGCAATCCGGACCTTTATGCGGGAGACGTGTTGCGGACGATGCTGCGCTCGAACGGGATCGTGACACCCGCGGCGCGGCGGGGCCGGGGGCAGGGAGCGACCATCGCGATCGGGCAGGGCGCGACGCTCGACCGGGTGGCGGCGTCGATGCTGAATCATTCGACCAACCTCGTGGCGGAATTGCTGGGTCTCACCGCGACGACGCGGCTCAGCGGTCCGCCCCGGTCGCTCGACGCATCCGCCGACGTGATGTCGCAATGGGTGGCGCAGCGAACCGGCGCGCGTCGGCCGGACTTCGACGACCATTCCGGCCTAAACGGCACCTCGCGCATCTCCCCGTCCGACATGGTCGGATTGCTGACCGCGCCCGGCGCGATGGCGCGGCTGCGACCGCTTCTGAAGGACATCACGCTCGAAGGCCCGCCGCGGCAGAGCCTGCAGGCGAAGACCGGGACGCTGAACTTCGTTTCCGGTCTGGCCGGCTATTTCGACGCGCCGACCACCGGGCGCAGCCTGGCCTTCGCGACCTTCGCGGCCGATACCGACCGTCGCGCGAAGCTGGCGAAGGACGACCGCGAGCGTCCGACGGGCGGACGCAACTGGAGCCGGGCGGCGCGCAGCCTGCAATTCGACCTCTGCGAGCGCTGGGCGGCCGTTCACGCATGAGCGCGCCCGGTCCGGCCATCGTGCTCGTGCGGCCCGAGATCGCGGGCAACACCGGCTCCGTCGGGCGGACCTGCGTCGCGCTCGACCTCGATCTCTGCCTCGTGCGGCCCTACGGGTTCGAGATCACCGACCGGAACGTGCGCCGGGCGGGGCTCGATTACTGGAAGCACGTGCGGCTGCACGAATACGACGATTGGGACGACTTCCTCGCACGCCGGGCGCCGCGCGCGGAGGCGCTGGTCCTGTTCGAGGAGTACGGCGCGACGAGTTTCCGCGACCGAACGTACCCGTCAGACTTCCACCTCGTCTTCGGGCAGGAGACGGTGGGCCTGCCGCCGCATGTTCTAGCGGGACGGGAGGATCGGCTGACGCGGATGCCGATGCGCTCTCCGCATATCCGCTCGCTCAACCTCGCCAATGCCGCAACGGCCGCGGCCTACGAGGCGCTGCGCGGCGTCTTGTGAACAGGGGCCGCCCCCCTAGGTGTTGCGCATGAACGAGACACCCGAACCCTTCGCCCTCGGCACGCGCGACGGCCTGCCCGAGGGGCTCGACGCCCTTCTGCGGCAGCATCCGCGCGAGGGGTGGCAGGCGCATCCCGAGTTCGGCGAGCTGACCCGGTTCTGGTTGGAACGGCACCTCGCCTTCCGGGAGATGCTGTCGCGGCTCGAGGCGGACGGACGGGCGGCCCAGGCCAACGACCTCGACCCGCAGGTCCACGCGCAGCGCCTTTCGCGTCTGGGTGGCATGTTCCTGGAGCACCTGCACGGGCACCATTCGATCGAGGACGCGGTCTATTTTCCGAAGCTCGTCGTCCACGCGCCGACGCTCGAGCGGGGGTTTGAGATCCTCGACGCCGACCACCATCGCCTGCACGACGAGCTCGACGCCTTCGCGAACGACGCGAACGCGGTGCTGCGCGGCGGCGGATCGGATGCGGTGGGCCGCCTGAACGAGGGGCTGGAGCGGATGCAGGCCTTCCTCGACCGCCACCTGACGGACGAGGAGGATCTGGTCGTCCCGGTGATCCTCGCAGTGGGCGAAGGCCGGCTGGGCTGAGGGCCGGGCGCGGCCGGTATCCGCCTCGTTCGCGCGAGGCCGAGCGTGCGCCCTGAGAAACCCGGCCTCGACGGCGCCCGGATACCGCTTGCGCGGCACGTCGCCGGCGGACGTATCTGCTGGTAGTGGACGGCGGCCCGGCCATCGCCTGTCGCATCGACCGCGGCTGCGGGCCGGCGGTCGCGATTCCGCGATCCGGTTCGCGGGCGGAATGCGACACCGGGCCGGATCTGACGTCGGTCTTCCGAGCAGCGAAGTCGGGAGCCCGATGCCACGTGACGCCTACGTCACGCTCGTCACCGACGACGCGTTCGCGGTCGGGGCGGTGACGCTCCTGAGGTCGCTGGAGCATGCGGGGGCGGCGCGGGACCGGGTCGTCCTCCTTCCCGGCGGGGTGGGGCGCGAGGCGCTCGCACGCCTGCGCCGGACTGGCGCACGGGGCTGCGCACGAACCTTGAGAAGATGCTGGCGTGCGATGCAGTCCCCCTGATCTGCCGTCGCAGGCCGCCTGTGCCCTTTGGAGGATGCAGAAAACGAAGTCGCACGCCCGTGAAACGATGAGGCGTAACGGCCCGTATCGAAGGCACTCAAATATCTCCAAGGAAGCGGATAAAAACATCGCAGATGCACTTGCGGTCGCCGGGGGCGGGCGTTATTGGGCGGGCATGGCGCGGGGTGGAGCAGTCCGGTAGCTCGTCAGGCTCATAACCTGAAGGTCGTAGGTTCAAATCCTACCCCCGCAACCAACTTCCGCGAAAATCGCAGAACCACGCAAGGCGTCGCGTTCAATTGGCGCCGATTGCGTAGCATCTCCAACAAGTTGCCCTCGATCTCCAGCTAGTGGCGATGGGCGTTGTCATCCCATTGCACGACGATTCTGTCGACGAGATCGTGCAGCTCGTCGGCGGCGCGCCCGGCCACGCTTTCCTTGGACAGCTTGGCCGCCAGCACCGCGACCGTCTCCCGGTAGAGCTTGGGCAGGCCGTCCGGAAGCTCGATTTCCGATGACGGCGCCGCACGGACGATCCCGGCCGGGAACGCCATGTGCGGCGCGGGCTCGCCCGCGGTTCCCGGTGCGCGACCCTGTCGCTTCGGGGCGATCACCCCCCGGTCACGGCGATCAGACGCCGGTCGCGCGCCGACCCCGACCATCCGCGCCGCCGCCCGGCACGAATGACCCGCGGCGATGCAATGCGTCTTCGCGTCCAGATCGTCGCGCTACACGAAACCTGTCGCTGCCCACACCCGACGGCTGACCGGGGTAGACCTCGAGCCCATTGGCCGGCTCCGTCGGGGGTAGTTACGACAATGCCCTCGTCGGGACGATCATCGGGCTGTTCGAGGCCGCGTTATTCGTAGGCTTGGCTCTGGGAAATCGGCAAACGCGGCGGGGTGGGATGAGCGGACTGGTTCAACAATCGACGCCCGCCCGGGCCCATCGGAAGCATCCCTCTCGCTGAAGCGGAGAGGAAGGCTCATGACCGACGAACCAGCCTCCTGTCTTCTTCGGATCGTCTATGCCGGTGATGCGGACGGCATCCCGAGAGCCTCCGGGGTGATCGAGCCCGATTGCCGGCGTGGGAGCCATCCGCGTTCTCGCTCGCCATCCTGAACAATTGACTGGGGCCGTTCCAACGGACCCCGCAGAACAGGAGCAGGACTACCATGCAGAACGTCTACGTCGGTGTCGACGTCGCCAAGAACTGGCTCGACATTCATCATCCCGAGCACGGCGCGCGCCACATCGAGAACACCCCTGCCGCCGCACGGGCCTTCGCCAGGTCCTGCGCGCGCGACGGCGCCTGGGTCATCTTCGAGGCCAGCGGTGGCTACGACCGCGTGCTGCGAGAGGCGCTCGAGGCGGCAGAGGCCAAGTT